>CAZZYN010000014.1:0-64551 GCA_964658265.1 uncultured Acetobacteraceae bacterium | reverse complement strand
GGCCGTTACTGCTCGCGGCTGTGCATGCTCGAAGGTTTTGTCGGCCATGCCGAAGTCAGTACAGCGATGGGTGACGAAGCGATCGGTCTCTTCGAAGGTGCCTTCGTCGAGCAATAGTTCTACGCGTTCGCGGGCGGTGAGCTTGCCGTCGCGCTGTTGTTTCAGCCGACGTTCTTCGCCGCCGGACTCTTCGACGAGTGCGTGCCGACGGGCAAGTTCATCCAGCTGAGGGTTTTTCGGGAGGACAGTGCGGGCACTTGCATCCGTATTCGGCATCGACACGGATTATAGAGGGGGAGGACAGAAGCTGCGCGAACCGCGGCCGTGGCGAACGAAGACACGAGGGCTGGCAGGCTGCCGCGCCGGGGTGTAGTGGAGAGCGATCAGCTACCAGACGTGCTTATGGAACACCTGGTCTTTTTCCTTGCAGGGTGCGCAGGCCCCGCTGACAGCACAGCCGATGAGGACGGCAGAGGCCGCAGTGATCGCGATGGCCGGGACATAGCTTTCGAGAAAGGAGAACCAGTGCGAGATTGCCGAGAAATTTGCGGACAGCATGGCCGGAACGACTCCTTGAACAACTTGGAACCAGTCAGCCTTGCGGAAGGTTGACTGTACACTTACAAAATCTTCTTTTGGTGCGTTGAGCGCTACTCCCTGAAAGTGTGTGCCAAGACAGTAACGTGACTCAATGGGGTCAGAGTATGCCTTGCGCGGAAGCTTTGGCTAGGGCGAAAATCAGGAGAAGATGGAAAGTCGCCTTCCCCATCCCGGAACTGCTCGTCCCTTTCCCAAAAAGACCGTAGAGGAAGAAGATCTTACTGCCCTCGGCAGCGGAAAGTCAGTGCGCACCAGCGTAACGGCGGCAGCGACGTCCGGGCTAGCCAGGGCGGTTGAAGAGCCGCGGGTGCGCTGGCTTTTCCTCGATTTGAACTCCTATTTTGCGTCGGTAGAACAGGAGCTGCAGCCGCTCCTGCGAGGACGGCCGGTGGCGGTGGTCCCTGTAATGGCCGACACCACCTTCTGCATTGCGGCGAGTTATGAAGCCAAGGCTTTCGGCGTCCGGACAGGGACGCAGGTGGGCGAGGCGAAGAAGATGTGTCCGGAGCTGGTGCTGGTGGAGGCGCGGCACGAGCTGTATGTCGAATATCACCACCGGATCGTGCAGGCAGTGGAACGGTTTGTGCCGGTGGCCTCGGTGATGTCGATCGACGAAATGGCGTGCCGGCTGATTGGCAGTGAGCAACCACTGCTGTCGGCATTAAAGCTGGCCGAACGGATCAAGGCGGGGATTCGCCAGCATGCCGGGGAGACGCTGCGCTGCTCGATCGGGCTGGCACCGAACCGCTACCTGTCAAAGATTGCGTCGGACATGGAGAAGCCGGACGGACTGGTTGCGTTGACGCCGGACATTTTGGAGACGGCGCTGATGCAGTTGAAGCTGCGGGATCTGCCCGGCATCGGCGCGCGCATGGAAACGCGTCTGCAGGAAAGCGGCATCCGGACGATGGCGCAGTTGTATGCACTGGATCGCGAAGCGATGAACCGGGCATGGGGCGGAATTGGCGGCGAAAAGCTGTGGCACTGGCTGCGCGGCGAAGACTTTGAAGATGCCGAGCTGGAGCATCAGAAATCGATTGGCAACTCACACGTACTGCCTCCGGATCTGCGGACGCTGGATGGGAGCTATGCGGTGGTGAGCAAACTGCTGCATAAGACGGCGATGCGACTGCGCACGGCGCGGCTGTGGGCGACGAACCTGCGACTGACCATCAAGTTTGTGGTGCCGGCGAAGTCGACGACCAAGAAGCACTTGTCGGGGATACCGCAGAGCGCCTGGTCACAGAGTACGTCGCTGATCGAATGCCAGGACAACCAGACGCTGGTGGAAGGACTGAAGAAGCTGTGGGCGGAGCGGCCGCAAGGGGCGGCGTATCAGAAGCCGTTTTTTGTGGGTGTGACGCTCAGCAACCTGGTGCCGGACCATTTGCATACGCTGAGTCTCTTCTCCGGGCTGGAGACGGAAGCGCGGCGGACGCGTTTGTCGAGCACGATGGACAAGATCAACGCGAAGCATGGGACCAGCATGCTGTTTTTTGCGAGTATGCTGCCGGCGGGATCGGCTGCTGCGACGCGGATTGCGTTTACGAGTATTCCGGATCTGTTCTGACGTCGATCGGCGCGAAGGTCAGCGGCGATGGTAGAGGCGGTAGCTGCCGCGATCGATGATGGGCCCGGCGTTGTAGTCGTGCTGCAGCGTGTAGTCGTGATCGAGAAACTGCTGGAAGGCGGGCCACACGGCGAGGCGCGCATAGCTGACGCTGCCGGCAACGCCCCAGTCGGATGCGCCAACGATCAGGATGGCCGGGGGCTGTTGGGTTAGCTCTGTGAGGAAGCGGCTGCGCAGAGTTTGGACAGCGGCGTCGGGTGAGGGCGTGAAGAGGAATGAGTCGAAGAGGAAGCCGGTGGAGGGCTGCAGGCGCAGGTCGTAAAGTGCGTGGATGCAGCCGCTGACCATCTCGACACACTGCACATTGCGGGTAAGGGCCTGTGTGCCGATGGGCTGCAGATCGGCTTCGATGGCAGCTGCGCCGGGAACGAAAAATGGAAAATTGCGGACAGGAAGCGTCCAGGTGACCAGCAGCAGGGTCAGCAGACCGAGCCCTGCGGCGCTGGCGAACCTGCTTCGGGAAGCCACGGCACGCAGGCCGGGGGCGAACTCCATCGTGATCCATAGCAGAAGGAAGGCAAAAAGCGTTGCCTTGTGCTGCTGCCAGCCCTTGCGCTGACTTAGAAACAGAAATCCGCCGAAAAGTATGCCGAGCAGCAGTGCCTGGGTATTCCAGCGTCGCCAGCCGGCTTGTACCCAGCATACCCAGGCAGCGATGAGAGCGATGCCGAGTAGATAGATTCCCAATGCAACGTGCAGCAGATATGGCAGCGGCAGGTTGCCGTTAACTGCATAGAAGGGCACGAGGCCGCGCGCGATGCCGAGGAAGGCGGCGAAGGCGTGGTAGTGCCAGAGGAAGAGAAAGACTGCCGCGGCGGGTACGCACGCACCGGCGAAGGCGGCGAGGAGCCATGGCCGCAGCGGCTGCCGGTCTCTGCGCAGATGAAGGCCCGCGAGCAGCAGCAGCGCGAACGGAAACGGGAAGGCAGGCGGCTTGATGGCTGCGGCAAATCCGGAGAGCGCCGCGAAGACGAAGAAAAGACGAGGCTGCCGGCGGCGCAGGGCGAGTACATAGACGGCAAAGCCGGCGAGCAGGAAGACCATCAGGTTCCAGTCGCGCTCGCCGACATCCGCGGGTCCGTTCGAGAGATGGAAGAGCAGGATGGCCATCCCGCCGAGCAGGCCGGCGAGACGATTCTGTTTGCTGGCAATGAGGACAGCAGAGATGAGCACGACTGCCATGGTGGCGAGATCGAAGAGGCGCCACGCGACGGAGCCTGGTCCAAAGGTATGGACGGCGAACCATTCGACCATGTACGAGCCAGGCATATTGATGTCGACGATGTCGACGTATGGACGCCAGCCGTGGTCCATAAGGAAGACGACGTAGTGCATGATGGCGGCGTCGTGAAAGAGGGGCCAGCGGCGGGACCAGATGATTGCGGCAAGCACACAGACGGCAGTGATGGCAGCGCAGAAGATGGGCAGCAGGCTGTCCCATGTCCACGAACGGGGAAGGACGGCGAGGGCGGCCTGAAAGCTTTGCGCGGATGCCTGGGAGGAATGCGGAACCGGGTGGGGCGTCGTCTCCTTCGGCGGTTCCACAGCTTCACTCCTTTTGACCAGCGAGTGGCTGATCCCAGGCTGTATCGTAGCGCACGGCTGGATGCCGGAGGCGAGGGCGGGCTTTAGTGGAAGCAGCTATTTTCTGACGTAAACGCGGTAGCTGCCAAGGACAATGCGGCCGTTGCTGTCGTATTCGCTGTCGAGACGGTAATGCTGCTGCAGAAAGTCATGGAAGGCGGCCCATTGATCGATGCGCTTGAAGGAAGAGATGCCGTCATTCCATTCCGACTCGGCCACGATAACGACGCGCGGCACTTTGTGCTGCATATCGCCGAGGAAGCGCAAGCGCAGAGCTTCGATGGCAGGTGTGGGTGCGGGGGTGAAGAGGAATGAATCGAAGATGAAGCCATTCGAGGGCAGCAGTTTCAGGTTGTAGAGGGCGTGGATGCAGCCGCTGACCATCTCCACACATTGCACGTCACCGGAGAGAGCAGAGCCGCCCTGCTGTTGAAGACTGGCCTGCATCGCAGGCGTGCCCAGAAGATCGACTTGGGCCTGCTGCACGTAGAGCACGTAGCGGCCCATGAGGAGGCAGAGCAAGACGGAGCCGGATACGGCCACCCAGCGCCAACTGCCCGGTGTGCGCAATCCGACAGAGAATTGGATGGTGATCCAGATCAGCAGGAAGGCGAACATGGTTTCCTTGTGATATTGCCAGCCTTTGCCTTGGACCAGATACAGAAGCGCGCCGAAAGCAAAGCCTGTCAGCAGCACCCGCGACTCCCAGCTTTCCCAGCTACGACTCACCACGGCGATGCTGCCGGCGAGTACAGCGAGGATAGGCACGCTGGGCGTGAAGGCTACTCGCAACAGGACGGCCAGAGTGTGATTTCCATGGCTCGCATAGAACGGGACGAGGCCGCGCGCAACAGTAAGAAAGGCATGCAGGTTGTGATAGCGAAGCAGGAATCCGGCGACGAGGAGCACGGGCATCATGGCGCCTGCGAGGGTGTAGCGAAAATAGCTGGCGAAGGGGATTTTCCGGCGGCGGAGCAGGAAGCAGCCGAGTACAAGCAGGGCGCAGGGAAAGACGGCCGCGGGCGGCTTGATGGCTGCGGCGAAGACGGTAAGCGCGGCGAACGCGAACATCCCGGCAGGACGGCGGCGGCGCATGGCATCCAGATAGAACGCTGACCCGGCGAGCAGAAAAACCATGAGGAACCAGTCGCGCTCACCCACGTCGATGGGCCCGTTCGAGATATGAAACAGCGACACTGCCAGTCCACCCACGCAGCCGGCCCAGCGATCTTGCGCCGGAGCGATGGCAGTAGCGGAGGCGATGACGATGCCGATAGTTGCGACGTCAAAGAGGCGCCAGGCCAGGTCACCACGACCGAAGAGGTGCACGGCGAACCACTCCACCATGTAGGAGCCGGGCATATTGATGTCGATGATGTCGGCCCAGGGTCGCCAGCCGTGATCCATCAGGAAGACGACATAGTGCATGATGGCGGCGTCATGCAGCAGGGGCCAGTGCCGCGACAGAAACAGGGCCGCGCAGAGCAGCAGGCTGCCGATTGCAACGAAGACGCGCGGAAGTGGACGGGCCCAGCCGCGGTCCGCAATCAGGGGATCTAGTGTATCCGGGAGGTGCTCCTTGATGCGGTGCTGCGTCCCGGCTGGTGTCTGCACTGCCAAACTCCTCATGGCAGCGTCACGGCTGCACTCGAGTCATGGTAGCGCAGGCAGGGCGAGCGGGCTGCGACGCTGGTCCGGGGGTCAACTCCCTGAAGTTTACGAAGGCAGCTGAACGGAGTCTCTCGTCCTTTCGATCAGCCGCGGGCCTGCTTCTCTGCAAACTCGCCGATGAACGGCAACTTGTACCATTCGCCTTTGCTGGCTTTCAGCAGAACAAAGATCCAGACCAGGAACAATCCAAGTCCGAGTGCCAGATGGATCAGCGAGAACAACAGAATGATGAGCGGAATGAAATGCAGCATGATGTCTGCGATGGTGACCGCGATCTGGAGCAGGACTGCCGCGACAAACAGAGAGATGGACTGCCACGCATGAAAGCGCACCAGCGGCACCTTGTTGTACGGCTCCAGCACCAGGAAGATGATCGCCGGAATGAAGGTGAGATAGGCGATAGCCGAGGCTGCATTGTCTGACAAGCCGGAACTGGCCGGGGCGACCGACGCGCTGGCATAGGCCGGCTGCTGCGGGACCGTAGCGTAAGGCTGGTTGGGAACGGCTGTGTAACCGGGCGCCGGCTCGGCACTGCCCATGGCTACCGCTGCTCCACAGTTGTTGCAGAAAGCGCTTTGAGGCGCCACTTCCTTGTTGCATGCGGGACATTGCATTCGGTTTCTCCTGAAGGTAAAAACTTGGCCCGGGTGACAAGGGGATTGTGCTGCTCAAACATGCGTGTGGCCGCAAAGCGCTGCGAAGAGTGAGTGAAAGATGACCCTCACGCGGCGATGCCAGCGACGCTATCACAGCCGAAGCTGGTTCGTAACAGGATTTTTGCAACTTTCCGATATCAGGGATTGTCGAGTTCCGAGTGCACGAGATTGACCGATAGAAGTCCACAAAGACCTGAGTGCGGCGGCTTTCTTAGACTGTCAGCGATCTGACTTAGACATCGTGATGGATTGCCGGAGCAACGCGACTAGTGCAGCCCGACGTCAGGCAGCCGCGAGATCCGCCCGGTTTTTGAGGACGACGACGAAGGATTCTTCCGCGATGACAACGAAGCCGATTGCGCGCAGATGGTCCAGCATGGCCTGGTTCTTCTCTTCCCCGATGAGGCGTGCGTGGGTTTCGAGGATGATGGTCTCGGCACGGCGGAGTACATTCGCCTCGCGTTCGACCAGCTCCGTCTCATGCCCCTCGATGTCGCAGATGAGCGTGTAGCGATCAAAGTCGTGTGTCTTGAGAATCTCGGCGAGACTGATTGCGTGCACATTCACCCTGGTGTCGCCGCGGTCCTCGTTCAGAGAGTTGCTGGCGAAGTCGATCGATGGCGCGTAGGAGATGGTGTCGGCTCCATAGGCGATGGCGCGATTCAACACTTCAAAGCGGCAGTGATTGCGCGCGCGATTGCGGGCGAGTAGAGGGATAACGCGGGGATTGGCTTCAACGACGACGTGGGCTTTGGGATCTACGAGGCGCCGATTGGTGATACAGCTGACAACGCCCATGCAGCCGCCTAGCTCCACCACCGGAAGCTGCGGGGAGACATACTTCTGCACCGCGCTGCGCTCGAACTTCTCAAAGACACCGTCGATGACATCATTCCGGAGCACCTCGATCTCGATGCCCCGGGTGCCGAAGGTGCAGCCGTCCATGGTGCCGGTCTTCTCGGTTACATTGCGCAGCAGGTAGCGGAAGATGCCAGGGAAGCCGCCGGTGCGCAGCAGACTGAGGAACGTGCGGAACTTCCGCTTCAACATCCCTTGAATCTGCAACACGCGCGCGCGGCACGTCAACCGTTCAGGCGGCGGAGCCAGCGCGGGGACAATTACAGCCCTGGATGGGACTGCCTGGAATAGAAGGTGCCGCCGACGAGCAGCGCGGCGCCGAGGCCAGTCAACAGGCCGGCAAAGAAGTGGCCGGGCCGGTTGAGATGCGGCACAAAGATAAACAGCATCAGGCCAAGGGCGAAAGCGCCGCTGCCGAAGCGAACCAGGTTGTTGTATCTGCGATGCATAGTATCTTCTTTCGCGGAGGAGGCGGAGTTTTCGCCCGCGGCAGACGTACGCCTATCTTCACTTTATGCCACGCCAATGCCTGAGTGCGCTGTGCCCGATTTTGCAGATGGACGGCCAGAAGCCTGGTTCTGCCAGCGGCTGGAAGCGGTATGCTGGAGCGAGTCACTCCCACCGCCATGTCCCTCGATTTTGCGCAGACCGTGAAGCAGCAGTCGGACATTGTTCGCGTTATCGGCGAATATGTTCGTTTGAAGAAGGCTGGGGCGCAGAACTACTCCGGACTGTGCCCGTTTCATGGGGAGAAGACGCCCTCGTTTTCAGTGCATGCGACGCGGCAGTTTTACCACTGCTTTGGCTGTGGCGTTTCCGGCGATGTGTTTGCGTTCGTGCAGAAGCTGGAGAACGTCAGTTTTCCGGAAGCCATCAAGATCGTCGCGGCGAAGTGCGGCATTGCGCTGCCCAAGCGCGAGTTCAATTCACCGGAAGAGGCGGCCGAGAGCCGGCAGCGGTCTAAGCTGCTGGATGTGCATGAGCGGGCGACGGCGTGGTTTGAAGACCAGCTGAAGGCACCGGAGGGCGCGGCTGCGCGTGAGTACCTGACGAGCCGCGGACTGACCGCCGAGACAATCCAGAAGTTCCGCATTGGGTATGCGCCAGAGGGTTTCCAGGCGCTGCGGGCGGTGCTCGCCCGGACCGAAGCAGAAGAAGTACTGCGTGGCTCCGGGCTGTTCAGTTTCAAGGAGCAGGAGGATGGCCGACCCGGTCCGCTGTACGACCGCTTTCGCAAGCGCATCATGTTCCCGATCGCCAATGAGGGTGGCCGGGTCATTGCGTTCACGGGCCGCGATCTGAACTCCGGCGCATCGGCGAATGGCAGCGAAAAGGCGGCGCCGAAATACCTGAACTCTCCGGCGACGGCACTGTATTCGAAGGGTGAGGTGCTGTTTAACCTGGATAAGGCGAAGACGGCGATCCGGCAGCAGAATTTTGCTCTGCTGGTGGAAGGCCAGATGGACTGCATCTCGGTCTTTGCTGCCGGCATTACGAATGTGCTGGCAACCAGCGGGACGGCCTTCACGGAGCACCAGGTGCGGCTGCTGCGACGCTATGCGACCCGGATTGTGATCAATTTCGATCCGGATACGGCGGGGGCGAATGCAGCGGAAAAATCCATTTCGATGCTGACGGAAGAGGGCTTTGAGGTGCGGGTGGTTACGCTTGAAGGCGGGTTCGATCCGGACCGGTTTGTCCGCGAGCGCGGGATACGGGCGTATGCGGAGGCATTGAAAGAGGCGCGCCGGCATTCCGATTTTCTGATTGACCGGGCGCGCGTGTTGTTTCCGCAGCGCAGTGCCGAAGGCAAGGTGGCGGCCGTGAATTACCTGCTGCCGCATATCCGGCGGATGCCCAGCCGGATTGCACGTGACGAATTTGCCGCGGATGCTGCCCAGAAGCTGGGAATCGACTCGGCGGTAATGCGGGAAGAGTTGAAGATGGCGGCGGCCAAGCGGCGCGACCAGGTAGCGCCGACCCGTACACACTGCAGCGAAGCCGAACGGATCCTGCTGCGAGCGCTGGCATCGCCTATGGATGAAGAAGTGTTTCAGCGTGCAGTGGCGGCGCTGACAGAGGCGCCGGAGTGTTTTGCGGCAATGAGCGTAGCCTACCTGACAGAGCCGCTGCGCCTGCGATCATGCCATGACGCGCTGGAGGCGCTGGAGGCGGGACCAGGCCGGGCGATGGTGGCCGAGATCCTGATGCGGGAATCGGAGATGCTGGAGACGCACGAGCTGGATGGTGCGATTGCCACGTTGAAGCATCATCATCTGCAGCAGAAACAGCGCGGCCTGCGAACTTTGATTGCCGAGGCGGAGCGCCGGAATGACCTCGAACGGGTGCTTTCGCTGACAGCGGAGAAGCTATCAGTCGACCGGATGCTGCGCCAGGCCTGACTTTGAGCTGAAGGGCGCCGGGTTAAAGGAATGAAACGTTTTGGATCGCCGGACGTCCAGAGATAGAGGAGTATGGTCGGCCCGGCTATGAGCAGTACGGAGTGGGACTGGTGCGGGTGCACAACAAAACTTTCATGGTATTCTAGACACTTAGGCGGAGTGCGTCCACCCTCCCTTCCTTCAAGGATTCGGGACATGCTCATTCTGGGGCCATTAGACGATTTCGCCCTACTGACCTTCACATGGTCCCTACCGAGACACGCGCGCAACCGTACGGCCCCCTGAAACGGGTAGCTGGCAGAAAGCTGGCGTTATGAAAATTTCCGCGGGAGATGAGACTCGCTTGGCATTAGACGAAGAAAAAGACGACAAGTACGAAGACGATATCCAGAACATTATCGAAGTTGGCAAGGAAAAGGGCTATCTCACATACGGTGAGGTAAACGACCTGATTCCCGGCGATATGACGTCGGCCGATGACCTGGATGACCTGTTGACGACGATAGGAACGCAGGGCATTGATGTGCTCGAAGGCGGACCAAAATTCGGCGGCGGGAGCGACAAGTTCGACAGTGAGAACGAAGAAGGCGAGGATGTTGAACTCGACCTGACTCCGGGCACACTGGAAAAGACCAATGACCCTGTCCGCATGTACCTGCGCGAGATGGGTACGGTGCCACTGCTGACGCGCGAAGGCGAAGTTGAAATTGCCAAGCGGATCGAGCGTGGACAACTCCGCGTGCTGAAGGCGATCTCACGCTCGCCGATCGTCATCCGCGAAGTGGTAGCGCTGGGCGATGACCTGAAGCGCGGTGTGCGCAACATCAAGGAAGTGGTGATCTTTGATGAAGAAGAAGTCACGGAAGACATCCTGCATGCGCGCATCAAGCAGACAGTTGGCCGGGTCGATTCGCTGATCAAGCATCAGAAGAAAGCTGCTGCTTTTGAAGAGAAGCTGGAGACGCTGACGGCCAAGGTCAAGGCCAAGGAGCATCGCAAGACACGCTTCCTGATCCTGCGCGAGAAGGTCTACATCTCGCGCATTGTGCGAGAGCTGAAGTACACCAACGGCGAGCGCAAGCGGCTGCTCGACAAGGTGAACAAGACTGTCGATTCGATGAAGACACTGGAGCGGCAGGTCAAGTCGCTTGACGTGAAGCACGATTCGTCGAAGAGCGAAGAGCTGCGCAAGGAGTATCGCCGGCAGCAGAAGAATTGCTGGGCCGATCTCGAGAAGCTTGAAGCCGAAATCGGCATTCCGATCGCGGATCTTAAGCGCACACAGCGCGAAATGATCCAGGGCGACATGGATGCGGAGCAGGCCAAGCGCGAGCTGATCGAGGCCAACCTTCGGCTGGTGGTATCGATTGCGAAGAAGTACACCAACCGCGGTCTGCAGTTCCTCGACCTGATTCAGGAAGGCAACATTGGCCTGATGAAGGCTGTGGATAAGTTCGAATACCGTCGCGGCTACAAGTTCTCCACGTACGCCACGTGGTGGATTCGGCAGGCCATCACACGCGCGATTGCTGACCAGGCCCGCACCATCCGTATCCCGGTGCACATGATCGAGACCATCAACAAGCTGATCCGGACATCCCGGCAGCTGGTGCAGGAACTCGGCCGTGAGCCTACGTCGGAAGAGATTGCGCGCCGGATGGATATCCCGGTCGCCAAGGTTCGCAAGGTGCTGAAGATTGCACAGGAACCGATTTCGCTGGAGACGCCGATCGGTGAAGAAGAGGATTCTCACCTTGGCGACTTCATTGAAGACCGCCAGGCAGTATCGCCTTCAGAAGCGGTCATCAGTGTGAACCTGAAGGAATATACGTCACAGGTACTGCGCACGTTGACGCCGCGGGAAGAGCGGGTGATCAAGATGCGGTTTGGACTTGAAGACGGGTCCGAACATACGCTGGAAGAAGTGGGGCAGAGCTTCCAGGTTACGCGCGAGCGTATTCGGCAGATAGAAGCCAAGGCTCTGCGCAAGCTGCGGCATCCTTCGCGTTCCCGCAAGCTGAAGGCATTTGTGGATGGCGTTCGCGAAGCCTGAGCTGCACCCAAGCAGAACACCAGAAGCCGCGAGCAAATCGCGGCTTCTGTATTTGTTGTACCGGACGCCCGGCCTTCCTTCGATTTTCTTGCTATCCGATGTATGTTTTTGACCCCAAATCTGCGCTCCGTCAAAAGAGCCGAGAATTGCCCGTTACACATGGCTGATGCGTACTGCCCACTGGGGGTAGAGTGCGTCCAACTGAAGGACAGCGTACAGAATGGAAACGTCAGGCCGAGCGTGGCCGGGACCAGAGGGATACAGAGATGGCGACTGAAATGAATGTGGTGGAAGAAGCTCCGGTTGTAGTTGCCCCGTCGCCGAAAGGTCCGCTGGCGGTGGATGCAGAGGTGGTAGAAAACCTGATCCAGGACACCAAGATCGGTGCACGGATCAAGCGACTCCGGCTGCGTCGTTCCATGGGCCTGGTTGAACTGGGAAAGCAGACCGGATTGTCAGCGAGTTTCCTATCGCAGCTGGAAACTGGCCGCGTGGTGCCGACACTTCGGAACCTGGCGCGCATCTCGATGATTTTCGGGAAGGACCTGTCCTATTTTTTCCAGGCAGACTCAGACGCACTCTTCCGGATATCGCGGAATAAAAATCGTGCACGCCTGCCCCAGGGCGAGCGGGATAACCCGACGTATATCGCCGAAAGTTTCGGCATCCTTGTCCCCAACGAGACCCTGAGGCCATGCCTGGCGGAGTTTTTGCCGGCCAGCCGGCATGACCGTTTCCGCCCGCAAGTGTTTGTCGGTTCGGAGATCATCATGGTGCTGGACGGTTCCATTGAAGTGCAGTATGGCGAGGCGACTCACCTGCTGGATGAGGGAGACGCAGCCTACCTGGATGCTCGAACTGCTCGAACGATCTGTTGCGTGGGCGAGACAAAAGCGCGGGCGCTGATTATCACTTCAAAGCATGCGCAGATGAGGACTGAAGGCCAGGACGGCCAGCAGGTCCGCGGAAAGCTGCGTTCGGCACTGATTGCTGATTTCAACAAGGCGGCTGCGGAGATGCCAGAGACTGGCCGGAACGGCAAAAACGGAAAGTCTTCCTAGCGGGAGTAATTCCGAGAGCGCAGGATTTGCGGAAGGCCCGGCTGAGATATTCTCTGCCGGGCCTTTTGCATTGTGCGAATGGACTTCCCTACTTTGCCTGCTTTGCTACTTCTTCTTCAATCGATTTCCAGTCCTGCGCACTGAGTTTGACGCTGCAGGCGGCGACATTCTCTTCCAGATGTTTGACGGACGAGGTGCCCGGGATCGGGAGCTGTACCGGGGAGCTGTGAAGAAGCCAGGCAAGTGACAACTGGGGAACACTGACGTTATGGCGACTGGCAGCGGCGTCGAGCGGACCACCGGCGCGTGCAAGTTTTCCCGCAGCCACCGGATACCATGGAATGAAGGCCAGCTGATGCTGTTCGCAATATCTGACGACATCTTCATGCCGGCGATCGGCGATGTTGTACTGGTTCTGCACGCTGACGATTTTGACTATTTTTGCTGCCTGGTCGATCTCGTTTGGCTTCACTTCGGAGAGCCCGACGTGGCGAATCTTGCCCTGCTCCTGCATCTTGCTGATGACGCCCAGGGACTCTTCAACCGGCACCTTTGGATCGATGCGGTGAAGCTGCCACAGGTCGATGCGCTCGAGCTTCAGCCGGCGAAGAGACATTTCCACTTCCTGCTGCAGGTACTCAGGCCGGCCGACCGGTACCCATGGCAGACCGTGGCCGGTACGCACCAGGCCGCCCTTGGTCGCAATGACCAGATTGCTGGCATAGGGGTGGAGGGCTTCGGCGATTAATTCTTCGCTGATATTGGGACCGTACGAGTCGGCGGTGTCGATGAAGTTCACGCCGAGATCGGCGAGGCTTCGCAACACCCGGATCGCCTCCGCCTTGTCCTTTGGCTCTCCCCAGATACCTTCACCTGTGAGTCGCATCGCTCCATAACCGAAGCGGTTCACTGTAAGATCGCCGCCAAGCGTGAGAGTGCCGCCGGCATTTGCATGAGTATTTTCAGTTGTCATCACACTGGTTTGGATGCCGGAAGATGAGGCAGGACTTTCGTCCGACTGCGCACACAGGCGAACGCCCTCTGTGAGTTCAGAGTGAATCGATCCTGTTGGAACAGGCCGCGGAGAAGCCAGGCTGAGCAACCTGGAAAATCAGCCCCGCGCATCGACTAGGATGAAGTAGTTCAAACCAGCGACCGCAGGTATAACTTTGCCACTGCCCATTCTTGATGCTGTTGAAGCCCGTGTGCTGGGAGCACTGCTGGAAAAAAGTATCAGCACGCCCGAGTACTATCCCCTCTCGCTCAATGCTCTGGTCAACGCGTGCAACCAGAAGTCGAACCGTGATCCGGTGATGCTGCTGGACGAAGAAGCTGTGCGCAATGCCGGCGGCTCGCTGGGCGTGAAGGGGATGGTGGCGTTTCTGCGCGACTCACGTGCCACCAAGTACGAGCATCGCCTGTCCGAGGTACTGAACCTGGGACGGCGCGAGGAGGCGATCCTGTGTGAGCTGCTGCTGCGCGGCCCGCAGACACCGGGCGAGTTGCGGGGAAGAACTGAGCGGCTGCATGCGATGGAGGAGATTGCGGATGTACAGTCGGCACTGCAGAAGATGATGGAACGCGAACCGGCGCTGGTGGCCGTGACGCCCAGGCAGCCGGGGACAAAGGAAGTGCGGTATGCGCACCTTCTTTGTGGGCCACTGCAGCTGCTGCCCGCCGGGAGTTTGGCTGGAAGCCCAGCGCCGACGGCAGGTCCAGACTGGAAAGAGCGCGTGGCCACACTGGAAGAGCAGCTTCGCGGACTGCAGCAACATGTCGACACACTGGATGCCCGGCTCGAGCAGTTGTTGAAGCAGTTGAGCTAGCTGCCTGTACTGTGCCATAGTTGCGCCGGAGCAACAGGATGCGGAACGAAGCCGGCTCCGAACGCGTATTTGAGAAAGGGCCTGGACAAGCCAGGGGAAGGTAGTGGAGGGAACAATGACCAGTCCAATCCTGATGAACCTGCCAGCCATGACCGACCAGCAGCGTGACAGCTTCCTCTCGACTTACGCTGCGGAACAGAAAAGCGAGGTCGCCGGCGTGCTGTTTGCTGTCTTCCTGGGTGGCTTCGGTGCGCACCACTTTTATCTTCGCCGCATGGGACTGGGCGTGTTGTACCTGGTCTTCGGCGTGACGGGTATTCCCTGGCTCATCGCCCTGTTCGAAGCATTTTTCATGCCGGCACGGGTGCGGCAATACAACGCCGAGTTATCGAGCTACCTGGCTGCTGTCATCACGGGAAGCGCCGTTGCCGTTGGAGGTCCTGTGGCTGTATCAACGGTCTATTGTCCGGCGTGCGGCACGTCTTCACCCAGCGGTCTGCGCTTCTGCGGCCGGTGCGGTGCGGCGATCGCCTCCTGACCTGCGAGTGTAAAGACGATGGACGCCGAGCTGACACGTGCTTACCTGCTGAAGCTGCCGCGGGTCGTTGAGACGATGCAATGGGGAGCCAACCTGGTGTACTGGGTAGGCGACAAGGCGGTCGGCGGAAAGATGTTTGCCGTGATCAACCTGGATGAGCCGAAGGATCCCGCGAAGCCCGAACCCGTGATGATGTTCTATGCCGGTCCGGAGGCGTATCCCCTGCTGCTGGAAGAAGAAGGGGTGATACCGGCGCCGTACATGGCGCGCAATTACTGGATCGCGCTGAGGCACTGGCAGGTGTATCGCCGGCCCGAGCTGGAGCGGCTGCTGCAGTCCGCCCGGGACGGTGTAGAGGCGAGATTGCCAAAACGAACGCAGGCAGTGCTGGCGATGCCCGCAAAGGAGCAGGCTGCGATCATCACGGCGCGGAGAAAACTCGCTGTGAACAAGGTGCCTGTGCAGAAGGTGCCTACGAAGAAACTGCCAGTAAAGAAGCCGGGGTCCAGGAGCTGATGCGGAATCGCGGGCCGCGATCAGGGATCGGGCCGGCCCCACGGCTACATATTGGTGTGCCCTGCGCGCATATCTTCGTTGAACACCGGCTTGGTGGCAGCCAAGGCTGCATCCAGTTTCGCGTGATATTCGGGTGCCTTCTCCATCAGCTTGGGCGTGGCGGCAGCGAAGTCCTTATCGTCGGAGAGTGCGAGCCAGCCCTCGTCTGCCTGGGCCTGGATGTCAGCACGCATTTCGTCGGCAGTGGTGTTGAGGTATTGCGCGTCTCGCGGGTCGGTCATCCAGACTGGCTGGTTGTTCCCGAGTACGCCGGAGAGCCAGAATGCTTTGAGTGAGACAAACTCGCGGCGCTGTGCGGGCGTGGTGTCGGCGAAGACAAACTTTTTCTGCCACCGGCTGTAATAGCGGGTGGTCACTGGAACGGGCTGGCGATTGCCGGACTTCAGCATCTCCAGCTGACCCTGGTCGAGGGTCTTGCGAATGGCGTTGTAGATGAAGCCTTCGGCAAAGGGTTGTTCGGGCGCGGCAACAATTTCGGCAAATGTAACTGTTACAGCAGCAGATATCTTGGCATGGAGCACCGAGTCCGTGCCGTCTTCGAGCCCTACCGTGCCATGCACCAGGTAGGTGTCAGCTCCGGAGGTGGAGAGATGCAGCGGCCAGCGAAAGTCGCGAATGGCGACGGGCAGTCCGGCCAGCGTTACATAGGCCTCTGGACGAGGATTCCTGAGCCGCTTTGCTGCCTCTGCCAGGTGGCTGACGAGGCCTTCCTGCATTTCAGGTGCGCTGATCTGGAAGGCTTCACTCAACTCCATCAAGAGGGTTGACCTGCCAGTGGCCTGGCTGCTGGTCCCAAAGCGATAGCAGTAGGTAGGACGGCCCTGCGAGTCAGAACCCTGCTCAGCGGAAAGAATTACGAGGCCGGCGGTCGCGGCGGCCTGCGTAAAGAACGGTGTTGTTATATCGATCAGTGTCATGCAGTCAGTTTTTCCCAGTCCTCATTGTACCGGGCTGACCTCGGTTATTGTGAGGCCCGCAAATGCGTGCGTGTGAGGGAAGAAGTTTCCCGGAAGCATCGCCAGGGCGCGCAGGGCATGCGGGTTGCGTGGCGACAGCTTCAGAGCTTCTGCATAGGCATCCCGAGCTTCCTGCCATTCTCCGGCCTCGGCCAGGGTCTCGCCCAGGTCGCACCAGCCTGCGGGAGTTGCCTCCACTGCCAGCAACTGGCGGAAGCAGGCAGCGGCCGGCCCGGTTTCTCCCTGTTCACACAGCAAGGATGCCAGGCTCTGCAGGGCGGCAGTGAAGCCCGGCCGCAGCAGGATGGCACGCCGATAGCACTCCTCTGCGCGCCGGCTGTCTCCCAGGTCGCGAAGGGCATTGCCCAGGTTGAGGAAGATCTCCGGCGATCGCGGCCTGAGCGTCAGGGCACCGCGATATGCGTCGGCAGCCGCACCAAACCGCTGCTGCTGATAAAGCGCGAGCCCCAGCGAGTTGTAGCCGGAGGCGTTCTGCGGCTCCACGGAAATGGCCGAGCGGTAGGCTGCCTCGGCATCCGATGCACGTCCTGCGCGCAGATGTATATGACCGAGGCCGGCGTGCGCTGCAGTACAGGACGGATCGAACTGCAGGGCCTTGCGCAGGCATTCTGCAGCTGCGCGATCGTTACCGCCGGCAGGCTTCATGGCGATGAGCATCTGCGCGACTTTCACGTAAGCCGAGGCATTGCAGGCGTCCAGGCTCAAGGCCCGCCAGTAGCTTTCAAGTGCTCCGCCCAGCCGACCGGCACGATGCAGGGCTTCGCCATAAGCGTGATGAACCTGCGCCGACTTCGGCATTCTCTTCGAGGCGACGTGAAGTAGTCCCAGGGCGGCTGTATCGTTGTGGACCGCGAGGGCGATCAGGCCGAGCAGGAAGACGGCATCCGGATTCTGCGCATCCATCGACTGCACCTCCTGGTAGAGGGCTGCGGCTTCACGCAGACGGCCGCCCTGGTGATGTTCCAGTGCGACACGCAGTGTAAGACTGACAGCTTCAGTTGCAGACAGGGCCCGACGGGAAGTAGTTCCAAGCATGTACAAAATCTCCTGTTGCCAACCTACCTTCGCATCATCCCGGCTGAACGCTTTTCTCATGCCTTCACGCAGAGCCGTGTCGATTCGGATCGTCGAATCCAATACAGGAAATCCAGATGACTATGTGAGGCAAAATCTTCAGGCTCGCAGCAAGCCGAAATCCGCTGCGCAAACCAGTGCGTGCGATGCCACCCGCCGGCGACTGGCGTATGCCGCTGGATGCAGGTAGAAATGGTGGCATGAGCAGGAAACACAGCAGCACTTCAGCACAACCTGGCGGTGAAGGCCCAGTTGCCTTTCTGCTGGCTGGCGAAGAGCGGACCAATCGCGACACGGTCGATATTCACAATCCATTCGACGGACACATCATTGCCAGCGTCTGCCAGGCAAACAGCAGCGATGCGGAAGAAGCCCTGGCTGCCGCCGAGAAGGCTTTCGCGACGACGCGGGCATTGTCTTCCGGACAGCGTGCGGCGATCTGCCAGGCGGTTGCCGAACGGATTGAAGCCGAAAAGAGCGACATTGCGCGGGGCATCGCTCTTGAAGCCGGCAAGCCGCTGGCTGATGCTGCGCGTGAGGTGGGCCGCTCGATCGATACCTTCCGCATCGCCGCGGAAGAAGCGAAACGGATTGGTGGTACGGTGCAGCCGCTGGACCTGGCAGCCGCACCTTATGCCGACAGCCAGATGGCCGCGGGCCGACGAATGAGTCTCACCCGCAGGCTGCCGATCGGCCCGATTCTGGGCATCACGCCATTCAACTTTCCGCTGAACCTGGTAGCTCATAAGGTCGCGCCTGCGATTGCGTCGGGCAATCCGATCGTAATCAAACCTGCACCGCAGACACCGCTCACCGCGCTGCGACTGGGCAGGATGGTGGTCGAAGCAGGTTGGACCGAGGGAGCTATCAGTGTGCTGCCCTGCTCGAATGAAGTAGCAGCGATGCTGGTTGCGGATGCGCGGCCGCGGATGTTGTCATTCACAGGCAGCGCAGTGGTGGGCTGGCAGCTGAAATCGCAGGCCGGCAAGAAGCGCGTGACGCTGGAACTGGGCGGTAATGCGGCCGTGCTCGTTCATGAGGACGCAGACCTTGACCTGGCTGCGCAGAAGATTGTTGCCGGCGGCTTTACCTATGCCGGGCAGAGCTGCATTTCGGTGCAGAGAGTGTTCGTGCAGAAGCTGCGGTGGCAGACGCTGGCGCAGAAGATTGTCGACCTAGCCGACCAGCTGGTGACCGGTGATCCGCTGGCAGAAGGTACGCAGCTGGGTCCGATGATTTCTATTGCGGCGGCGGAGCGCGCGGAGGAGTGGATCAGCGAGGCCATTGGCGACGGTGCGCGTCTGCTGACAGGCGGCGATCGCAATGGTGCGATGCTGCAGCCGACAGTGATTGCGCGGGCTCCGGCGAACTCCCGCGTGCGCCAGGAAGAGGTTTTCGCGCCGCTGGTCGTCATCCATCCTTACGAGACCTTTGAAGAGGGACTGGCGATGGTGAACGATTCGCGCTACGGACTGCAGGCCGCGGTGTTCACACGCGACTTTGGCCGCATCATGCAGGCGTGGCGGACGCTTGAAGTGGGTGCGGTGCTGGTGAATGAATCCACGGCATGGCGTGCGGACCAGATGCCCTATGGCGGCGTGAAGGATTCAGGCATCGGTCGCGAGGGCCTGCGTGCAGCGATCGAGGAGATGACCGAGGAGCGCCTGCTGATCGCCGATATGTAGATCGCGCCGAGGTATGCAGCTACTGCGCGAGGACGGCATCCAGGTTCACGATCACGGAGACTTCCTGGTCACCTGCTTCCGTGGCAATGGGCGGGCCGGCCTGCGCTTTCATTGCTGCCATCGTCTGCCGGGCCATTGCCATGGGACGGAAGAAGCTGCCCTCCGGGTCTACAGCAATATCGCGCACGGCGGTTACGTGTCCGCCTACAGCCTTGGCGACTGCCTCTGCCTGGGCCAGGGCTGACCTGGTTGCTTCGATGGCCAGGTTCTTGCGCGCGGTTTCGGTCTCTTCCTCAGCGGGCGAAAAGCTCACCTGGTCGAGGGTGTTGGCGCCGTTCGCGAGGGCGTCGGTGGTGAGCTGGGAGGCCATATCCGCAGTGGTGCGGAAGGAGACGCTGATGCGGCCGGTATAGCCGACGATCACGTCAGGTCCGCCTTTGACCGTGTGTGTTTTGGGCTCGACAGAGACCTGGTTGGTGACGAGTCGTTCGGCATGCCGGGCGCGCAGGTAGGTCAGCAGCTTCTGCGATCGTTCACCAAGCGTCTTTGAAACTGCGGCGACGGTTGGCCCATCTTCCGTGATGCCGACGGTTGCATCGGCCACGGTGTTCGCGAGCCGGGCATGGGCCATGGCGTGGGTATGAATGAGATTGGAAGGCACGGCCTGCTGGGCGGTGGCGGCTGGCAAGATGAACAGACTCGAGGCCAGGAACACCAGTGGAATGGTAGCAGCGGGATGCAGATGCATGCGGTATCTCCTTACCTGCGCAGTGTACGGGTTTGTGCTTTCTTCAGTGCGCTCGCTGAACGATGCCACGGCAGCTGCCAAAGCCAATGCTGCGATATCCATCGCGATGACAATGCGCAGTCAGTAAGACTTCGTCACCATCCTGAAGGTAAGCGCGCGCTTCACCATTCGGAAGCCGCAGAGGCTGCCGGCCGCCCTGCGTGAGCTCGAGCAGGCAGCCACGGCTTTCGTCAGGAGTACCGGAGATGGTTCCGCTGCCCAGCAGGTCGCCTGACCGCAGGTTGCAGCCATTGCCGGTGTGATGAGTGATCCATTGCGCAGGCGTCCAGTAGAGGTCTGCCGCATTGCTGCTGGAGAGCAAGGTGTGCGGGATATTGTGCTCGCGCATGGCTGCTGTCTGCAGGCGCACCTCGATTTCGATACGCAAGTTGCCGTGCTGCTGGTCCAGCTCGTCGCGAAGGTATGGCAGCGGCGTCGGCTCGTCGTTGCCGCGCCTGCGTGCGGGTACACGGAAGGGAGCAAGCGCATCCATGGGGACGACCCAGGGCGAGAGGGTGGTCGCAAAATTCTTGCCGAGGAAGGGGCCGAGCGGCTGGTACTCCCATGACTGGATGTCGCGCGCGGACCAGTCGTTGAGCAGGCAGAATCCGAAGATATGGTCTGCGGCGTCTGCGATGGGAATCGGTTCGCCAAGCGAGTTCCCTGCCCCGATGAAGAGACCGAGTTCTGCTTCGTAGTCCAGTCGATCGGTCGGCGCGTAGACAGGCGCATCGCCCTGCAGCAGCTGACCACGCGGTCGCTGAACCGGCGTGCCGCTGACGACCACGGAAGAGGCACGGCCATGGTAGGCAATCGGGAGATGCCTGTAATTGGGCAGCAGGGGCTTGTCGGGACGGAAGAGCTGCCCGACGCGGGTCGCATGCTCGAGCGAAGAATAGAAGTCAGTGTAATCACCTACGGCGAATGGCAGCTGCATCTCGACTGACTGCTGTGCCAGGAGGTGCTTCGACACGGCAGCCTGGGTTTCGGGCAAGGCCGTGGCTTGCAGGAGAGTGCTGATCCGCTGCCGGAGCTCTCTAAGCCGGCTGCGACCCAGCGACGCGAGCTGATTGAGCGTGGTGCTGCGGCAGCCATCTGCAGTTTCGCTGGCGATGCCTGCCAGGAGCCCGTCGTCAGCGAGCCCGCGAAGGTCGAGGAGCTGGTCGCCGATGGCTACACACACGCTCGCAGCTTGATCGTCGCTGTTGTAGTTACGGAATACGCTGAAGGGAAGATTCTGGATGGGAAAATCGCCGGCTTCACTGGATGCATTGACCCAGCTATCGAGAGCGGGGTCACAGGTGGCGTCTTCGCTAAGACTCATGATCGAGGTTCGGCGCCAGGCTGGAAGCGGCGGTCGAGCCCCTGCCAGCATTTGAAGTAGTCCCGCTGCAGGCATTCTGTTTTCATTGCGAAGTCGGTGGTTTCAATCATGAAGCGCGTCTCGAACATGAAGGCCAGCGTATTCGCAAGATACTGCGGCTTGAGCTCAGCCTGGGTTGCGCGCTCATAGGTTTCGGCATCGGGGCCATGACCGCTCATGCAGTTGTGCAGGCTCAGGCCGCCGGGAACAAAGCCCTTGGCCTTCGCGTCGTACTGGCCGAAGATGAGGCCCATGCATTCATTCATGACGTTGCGATGGAACCAGGGCGGCCGGAAGGTGTGCTCGGCCACCAGCCATCGCGGCGGGAAGATGGCGAAGTCCACGTTGGCGGTGCCGTGGATCTCGGAAGGCGCTGTGAGCACGGTGTAGATGGATGGGTCAGGATGATCGAAGCTGACCGAGTTGATGCAGTTGAAGTTCGCGAGATCGTACTTGCATGGCGCGTAATTGCCATGCCACCCAACGACGTTCAGCGGCGAATGATCCAGCTCGGATTGCCATAGCCGCCCGGCATACTTGGCCACCACTTCGAAGGCGGGGGAGCCGTTCTCCATGGTGAGATCTTCATAGGCCGCGACAGGCGTTAGAAAGTCGCGCGGGTTGGCCAGGCCGTTGGCGCCGATCGGTCCAAGGTCGGGGAGGCGAAATTGCAGGCCGTAATTCTCGCAGATGTAGCCGCGTGCTTCGGGGTCGAGCAGTTCGACGCGGAACTTGAGGCCACGCGGGATCAGGCAGATCTCGCCCGGGGCAAGTTCAATGCGGCCAAGCTCGGTGAAGAAGAGCAGCCGGCCCTGCTGCGGCACGATCAGCATTTCGCCATCGGCATTCCAGAAGAAGCGGCGATCCATGGAGGCATTGGCGCAGTAGATGTGAATGGCGACGCCGGTCTGGAGCGCGGCATTGCCATTGCCACCCATGGTGGTGAGGCCGCTAACGAAGTCTGTCTTCTCGGCGGGGATGGGCAGGGGATCCCAGCGCAGCTGGTTGGGCGTGGTGCGGGCTTCTGCGGAAGGCCAGCTGCGCAACAGACTGTTGGGTATTTCGACGTAGGGCTTGTGGACGGTGGATGGCTTGATGCGATAGCACCAGGTGCGGCGGTTGCTGCTGCGCGGCGCGGTAAAGGCTGTGCCACTGAACTGCTCAGCGTAGAGGTTCAACGGGTGCTTCTGAGGCGAATTCTGGCCTTTCGGCAGGGCGCCTGCTACTGCTTCGGTCGCGAACTCGTTCAGAAATCCGGATTGATACTGCAACTCTGCCATGGCTTCTCCGATGGACAGATGAGGGTATCGTAAACCGCTTCTTCTTGTCCCGAATGCAGTGTAGAGGCACAGGCTCCAGCGATCGTCGCGGTAAGCTGGTGGATCATGAAGCAACAGTGCGGGAGCAACGATGCGTAGGCTGATTACGGCGGCGAGCCTGTGGCCGGCAGCTGATCCTGTCGCGGGAATGTCGCCACGGGCCGGACGAGTAGCGGTGCTGATCGAAGACGGGCAGCTCGCGGCCATTACCACGCAGCGCGACGCGCCCGGGCATGATGAGCATATCGATTACGGCGACGGCACGATCTGCCCGGCGTACCTGGATGTGCATGTGCACGGCGGCATGGGTCACGACGTAATGGAGGCGACACCGGCTGCGCTTGAACGAGTCGGCGGATTCCTGGCAAAGCATGGCGTGGGCGCCTATCTTGCGACGACGGTGACTGCACCGGTCGATACGATTCTGCGTTCGCTGGAGGGCCTGGCGAAGATCATCCAGCGGCCGACAGGGAGGCACCCGCAGGAGAATGGCGCAGTGCCGCTGGGCATCCATCTCGAAGGGCCGTTCCTGTCGCACGAGAAGCGGGGTGTGCATCCACCCGGCGACTTGCAGAGGCCATCCATCGCGTTGTTTGATCGCTTTTGGGCAGCCTCAGCTGGGACCATCCGGCTGATGACGATTGCGCCGGAGGTGGCAGGCGCCGACTCGTCTGACGAGGCGACGGCGCTGATTGAGCATGCGACCAAACTCGGTGTGCGCATTTCGCTGGGACACTCCAATGCGGATACTCGCACCACGTTGCGCGCGATCACCGCTGGCGCTGTCTCCGCTACGCACACCTTCAATGCGATGCGTGCACTTGATCATCGCGATCTAGGGATACTCGGCACTGTTCTCGATACCGAGACGTTGTTTGCAGAGCTGATCTGCGACGGCATCCACGTGGATCCTGCGTTGGTGCGGCTCTTCTGGAAAGCGAAGGGCGTGGAGCGGGCGATTCTGATCACGGACGGCATGAGTGCAGCCGGCATGCCGGATGGCGAATACATGCTGGGCGACCTGAAGGTGCAGGTGAGCAATGGCCGCTGCATGCATGAGGGCCGGCTTGCGGGCAGCATACTGACGCTGGACCAGGCGGTGCGTAACTTTATCCGCTTCACGCATGCCGGGCTGATTGAGACGCTGCAACTGGTTACGCGTAATCCAGCAGCCATGACTGGTCTTGAGGGCGGCTACGGGCGCCTGGCGGTCGGCCTGCCTGCAAGCTTCAATGTTGTGATGAAGGATGGCACACTTGCCGCTACGTATCTCCGAGGTCAGCTGGTGCCGTGAGCGACGCGATGGCGTGCGATGAACAATTCAAGCCTGCTATCGATTCAACGGTGCCTGCTGTTCATGCTGCGTGCATCGTGATCCGGTATGCTGACACGGCGTAGCGCTGTCGCCGCAGGGCCTGGACAAAGCTTAGCGGCGGCTGCTTCGAAGGAGAAATAACCATGCAGAAATTGACGACAACGATGTTGTGCGCGTTCCTGATTCCGGTGGCGGCGCAGGCTGCGTCCGCACAGAAAATCAAGCCGGTCACGGTCTCGCTGAAGACGGCGCAGGGCCAGGATGCCGGCACACTGACGCTGAAGCAGGCGAAGACCGGGGTGCAGGTCTCCGGCAAGCTGATGAACCTGACGCCCGGTGACCACGGGATCCATGTGCACCAGAAGGCTGCCTGCGATGCGCCGGACTTCAAGTCAGCCGGCGGGCACTTCAATCCGGACAACAAGCAGCACGGCTCGAAGAACCCTGCCGGCCCGCATGCAGGCGATATGCCGGCAAACCTGACGATCGGAGCTGATGGCAGCGGCAAAGTAAATTTTGTCGCGACCGGCATCTCGCTCAAGCCGGACGCAGCCAATTCCATCCTCGCCAATGGCGGCACATCGATCATCGTGCATGAGAAGGCTGACGACATGATGACTGATCCGTCCGGCAACTCGGGCGCGCGCGTGGCCTGCGGCGTGGTCGGCAGCAGTATGTCGATGTAGATCACGGCTGCCCGCGGTGGAGGCCAGCGCGTGCGTGAGCGCTGCTGGCTGCTTCACAACTCCGGCAGCAGAGACGGGTTCTTACAGATAGAGTGATGGCAGGCTGCACCTGCTGAATGGCAGCCGGCCATCCAATGCTGTGTGTTGTCCGGAGGATCTATGAAACGCTTTATGGGCATAAGCTTTGCAGCATTCGCAACTGTACTGATGTTGTCTCTTCCTGCCACTGCGCAGCGACCCGGGGGCGGCGGCGAGCACCCTGGTGGAGGCGAGCATGCAGGCGGCCAGGGCGGCCATGTGGGCGGCGGCTTCGTACCCCAGCGCGGACCCGCGCCGGGAGCAGATCGCGGCGGAAATCGGATGGATAACCGCGGTGGCGGCGACCATCGCAACTTCAGTGATTACAGCGGCCATCCCGAAGCCCCGCACGTGCACGATGACGGCCGCTGGATAGGCCATGGCGACGGCGCTGCTCACTATCACCTCGACCGCCCGTGGGAGCATGGCCATTTTCCCGGACGCCTGGGCGCGCAGTTTGTTTATCGTCTGCATGGCGGCGGCCCGAACCGGTTCTTCTTCAATGGCTTTTACTTCGGTGTCGCGCCGTATGACATCGGCTACGTGAATGGATGGAACTGGGACGATGACGACGTCGTGCTGTATGACGATCCGAGCGACCCCGGCTACTACCTGGCTTACAACCCGCGTCTCGGCACCTATGTGCACGTACTGTACATGGGCCAGTAACCTTTACTACCTGGACGGCGGCCACACACTGGCTGCCGTTCAAAGCAGTGCTCTTTCGAGACCGGGCGCCTAGTTATCCGAACTGCTCTTCAGCGTCTTGCTGTCGATGCATTTATCAGAGACGCGTACGGGATTCGCGACCTGACCTGCGGCCGCGCGCGTGAAGGCTCGGTAAAGCCGCTGCACATCCACCTCGCCCTTTTTGCACTGGCCATTCACGGCCTGGTGCATTGCCGACAGAAGCTCCGATCGAAGTTCGTTCAGCACCCTGTCGATGTAGATGTAGGGCATCCGTGGTTCATCCTCCGAGCCCTCATTCTCGCATCTTGCCACGATTCTGCAGGCGCCTATTTACCGTTACGGTGATGGCGCGCATGCTGTCGCGCGTGACGTATGGCGCTTTCAACCAGCAGCGCCATCAGGCCGGCAGCCAGCAGCACGCCAGCCCAGTGCGTCGAATGCGGCAGCAGGTGCAGAAGGGCTGCCATGATCAGCAGCCAGACGAGAATGGCAGCAGCAAATGGCACGTCATCGACAAACAATCCGTAAATCTCGCCCAGGGTTGTGATCAGCCACTGCATGCGTCACCTTTTCTCCACGTGAGATGAACTGTCATCAAGCCGGACGCCTGGACACAGCTGGCCGGCCGCACGCACGCACTGTGGCAAAGGCGATCAGCAGGTACGCGGCGACGAGAATGGCCAGAGACCAATCGCCTATGGGCCATTCCAGACCAAGGCCCTCGCCTGCCCAGAATGTGCCGAAGGCAGACAGGAGTATACCAACGGCAAACTTGAGCGCATTCTCCGGAACGCGTGCCAGTGGCCGATGCAGCGCAATGCCCAGGCCGACGACCAGCAGCAGCGCAGCGATTGCACCAAGGCTGGCAGGCAGCACCAGTCCGGTGCCGCCTGCGGACACGGCGATTACGATAAAGACGACCTCTGTACCCTCGAGCATGGTGATCTGGAAAGCTGCTGCAAAGGCTACGCCGTCCCAGGCGCGGCCGCCGAACCGGCCGCCGCCAAGCTTGCGCATGGCTTCGGTATTCTTCGCGAAGGCGGCAGCTTCATCATGCAGTGCCAATACCCCGGCTGCCCGCAGGATAGCCTTCCGCAGCCAGCGCAGGCCAAACAGCAGTAGCAGTGTGCCGACCACGATCTGCAGCAGGTGCAGCGGAATGTGGGTGAGCGCCCGGCCGAGGACAGCAACCAGGGCCAGCAGCAGGCCGACCGCCGCGCCTGCGCCTAACAGCGGACTGACCCATCCCCGCACACTGCCGACTGCCAGCACCACGGTCAAGGCCTCGACGCACTCTACCAGTGACGCCAGGAAAGATGCCAGCATGGACGGTCCCGCATGCGACCAGTTCATCGTTTTTCGCCCTCTGTCGTCATTCGTTGATTGTCGGTCCTGTAGCAGAATTTTGCATGAAGGCACAGATGCCGCATACCTCTATACACTTTGCAGAGGAGAGCCGCTCGATCATGGCTGGACGTTCGTTTGAAGATCCGATACTAGCTGCAAGCATCCATGCCGAGGCGGACAATCGCCTCCGCTTTCGGTTCTGGACACTGTGCTTTATCGTCCTGCTGAGCGCCTTTTACTTCACGAATATCCTGCTGCGTGCGGGAGACAAGTGCTTCTGGGTCGATGAACTGGTGACGGTTTACCTTTGCCGCCTGCCGGATCTGCACAGCATTACAGTTGCCAACCAGCACGCGACCGATTTCAATCCGCCGTTGTTCTACTTGATGACCAGGACAGCCCAGCATCTCTTCGGCGAAGGACTGATTTCGACGCGCCTGCCTGAGATTCTCGGGCTCTATTTCTTCTGCATGGGACTGTACCTTTTCACAGCGCGGCGGCTCGGCCATCTCGCAGGCTGCGTCGCCGGCCTGTTCCCGTTCTTTACACTCGCCCAGTATTACGCCTACGAAGCGCGGCCGCATGGCATCACGCTGGGCTGGTGCGGCGTGGCGATCCTTTGCTGGCAGCAGGCCAAATCACTTCCAGGCAGATGGCTAGCGGTTGGGGGGCTTTACGCTTGTTTGGCTGGGGCCTTGTTAACCCATGTGTACGCGGTCTTCATCCTTGTTCCATTCGCGGCAGCCGAACTTTATGAATGGCGGAGAATCAGGCGGCTTGACTGGCGGATCGTTATAGCCGGCGTTGCAGCGGCAGCGACCGGAGCAATCTTTGACCTGCCTTTGTTGCGGAGCTATTCGCACGTAGCGCCTCAGCACGACTTTACGAAAATCTCGTGGATGGTGGTGCAGCCTTTCGTCAAAAGCCTGTTGGGCTTCGGTGTCGTGATACTGGTGGTTGTGCTGGCCCTGGTTGCAGCTTCTATTCGTACAGCTGGCTTCTCGAAAGAAGCGGCCCGCGTCCTTCCAGCGAGGGAGGTGGTCCTGGCCCTGGCATTTTTATGCCTGCCGATTCTTGGCATCCAGGCTGTCCGCATGAATCATGGGCCCTTTTTCTACCGCTACTTCCTGGCCAGCGTTGCGGGAGTTTCCATTTTGCTGGCGGCACTGTGCAGCCTGGCTTCAAGACGCTTTCCGTATGCCTCAGCCTGCGTGGCCGCTTTTCTTTTTCTGGCCCTGGTCTATGACACGCAGATTGTGGTTCGCTACCGGCTGCAGCACACGACCCTGGCAGTAACGGAGCCGACCAGCGGCTTCACCATCGGATCACCCGAGGCTCCACTCGCCCGGGACGCCGCACTCTTAACTCTGCACGGCGATGATGATGTGCTGGTGTTACAGCAACTGAATGATATGTACCTGTTTCAGTATGCACCGCCGAATTTGACTGCACACCTCTACCTGGGCGCGCTCACCAGCGACGATCCAACGATGACTGCTTACCAGCGTGTTGCGGAATGGGCGCGCGTTGCCGTCCAAACCACCACGTTTACTCCGTTCCTCGCGAGCCATCCGCACTTTTATGCTTACGGCAGCATCCGGGAAGACGCTGCACTGCCGCCCTGCGGTAACTGCATTCAATATTTTCTGAACGCCGGCTACCGGCTCAAGTCAGTCCAGCGTGACGCGGATGGTTTGCTCTTTGAATACGGAAAGTAGTCTTCGGCCAAGGGCAAAGCGGGTACACGAGCTGGATGGTCTGCGCTTCCTGGCGATCGCCGGCGTGCTGCTGGTGCATTACCGGCCTCCATTTCGTCCAGGACTCGACTCACTGGCGCTTGGCTGGGCGGGCGTTGACCTGTTCTTTGTCATCTCCGGTTTCCTGATCACCGGAAACCTGCTCGCGCTACGAGGCACAGCACGCCCATACAGGGTGTTCTACTGGCATCGCTTCTTGAGAATATTTCCACCGTACTATCTCGCACTGGCGACAGTGACGGCCTTGTGCCTCCTGCACCATGACTATCTCAGCCATTCGGCCATGGCGCGGCTTGGATTATTCCTTACATCGATCATTCCATGGCCCGTACCAACGCTCTATCCGTGGCACGCTGTGCTTGTGGCGATACATCACGGAGTACATGGAAATGCTCTGCTGCCGCTGGATAACCACATCATGAAAAGTTTCGTACAAGGCGTGGCCCTACTGTGGTCGCTCTCGATCGAAGAGCTTTTCTACCTGGTGTGGGCGCCTGTCGTACTGCGTGGATCGCGCTCTGTGATCCTGGCAGTTTCGCTCTCGGCTATCGTGTTGTGTCCCCTGCTGCGCCTAGTCTGCCATGTACCAAATTACTTTGAGTACTTCTATCTTCCAACGCGATTCGATGCACTTACTTTCGGTAGTATTGTGGCTCTTCTATTTACTGCTTACAAACGCGAGCGACTATCGCACGCTGCTCTTGCGCGCATCTTCCAGGTGACGGCAGGTTGCAGTTTTGCCGGTCTTCTGCTGCTGGGCTGGCACGACGGCTTGTTCGACCATAAGGAAGTACGTTCGGCACTCAGCTTTGCTGCTTTCGGCTACACCATGCTGGGCACGCTGTTCGCCTCAGCCGTAGGTATGTGTGTACTCGAAGGCGGGGGCCGGACTTGGTGGGCCAGGCTGCTGCGAACCAGACCATTAACGTATGTTGGAGAAATCAGCTACGTCGTCTATCTCACGCACATCCCTGTCTATATCGGCGTGGTTGCGCTGTACGCACGGTTGTCCGGACAGCATGAGGTGCTGCCTACTCTGTGGCTCGGCGGGGTGGCTGCCTGCGCAACGATTGCACTCGCTTCTCTGTCGTGGCGCTTCTACGAAAAGCCCCTGCAGCGGTTCAGGAATGTGATTCGCTGATGGAAAGCCTGCTATCTACAGCCGCCGGTATAACTCGTAAGAGCCAATGATCGTAACCAGGCGCCAACGGGTATCCAGGTTCTGATCGAAAATTTTTCCGACGACATACGGCGCGCGAACGATTGCATATGGCAGATGCATGCCAAGCGAGCCCGCCGTGGTCTCGGGAGTTTCGTAATATTGCCAGCGCGCATTGTGCGGCAGCAGCGCCCACCTGGCCACGTTCAGTTCGCGCACCTGCCGCTCTTCCGCGGGCCTGTCGAGAACAGCAACAGTGAAGCTGTAGAACTGCGGCACATACTGCCCGCTCGCTTTCAGGCTCGCCACGAGGCTGTAAGGAACGAAGACCGGTGTGGCGACCGGCGCATTGCCAACGATGTGCTGCAATGTGTCAAGATTGAATGCCTCCGGTTCTTTAGACGAATGGAACGCGGCCTCCTGTCCTGCCGAGACGCCAATCGCAGCGAGCATTCCTCGAAGAAGCGGGCGCGCGGGATGAAGGGAAGCCGCGTGGAGGAGAGCATCCTGCACGCGCGGTAAAGCTCCTCTTACATCGATTGCGGCGGTGTAAAGCAAGGCGCCGGCAAGCAGGATCATCCATGCGAGCTGGGTTCGGAATCGCAGACTTGCTATGGACGCAAGGGAGAGCAGGAGAACAGCAAAGCCATTGAAATAAACATGTGCGGGATCGGCGCGTCCGAATGCTACCGGCAGCAGTGCCAGCGCAAAAACATAGACTGCAGCCAGTCGCGGCGCATCGTGCAGGCGGGCCTGCAAGGAGCCTGCGAGGCTGCGCGGCACCAGCCAAACCAGTGCGAACACAAAGACCAGGATGTATGGCAGCGGCTCCACGACCAGGTTATAGATACCGTGGGCAAACAACTTCAACATCCGCAGGTAGCCGCTGCCGGCAACGGCCAGAAACACGAGGGCTGAAATGGCTGGACTCCCTGCCGCAAGGATCCAGGTGTACTGCTTCACAAAGACCAAATACATGCCGTAGGCAGTGCCGGCGGCTGCGAAGGCAAAGCCCATCTCGGGTGAGAGGGATAGACTGATGAATTCGCCGGCAAAGAGACAGAGTGCGGTCGTAACAATCTTTTTCTGCTGCGTCGATCCTATGAGCAGGGCGATAGGAGCTACAAAGCGAAAGTGCGTGTAGTTGAGGCCAATCGAGAAGGGATAGGTCTGCAAAGCGGCGAGCAGAAAGAAGACTATTTTCCACGTACGAGCCACCTGCAGACAGTTAAGTATGTACGCCACCAGTAGCAGGCCGACGCAGTGCTCAAGCACAAGCGTGACGTAGTACGCCGTGGTGAGCGACAGGTGCGCGGGCCCGAGCAGAGCCCTGATCCACACCGGCCCATAAAACAACAGCGGCCCGTATGGAAACTCGATCTGCTCATAGAGGACCCGCCCGCAATCGACGTATTTGCCGATCTGATCGAGAAAATAGCTTTCATCGGCATAGCGCACGCCGGACAGAGCAAACGCGTAGCTCATCGCAGAGATCGCCAGGCCGCAGGCTATGGTGACCGACCAGACCAGCGGCCATGGCAGCTTTGCTGATGGAGCGATGCGCAAAGCAGGTTCACGATCGGGCCAGCGGTACTCGAATGCAAAAACAAGCAGGCTGCACAAGGCTGCAGCCAGAGCGGCTACCTTGTTATTGAAGCCGGCTGCGTTGGCTGCGGAGACGCCTTCGATGACCGCGGGCGGCAGCATGAAGGGCAGAAGGAAGACGCTGAAGGCCGTGAGGAAGAACAGGTCGAAGCGGATACACCAGCGGCTTATTGCGTCCTTCACGAAGACGAGTTTAGCGCATCAACGCGGGTCGGCAGCTCCGCCGAGACTCGCCTGCGCGCTGGCAAAGGTCATTTCATTGCAGCGCTGCACCTGGCGCGGAATCATTCGTACACTGGAAGCTGGAAAAGCACTCGGGACGGCGATTCTTTATCGCAGTACCCATTCGTTCTGAAGGACTGCAGCAAAAACGATGAAGAAGCAGGCAGTAATCATTGGTGCGGGGCCGGCCGGGTTGACGGCAGCACTCGAGTTCCTTCGCAGATCTGAGATCGAGCCGATCGTTCTTGAAGCCAGCGATGCGATCGGGGGCATCTCGCGCACCATCCGCTACAAGGGCAACCGCATGGACATTGGCGGTCATCGTTTCTTTTCGAAGTCAGACCGGGTGATGCAGTGGTGGATGGAGCTGCTGCCGCCGGCAGTCGACGAAGTAGAAAGCAGCGGCGCGCATCACGTCATTTCCTACCAGAACCAGACGCGTTCCTTAAAGAATTTACCGCAAGCTGTCGGCGATCCCGACCTGGTGATGCTGGTACGGCCGCGCAAGAGCCGCATCTACTTTCTGCGTCGCTTCTTCGCATATCCGGTCACGCTGACGGCCGACACGATTCGCGGCCTCGGGCTGATGCGGACGCTGCGCATCGGGCTCAGCTATCTGCGCACCAAGCTGCACCAGCGCACTCCTGAGCGCAGCCTGGAAGACTTCCTGATCAATCGATTTGGACAGCAGCTGTATCTGACGTTCTTCAAGTCCTACACGGAAAAAGTCTGGGGGGTTCGCTGCGATGAACTAAGCGCCGAGTGGGGTGCCCAGCGGATAAAAGGACTTTCCTTGTCGAGTGCCATCGCGCACTTTCTGAAGACACTCTTCTTACGGCGCAAGCCGGTTTCGGACCTGGCGCAGAAGGGTACCGAGACTTCACTGATCGAGCAGTTCCTTTATCCGAAATATGGGCCTGGCCAGTTGTGGGAGCACGTCGCTGATCTGGTGCGTCAGAAGGGGGGCCAGGTGCAGACTGGCTGGCGCGTGGAGTCGTTCGAGACCGACGGCCAGCGCATCGTAGCCATCCAGGCTCGCAACCGTGCAGGGACAGTGCAGCGCTTCGCCGGCGACTATTTTTTCTCGACCATGCCCGTGAAGGAGCTGATTCGCGGACTCGATATCAAGCCTCCCGAAAATGTCTGCGAAGTAGCCGAGGGCCTGGCCTATCGCGACTTCATCACAGTGGGCCTGCTGGCTGACAAACTTGCTGTGACCGAGCCGGATGGATCACTGCTGAAGGACACGTGGATCTATATCCAGGAGCCGGATGTGCTGCTTGGCCGGCTGCAGATCTTCAATAACTGGAGCCCGTACATGGTTGCCGATCCGACGAAGGTGTGGATCGGGCTCGAATACTTCTGCTATGACTCCGACCCATTGTGGAAGATGGGCGACGATGAGTTAATCCGTTTCGCCACGGCCGAAGTTGAGAAGATCGGCCTGCTGCACGCTGCAGATGTCCGCGATGGCCACGTAGTGCGTGTGCCGAAGACCTACCCGGCATATTACGGCACCTATGAGCGCTTCGATGAAGTGCGTTACTACCTGGATGACTTTGAAAATCTATTCCTAGTCGGCCGCAACGGGATGCATAAATACAACAACCAGGACCATTCGATGCTGACCGCGATGACGGCCGTTGACCAGATCATTGCGGGCAGGATCGACAAGGCAGAGCTGTGGGGCATCAATACCGAGCAGGAATATCACGAAGAGAAAGCCTGATCAGGACGCCATGCTGAGGCAACCGAGGCGCGCTGATGGTTTCCCGCAGGTGATGAAACGGAACTGCGCAAGGATGGCCCTCCGCTGAACCTCGTCGAATTTTCGCTGTCCGTCTTTGGGACGTCGATGGTGGCCGGATTGCTGGGCGCGCTCACAGGGCTGGGCGGCGGCGTGGTGCTGGTCCCGGTGCTGACGCTGCTCTTCAAAATCGATATCCGCTATGCTATCGGCGCATCGCTGATCTCGGTCATCGCGACCTCGTCGGGCGCTGCTGCGGCCTATGTGCGCGAGGGCTTTTCGAACATCCGCATCGGCATGTTCCTGGAAGTGGCAACCACACTCGGCGCCATAGGTGGAGCGTACCTGGCGGCTCGGCTCTCGACCCATGCCATCGGCATTGTTTTCGGCATGGTGCTACTGTATTCGGCGTACGCGAGCATGCGCACGCGGCACGCTTCCGGTTCCGCGCAGGATGATTCCCTGGCCAAGCAACTTCGCCTGCAGGGCATCGATCCGGAGACGGCCCAGTCCTACACTGCCCAGCATGTGCCTGCCGCTTTCAGCATCATGGCGATTGCAGGAGTGTTGTCCGGGCTGCTGGGGATCGGCTCGGGAGCTGTGAAAGTGCTGGCGATGGACCAGGCGATGCGCCTGCCGTTCAAGGTTTCGACCACTACCAGCAACTTCATGATCGGCGTAACGGCTGCGGCCAGCGCGGGCATCTATCTCAGCCGCGGCTACATCGATCCCGGACTTGCGATGCCCGTCATGCTGGGCGTACTGGCCGGCTCGCTTATCGGTTCGAAACTACTGGTGAAGGCGAAGGTCTCGACCTTGCGGGCAGTCTTTGCGGTAGTCATCGTCGCTCTTGGCGTGGAAATGATCGTGAACAGCATCATGGGAAAGCTCTGATGAAGACTCCCCGGTTTACTCCCTCCGCTGCAGCCGACCAGAGGCTCGAGGTCGCCATCGGCAGCATGCTGCGCACGGGTGTCAGCATCGCCGCCGCTGTCATGCTGATCGGCGGGCTGCTGTACCTCCACCAGGCGAACGGTCCCGCACCGGATTACCGGCATTTCCATGGTGCACCCGCTGAGGCGCTGCATCTTCGCAGCACATTTGAGGGCATCCGGCATGGGTCAAGTGTCAGCATCATTCAGCTCGGCATCCTGCTGCTGATCGCTACTCCCGTGGTGCGGGTGGTCTTTGCAATGGTCGGCTTTGCACGCGAGGGCGACCGGCTTTATACATGGATCAGCGCGGTGGTTTTCGCCATTCTCGTCTTCAGCCTGGTGCACGGGCGGTAGCCGCGGCCCTCTACATTTTGTCCGGCTGCAGCGAGATTTGTACCCTTTCGATACGGTAGTACGTCTCATCTACAGCACATCCGGGCGCTCTACGCGACTCGTATAGTGATCAGTAAGTGGAATCAGGAGGGTTTGGGATCCATGTTCAATTCCGACCTTGAGCAAGGTAATAAAAACGAGCACGACGCCAATCAGGGCAGGATCTCCCGGCGCTCCATGCTGCTGTCGGCTTCGGCTGTGATTGGCGGTATCGCGCTGTGGGGACGCTTTGGCACGCCGGCCGTGCAGGCGGATGTGAAGCAGCCCACACCGGGTACGGTCACAATCGTGAATTTTTCGGATGACGGCAAGCGGCTCGATACCGTCAAGGAAGCAAAAGTCATCAAGACAGATGCCGAGTGGAAGGCGATGCTGCCGAAGAATTCGTATGAGATCGCACGCCACGCCGACACTGAAATGGCGTACACAGGCGCCACGTGGAACCTGCATGACAAGGGGCTTTTCCGCTGCATCTGCTGCAACACGGCTCTGTTCAGTTCAGAGACGAAGTTCGAATCCGGTACTGGCTGGCCGAGCTTCTGGGCTCCGCTGGCGAAGGAAAATGTGCTCGAGAAGTCTGACCTGAGTTTCGGCATGGAGCGGACCGAAGTAAAGTGCCGCCTGTGCGAAGGTCACCTGGGCCATTTGTTTACCGACGGACCGAAGCCGACGGGCCTGCGCTACTGCATGAACTCGGGCGCGATGAAGTTTGTGAAGGCGGCCTGAACAAGTTTTGTTGAGAGAGGAACTACGATGATTTCGATTTCGAAACGAATGATGACGACGATCGCGACTGCGGCCTGCCTGGTGAGTGCGGTTGCCTGCAACACGAAGGTGCAGGCTGCAGCGGTTCTGCCCGCCGCAGCTGTGGACGAGCAGAAGGGTGCGGCTAAAGCGCCGGAGACGATGGTACTGGCTGGCGGCTGCTTCTGGGGCGTGCAGGCTGTCTTTGAGCACACCAAGGGCGTGTTGCAGGCGGTGGATGGCTACGCCGGCGGCAGCCAGCACACGGCGGATTATGAGACAGTCAGCACTGGCTCGACCGGCCACGCAGAGTCAGTCAAGGTGACCTACGATCCGACCCAGGTGACATACGGCGAGTTGCTGAAGGTATTCTTCACCGTGGCTCTCGATCCGACCGAACTTAACCGGCAGGGTCCGGATGAGGGTACACAGTATCGGTCTGTGCTGTTTTATTCCACACCCGAGCAGCAGAAGATTGCTGCTGCGTATATCTCACAGCTCAACGCCGCGAAGGTCTTCCATAAGCCGATCGTCACCCAGGTTGTGCCGCTGAAAGCCTTCTATCCGGCCGAGGCGTACCACCAGGATTACGCGCAGATTCATCCGGATAACGGCTACATCTACATGAACGATGCACCTAAGGTCGCGGCCCTCAGCAAAGAGCTGCCGGAGATGTATGTGAAGACGCCGGTAAAAGTCAATATGCAGGATCTGGCGCAGAAGTAGCTCTGCAGCAGAGCAAGTGACCGGGGCTCAACTCCTTTGCAGGAGCTGAGCCCTTTCCATTTAGTGCTGCGCTGTTTCGTTGACCATGTGAATCGTGTGGAACCAGGTTTCAGCCAATGCCGGCCAATGCGTTACCGGCAAGCTGGTGGGCCGCAGTCCATAGCCGTGGCCGCCCTCGGCGAAGATGTGGAGCTCGGCTGGAACTTTTGCCTCTTTGAGTGCCTGGTAGTAGCGCAAAGCATTTTCTTCATGCACCGGATCATCTTCTGCCTGCAGCACGAAGGTCGGCGGCGTGTCGGGCGTTGGCTGCACGCCGGCAGAGACAGTTGCGAGCTCAGGCGCGGTCGAGAGATAGCCGGGATAGATGATGACGGCAAAATCCGGGCGTGCACTGAGCGAGTCTGCGGAATCGATCGCGGCGTAGGTCTGCTGTGCCGCATGGATACTGAGTACGGCTGCCAGGTGAGCCCCTGCGGAAAAGCCAAGCGCGCCGATGCGGTGCGGATCAATCCTCCATTCGGCAGCATGCTGGCGGGTAAGGCGCATGGCACGCTGCGCATCTTCGAGATCGCCCAGCTTCTCAGGATAGTGGCCGTCATACGGGACGCGGTACTTTACCAGGACACAGTTAACGCCAATGGAGTTAAGCCAGGTACAGACTTCGGTGCCCTCCAGGTCATAGGCCAGGATCTGGTAGCCGCCGCCGGGAAAGACCAGCACCGCGGCCCCCGTGTTGTGTTCGGCAGGCGCGGGGTACAGGGTCAATTGCGGCTCGGTCACGTCTGTCAGCTTAATGATTGGGCGGCCGGCAATCCTGGGATCCGTTGTCTTATTGGTATCGCGCTCGGGTCCGGTAGTGTGCACGGCATCCGGACCGATGGGCTTAAGAAATCCAGCAGCCAAAGCGCCATGGGATGTTGCGCTGCCGGCTGCTGGGCACAGGCTTGCTGGCCCAGGATTACGACGAGGGAGAGAGCGGATAGAAGATGCGGAAGAGTTCGGATGAAGCGCACGCGCCGATGATACAGCGTAGAGCAGGGAGGTTGTAACCGCCTCTGAGAGTACCGGCTTACTGCGGCCTACGAGGCAAATGCGTTTCCGGATGAGAAGAGGCGGATAAATTTCTGGTTACCGGGAGGGTGACCGGGGCTTTTCGGAAGTAATCCGAAATGGGCCAGCTGGGTAACTGTCAATCCCGAATATGCTTGCTGCCCTGCCATTATCGGGTCACTATGGGAACAAGAAAGCAACCTGCTCCCAGTCGAGTGACACTTCCCGCATTTACTTGATGCGCATGTCAAAAGGGCCAGGCCGTACGCCAAGCCACAACGCTCTGCAGGTCAGCAGGCAACTTCGCGAGTCAGCAAGGACTCACAGAAGCAGCCCCCTGAAATAACTGAAACAGGTACCACGGCCCATGAAAGGGGTTCATTCGATGGATTCTCCCGTCAACTACACTCTGCAACTACGCGTTGTTCCCGCCGATATGCACGGAAGCACCGAACTGGAAATACTGGCACAACCCTGCCACAGCGGACAGCCAATCGAGGGCCGTTTCCGGCAATGGGAACCAATTTTTGACAATATCTGCGCATGGGTCAGCACCTCTGCGTTTCATCGCAAAGCTGTACAGCGCACGTTGTCTGCGGGATTGGTCGCTCACCTGATCAATCGTGAAACAGGCAGCAAGCATGTTTTTAGTTCGGCAGAGATCGCACGCCTGGGCCTTACGTCACGGGAAGCTGATCGCCTGCTGGCCGCTGACCGCAACTCCGATCTGAGCACGGCTGCCTGAATCCATTGAGACGTGGGATAAGCAGGTGACGTTATTCTGGTCGCCTGCACTGCCTGATCGTGCTCTGGTGCAGCAAGCTACTTCTATTCAACAACATGACTTGTTGTAGACTCCGGTGTGGTGACCTCTCTACCCAAAACGAACCAGCCTTCCGCGGTCTTGCAGACGCCTGAATCATCAGCGGCCGAAAGTTACTCCATCGGCGTTGATCTGGGGGGCACCAGCCTGCGGGTCGCTGCCTTCACCGGCACCGGAACGCGGCTGAGCAGTTTGAGTTTGCCCACCCGCGTTGTGGATGGTCCGCTCGCAGTTGTTGCCGATATATGCAATGCGATCCGCAGGACCAGGGATGAAGCGGGAAATACGCTTGCACTGCGGGGCATCGGGCTGGGAAGTCCCGGACCCTTGGAACTGCCGAATGGCCGGCTGCTGCATCTTCCGAACTTTCCCGGCTTTGATGGATTTGAACTGAAGCAGGCGATTGAATCCGAGCTGGGCATGCCTGTGATCGTTGAGAGTGACGCAAATGCTGCGGCTCTCGCCGAGTGGCAGCGCGGCGCCGGCACCATTCTTGGCGGCGTCGCCTCGCTGTGCATGTTGACCCTGGGCACAGGGGTCGGCAATGGCATCATTCTCGATCGCCGTGTCTGGCATGGGATGAACGGGATGGGGGGCGAGGCCGGCCACCTGCCTATTCTGCCGGACGGGCCTGCCTGTGGCTGCGGCAGCAATGGCTGCCTCGAGATGTATGCCTCCGCGACGGGCATGCGGCGGATGGCGCTGGAGATGGTGGACGAAGGCGGCAGCCCGGGCCTGGCGCGCCTGGCGGACGAGAACCCCGCCTTCATGGCCCGCGATCTTGCTCAACTCGCAGAGCAGGGGGATGAAGCAGCGATTCGCCTGTTCGCCGCACTTGGACGCTATATTGGCCTGGGCTTGGCAGGGCTGGTGAATACGTTGAACCTGCCGTTGTACCTGGTGGGCGGCGGGCTGGCGAGTGCGTGGCCATTGTTCGCGCCGGAGATGTTCCGGACGGTGCGGCACTACAGCTATGTCTACAAGCTGAGCGAGCCGGCGGACAACACCGTGCCCGAACCAATGAAGACCAACATCCTGCCGGCACAGCTGGGCCCGGATGCAGGCATTATCGGGGCGGCGATGCTGCCTTACTTCGCGCAATTTTAGTCGCTTATCAAGAAGGCGCTGCCTGGGTCTACTCGGGAACAGCCGCCAGCCGCACCTGGGTGCCGGTCGGCCGCGAACCGATAAAGCCGTAGTAGGCGATGTAGATGTAGCAGAGCGCCGGAATGATGAAGGCGTGGTGCAGACCGATCACGTCGGCAGCCTTGCCCTCGGCCAGCGGGATGATCGCGCCACCGACAATGCCCATCACCAGCAGGCCCGAACCTTTGCCGGTGAGCGGGCCAAGGCCGGCGATGCCCAGGGTGAAGATACTGGGGAACATGATGGAGTTGAACAGGCCGACGAGCAGGATGCTCCAGACCGCGAGCGAGCCAAAGCTGAGGATGGAGACGACGGTCAGCAGGCAGGCGACGATCGAGACGAAGCCGACGGCGGTGCCGCTCTTTACACGCTGCAACACACCGGCGCCGATGAAGCGGCCGATCATGGCGCCGCCCCAGTAGAAGGCGACGTAGCTGGCGGCGCGAGCGGTCGTAAGGTTTCCGGTATCCGGTTGAACGAAGTACTTGATCAGGTAGCTGCCGATTGAAACTTCCGCGCCCACATAGACGAAGATAGCGACTACGCCCAGAACCAGATTGCGGTGCTGCCAGAGTGAGCCCATGGGATTGTCGGTATTGCCGATGGGACGGAACTCCTGCGTGGTCTGGATGCGCGGCAGTTTGAAGATAGCGACGGCTGCGGCAACCAGGATCAGCGTCAGGCCGATTCCGATATACGGCAGCTTGACGGTAGAGGCTTCATGCTGGTGGTAGGCGAGCAGGGCTTCCGTCGAGAGCTGCTTGAGCTTGTCCTGGCTGAGATCGACGCCGCGCAGAATGAGATAGCCGCCGAAGAAGGGCGCGAGCGTGGTGCCAAGCGAATTAAAGGCCTGCGTCAGGTTCAGGCGGCTGGAGGCTGTGCTGGCCGGGCCTAGAACCGATACATAGGGGTTGGCAGCGACCTGCAGAACAGTGATGCCGGCGGCGAGGACGATGAGGGCGGTCAAAAAGAGCGGGTACGAGGGTGCTGCGGCTGCGGGTACAAAGAGGAAGGCGCCGACCGCCATGACGGCGAGGCCAATCACCATGGTTCGTTTGTAGCCGACCATCTCGATGACCTTGCCAGCGGGGATGGCGAAGACGCAGTAGGAGCCGAAGAAGGCGAACTGGATGAAGCCGGTCTGGAAGTAGTTGAGGCTGAAGATGTCCTGCAGGTGAGGCATGAGGATGTCGTTCAGCGAGGTAAGGAAGCCCCAGATAAAGAAGAGCATGGTGACCATGGCGAGGGCACGGCCGGTACTGTTGCTGCGACTGCCGGATGCGACGGAGTACCCCTGCTGGGAGGCGCCTGAGATAGCCATGTTTGAACCAGTCCTCTGTTTAGCCTAGGTGTTGACCGCTACGTGGAAGCGGATGTGTCCGCTACGGACACTAACACACCTGCTACCAGACGCGCCTGACCGGAAAGTGGTTCCAGCTCGCCTGCCGATTCTGCTGCGCTTTCGGAATAGGTTGACTGGAGGAGTCCTGCGTTTGCCATGTGCCTCTCAGCTCATGCTGCAAACAGGGCAGCCGCAATGGTAGCGCCGAGGCCTTTACACTCAAGCCACATGCTCAACCGGGGCTATGCTTACCGTTCGATCATCAGCGCCAGATACCAGGGCCAGACCTTGCTTTCTCACCTTGCAAGTGTGTATTCCCATTCAACATTAGAGGCGTGGCAACAAAATCTGGCCGCCGGCGAAGTTACTATCGACGGTTTTCGCGCCAATGGGAGCGAGTTGCTGGCTGCGGGCCAGACTCTGGTGTGGAACCGGCCGCCATGGATTGAACCAGACACTCCCCAGCAATTTGACATCCTGTTTGATGACGCTGACCTACTGGCGGTAAACAAACCCGGCGGGCTTCCCACGCTTCCCGGGGGCGGCTTCCTGGAGAATTCTCTCCTGCGCCTGGTGCAGAAGCAGATGCCCGAGGCAAACCCTGTTCATCGATTAGGCCGAGCCACTACTGGCATCGTGCTCTTTGCAAAGAACGCGGAGGTCGCCGCGAGACTAGGCGCAGCCTGGAACACCGCGGGAGTGCAGAAGATCTACCGGGCGCTGGCTCAAGGCACTGCACAGCAGGACCTCTACGAGATCCTGACACCGATCGGCCTGGTACCGCACCCCCGCCTCGGCGCCGTGTGGGCAGCTCATCCGGGCGGCAAAGCTTCAAGGTCGTCAGCGAGGGTGATCGCACGCTCGAACAACACCACGACATTCGAGGTAAGCCTTAGCTCGGGCCGACCTCATCAGATCCGGATCCACCTGGCATCTATCGGCCATCCCCTGGCAGGCGATCCTCTGTACGGCGATTTAGGCCAGCCTCATGCCAATCTGCCTGGACTTCCCGGCGATGGAGGCTATTTTCTGCACGCCCAGTTCTTAAGATTTGAACATCCCGTCACCGGCGAACACATCCGTCTGGAGGCGCCTCTGCCGTACGGCTTTCCCGGGTCTCCGCAGGCTCACGGCATGAGCTGAAAGGCGCGACGCATTCTGTCCGCTACTGCTCGTGATAGCTGCGCATCAGGCCGCCGTCGATCACGTAGGTAGAGCCGGTGATGTAGGCAGCATCGTCGGAGGCGAGGAAGGACGCCAGACCGGCTACGTCCGCGATGGTGCCGATGCGGCCAAGGGGGATGTTGTTCAGCAGGGCGGAGACTTCGTTCTTGTCTTCCATCAGGTTTTTGTTGATAGGCGTGGCGATGGCACCGGGCGCGACATTGTTGATGGTGATGCCGAGCGGTCCGAGTTCCACCGAAAGATTGCGGGTAAACATGCGCATGGCGCCCTTGCTGAGGCAGTAGGTGGAGAAACCCGGAAAGCTCATATCTTCATGCACCGAGCTGATGTTCACGATGCTGCCCTTCTTCTTCAACTCGCGCAGCTTGTTGACGAAGACCTGTGTAAGAAAGAACGGGCCGCGCAGGTTAACGGCGAGGACCTTGTCATAGTCGGCTTCGGAGACATCCCAGAAGTCAGCCTTCTTTTCCATGCCGGCATTGTTCACCAGTACATCGATGGTGCCGTAGGCGGAGATGGCGGCGTCGATGAGCTTCAGCCGGTCAGCGGCGCTGGTGACGTCTGCCTGGACGCAAATGCCTTCAGAGCCAGCGGCCTGAACGGCCTGGAGCGTCTTCTCTGCGCCGTCGGGAGCGCCGATGTAGTCGATGACAATTTTGGCGCCATCCTGTGCAAAGCGTTCTGCAATTCCCTGGCCGATTCCCTGGCCGGAGCCGGTGATGATGGCGACTTTATGAGTAAGCTTTCCCATGGATCTCCCTGGCTTCAAGTGTATGCGGTCGGCAGCCAGTCGCTGGGATGCAGGTTTGTTCCGGATGCACGTGAGAGCCGCATGAATTGTGTGTGATTGAAGTCGGCTGGGCCGGGAACGATCCGGCGCGGCTGGCTCGATTCGTGACAGTGATTGGCCATTGCCGGTCCTCTGGCGTCATAATGTTTGGCGATGGCGGATACAGGCTTATCGCTATCCAGGGACAAAACTTTGAAACGACTGGGATTCGCCGGGCTGGTTTGTCTTTGCCTGGGAAGCAGCTTTGCCGTGGCGCAGCAGCGGCCGCAGATTACCGGCATCTCGCACATGGCGGTGTACGCCAGCGATCCGGTGGCGACGGAACATTTCTATGTAAACATCCTCGGCGGCGTGAAGGGTGCGGATCCGGAAGACGCGAAGGGCGTGCGCTACTACTACAGTGCAACGCAGTACACCGAGGTGCTGCCGCTACCGGCAGAACACAGCATCAACCGTCTCGATCACGTGGCTTTTAACACCAACGATGCAAAGGGACTGCTGGCCTATCTGAAGGGCCATGGCACCGCAGGATTGACTGATGTGCACACGGGGACGGATGGCAGCCAGTATTTCGAGAGCAAGGATCCGGAAGGCAACAAGGTGCAGTTTATCCAGCCCGGCAAAGTGGATGTGAAGGCTTCCGGCATTGAGCAGCCGAGCAGCCGGGTGATCCATGTCGGCTTCCTGGTGAAGGACAAGGCCGCGGAAGACCGCTTCTACAAAGAACTGCTTGGCTTCCGGCCCTACTGGTATGGCGCGATGCATACAGAGAAACTGGACTGGGTGTCGCAGCAGGTGCCGGATGGACATGACTGGCTGGAATACATGCTGGTGGGCGAGGGATCGGACACGCCTGCAGACAAGGTGGACCAGCGGACACTTGGCGTGCTGAACCATTTTTCGCTCGGCGTGCCGAATATGGAGAAGGCGATGACGCTACTGATCGGGCAGGAGCGGGTGAGCCAGCGACATGACGGTCCTCAGATGGGACGCGATGGCAAGTGGCAGGCGAACTACTATGATCCGGACGGCACACGTGTCGAGTTCATGGAGTTCCAGCCGACAACGAAGCCCTGCTGCTCCGGCTTTACCGCCGAAAGCCCCGCCGACTAGTATTGGCCGCGCGGGTGGGCGCCCTGCGGGCTTATGCTCGCGTTGGTTGCGTGGTCCTGTGGCAGTCGGCTCGAAACATGACAGGAATTGAATTTAGAAATATGAGGTGGGGATAATGGCTGATTTTTCCAGGCGTAGTTTTCTGCAGCAGGCTTCTGCGGCAGCAGTAGTGGGGGCGGTTGCGTTGAGGGCGCCGCGGTTGATGGCGAATCCACTGGGACTGCCACTGGGCTTGCAGTTGTACTCTGTGCGCGAGCAGCTGCCGAAGGATTACGAAGGCACACTGCACAAGCTTGGCGCGATGGGATACCAGGAAGTGGAGGCTGCCGGCTTTTTCGGGCATGATCCGAACCAGGTGAATACGGCGATGAAGAATGCGGGCCTGAAGTGTGTGAGCGCGCACTATCCGTTTGACACACTGAACCCGAAAATCGACGAGATCCTCGACTTCGGCCACAAGATCGGGCTCAGCTACCTGATCTGCGCCTACCCGGGCCATAAGGATCCGTCCCAGGTGAAGGCCGGGCATGCGCGGGAATTCTCGATCGACGACTGGCGCTGGAATGCCGAGCAGTTCAACAAGTTTGGCGAGAAGGCGCATGCGGCAGGGATCCATTTCGGCTATCACAATCACACCATCGAGTTTCGTAAGCAGGAAGGCGGCGTGATCCCGCTGGATGAAGTGATCAAGCTGACCGATCCTGCGAAAGTGACGTTCGAGCTGGATTGTGGCTGGGTGATGGTGGGTGGTGCAGATCCGGTGACGTACCTGAAAAAGTACGCGAACCGTATCTCGATGCTGCATGTGAAGGATTTCAAGGAGCTGCCGAAGGCTGGCAGCGAATCGACTCCGCCGCCGGCTGCGAATCTCGGGCAGGGTGCCATCGACTACAAGCCGATCTTTGCGGCGGCAGACAAGTCGCGCATCAAGCACATGTTCGTCGAGCAGGAGCAGTTCGACGGAGCCTGGGACGATGCGCTGAAGGTAGATGCTACCTACATGCAGGCCATGAAAGGCTAAAAATGGCTATGTGGGCGGGGGTGCGCTCGCGCGTTACTTCCTCCCGCTGATTGTCTTCCGGCGTTGCCGGAATGTCTACAAGGGCGAAGCTCAGATGCTTCGCCCTCTTTCTTGCCCCTCTAGGTCCACCAGGCAGCGCCCGGCTTTTCCTGGATAACGACCTCCTGCAGAAAGCGCGCAGCTTTACTAAGTCCTTCTTCGGCGGAGAGCAGGCTGTCTTCGTGCTCAATCGACAGGACGTCGTCGTAGCCGTACATCCGCAGGGTGGAGACAAATTCCTTCCACCATTCAGCGCCGTGGCCGTAGCCGCAGGTGCGGAAGATCCAGCCGCGGTTGCGCTCGTCAGTGTAGGGCTTGGTGTCGAGAACGCCGGTGCGGACAAGGTTGGCCGGATAGAGCTGGGTATCCTTTGCATGGACGTGAAAGATGGCGTCGCCGAGGATGCGGATGGCGCCGACGGGATCGATGCCCTGCCAGAACATGTGACTGGGATCGTAGTTACAGCCGATGGCGGGCCCGGCGATCTCGCGCAGGCGCAGCATGGTTTCCGGACTGTAGACGACGAAGCCGGGGTGCATCTCGATGGCGATGCGGACACCGTGGTCGGCTGCAAACTTTGCTTCTTCGATCCAGTGGGGCGTCACCACGGATTCCCATTGCCACTTGAGGATGTCGCTGTACTCAGGCGGCCAGGGGCAGGTGATCCAGTTGGGTGATTTGGCATTGGGGGCGTCGCCTGGACAGCCGGAGAAGTCGACGACATTCTTCACGCCAAGCTTTTCTGCAAGCAATATGGTGCGGCGGCGCGTGTCATGCGCAAGCTTTGCCTGGGCTGGATCAGGATGGAGCGCGTTGCCGTGACAGCTTAGAGAGCTGATGGTGAAGTCATGGTCGGCGAGAAGCTGCCGGAACTCGGCCAGGGCCGCGGGCTGATCGAGGATCGAGAGTTTGCAGTGAGCGTCGCCGGGGAAATTGCCAGTACCGAGTTCGACGGTGGAAATGCCGAGAGCTGCGAGCTTACCAAGCACGTCGCCAAGAGGAAGCTGCGAGAGGAGGGGGGTGAAGACGCCGACTTTCATCGCTTCCAAAGTAGAGCAGAGCCGAGGCTCCTGTCGATACTGGCCGCATTAAGGAGCTCGCGTCAGTGAGAATGTGCAGCTGCCAGAAAGCAGATGGACACCTGGGCGCCAGGTCTTCGAAGTATCGGACCTGGCGCACCGTCGGCTGCCATCAGGCGGCGGCTTCGTGGATGATGTCCGCGACGGCCTGCGGCTGCGAGACGAGAGGCAGGTGGCTGCTGGCAACCTCCTTGACCGTGGCGCCGATCTTTTCCGCCATCGCCCGCTGGGTGAGCGGATTGAGGATGCGGTCGTCGCTGGTAACGAGGTAATAGCTGGGTTTGTGCTGCCAGGCGGGATCCGGAATCGACGCTTCGAAGAGCTTGACGTGATAGGGATTCTGGACGGCGACAGCCAGATTGACGAGGCCGCGATGAACATCGTGGGCAATGGCATCCTGCATGGTGGGAGCGTCGATCCAGAGATATCCATCCGCATCCGGAGCCAGGTTGAGGCTGGCGGCTGGCGGGTTGATGCCGAGGATCGAGCCGAAGACCTGCTTGGGCTCGGGTGCAAAGGCAGTGATGTAGACCAGCTTCTCTACATTTTTGTGATTGCCGGCTGCAGAGATGACGGCGCCGCCGTAGGAGTGACCGACGAGGATCACAGGCCCGTCGACATGGTGGAGCAGGCGGTGGACAGTCGCGACATCGTCTTCAAACGAGTTGAGCGGGAGCTGCGCCGCGTAAACCTTGTGGCCCTGATGGGCGAGGAGCTTGATGACTTCGGCCCAGCTGGAGCCGTCGATCCACACGCCGTGGACGAGGACGATGTTCTTCTTTGCAGTTTCTTCCATGATGCTTTACGTCCTTCCTCTGTTGGTAGCACTTTGCTGCCGGTTGATGCTGACACAGTTTGTTACGATGCCGCATGACTCGCAAACTGTGTGTTTCGGCGTTTCTGGCAGCTGTAGTGACGTTGCAATCGTGTGGCACGGATTTGATGGCGCAGGCAGGAACGGTCAGCCCATCTGCAGCGATGCAGAACCGGATAGCCCGATACATGGGTGGCAGGGATGGAGCCTGGACGCAGGAACAGCTCGCAACCATGGCCAGGGTACGGGATGCCGCACTGACCGACGACTATGCATTGACGCAGCTGCGCCACCTGACAGACAACATCGGTCCACGGCTGAGCGGCTCTCCGCAGGCTGCGAAGGCAGTGGAGTACGTGGCTGCCCAGATGCGTGCACTGGGCGCCACGGTGACCCTCGAGAAGACCATGGTGCCGCATTGGGTACGAGGCACGGAGACGGGTGCGCTGGTGGCATGGAAGGACATGGCCCCGGAGACGCAGCAGAAGATTGTTCTGACGGCACTTGGCGGCAGCGTGGCTACGCCGCTGGAGGGCATCACGGCGCCGGTCGTCGTGGTTTCGTCCTTCGAAGAGTTCAAGCAGCTGCCGCCGGGCTCAGTCAAAGGCAGGATCGTGTTGTTCAATCATCCGTTTGATAAGGAATTGGCGGCGCAGGGGCAGGGCGGCCAGGCCTATGGGCAGGCCGTGGTCTATCGCGGGGCGGGACCAACGGTGGCCAGCGCCGCAGGAGCCCTGGCAGTGCTGGTGCGCTCCGTGGGTGGCGCGGATTACCGGCTGCCGCATACAGGCGCGACCTTCTACGATCCGGCAGTGCCGAAGATTCCGGCAGCTGCGGTGACGGCGGAAGATGCAGACCTGCTCGCGAACCTGGCGGCACAGGGCGAAGTGCGCATGAAGCTGGTGCTGACGCCGGTGACGAACGCGAAAGTTGAGAGCTACAACGTAATTGCAGACTGGAAGGGCTCGACACATCCTGAGCAGGTGGTAATCGTTTCGGGCCACCTGGATTCATGGGACCTGGGCACCGGAGCAATCGATGATGGTGCGGGCGTAGTGGTGTCGATGCAGGTGATTCACCTGATGCAGAAGCTGGGGATCCATCCGCAGCGGACGATCCGGTGTATTGCATGGATGGATGAAGAATCGGGTTCCGAGGGGGCAGCGACCTATGCGGAGGAGCATGCAGGCGAATTGGCGAACCATGCAGGCGCGATGGAAAGCGACCTGGGTGCAGACCACCCCACGGGAATTACGTTTGCCGGCAAGCCGGAATTAGCCGAGTGGCTGCGGCCGGTGGCGCATCAACTGGATGTTATCGGCGCGTCCACACTCCGGCAGGGAGAGGAGGCCGGCGAGGACATTGCTGCCGTTGTGACAAAGGGGGTTCCCGGATTCACGCCGACCCAGGACAGCCGCTTTTATTTTAATTTTCATCACACGCCAGCCGACACCTTTGACAAGATCACGCCGCGGCACCTCGCCGAAAATGCCGCGGTGATGGCAGTGACTGCCTATGCGCTGGCTGACAGCGCGACACCCGCACCGCGCTGATTGACGACCCCTGCCGCCAGCAGATCAAACCGCCGCTGCATCTAAACGGTCGAAGGTGGCATGGCGTTCACGTTGCCGCGCAAGTTTAATCTACGCCGGGGAAGAGTGTGGACGTATCCCGGGGATACAAGGATCGAGCAGACGATGTCCGTGTTCGAAACCGGCCGGAACTTCAAGAATGGCAAGTCACTGCTGCGGGCTACGCGGAGCACTGACTCCATCATGGCTGGTCAGTCGCCGGAGCAAAGGGCTGCACTCTTTGTAGCAGCAGTCGCTGCATTGACGGGACGTCAGAAAATGTCTGCGCATGTAACAGTCCAATTGCGAGACAGAATGCTGCGGCTGGAGGTAGACACGGCTTCGCCATTCAGCAGCCTTGTCAGGCAGGTGCAGGACCTGTTGAGCGCCGACAGGGTGGCTGCTTACGATGAGCGCCGTGATGCCGCGATTGATGTGGCAGTGGAGATCGATAGCGACTCCGGGCTGGAAGCAGGTGACGCGCCTACCTACTCTCTGCAAAGGACGAGCAATCAAGAAACTTTCTCTATTACGCACCCTTCCAGCTGGGACATCTCTGCGTCTGAGCACAGTCTGGCCGCGCTTGAATGCCTTCTGGAAGATGCCGCGGAACGCCCGCATGAGGCAACAGGCAGGCTGCGCCTGATTCGCGAAGAGGTTGCGCGGGCCCTGTATGCAGAACTGAATCGCACGGGAGTTGCAGGCGGCTCGGCAGTGCCATTGGAACGGTTGAAAGCTGCGGCCGGACTCCATGCTGCAAGAACTGCAATCGTCTTTGGCAGTCGTACCTTGACTTATGGAGAACTGGAGTCGCGCAGTCATGCGATTGCTGCGCAACTGCGGGCGCGCGGGGCTGACCAGGAGCGGCCCGTAGCGATCTGCATGGAGCGATCAGAGGCAATTCCACTGGTGCAGCTGGCCGCATGGAAGGCCGGCAGCTTTTATGTTCCGCTCGATCCTGGGCATCCGCAACAGAGACTGATAGATATAGTAGAAGAGTGCCGGCCTGCGCTGGTGGTGGTGTCGCAGGAAACGTCCAAATTATTCGCAGGGATCGGGATCACTGCCTGCCTGTTTGATGAACTGGAGACGGGCGCAGCGGTCAGCCCGGAGGAACATGTTCCCGCTGCGAGCGATCTCGCCTACATGATCTACACATCCGGAACAACGGGGCGTCCGAAAGGCGTAATGATCTCGCACGGATCCCTGGGCAACCTGCTGCTGGGTACCGCAATACTGATGCAGGAGTCTGCTCGCGTACTGGCAGTGGCCTCGTTTGCGTTCGATATTTCCGGACTGGATATTTTTCTGCCACTGGTCCACGGAGCGACAGTAATGATTGCGCCCGATGCGGCAGTGGGTGATCCATGGCAGTTGATGGAATTGGTGAGCCGGCATGAGATAAATTTTCTCCAGGCAACTCCGGTCACATGGCGGATGCTGCTTACAGCGGGATTCAAGAGCAGGCCGGGCCTGACCATGCTGTCCGGCGGAGAAGCACTGCCGCGCGACCTGGCAAACGGGCTGTTCAAGCACGGCGGCACCTTGTGGAATGGTTATGGCCCGACAGAGACGACCATCTATTCGTCGATGGTGCAGGTGAGGGCGGGCGAGGAACCGGTGACGATCGGCCGGCCGCTTGCAAATACGCGCTTCTACGTGGTGGATGAAGCGGGAAAGCTGCTGCCACCAGGGTTTGCGGGGGAACTTTATATCGGCGGCAGTGGTGTCGCGGCGGGATATTTTGAGCGGCCCGAATTGAATGCTGAGCGATTCCGCCCGGATCCCTGGGCCGACCCTGGCGGCGATGTACATATGCAACCGCGTCTGTTCCGTACAGGTGACCTGGTGCGCTGGCAGCCCGGGCTTGAGGGTGGCTTTGAGATTTTTGGGAGGCTCGACCAGCAGGTAAAGCTGCGCGGCTACCGGATCGAACTGGGAGAGATTGAGACGGTGCTGCGAAGCCACCCGGGCATTGTGGATGCGGCAGTGTTGTTGAGAGAGGACGAGCCCGGAGATCCGTGGCTGGTGGCCTACTGCGCGAAACAAAGCGGCGTGGTGGTGAATCCGGTGGACGTAATGGAGGCTGCGGGCAAGCGGCTGCCACGCTACATGCTGCCCTCAAGACTGGTGCTGCTTGATGTACTGCCGCAGACGGGCAGTAGCAAAGTGGATCGAAGGGCACTGGCTGCGCTGCCTGCGCCCGATAGCGGCAGCAGCGGCGCGGATGCGGCGGTCCTAGCGGATGCCATCGAAGCTACATTGCTGCGCATCTTCCGTGAAGTGCTGCGGTCGAAGACGTTTGGCCTGGACGATGATTTCTTCAGGTTTGGCGGGTATTCCATGCAGGCTGTGCGGCTGTTTGGATTGATCAACCATTCGCTGCACAAGCAACTGCCGCTCACCGTGCTGTTCGAAGCGCCAACGGTGCGCAGGCTGGCTGCGCTCATCCGCAGCAACGAGATCCCAGACGTAGTCGTGGCGATTAGGCCAGATGGCGGGGAAGCACCGTTTTTCCTGGTGCAGTCTTACCTGTTGTATGAGCTGGCAAGAGATGTGGTGGACCGGGACCATCCTGTTTTCGGATTGCGCGAACAGACAGCGGGCAAGACGTTTCCGCGGGTGCACGAGCAGGCGGCAGTGTACGTGACAGCGATCAACAGGCAGCATCCCGCGGGCATGGTGCATCTTGGCGGCTGGTGTGCGGCGGCTCCACTGACGGTGGAGATTGCGCGAGCGTTGACTGCCCAGGGGCGGCGGGTGGGCATGGTGGCCCTGTTTGATGCAGAGGCTCCGGGCTTTGTGGAGCGGCCGGCAAGAGGCAGCGCCTGGCTGGCGAAGGCCGGTGCGATGTGGCGCTTCCATACTCTTCGACTGCGCAACATGACCTGGCGTGCACGCCGGCGCTATGTGCTGGATAAGCTGGCAGCGCTGCCTGGAATGCTGATCGCACGGTTTTACGAGCGGCACATGAACGGGATCATTCGATTGCAAAAGCTGCTGCCATGGCTGCCAGAGGGCTTGTTCCGTAACAATTTCAATGCGGGAGAGCTGGTGGAAGTGGAGCAGGTGCAGCCAATGGAACTGCCAGTGCAGCTCTTTCGCGCGCGCGATGTGCCGCTGATTGCAGGGAGCGATTCGGCCCTGGGCTGGCGGGAAATTGCGAGGGGCGGCGTAGAGGTCCGTTTTATTCCGGGACACCATGAATCGATGTTTCTGAAGCCGAATGTGAGTGTACTGCGCAAAGAATTTCAGGCATCAATGCGCAGGGTGGAAGGTAGGGCGTCCTCGCAATCCCAAGGCGAGATCATTACGGCTGCGGCTGTCGATTAAACGCGGACGTACTGCAGTTTCTGTCCATTCGTCACCAAGGTTTGAGCGAGGGTGCATCCACATGGCGGCGAGAGGCGTCAGTTGTTATGTGACGTACAGGATCTTGTGGATGGTGCGAAAGAAAACAGTGCTGCGGTGTGTGCTGCTGGCTCTAATGATGGCTGGCTGCAGCGGGCTTCGCGCGCCGGGTGCACCTTCGAGGAAACAGGCGGAGCATCCACTGCTGGTTGCGTATTTTCCGCAGTGGGGGCTGCACAATACGCCACGGTACACCGCCAAAACACTGGCGGAGAGTGGCGGCGCCGAGATGCTGGACCAGGTGAACTATGCACAGGGTTCACCGAAAGACGGGCGCTGCTCGCTGGCAGAACCGGCAGTCGACCTGGATTACAACTTTGCCGCGAGCGAGAGCGTGAATGGCAAAGCAGACGATCCATCATCGAAGTTTCGCGGGAACTTCCACCAGCTTGCAGAGTTAAAGCGTCGATACCCGCGCTTGAAGATACTGATTTCGCTTGAGGGGAGTGCCCAGTATTTTGCGAATGACGCGTTGCCAGAACATCGCGAATCGTTTGTCGCTTCGTGCATGAAGCTGTTCATTGAAGGGCGGTTCGCCGAAGGAGTGCACCAGCCAGGCCTCTTCGACGGCATCGATGTGGATTGGGAGTATCCGAAAACGGGCGAGGCCGAGAATTATGTTGGCCTGCTGCAGGAATTCCGGCGCCAGATGGATGCGTACCGACCAGGATTGCAGTTGACGGTGGCTGTGGGACCCAGTCCGAAGATGTATCCCGGCGTATCGATGAGTGATGTAAGCCGGTACGTCAATCGTGTTGGCGTAATGAACTACGACTATGCGGGGCCGTGGAGTAGGACGACCAGCATGATCGCGCCACTGTATCCGTCCAGCGATGATCCGACCGAGGGCGGCAGCGTGGATGGCAGCCTTCGCCAGTACCAGGAAGCCGGCGTGGCAACGGGAAAACTGCTGATGGGCTTGCCATTCTATGGCTACGGATGGGAGCAGGTGAGGCGAGGCGGCGATGGCCTGTACCAGCAGGGCGAACCGATCCACGAAGATAAGCCTTACAACTATGTCGCGGGCCTGATGGCGCGCTCGACGGTGCATCGGCTGGGACCATCGCAGGCGCCGTGGCTGTACGACGGCAGCAGTTTCTGGACGTATGAAGATGCGATCTCAATAGCCTACAAGGTTGATTATGTTGAGCATCATCGGCTTGGCGGCGTGATGATCTGGGAACTGAGCGGAGATACCGCTGACGGCACGCTGCTGCGCGCGGCATATGGACGGCTGCTGCATCCTGTACCAGTCAATGGGGTCGAGGTGGGTATGGGCGGAACTGCTGCCGAGAATATCGGGGAACCTGCTGGGGTCCCCGCTGACACGCGCACCTACTGACCAGAAGAGGCTGTGTGGCGGCCGCAGAGATTTTTATGCGCCGAACATACGCGGCCTAGGAAGCACTTCATTTTGCACAACGTTGCAGTCGACTGCATCGTACCTGTCTGCGACGGTCCTGTTTGCACATGCGTGCACTGGCCGCCGTCCAGTGAATCGGAGATCGATGAAACAGCATAATCCATATTTTTCCGCAGAGGACATACGCCAGGGTGGCGCGCCGTGCGATGCGGGGGTCAGCCGACGCACCTTTGTAAAGGGCGCCACAGTGTTGACCGGAGTGGCAGTGTCCGGCCTGCCCGTGCTCGGAGCAGAACCGGGCGTAGATACCTCGGCCCTTGTGAAGCAGCTGCCGTTGAAGATCAAGATCAATGGCGAGCAAAAAGACTTGATGGTCGATCCGCGGATCAGCCTGCTCGATCTGCTGCGCGAGGAGCTACAGCTTACCGGCACAAAAAAGGGCTGTGATCACGGGCAATGCGGCGCCTGCACGGTGCTGGCAAACGGCCGGCGCATTAACAGCTGCCTGGCACTGGCGATCGTGCATGACGGCGACGAAATTGTAAGTATCGAAGGCCTGGCACAGGGCGACACGCTGCATCCGGTACAGCAGGCCTTCCTGGAGCATGACGGCTACCAGTGCGGCTACTGCACACCCGGCCAGATTCTATCTGCAGTGGGATTGCTGTCGGAAGCCCAAAAGGGCGAGGCGAGTTACGTCACAGCGGGCCTGGCGAAGGATGGCCCCGCAGATCTGACGACCGAGGAAATTCAGGAACGGATGAGCGGCAATGTATGTCGCTGCGGGGCATATCCGGGCATTGTTGCAGCAGTTCGACAGGCATACAAAAGTTAGGGCAAACACGTGCAGCCATTCGAGTATTTAAAAGCGGAAAGTCCGCAGGCAGTAATCGGGGCACTCGGCCGTGCACCGAAGGCAAAGGTACTGGCAGGTGGAACAAACCTGGTCGACCTGATGAAACAGAACGTCGAGCGGCCAACGGAATTGATCGATGTCAATCGTCTGCAGCTTGCGGAGATTACAGAGCAGCCGGATGGCGGAGTACGACTTGGTGCGCTCGCGCGAAATGCGGAGACCGCCAATCATCCCCTGGTGCGCAGCAGGTATCCGATGCTGGCGCAGGCAATTCTTTCGGGGGCATCTCCGCAGTTGAGGAACGCAGCAAGCAATGGCGGGAACCTGCTGCAGCGAACGCGCTGCTATTACTTTTACGATCCCGCGTACACAGCATGTAACAAGCGCAGGCCGGGCAGCGGATGCGCGGCACTCAAGGGCTACAACCGCATCCACGCCATACTCGGCGCCAGTGTCGACTGCATCGCGACGCATCCATCTGACATGTGCGTGGCGTTGAGTGCACTGGGTGCGGTAGTGCGGGTGCAGGGTGCGCGTGGTGAGCGGATGATCCGCTTTGACGACTTTCATCGGCTGCCAGGGAAGAGCCCTGAGGTGGATACAAATCTGCGGCCTGATGAGTTGATTCTTTCTATCGATCTGCCGAAGTCGCCGTACGCCCAAAACTCGGCGTATATCAAGGCTCGGGATCGAGCGAGCTATGCATTTGCCCTGGTGTCCGCTGCTGCAGCACTCGAGGTGGAGGGCGGAACGATTCGGTCTGCGCGCCTGTCGCTGGGCGGTGTGGCCCACAAGCCCTGGAGAGCGGAGGCTGCCGAACACATGCTGGTAGGCAAGCCTGCGGAGGAATCGAGCTACCGCGCAGCCGCGAATGCAGCATTGGCCGGCGCAAAAACGTACGAGCATAACGCGTTCAAGGTCGAGATGGCGAAGCAGGTTATCGTGCGGGCCTTCACCGTGGCGGGAGGGCAGGCATGACAGCAATTGGAGACGCGGTAATCCGCAAAGATGGACCGGCGAAAGTTACAGGCCAGGCCAAATACGCCGGCGAATTCGCCGCGACGAAGTCAGCAGTTGCAGTGATGATTACGAGCACGATCCCCAACGGTCGTATTGCGCGCATGGACGTGGGCGCTGCAGAACGCGCACCGGGCGTGCTGAAGGTGCTGACTCCGTTCAACACCTTCAAACTTCCTAATGGCGGAAAGACAGCAGTTCATCCTCCCGCAGGGCGTGTGCTGAGCTTGTTGCAGGACGATGCCGTGCACTACAACAACCAGCCAATCGGCGTCGTGGTAGCGGAAACACTGAACCAGGCACTATTCGCTGCATCGCTGGTAGGCGTGAAGTACAAGACGGCCACCCCGGACTTTGATTTTGAGGGTGGCTTTGCCAAGGCGCATCCAGGTTCGCATGGAAAAGATCCTTCTGATGTGGGCATCGGTGATTTTGACAAGGGCCACGCGGAAGCAGAAGTCGTGGTGGATGAGATCTTCACGACACCCATGCAGAACCACAATCCGATGGAGCCGCATGCCACTCTCGCACAGTGGGAAGGCGAGAAGCTGACGGTCCACGATGCAACGCAATACATTTCAGGTGTGAAGCAGACGCTGGCCAAGACCTTCGGCATTCCGGATGACAACGTCCGCGTAATTTGTCCATTTGTCGGCGGCGGCTTTGGATCGAAGGGTTCGACATGGTCGCACGTGGTGCTGGCAGCGATGGCGGCGAAGATGACCGACCGCCCGGTGCGCCTGGTACTGGAGCGGCCACAGATGTTCGGTCCGGTCGGTGGAAGGCCCCAGACGCACCAGCATATTGTGCTTGGCGCAAAGCGGGATGGCACATTGACGGCGATCCGGCACGACGTGTACTCACACACTTCCGTGATGGAGGACTTTGCCGAGCCATCGTCCAATGCAACACGCATGCTATACGCTTGCCCGAACATCATCACCTCGCAAAAGCTGGTGGCCCTGCATGTCGGAACTCCGACGTTTCAGCGTGCTCCCGGTGAGGCGACAGGTACATTCGCGCTGGAAATCGCGATGGATGAGCTTGCGGAAAAGCTGAAAATGGATCCAATTGCTTTTCGGCTTAAGAATTACGCAGAAGTGGATCCTACGAATCGCAAGCCATTTTCCAGCAAGCATCTTCGCGAGTGCTACCAGCAGGGTGCAGAGCGATTCGGTTGGAGCAAACGCGTCGCGCAGCCGCGCAAAGTTCGCGAAGGCCACATCTTGAAGGGCTTTGGCATGGCTACAGCCACGTATGGTGCTAACCGCTCAGCGGGTATGGCCATGGTGCGATTTGAGAAAAATGGCCGTGTAACCGTGGCAAGCGGATCGCAGGATCTGGGCACCGGCACATACACGATCATGGCGCAGGTGGCAGCGGCAACTCTGGATCTGCCCATCGAGATGATCGATGCGAAGCTGGGCGATTCTGAGTTGCCGAGGGCGCCCGTGTCAGGCGGCTCACAGAGTGCGGCCAGCGTGACACCTGCTGTACAGGCAGCAGCTGAACAGGCTCGGCTCAAGCTCTTTGCAGCAATGGTAAGTGACGCGTCGACGCCGTTTCATGGAGCGCAGCCGGAAGACCTGGCCTTCAAGAATGGCATGGTGGTGTTGAAGGCCAAACCCAAGGGCGAATCGGTGGGCTACAAAGATTTTGTAGCAAAGGCTGCAGAGCCGATCAGCGCTACTGAATCCGCACAGCCTGAGCAGGACTCGGATGGGTACTCTAACCACTCTTTCGGCGCAGTCTTCGCCGAGGTAGATGTGGATGAGGCGCTGGGCATGCCACACGTGAGGCGAGTAACCGGCGTCTACGACATCGGCACGCTGCTGAATAGTAAAACCGGCACGAGCCAGCTGATTGGCGGGATAGTGTGGGGAGTGAGCCTGGCTCTGCATGAGACGACGCACATCGACATGCAGACGGGCCGACCAGTCAACAACAACCTAGCGGAATATCATGTGCCCGTGAATGCAGATATCGGTGCAATCGACGTCTCTGTACTGGACATTGCGGATAAAAAGTTTAATCCGCTGGGAGCGCGCGGTATCGGCGAGATCGGGATTACGGGTGCGGCGGCTGCGGTCGCAAATGCAATCTACAATGCGACCGGTAAACGCGTGCGCAATGCGCCAATTACTCCTGATAAATTGATGGCTTGAAAGCAGTAAATTGAAGGTTCACAACAAGAGTTCCTCTGCAGCTTAGGCTTGGCTGCAGAGGAAATTTCTTTTGGCGCCCAAGAAAGAATCAGTGTGGGATTATCCGCGGCCTCCTCGACTGGAGCCGAGCAGCAGAACTATCCGCATCGTGCATGCCAATGTGACCATTGCTGCGACCAAGCGTGCATTTCGTGTTCTCGAGACGAGTCATCCGCCGATTTACTACATACATCCGGATGATGTGGCGAGGCAGTATCTGCGTAAATCGCCGCGACGCAGCAGTTTTTGCGAGTTCAAGGGTGCGGCAGAGTACTGGTCCCTGGAGATGGAAGATGCGGTACGCGTGGCAGACGTGGCATGGAGCTACGCGAAGCCGACAGGTGCATACGCCGCCCTTCGTGATCACCTTGCGTTCTATGCGAGCCGCGTGGATGCGTGCTACGTGGATGACGAGCAGGTTCAGGCGCAGCCAGGGGATTTCTACGGCGGCTGGATTACGTCGGACGTGACAGGGCCGTTTAAAGGGGCGCCGGGCACGATGGGCTGGTAGCTCGAGGATTCCCGCTGCCAGTCGCGGTAAGCTTGCTGCATGAGCGAGGCAGAGGGGTTTCACGCGATGCTGCAGGTGGCGCTGCATGAGGCGCGCCAGGGATTAGCGGAGGGTGGAATACCGATTGGCGCAGCGTTGTTCCGCCAGGATGGAACACTGCTGGGTTCAGGCCACAATCGCCGGATCCAGGATGGCGACCCTTCCTCCCATGGCGAGACAGACGCGTTTCGGCGGGCGGGCCGGCAGAGGTCTTACCGTCATGTCGTCATGGTGACGACCCTGGCGCCCTGCTGGTACTGCAGCGGCCTGATACGCCAGTTCGGTTTCAAAACTCTGGTAGTCGGCGAGAGTCGCACATTCAGCGGGGGAGTGGCGTGGCTGCGCGAGTGCGGCGTGCGTGTGATTGATCTCGATTCCGGTGAGTGTTCGGCGATGATGAATGCATTTATCGCGGCGCATCCGGATGTGTGGCACGAGGATATCGGCGAGGATTAAACCGTTTGCTGGTCACGGCGCGTTCGGCAGCAGGCCCTGTTCGACGAGCACAGGCGGGCGCCGATGTTTTGTGGCCTGTTCATAGGCGTAGGCCCAGCCGAGCAGGTCGCCGTCCTTCCATGGGCGCGCGGAAATTTCGAGTCCGAATGGCAGGCCGCCGGGATAGAAGCCGCCGGGAACGACCACGGCAGGCACACCGATCATGTTGACCCAGCCTGTATCGCTGTGCGGGCCTCCACTGATGGTGCCGCCTTCGAGAGAGCCTGATTGAGGCATGGTTTCATCCGGCGGCGGCATTTGTGTCGCGGGGTAAACCAGACCGTCCAGATGGAAGCGGTCGAGTGCTTCGTTGTAGGCGGCAAGCGTTCTCTTTCTTGGTGTGAAGACGTTGGCATCAGCTTGCGGATCGGACTCAATGAGTTGCTGCTTCACGAGGCGACGGCCCTGCTTCGGGTCTGGCTTATCTGTGCCGATGATGGTCTCCGGAACAGGCGAACCGATGGCATGCCTGTACTCTTCTGCCGAGTGGTACTGGGCCGGACCGTACTCGGCGAGGAATTGATCGGTGCCTTCGCGCACGTAGGGAAAAGTGCCGATGTGTGAGGCAAGGTCAGCGAAGCTGTCGGGCAGCAATGCGTCATCGAAGACGATGGTTGCGCCAGCCGCACGCAGGCCTTCAATAGATTTCATGAAGGCAGCGCGCGTTTCCGGCTGGAGTGGCAGGAACGAGTCGGCTTCTTCTGCTTTGACCTGCTCAGGCGTGAGGTCTGCAGTGAGGCCCTGGAAGGGTGTGTTGGCGCCATGGAGGATGAAGGCGGGAACGCCGAATCGTTTGCCTTTGAGCGCGTCAGGCTTGAGGTAGCGAATATAGGGTCCGGGCTGGGCCTTGGCGGAGGAGTCGAGAGTTCGCGGGTCGGCGGGATCCTCCCCGGCCATAACATCCAGCGCTATAACAGCGTCTGTTACGCTTCTTGCGATCGGACCAGTGTTGTCAAGCTGCCAGTCAAGTGGCGCAATGCCGGCGATGCTCACCAAGCCGCGCGTGGGAAAGATGCCGACTACGGAACTGGTGGCGGCCGGCATGCGGATAGAGTTGCCGGTGTCGGTGCCATTGCCGAGGACGGCGAAGTTGGACGTGACTGCCGTGACCGTCCCACCGGACGAACCGCCAGGGCTGAAGCGAACGTCATACGCATTGCCAGTGCGCCCGTAAGCAGTGCTGCGGTTGGTATCGCTGGCGGCGAAGTCCGGCATATTGGTGCGGCCGATGAAGATAGCACCAGCACCACGAAGCTTCGCCACGATGGAAGCATCTTTGGGCGCGATAAGCTCGTGGCCGGGAAGCATGTAGCCTTTCCATCCGTCGGTGGTGATGAGACCTTTCACGCTGGTATTGGCCTTGGTGACAATGGGAATGCCCCATAGTGGACCGGGATGAAAATGGTCGCCGGCTGCGGCAAGTTCTGCATCCTCGCGTGCAGCAGTTGCCAGCGCAGAGGCTTCGTCTACATTTTGCATGGCTCGATAGACGCCGTTGTATTTCGCAATGCGGGCTAAATGCCAGCGAACGACCTGTGTAACGGTGTAGGTGTGCGCGAGGTAGAGGTGCTGCAGCTGGGGAACACTGACTTCGTACAGGTCGCGGTCGATGCTGGACACCTGCGCAGGCACGTGGCAGACGCTTGCGAAAAGAATGAGGAACGCGGTCAAGCTTCGCAAAAATTTCATGATCGTTTTGTCAGGATAGGACAGCCGCTTGGGCGCCGCACAAAAAACGCCACGCACATAGCAAGCTGCGTGGCATGGATGAAGCGGAGAGACTAGAAGCTGATGCGTGCGGTGAGTTCGAGATTGCGCGGGCCTGCGCCTTCTGCAGTCTGCAGTGCTGTGCTCACTCCGAAGCCGCCAACACCTGCGTCTACATTCATGTTCGGGACGTCGTAATTGCGGTGATTGAAGATGTTCGAGGCTTCTGCTCCGAAGTTGAACTTCACACCTTCAGAGAGAGTGGTTTGCTTGATCAGGGACATCGAGAAGGTATCGGTACCGGGTCCGACGATGTTGCCGACACCGACGTTGCCGAAGCCGCCGCTGTTGGCTGCGGGATCCTCGAAGGCTGCGGGATTGATGTAGGCAGAGCGCGGCCCTTTCATGTAAACAGGCACGCCAGCGACGCGATCAGCACGGGTAGAGCCAGTGTCTGACAGAAGGTTCGTACCGCCCGGATCGTTGTTGGTCTGATAAGGCGTGAGGAACGCGCCGCCCTGCAATACCACAACGCCACCAAAGTTCCAGCCGCCAGCCAGCAGGTCCAGTGCACGATTGCTGGCGAAGAAAGGCTTGCCTTTTCCGAACGGAAGTTCATAGAGATAGGTGGCAAGAAAACGGTTGCGGCGATCAAAGGTGACATTGCCGTAATCGAGGCCGGGATGGAAGCGATTGCTGGTGACGGCCGTGCCTTCTGTCGTGGTGTTGGAGGGAGCGTAGCCTTGGCCATCAGAGAGATCCCGTGTCCAGATATAGCTGGCCTGAAATTGCAGGCCGTTAGTGAAGCGCTTATTAAGTGCGGCGCTCATGCTGTTGTAGTTGCTCTCAGCATCGTTGGCGATACTTTCTATATAGCCCCAGCTCTGGAAGGGGGCAGCGACGACGGGGTCAGGTGAGGAGAAAGCATTGCTCCAGCCGATAGTGTTGGGCGCGACCTGGTTGACGTCGACGAAGGTTTCGAGATTCGAGCCGTGGCTGCCGATATAGGAAAGACGCATGCCGATATTGTGGCCGATGTCCTGCTCGACGGTGAGGTTCCATTGTTGGACTGAAGGGTCTTTGTAGTGAATCGGAAAAGCGTATTGGAAGGATGCGCCACCGGACGTAGGCGCTGAAAATGGGCTGGGAAAGGAGATGGTGGGATTGCCGTTGGCGTCGAAAGACTGGCCGGTGTAGAGAACGAAGCTGGAGGCGACAGCCCACCCGGAAACGAGCGAGAAGCCGAGTGGCTGCTCGATAAAGCGACCCCAGCCGCCGCGGAGGACCGTCTTGTCATTGCCATAAGGCCGCCACGCAAAACCGACGCGCGGGCCGAAGTCATTTTTGTAAATGTAGCGCAGCGCGGATGGAATGCCGGCCTGCGCGGCAGTGATCACGGGTGATGGTGCGATCGATGTGACGAAGGCCGGTGAGTTATAGCTCAGGGCTTTCTCGTTGGGTACAACAACGGCACCCTTCACGCCGTCGACGTTATACGTGGGAAGGAAGGCAGCAGTGTTGTAGTTGACGTCTTTGAGCGGTGGATGGAGTTCGTACCGCAGACCGAGATTGAGGGTGAGGCGATTGGTGATCTTCCAGTCGTCCTGCGCATACATGCCATAGCCGTAGCCGAGACCATTCATTGCAGGATGGTTCACCTGCTCGGCGATATAGGTGTAATCGGGGAAGCCCTGCAGGAAGCCTGTGAAGGGATCAAGGCCTGTCGTGCCGCCGTTGAAGAAATATTGGCCAGACTGATAGTTGCCGAAGACGTTGTCGTCATGGTCTGTCATCCGGCGAACGTCGCCACCGAATTTGAAGGTGTGCCTGCCCTTGTTCCAGGTGAGGTTATCCAGCAGCTGCACGATGTTGCTGTGCTGTACAGAGGGATTGCCGCCGCCGGTGATCATGAAGCCGCCGCTGATATTGATGTCCGGTGACTCTGTGACGGGATCAGGGGTGACGCCCTGAATGCCCGCCGCGGCGAGGTAGCCGGCAGTCGTGCCCTGCAGCATTGCCGTGGTGAAGTGGGTGCCGTTGAACCCGGCGCGAAATTCATTCACGAGGTTGCTGGTGATGGCGTAGTTATGCGAGAGAGTGACGCCTTGATCAGCTTCAGGCTGCCCAAAAGCGCCGGTGATGGGTGAGCCGGCGGTCACACAGTAGCCGGCGCAGTTGGGATTGGGCGGCGTGGTGACAGAACGTATCTTGTAATTACCGCGAACGAAGATCGACTGCTTCGCGTTGATGGCATAATCCAGCCGAAGGTCAGCCTGATCGCTCGAGATGGGCGCGGAATAATTGGTCCGGTAATTGTTCTGCTGGAAGACAGTCGGGTCGCCGTAGTTCGGCAGGGGCATGAATGCCTGCATGATCTGCGCGGATGTGGGGCTGACCTGCACCGTGGTGGGCGCGGCGCTGCCGAGGTACTGCGTGAGGTCGCCGTTGCGCATCGCAGCAGTTGGGACGGTAGTAATGAGAGGCACCTGGCGCGGAAGACGAAGGCCTTCATAGCTCATGAAGAAGAAAGTTTTGTCCCTGCCGCTGTAGAGATGAGGGATGCTGACGGGGCCGCCGAGGAAGCCACCGAAATCGTTCATGTGAATCGTCTGCTTCGTGCCTGTAAACGGATTGCCGGCATTGAGTGCAGTGTTCTCAAAGTTCTCAAAAGCGCCGCCGTGGAAGCTGTTGGTGCCGGCTTTGGAGGTGGTTGTAACGTCAGCAACACCGCTGAATTCCGCATTGTTATTGCTGCCGCTGATAGTAATTTCGGAGATGGAGTTAAAGGACGGAAAAAGCTCGTTGATAGGCCCGCTGTTTTCGACACTCACACTGCTGATGCCATCGATGGTGTAGGACATCAAGGCGGGTGTGGTGCCGTTGATGAGCAGATTATTGGAGTCGTCGACCTGAACACCCGGTTCAGTGCTCAATGTGTCGATCGGACTCGTGGAACCAGTGGAGCGCGAATAGACCGCGACAGGCAGCGTAGTGAGTTCGAGGCCGGTCTTGGTTTCGGAGAGGCTCGACACATCCGTCGTGATGACGCCTGCGCCGGAATCCTGCACGGTGATCGTTTGCGAGGCGGCGCCGATGGTGAGCTTCGCGTCGACACGTTTCACTTCCCTTGCCTGCAGATCAAGATTTGCAAACTTGGCAAGCTCGAAACCTCCAGCCTCTACGGTGACCTGGTATTTTCCATAATCGATATTGATAAAGCTGTATTCGCCATTGGCGCCGGTGTGCGCGATTTTCTGCGCAGCAGTGCCGGTGTTGGTAAGAGTGACGGTGGCATTGGGGACGAGGCTGCCGGATGCATCAGTGACCGTGCCAAGGATAGAGCCGAACGTGGACTGCGCGACGGCTAGCGACGGGGCAATGGCGATAAGCGCAAGGGAAGGCACCGTGAGCGTAAGGCATAGCAGGAGACGCTTGAGAGAATGGCGGCGCGGCAGCATGGATTGCTTCCTCCCTGGGATCAGGTATGCAGATTCGTTCATCAGCCAGACTGCAGAAACAGATGGTGCGGAGCCGCTCCGCGCGTATTGCGGAGCGGTGATTGGTGCAGGGCGGCATGGTTCGCGGCTCTTGGTCGCTACGGCTTCATGGGCAGATCCATCAGCGGATTCTTATTGTAGAAATCGAAGGGACGGATAGTGACGTCGTGCCACATGGTAGGCATCTGCGGCCAGTCTTCCGGACGCGGTACGTGATGAAATCCCATCGTGTACCAGGCGACGATATCGGTATCCATGATGCTGCGATTTTTCTTCACCCACACAGGCAGTCCGTCCGTGGCGCGGCTGCCCGGAACGTAGAGGCCGGCCGCGTAGCGCTCATCCGGATCGTAGGGCGTTACCCACAGGTTGTGGCCGGAATAGCCGCCGCGCATCTGTGGCCAGTCGTCCGGCGCCAGCAGCGAGATACCGGTTTCGCCTGGCATGATTTCGAAGCTGGTGGGATAGCCCAGTGAATTTTTTACGGCCATGTTGGCGAAGCGCCACATCTCCGGATGCTCGATGGAGGTGTTGAGCTGCGCTTCACTCTCTTTCGAAAGCATGTTGGGCTGCATCGCCCAGATAGTCTTGCGGCCAGTCGTGGGATTGAGCTTGTACTGGACAAGCTTGTCCTGCATGAAGCTGTTGCTGGTGCCATCGACATCAAGATCGATGCGGAACGAGAAGAAGTGGTCATGGTCTACACCATCGAGGCCGGGCGCAACGAGGTGGCCGAACTCCAGAGGCTTGCCGTTCTCGTCTTTTCCAGTAAAGCCATTGGTATGTTCGTCAGTAAATTTCTGTTCCTTGACCGGCTTCACTTCGAGCACACCAGTAGCGCCGACGGCGATCTTGATGGAGCCTTCCTGCTCGAAGCGCCAGTCAAGGATGTAATCGTAATTGCCAACCACAGCGACTGTACGGAAGACCAGCTCGCGACCGGGACGGCCATAGATGGTGCCGTCATCATCCATGTGACGCCATGACGGATCGCCCGCTGTTCGCTCGAAGATGCAGGCCAGCTGTGCCCGCTGAAAGGGTTGACCCGTTTCCTTGTAGAAGGTACCGCTTACGAAGGTGGCGGTATCCGGACAATCGATGCCTGGATAGAGCGGCTTGATCATGCCGAGGCCGGTGTCCATGAAATATTCGCCGGCATCGAGAAAGACGTGCGAGTTCCACGTCTCTTCCGTGTCCTGGTAGGGGACGAACATTTCAGACAGCGAGCCTTCATAGAGAACCGAGCGCCGCTTACCGTGATCATCGAGCGAAGCCTGCTGGATGATGGGTCCGGCGCGCGGATCAAGCCGATAGCGGAAGTGCCAGTTCTGCCAGCTGACTTCGCCATCCTTGATGGTGAAGCTGGGCCCCTGCGGCTGCGAAATCACAATAGGCTTGGTGCCGGGCAGCGCAG
>CAZZYN010000013.1:50494-64809 GCA_964658265.1 uncultured Acetobacteraceae bacterium | reverse complement strand
TCCAACAGTCTCTCCGATCCATCGACCGGCTCATCCCATTTTTCGGTAACTTGCAACCGAGAGCCATCCGGTTGAGCTGCCAAGTTTCTCAAAACTCCGTTTTCAATGCAGTTCGCGATCCTGAGGGAATGAAGGTGAACGCTCCATCTAGGTTGTCGCCGTCTTTATCACTCGCTTTCATTCTGTTGATAAGCGGCTGCAAGGGGTCGCCGCCCTGCGGCGAAACTGCAAGGCAAACCGCCATTTCGCCTGACGGCGCAACCTCCGCTAGAGCTGTAGTCGTAAATTGTGGCGCGACCAGCGATCTCTTCACGAACGTGAGACTTGAGACGGAGAGGGTTCCTTTCGGCGACCAAGGATTGCTGTTTGGCTATAAGGGCGCGGCGAATGTCCAACTGATTTGGATCGGGAATCGAACGCTCAAGATCGTCTGTCCGGAATGCGAGCGAAGCAAAGTTTACAGAGCCGTCTCAAAAGAGGAGCAGTACGACATTAGCTTCTCGATTGGTCACTCATCCTAGCGCCCGGAAAGTTGGCTTTTTGGAAACTTCGAGGTTTTACTGGCCGGATTGCACTTATGGGTTGTAGCGGGAGTTTCAGGGTGTGGCTTTAGGAATTCGGAATTCTACTGACGGCGATGCGAGCTTTCCTGTCCAGAGATGGATTAAGGCAATGCCTTGCATATCCAGGTTAGCGTCCGCTTCAGAATCACTGAGCTGTTCATAGCTGGCCTGCAGATGGTAAGTGCCTGGAGCGAGCTGTAATTTCCAGACTTCCTGCCTGGGAGCAATGTAGTTACGCAGGTCGACTGCAAGAGCGAAGTCCGCCCCGCTAGGAAGTGGCAGAAGGAAGGGATCTAATCTGCCCGCAATCGCAGGAGGGCCGATAGGTTCGAGCGATAGTGATCGTCCGGCGGGATCGGTCAATGTCAGGCGGACCGCGCTGGCATACTGCATTCTTCCATTCGAGAAGATCTCTCCCAGGTGCAGGGTCAGATCGATATTCCCTGTATTTCTAAACCGTACGTGAAAGCGTGTGCCGTGCGGAGGATCCGGGTCCATGGCAAGAATCATCTTCAACCCGCTCGACCGGATGGACTGAGCAAAGATCGGCAATGTGGTCAGTCCGATGAGAATGAAAAGAGAAACTGCGAGAGACCTTGCCTGGCTCAATGGTCATGCCACCCTTCCAGGTAGACACCGCAGGATGAAGCTCAGTTCCCAGGTTTTCGGAAACCTGTCGGTCCTTCTTTAAGGCGACAGCCCATATCTTCAACGCTGATTCTGTTGTACGCGATGACAAGGCTGATGGATGCGGCATGTTCCGGGTCTCAGTGCGAGACCCGGGTGCCGGGAGAGTGGGCATGCTGGTTAGACGACGGAGTTGGTGCGGATGACTTCCTTGTAGAAGTGGGAGCTGAGTTTGGGGGTTCGCTTCTGGGTTTTGAAGTCAACGTAGGTGATGCCGAAGCGTTTTTCGTAGCCGTCGGCCCACTCGTAGTTGTCGAGGAGACTCCAGAGGAAGTAGCCCTTGACGGGGACGCCGTCGGCGACGGCCTGCTGGAGCTGGGTGAGGTAGTTGCGCAGGAACATGGTGCGGTCGGTGTCGAGGACTTCGCCTTCGGGGGTGACCTGGTCGTCGGAAGAGCAGCCGTTTTCGGTGATGTAGATCTCTTTCAGGTTCCAGAGATCGTCGGCAAGTTTCGGACCCCAGTAGATGCCTTCCGGACCGACGGTGAGCCAGGGGCTGAACATGTGCGGGTAGGAGGAGGGATCCTTGACCTCGGCGTAGCCCTGTTCTTTGAGTTTCGGATCGGTGTCCTGCGCGTTGAGGGCGCGGATCCACAGGGGCTGGTAGATGTTGAGGCCCTGGAAGTCGAGGGGTGAGGCGATGGCTTTGAGTTCCTGGTCGGTGAATTTGGGAGCGTCGGCACCGAGGCGTTTGAGGTAGAGGTCGGTGTACTTGCCTTCGCGGATGACGGTAAGGTACTGGGCGTTGACTTCGCGCATGGCACGCTTGGCAGCTTCGACGTGTTCAGGTGTGTTGAAGACGGGCGTGGTGGGGATGACATTGTCGGCTAGACCGATTTTGGTGCCAGGGGCGGTGGCGGCGCGCAGGGCCTGAACAGCCAGGCCGTGGGCCAGGACCGAGTAGTGGCAGAGCTGGGCCAGCCGTTTGGGACCGACCTGCAGGCCTGGGGCGTGGGTGCCGTTGCCGTAGCCGAGTTCGGTGAAGGTGCGGAGCTCGTTGATGGTCATGTAATGGGTGACTTTGCTGCCGAGCTTTTTCGCGGTGTATCCGGCGTAGTCGGCGAAGGCTTTGGCGGTGTCGATGTTCTCCCAGCCACCTTTGTCCTGGAGGGCCTGGGGCAGGTCCCAGTGGAAGAGGGTGCACCAGGGCTCGACGCCTGCTTCGTGAAGGGCATCGATCATGCGGTTGTAGAAGTCGAGGCCTTTAGGGTTGGGTGTGCCGGTGCCGGTGGGAAAGACGCGCGACCAGGAGATAGAGAAGCGGCAGGTTTTGAGGCCAAGGTCTTTCATGAGCGCGATGTCGGACTTGTAGAGGTGGTAGTAGTCGTCGGCTACGTCGCCGGTATCGCCGTTGTGGGTTTTGCCGGGGGTGTGGGAGAAGGTGTCCCAGATGGAGGGGCCGCGGCCGTCTTCCTGGTAGGCGCCTTCAACCTGGTAGGAGGCGGTGGCGGAGCCCCAGAGGAAGCCGGCGGGGAAGGTTCGCTTGCTGGTTGCCGGGGATTGGGCGTTCGCTGCTGGAAGTGGGAAGGCCGGGAGGGTGGCGGCGCCGGCGGCGGTCGATAGGAGGCGGGCGAAGGAGCGTCTGGAGAACTTGGTCATTGGGTTTCCGGGTGGTTCGCTGGGCTGGATGTTGGTCTTCGGCAGTATACGTATTGCCGTACGGGCCTGGGCGCGTTCGCGCGGTGGGAACTCCCGTTGGTCGCCTCGCAGGAGCTGTGATGGTGACGGCAAAGCGAGCTGACAAATTTTAGCGGTTTCAGACTACCCGATGACTCCGCCGTTGTAGATCACGGAGCCGCTGCGGATGGTGTATTGGACTTGGGAGAACGCGACGATGTTCTGGGAAGGGTCGGCGCGAAGGATGACGAGATCTGCGTCGAAGCCGGCTGCTATTCGTCCACTATGTTCGGAGTATCCGAAGCGTCGAGCGGGATTGGTGGTCAGGGACGCCAGGACCTGTTGATAGCTCATGCCTGCGCGGGACATCCATTTGAATTCATCGCTGGTGTCGTACTGGTCGGTGTAGCCAACGTCGGTGCCGAAGAGGACATCTCCGCCTGCCCGGAGAAAAGCCTTCAACTGTGCGGCTGCGCGGTTCATGCCTTCTTCAAGGTCGGCGGCTGAAATGCTGCCCTTGCGGGATTCGAACTCCCACAGCGTGAGTGTGGGGGTGAGAGCCATGTGAGCTGCGACTAGACGCTTCGCGAGGTCGGCCGTCCACGGCCCGTCTGTGGGCGTGGTGTGCGCCAGGATGTCGACGCCGCTTTGCAGGGCGATCTCGATGCCCTGGTTGTTGGAGACGTGGGCGAAGACAGGTTTGCCCAGCGCGTGGGCCTGCGCGGTGATGTGCCGGGCCAAGTCGAGCGGCATCGTGAGGATCTCGCCCTGCTCGATGGAGTTGGCAAAGATTTTGATTCCGTCGGCACCATTGCGCGCCTGTTGGCGGACACGTTCTTCTGCATGCGCGGCTGAATCTACTGCTGGAATGCTGACGTGATTTGTCTCGAGGAAGCTCTGGACGTAGATGGGAGTTTTGATCCAGAAGGGTTCGCCCACGGTGAGGATGCGCGGGCCCTTGGTCTCTCCGGTGGCGATGCGTTTTCGAACCAGGTTGGTGTTGTCGAGGACAGAGGCGATGTCGTAGACGGTGGTAAATCCCCACTCCGTGAACATCTCCTGCAATTGCGCAGTGGTTTCTTCGGGAGACAGTCTGTCTGCATGGATCAGGGCAGGAGTGAGGATGTGTACATGGCTGTTCCAAAAGCCTGCGGTGATGACGAGGCCGGTGCAGTTCATGATTTTGATGCCCTGCGGGACTTTGATCTGATCGCTTCGTCCGACCATGAGGATGCGGCCATCGTGGATCAGGATGGAGCCGTGTTCGATGGGCGGACTGGTCGGGGAGGGATAGATCTTCGCGTTCACCAATGCGAGGTCGGACGCGTGACTGGGGTGCATGGCAAAGAACGTGAAGGCCAGGGTTGCGATCAGCTTGGTGAGGCAGGGTTGCATACTCGGATGATATGCCGCGGGTGTGGCTGTCGTTTGGGAGATTGGGAGAGAGCGCGTACTGTTATCTAACCCAACGTTCCAGCTTGATAGGTATGGGCCGCTTGGTTCCTCGTTGTAGAAGCTACAGCCAGCCTGCAATGAATCGATCAAGAAGTTTTGCGCCTTATTCGATCGGCAGAGCGCGGCGATTCGAATCGTAGATCGAAGCTGGAAGATCATCATTGCCGCGATCGCGAGGAAGTTGAAGAGATTGATCCCAGGATCGAGGGGCAATCGCGATCGGTGTTGCAGGATTTTTCTGCCAGGCATCGATCTGCGGCTGCCAGGAGGCGTAGTCGTTAAGGGACTTATTACCCCGTACGTATTGAAGGCCGCCACTGAGAAGGAGTGTTGCGATGAGGAGACCTGTAAACCTCCGCACGGGAGCACTAGACGATGACGTGAAGACGAAGCAGATTGCGAGAGTGACAAGGACGTCAGCTGTAAAGAAGTAGCGGCTTTCAGCGATAGGACTCAAACGAAACATATTCGGGCCGCAGTCACATCCTGCCCAGTTCAGGATGCCAGTGACCATTGCAGCAAGGGTCAACCATACTGTTGCCTTTGTGGCTGTTTTCGAGAGCCTGAACAGAAGTATGAAGGACAGGATTAGCGTAAGCCAGGCGAGAGGCACTATGACGGCAGAGTGGTTCAGGATTGCTCGATTCGCAAAGATGACGCCGCGTCCCGTCAGCAAAGGGAGAACAATGATGCGTTCGAACAAGATCGGACCCAGGTACTTTACCTGCGAAGAGAAGACAGCGCGAGCGCCGGCGTGAAGGTTGGCGATGACAATGATCGCCTCAACCAGAGTGCATACTGTGAGGATTGATGCATCGAGCAGGGCACCGCGATTCTTGCTGCGCGCGGCCTTCAACCAGAAGAGGGGCAAGAGGAAACAACTGGTGACCCCAGACAGGCCTGCGAGGAGAAGAACTCCCAGCCGGAGCGTACTGGACCGAACCGTTTGCCAGCGGCGCTCAGTCGAGGCCAGGATGAGAGCAGCGCAAATGGGGAGATAGAACTGGCAGCACTCCAGGCTTAACCAGCCCTCCAAGCTCCCGGCTGCAAAAACGAAAGCGAACATGACCAGAACGCGTTCTTTGATGGTCTTGAGTGATTCACTGGTGACAGCAAGGTAGACCGTCAGCAACTGGATGGCCTGCGCGACCCAGATGAAGAAGAGCGCCACGAGTGACAACGGCAGCATCCTGGCAGCAATGAGTGCAGTGAGGTTATCGAGTAGCGAGTAGTAGCCCTGATGCGGTGCCAGCAGTGAATCGATGACCTTCGCGTTCCATGCGAAGCGCAGGTAGGTCGTGCCTTCTTCAGCATAGACGCGACCTTGAATCAACAGCTTCGGGGCTCTTAGAAAGCTTGCGAGAAGTGCCACACCAAGAATGGAAGCGGTGGAGGCAAAGCTGATTGATCGGGGATTCTCAAGGGGAGAGACGTTTTGCTCCATCAGCGCCCTAGTTTAACCCAGGGTCAGAGACCGCTAAGGTTATCGGCTTCGAGATCAATTGGTTGGTTTTGCAAGCTGAGTAGTCAAAGCGCGGGTGTGCCTCCGGAAACGGCCGGCTAATTAAGGCGTCTACCAAGGGCGGCTGGCTTGCTGATTTCGATGAATGAGGATGCTGTATTTGCGGTGTAGACGTTAATGGGATGTCGCCGAGAGCCGACAAAAGGTGGCTGCAACGAAGTCTACTGTCCGGGCGCCTCGGCGCGTCACCGGCGAAATGGTTCAAGCTGGGCGAACTATTTAGCGCGTTCCCAGTGTTCTTCGTGGCGGTCGTCGCGGAAGAGGATGCCAGTGATGTGGCCGTCGGGAGCTCGTTCGAAGATGAGGCGGGAGGTGCCGCCGTTGGGGTAGAAGAAGGTGGTGGGGGATTCGGGGAGAACTTCGGCAAGGTCGCCGGTGCGGTTCTTGACCATGAGGCGGTCCCCATTGCGGAGGATGGTGACCTGGCGAACGCCCTGGTCGAAGTAGTCGCCTTCGAGCGCGTCGTAGAGCTGGGGGTTGACGTTGGCGGGTGCGGGGTGGAGCGGGACCAGCAGACGGGTGGCCTCGGGTTTGGCGGTTTTGATGTCGTCCAGACGATGAGCGAGCAGCCATTGCGGGAGGACCGGGTCGGAATATGCCTTGTCCCAGGCGTTATGGTGCCAGCCTTCGTACTCCCAGAGGCGGACGTTGCCACCTGCGGCGGCGAGGGCCTGGTACATGATTTCGGACTGCTTGGGGATCACGACGGGATCGAGCAGGCCGTGAAAGAGCCAGACGGGGGTGCGGCCGATGGCTTTGACGTAGTCCTTCGGGAGGTCCTGCTGCTCCTTCCAGCGCTGGGGCTGGTAGGACCAGAAGATGCCACCGGAGACGGGGACGATGGCGGCAAAGCGCCCAGGATAGGTTTTGGCGATTTCCCAGGTGCCGTAGCCGCCGAGCGAGAGGCCGGTGAGGTAAAGGCGCTGGGGGTCGCCGTGAAACTCCTTGACCTCGGCGTTGAAGGCGGCCATGGCCATGGCCATGATGGGCGGATCGGTCCAGTAGTGGTGGGAGTAGGGATCCTGCGGCATGACGACGATAAAGGGCCAGCGTTCGGGATGGGAGCGGATGGCGTTGGGCAGGCCGACCTGGGTCTCGTCCATGCCGTCGGAGCCGCGTTCGCCGGTGCCGTGGAGGAAGAGAATGGCAGGCCAGGTTTGATGGGGGTTCCAGGATTCGGGGAGGTAGACCTGGTACTTGTAGGTGGTGCCGTTGACGGTGACGGAGCGGTTAAGAAAGCCGGTGTCCTGCGGGTGGCGGGCGGCGCTGGCCGGGAGGGTGAGGGACAGGCAGGCTGCGGCTGTTGTCGCGGTGAGGAGCCGGCGCAGGGAAGGGAAAAACCGCATCCCTGCAGCATACTGTACTGGCCGTAGGTCCGGTACTGTCCGCGAGGGTGCAGGCGCTTCGAATGTTGGAGAGGGCCACACATTGGTTGTCTGGTCAAATCGATTGGGCAGTCAGCCACGATTTCAGGGCGCCTCCCCCGGCATCCTTTCAGGTCTGCATGCCGGGCCCCAGGACTGTACGCCACACAGGAGACCAAGACTTCACCCGCCGCGTACCAAGCAGCACGCTGCAATCAAAATCTGCCGATCGAAGAAGGTCAGGCTTACCCGCTGATTCTCGGGAATTGCGCAAGGACGGGAACTCCAGCGGGATCATGTTTGGAGTGGTGTGGTGAGATCTCTCCACCGCGGTGCGCATTGGCCCAGATGAGACTTAGGGTGTGCGCGGGCTGTACGTGAATTCTCTGCGAATTGATGGGGGGATGGATTGACCCGGGTGGGGGCGGGGCCTAGGGTGCTGGCATGGCTGATCAGGATTTTGATGCATTGAGGGCTGCGTATAAGGAGGCTGTGGACCATTGGGTCGCGGCTATCCAGGCAGAAGAGGCGCTGGCTACAGAGGACCACTCCATGATTGAGATGGAGAAGTGGGATGACGCGGGTTTTCGGCTGCTGGATGCTGAGGCGGTGGCTAAGAAAGCGCGGGATGCTTATAAGAATGCGCTGCGGAAGGCGAATTACGGGTTCTGAGTACTGGCCGTCCGGGCGTCGACGCTTCGCGTAGACCGAGAGCGGTTCGCGCTTAGCGCGAAGGCCCACCGTAGCTTCGCGAGGATGGGGCACCCGGATTTGTGGTGATCTTTCGAAAATCCGTGATCGAAGGAACGCCGGATCAGTTGTGGTTGAGTTGTTCCTGAAGCTTGTTCAGGGTGCGGTTGAGGTCGGTGTCGCGGCGCCGCTCTTCTTCGATTTTGGAGATGGAGTGCATCACGGTGGTGTGGTGCTTGTTGCCGAACTGCCGCCCGATTTCGGGGAGTGAGGCCTCGGTCATCTGCTTGGCCAGAAACATGGCGATCTGGCGGGGGACGACTACGGAGCGCGAGTTGTTCTTCTGTTTCAGCTCAGTGATGCGCATGCCGAAGTGTTCGGCCACCATGCGTTGGATGGCTTCGATGGTGATCTTGCGGACCTGGGTATCGATGAATTGCTTGAGGCACTGCTGCGCGGTGGGCAGAGTGATCTCGAGGCCGTGCATGCCGGTCCAGGCGATGAGGCGGGTGAGTGCGCCTTCAAGCTCCCGGACATTCGTGCGCACGTTGGAGGCGATGAAGAGGGCCACTTCTGTTGGAAGATGGGCCTGATCGTTTTCGGCTTTCTTCTGCAGGATGGCGACCTTGGTTTCGAGATCGGGCGGCTGAATGTCGGCGATGAGGCCCCACTCGAAGCGGGAGCGGAGACGGTCCTCAATTTCGGCGAGCTCCTTGGGAGGACGATCGCTGGCGATGACGATCTGATTCATGCTTTCATGGAGCGCGTTGAAGGTGTGGAAGAACTCTTCCTGGGTGCGTTCCTTCTGCGCGATGAACTGGATGTCGTCGATGAGCAGCAGGTCGACAGTGCGGAACTTGTCGCGGAAGCTGGTCATTTTGTCATAGCGCAGCGACTTGATCATCTCGTTGGTGAACTTTTCACTGGAGGCGTAGCAGATGGAGGCGTTGGGCTGGCGACGCTTCATCTCGTGGCCGATGGCATGCATGAGATGAGTCTTGCCCATGCCGACGCCGCCGTAGACGAAGAGCGGGTTATAGGCCTTGGACGGCTTCTCAGCGACGGCCTGGGCGGCAGCGCGAGCGAACTGGTTGCCGTTGCCGATGATGAAGGCGTCGAAGGTGTAGCGAGGGTTGAGCTGGGCGGCGCTGTTCCAGTCGAAACGCTGCTGGGAGCCGTTGGACGCGGCGGGTTGTGGGGCGGCCTGGCTGGAGGATGCAGGCTGGGCTGCCGGACGCAGGCGGCTGGTCTCCGGGGCACGAGCCGGGGCAGCAGGCTCAGCGGGCGGCGTCGCGGCGGACCGATCGGGTGCAGGGGGGAAGCCACCGTCTTCGCGAGGACGGACGAGGGTGGGATCTTCTTCCGGGGTGACGAACTTGACGTCGTCGTAATCGAGCTCAAGGGTCTCGAGAGCTTCATCGATGAGGTTGGCGTAGCGATAGACGGCGACCTGGCACTCGGTGCTGGGAACGCGAACGACCAGCAGGCGCCCATTGACGTGACTGAAGACGGTGGGTTTGAGCCACTGGTTGAAGGACTGACGATTGGCTTTCTTTTCGAGCGCACTCAGGATGCGGTGCCAGGGATCGGATTGGGACGTGAGACTTGCCGGGGGAAGCGATGCTGGCGATGGTACGAGCGGCATATGTTTCCTAACGTGCCAGATCTCCAAACCGAGGTGAGCGACTGGGGAACGCATGCGCCGAGGGAGACAGGAAATGGTAGCCACTGAATGGAAGCGGCGTGGTCTCGAGGGTCGGTGGAATGCGTGGGAACAGTGCTGAAAAGCACTGTTGTTCTCCACTTGCCGTGCTCCGAAATTTGGGTTGGAGGTTGACGAAAAAATCAGTTGTGAACGGAGCCGATACTAGCACAATCGCGAAGGACATTTACGAGGCCCCGGGGCGAAAAAAAGTATGCTGGACGTAGTTGCACCAAGGATTGTGAAAAAGCGGGTCAGAGCATGATTTTTTGCGGCTTCGCGGGCCATGCGCTATACTCAAACCTTGCCTTCCGGCTCAATTTTCTCAGTTCATTTCAGGAGCGCGTTCCATGCCCAAGCGCACATTTCAACCGAACCGCCGCCATCGTTCCAAGACGCATGGTTTTCGTACACGCATGAAGACCAAGAGTGGAGCTGCTGTGCTGTCGCGGCGCCGTGCCAAGGGACGCCACAAGATTGCTGTGAGTGCCGGCTTCCGAGACTAAGCATCCGATGTGTTGTGCCTGCGTTGATTCCTTTACCGCCTGGCCTCGAAGAATAGAGTAGCTACAAGTCGAGTCAAACGGACCCATTGCTTGAGGATGCGAATCGATGATGCTCGCGTTCTCGCACATGGGTTTCGTTCCTTGCAGATCAGCAATGTGCCACATGATTCCGAGTGCAGAAGGCTGGTCATTGTTGAGGCGGTGCGCGCGATGGTGACACGCGAGTGCGGCCAGCCGTGGCGTTTGCGCAAGCATGCCGAGTACCAGCAGATTTATAAACTGAGCCGTAAACAGCAGTCGCCTTCGATGAGCTACTTCGCCGCGGTGCGACCGCCGGCGATGGTGTCAGACGTAGCGCGGGTAGGGCTGACGGCGGGACGGGTACTGGGCAATGCAGTGGAACGCAATCGGATCAAGCGAAGGATGCGGGAGGCTGTACGGGCGCAAAGACACCTGCTGCCCGCGCATGTGGATGTGATCCTGCATCCGCGCAGGACTGTGCTGGAGATACCTTTCGATTCGCTGGTGGTGGAAGTGAAGAGGATTTTTGCGACTGTCGCTACCCGGATGCCTGGGCCTCCGCTGAAGCCGGGCGTATGACGGCGCGGCTGCTGCGGGCTTTGCTGGCGGTCTACAAATATGTATTTTCGCCATTTCTGCATGCTTTGAACGGGCCAGGCGGAGGCTGCAAATTTCAGCCATCGTGCTCGGAATTCGCAGTGCTGGCGTGGCAGGAGCATGGAGCGCTGCGCGGCGGATGGATGGCATGCCGGCGTGTACTGCGCTGCCACCCTTTTTCGCGGGGCGGGTTTGATCCAGTACCGGCAAGGCCGGACGGCGGTAGCGGGATAACGACACATTCGCATTGATGGGCCCGGAAGGCATGAGGTGCGAGGGCCTGCGGCCATTTAACATAGTGAGTGGAGGCGGGTGGGGCGTGAATGCACCGCTACTCCGGCTCGATCAAGTTTCCGCGGTATACAGACAGGACGTTTTCCTTGGCAGAGATTCGCAATCCCAATCAACAGGGCGGCAGTGGGGGCGGTGGGCAAGACCCGCGGACCATGCTGCTTTTTTCGGCGGTATTTCTTTTTATCTTTCTTGGACTGCAGTACTGGAAGTCAAAGAAGGCACCAGCGGCGCCGGCAAACAATCCGCAGATTGCGCAGCAGGCGGGTCAGCAGGCGGGTTCCTCGATCCCGGTGAGCAATACGAGTACGCCGGCTGCTACGGATACGGCTACGTCCGGTGTTGGCGCGGGCGTGCATGCGGCCAGTGATGCGGTGGCAAGTGCCGAGACGCAGACGGTGGTCGAGAACGAGCTGTACCGGATCACGTTTACGAATCGCGGGGCGCAGGTGGCGTCGTGGATTTTGAAGAAGTACAAGGATGACGACGGCAAGCCGCTGGACCTGGTGAATAAATCGGCTGCAACGAAGTTCGGGCATCCGCTATCCCTATACACGTACGACGCCGGGGTACGCGACCGGGTGAACGGGGCGATGTTCGTGCCGTCGGTATCCGGACCATTGAATGCGCCGGGTGAGTTGAGTTTTAACTACAGCGCGGGCGGCCTGACGGTGAAGAAGAAATTCACCTTTGACGCAAGCTACGTGGTTCATGCCACAGTGTCGGTTACGAATAACGGCGCGCCGGTGGCTGCGTTTATCTCATGGCCGTCGGGGCTGGGCGACCAGGCGACGCTGCCATCCTATGCGAGTGCGCAATTCGACAAGTCGCAGAATGGCAAGTACGACTCGGTCGCGGCGAAGAAGATCGCGAGCGGCTCGACGCAGAACGGGCAGTTCGATTATGCAGGGATCAGCGACTCATATTTCGCTGCGATTTTCCTGCCGGATGCGCCGGACGCAACACAGGTGATTGGTTTAAATAATGCACTGACGATGGCGCGCGATCCGAAGCGGCCGGAATCAGGCACGGTGCCGGTAGCGGTACTAGGCACGGCGATTGGCAGCACGAACAGCGGCGAAGTGAGCACGCGGGTGTTTGCCGGACCGAAGGTGATCGAGGTATTGAGCAGTGTGCGGGCTACGGCACTGAATGGCACGCAGACGGGCCCGAATGTGGAGCCAATCCTGGAATTTGGCTGGGTCGGGATTGTGGCGAAGCCGTTGTTCTTCGCGCTGCGGTTTACGTACGACCACATCGTTCATAACTGGGGCTGGGCGATTTTGATCCTGACGCTGGTGATCAATATTGCGATGCTGCCGACCCGGATCACGATGATGAAGTCGGCGATGAAGATGCAGAAGATCCAGCCGGAGATGAACCAGATCAAGGAGCGGTACAAGCATCTGAAGGCGACGGACCCGAAGCGGCAGGAGATGAATGCCGAGGTGATGGCGCTGCAGAAGCGAGAGGGCGTCAACATGTTTGGCGGCTGCCTGCCGATGCTGATCCAGTATCCGCTGTTGTTCGGCTTCTACCGGATGCTGATGCACGTGATCGAGCTGCGGCAGGCGCACTGGCTATGGCTGCATGATCTGGCGATTCCCGACCCGACGCATATCCTGCCGGTGTTCGTGATTGTGTCTATGTTCCTGGTGCAGTACCTATCGCCGTCACCGGGCATGGATCCGGCACAGCAGAAGACCATGGCGTTCATGATGCCGGCATTTTTTGGCTTTATGATGTGGAACTTTGCGGCGGGTCTGGCACTGTACTGGGCAGCGGGTAACCTGATCAACGTGGCACAGCAGATGGTGATGAACCGGTCGAGTATGGGTCGCGAGATGAAGGCGCTGGCGGCGAAGAGAAATGCGAAGAGGCTGGGGAAGCCGGCCACCAGCCGGCGGTGAGCGCGGCTTTGCCTACGAGGAGACACTGATGGAGGATTTGCGGGGAGCGGCTGAAAAGATTTCTGCGTTCCTGAAGATTCTGACGGGTCCGGGTGGACTGCGACTGAAGTACCGGATTACGGCTGGGGCGGGCGCGGCGGATCCGGACGGCCTGGAAGCTCGCGAGATTTATGTGGAGATGGTGGGCACCGATGCGCCGTTGCTGACCCAGCGCGGTGGAGAACTGCTGCGGGCGCTGGAGCACATTGCGGCGAAGATTGTGCGCCTGGAGAACGAGGAGCACGACAAGATTTCGTTCGACTCGAATCATTTCAAGAGTCTGCGCGCGGCCGAGATGAAGCTGGCTGCGGAGACGGCTGCGGAGAAGGTCCAGAAGACAGGAGTGCCGTTCAGCTTTGCGCCGATGAGCTCGCGTGAGCGGCGGATGCTGCACCTTGCGTTGAAGGGTTTCACGGGGCTCGAGACGGAGAGCAGCGGCGAGGGCATGAACCGCTTTGTGGTGCTGTATCGGAAGGGCGACGCTCGGCTTCCTGCCCCGGCGCCGGGCATGGTTTCCCGACGGCCTACGGGCGCGGGTGGCCGCGGGTCGGAGCGGAGCGGGGACAGAGGCCGCGGACGGTCAGATCGCGGTGGACCGCGCGGGCGGGATCGGCGTTAGTTGCCCGTTGCGGCTATGAAGTGCTGGGAGGCTGATGCCAGCCTCATTCATTCAAATAGACAGACAGAGATAACAGAGCGGCTTCGTTCCCTGACGGAAAGCGATGGAGCCTGCTTTGGGCGTATGGATGTGTCACAGATGCTGTGGCATTTGCGCGGGGCGTTCCAGATGGCAATGAATCGTGTACCTTGCCGGACAAGATGGAGTGCGCTGCGCGGGCCGTGGGGCAGATACCTGGTGCTGAAATCGCCGCTGCCATGGCTGCCGGGATTTCCTACGCTTCCGGAACTGAATGCTGGTCGGGCCGGAGTGCCGGATGCAGACTTTTGCCGCACGCAGGATGCGGTCGTCGGGCTGGTGCAGGAGTTCTGTGAGGCTGCGCCGGTGACGCTGCTGACCCATCATCCGCTGCTGGGCGCGATGCAGCGCGAAGACTGGATGCGCTGGGGTTACCGTCATACCGATCATCATTTGCGGCAGTTCGGGCGCTAGGTACTGGCCGTACGGGCGTTGGCGCTTCGCGCTTCTGATCGTGAATGGATCTGACCTTAGAAGAAAGAGCGGATGGCTCCGCCATCATCCCATCCCAGCTGGCTTGAGAACGCGGCGGCGTCCTAAACGATACCGAAATTGTGACTTATTTGAGTCGATGGCGCGGGTTTAGAGGCCGGTGCGGGAGAGGTGTGTTTCGATGGCGCTGGTGATGTCGAGTGCCAGGGCGAGTGCGGCGCG
>CAZZYN010000013.1:0-50484 GCA_964658265.1 uncultured Acetobacteraceae bacterium | reverse complement strand
CTTGTTCGCCGGGAACTACCGGGGTGTTGCCGGTGCGGACGGAGTGAAGGAAGGATTCAATCTCTAGGCGGAGCGGCTCGCCGTGGGTAACGGGCGGCTTGCTGACATTGAGGCCGGGAAGACCGTGGGGGCTGCTGGAGGCAGCGGCAACGCGTAGAGCGGCCTGACCTGCGTCGGCGGTGGTTTCGATGAGCAGGATTTCCTGGCGGGCGTAGTCGATGGAGACGTATTGACGGGGCTGAAAGAAGCGCAGTTTGCGGACGCGTTCGGTGCTGACGCGGCTGGCGGTGAAGTTGGCGACGCAGCCGGAGTCGAATGCAACGCGGACGTTAGCGATGTCGGTTCTGGCGGAGAGGATGGGGAGGCCGACGGCCCGGATTTCGCGGACGGGTGAGTTGGCGAAGGTGAGGACGACATCGAGGTCGTGGACCATGAGGTCGAGGACGACGTCGACGTCGAGGGAGCGCGGGGTAAAGATGCTGAGACGGTGGGCCTCAAAGAACATGGGCTGGTTGAGGTGAGGCAGGAAGGCCTGGACCGCGGGATTGAAGCGTTCGAGGTGACCGACCTGGAGGATACGCCGGGCGGCAGCGGCGCGGCTGATGAGATGGTCGGCTTCGGCGACGGTGCGGGCGATGGGCTTTTCGACGAGGAGGTGCAGACCGGCGTCGAGTGCCGCGGCGGCGACAGCGGCGTGGGAGCTGGTGGGTGTACAGACGGAGGCGGCATCGAGGACCAGGGTGCCGGCGGCATGGTCGGCGAGACAGGCGTCGCGGTTGGAGTAGAGCCTCGGGGGTGCTGGAGGGGACGGGGTCTTGTTTAGGAGTGCTGCGGCATGGGCTGGGTCGGCCAGGAGGGGATCCACGATCGCGGCGAGGTGAACGGGTTGTCCGTCCTGCTCCAGCTGCTGGTAGACGCGGATGTGATTCTGGCCGAAGGAGCCGGCGCCGAAGACGGCGACCTGGAGAGCAGCGGGCAAGGGTCGGGTTTACTTGCCCTGAACGGCGGTGAGGCAGCGGGAATAGAGGTCAAGCAGGTGGGCGACCTGATCGTCCGGCTTGGCGGCGGAGGGTGCCGTAAAGCCAGTGGTGGCGCTGCTGGTCTGGCGGGTGACGCCGGCGGTGGTGGCTACAAACTTGAGCAAATCGAGAGCGATGTCTTCATTGCGACGGGGTGCGGTGCCGGTCGGATTTGTGGTGACTTCCATGAGATCTCCTCACGGGCAATGTTAGCAGGTACTTGCCGTACGGGCGGAGGCGCTTCCCGCTTTGATTGTTGGTTGCTTTGGGTTGGTCACATCAAGCGGCTGTGGCTGCAGATTGGCGGCGAGTTGCAGGTGTGAGTCTCTCCACTGCGCTTCGCTTCGGTCGAGATGACAACTTGAGGGACTGTGCCTGGTCGGCGTGACGAGGGTGGATGGCTTTAGAGGGAGTTGACTGTTTGATTGTCCAGCTTGAGTGCCAGGCGCGCCTGAATGGATGTGGAGTTGATTCGAGGTAAGTCGATAGAAGCTGCTTATAGTTTCTTTTTACTTGCAACTGCGTTGGGAGGGACGGGGGTCATCGAGATAATTGGGGGCTTATGCAGGACGCGGCAGACGCGGCCAATGACGAAGTGTTTCTCTTTAAGGTTGATGTCCTCGGTGGTGCCTGCTTCGTAGTAAAGGGTGAGTTCGCGGTGGGTAATGTCGAGTCGGCCGATCCTGAGGAAGTCATCGATGGTGACGGCATAGATCGAGCGCAGTCTGCGAGCTTCACTGCGCAAGAACTGATCGTGGCGGTCAAGGATGACGAGGTCGCCTTCGGAGAGTAAGAGTGGCATGAGTTTGACCTGCTTGCGGGTGGGACGAATGGCGACGTAGCGCGTCCATTGTCCCCGGCTACCAACGGCGAGACTTGCGGTGTGTTTTATGGCGCGAACGGTGACGCCGCTGGGAGCGAGAGTCGTTCGCGGGCTGATGAGAGGCTGCGTGGCGGCGACTTTGTGGCTGACGATGGGGATATTTCTTGCCTGGCCTCTCGGCGAAACAGGAGCGGGGAGGAGATCTTCTACCTCGATTTTGAGAGCTCCCGATAACTTCTCAGCTGCGGAATTGGTGAGTCTCTTTTTACGGAGCAGCAGGTTCGACAGCGTGCCTTGCTGCATGCCCGCCCGCCTGGCGACTTCGGCTTGGGACAGACCTGTCGCATTCATGCGTTTTCCGACTTCCACAAGCAACATGTCGTGCAGTTCGTCGAAGCGCATATGCAGAAATATTTCTCGTAGCTATAAATTGCATTGAGGGCTATAGCTGGCAGAAATGCCAAAACACATGGTTTCACGGTAAAACTGCGAATGTGGCGATGGTCCTAGATGAAGCCAGCTGAAATCGCTGTGTAGATATTGACGCAGGTGGTTCAGCGACCTAGAGTCGGTCTACTTTCAAACGAAATCCTGGAACAGCGAATCCGCTCACTGAGCGGTGGAAGCAATTTCTCTGCGCTTGTGGGCGCGAGAGGAAGCGGCGGCTCCGTTGCTGTGGCGGTGAAATTCGTGATCCCCGGCATGGGGAGAAGGTGTTTGGAGGCTCGTTTGAATCCGCAGTGCGGTGAGCCGTAGAGACAGGTAATTCAACCTGCAAAGGACAGCAAAAAAGAGAGATGGGGGCCGAATGAATATTGAAGCGATGCAATTGAAAATCTGCGAGGGTTGTGGCCGTTTGTGGTGCCGTACGCTGGCAGGTCGCGAGGTGTATTGCGCGGGGTGCGCGGAGAAGCTGTCGCATTATCCGCTGGCAGGAATGGAGCGCCGGCCGGGCCGAAAACGGAGAGTACTGCCGGCGCAGGCAGGTCTACTGTGAGCGCGGCGCTGGCGATGCAGCAGTCTTCCGGCATGAATGCGGGCAGGCGGGGCGGCAGGATTGCCGAGGAGCAGGATCGGCCGCAGGAGACGCCGCTGCCGGATGCGGACTACATGGAGTTTTATCGCATGTATACGGAGAGGCTGCTGGGACGGTACAGGCGGACCTCGATGCAGATGGGGCGGAGCGGGTCGGTACTGGGAAACCTGGTGATCCGGGGGAAGGCGAGTCATACGGGGGTAAGAAGCTTTGAGGACGCAATCATTTTTGTCCACGATATGGATAACTGCCTGAAGAAGCTGGACGCTGCGGGCCGCGAAATGCTGCAGCGAATTGCGCTGCAGGAATTCACACAACAGGAAGTGGCGGACATGCTCGGAGTAAGTGCACGCAGCGTGGTGCGGCGGTACAGGGAGGCAGTGGATCGGCTGACAGAAATTCTGCTGGGGGTGCAGTTGCTGGAGGAAATGATTTAAGCGGCAGCGATGATGCCGAATGATTCAGTGGAAGTTGCTATTCTGGATTCAGTAGTTAGAAACGCAAAGACGAGGGACGCCAAAGCGGCGTCCCTTTTTGTATCTGGAGGATTGCTTGACTGAACAGTTGAAGTATCAGCAGGTTGTGCTGCTGGGACGAGTGTGTGAGATACAAGCGGTCGCTGACAAGAAGCGTCCGAGTCGAAAGAGTAAGGCGCAGCTGGCTGTGATGGAAGCGGAGCTATTGATTTCGGGAATTGCTGAGGCAGATGCATTGAACGAGGTGAGGCCGCTGGAGCCTGGCAGGCCGGTGCGGGATGGGAATGAATTTATCAGGATGAAGCTGCTGGAGCATCTCGACACGATTGCAGTGGGGATGTTCACGGATGCCGAAAAGATGAAGCCGACGACGTTGAAGCTGCTGTGGGACCTGGGGAAGATGAATGAGAAGGTGGAGCCCAAGTCGCGCGGCGGCGAGATGACGCTGAGCAAGCTGCTGCTGAGCGAACTGAAGCAGATGAGCAACCAGGCTGTGGAGATTCAAACGCAGGCGTGAGAGCAGCGATGCTTGCGTGAAGATGCATGCATGATGAAGTACGCGTTTAACAGGTAAAGAGGGAGACCGCACTTGGCCATGACGAGAGCACAACAATGGAGGGGCGTTCCGGCAGCGCTCGTTATGGCTGGTCTTCTGATGCTGGCTGGCGTGGGAAAGACGGCAGCTGCGCAGATTACGACGACAACGATCCAGGACACGGTGTACAGCGCGAATGGGAATGTGGCAACAGGTACGGTGTTGATCAGCTGGCCTTCGTTTACGACGGCGGCGAACGGCACGGTAGCGGCGGGGAGTGTGACGGCGACGATTGGCGCGGACGGGTTTCTGTCGGTGAAGCTGACGCCGAATGTGGGGGCTGCTCCAGCGGGAACGTATTACACGGCGGTGTATCACTTGTCGGACGGAACCGTGAGTAAAGAATTCTGGCTGGTGCCGGTGGCGGCCCAGGCATCGGTGTCGGCGATACGGACGCAGGTTGTGCCGGCTGCGGTGGCGGTGTCGTCGGCGTCGAAGCAGTATGTGGATACGTCGGTGGCAGCGATCAGTCAGGCGTTTGTGGGTGTGGCTGGTGGATCGATGACGGGGCCGCTGTTGTTGAGCGCGGATCCTGTGGCGGGCGGCCAGGCGACGACGAAGCATTACGTGGATGCGCAAATTGCGGCAGTGGGCGCGACGATCGGGAGCGCGGGGGATGCGAATGCGATCCATGCGAATACGACGGCGGCCCAATCGGTGCAGGGGGCGCTGGCAGCTGCATCGCTGACGGCGCCGCTGGTGAATCACGTGGCGTATGCGGACCAGTTTGCGTCGGTACAAGCCGCGGTAACGGCGGCGTGCGCGGCGAACCCGGTGGAGATGGTGGTGATTCCGAATACTCTGGCGGTTTCTGCAACGAGCCCGGAATTCACGAATGCGTGTGGTGCGTCGGTGCTGGATCAGAGGGTGTCGCATGCGGACGTGTTCGATGTGCGTGCGTATGGCGCGGTGTGTAACGGGAGTGTGGATGATTCTGCGGCGATCCAGGCAGCGATCAATGCGGCAGAGGCGAGTACGCAGGCGGGTGGACTGGCGCGGGTAAGCGCGCAGGTGCAGATGCCGGATGCGCATTGCCGCGGCAATGTAACGCTGTACTCGAATGTGTCGTTGAACGGACATTATGGCGGCCGGAGCGGCAGCTCGGAGATCAATGGATGGCTGCCCGGGGTACCGGTGATCACGGTGGCGGCGGGATCGCAGAATGTGGGGATCCACGATTTAGGGCTGCTGGGACAGGGTGGCAGCGGGATTGTGAATGCAGTGTCGCTGGCGCGGCATGCGGGCGTGGTGACGGTGACGAGTGGTGTCGCAGTGCCGGCTGCGCTGACGGTGGGGATGCAGATGTTTTTGCATAATGCCGGCCCGGATATGACGTTCAACGGGATCTATCCGGTGACGGGAATTTCGGGAGCGACGTTTACGTATAGCGAGGCTGCGTCGCTTGCGGGTTGCTCACGCAGCAGCAACGTGGTGACCTGCGCGGCGAACGGGCCGCTGCCGAATGCGGGGTATACGGCGTACGGAATCGGGAGCCAGGTGACGGTGGCTGGTGCCGCGGATGGCAGTTACAACGGCACGTTTGTGGTGACGGCGCAGGGTACGTATGCGGGTGGAGGCACGGCGTATCCAGAGTCCTTCAGTTTCGCGCAGACGGGTGCGAATAGTTCGACGACAGGAGGCACGGCGTATCCGGCTGATGCGGTATTGACTCCGGGAACGGTGACGGATGGCGGTGCTTCGGGCGCGATTGCGAGTGCGGTAAGAACGGGCAATTCACTGGCACTGACGATTGCGGGGCCGCCACTTTACGGATGGGGCGGTGTGGGCGGGCAGGTGACGATCAGCGGATCGACTGATTCAACGATGAACGGGGGCTGGACGATTACGGGATTTGCGCCGGGAGCGAATTTTATTTCGGTGACGAATGCTGGTCCGAATGCAGCGACGACGGCAGGGGTTGTGGGCAACCTGATGGACAAGGCGATTTACATCCCGATGGGCTACAAGGTGCATATCGAGAGGGTGAGCGGGAACAACTTTGGCGACGGGCTGCTGGACTGGGAAGGCGGCGAGGTGTTGTTCGTGAATCATGTAGACGCGACCAATTGCCTGCAGGATGTGAACAACCGCTCGGTGCGGCAGCTGCCATCGTATCCGCCATCGATTGGAGGCGGAGGGATACCGGCGGTGACGCCGCTGGGATGCGTGGTGCTGAACGGGACGGATGGATACATGGAGTACTCGGAGATATCGACCGGGTCGGCGGCGGTGAATGGAGTGACGACGGTGATCGACAAGACGCTGCCATCGAAGGCGATTGTGAATGGGTGGAACGGAATTAATAACTGGTATGAGGCAAATATCGGCGAGTTATCCGATGAAGGTATCTGGAGCGGCGGGCAATTTAATCGCTGGTATATGAACCGGGCGGATCTGAATACCGGAACGGGGATCGAGGACCAGTCAAACAGCAGCCTCTGGGTTGGGAACATGGCGCTGCATGACGGCAGTGACGGGACGGTGGCACCGGGGACGTGGTTCGGGATTGACGAGACGGGCACGGGACAGAATGTACTGGGCGCGAACGTGTGGACGGGCAACTCGGTGCTGGATTACGCACCATTGCAGGCGGATATCCATGATGGACGGACGAGTGGAAGTGGGACGCCGAATGTGTGGACGGGAAACTTTGCGCAGAGCTATGCGACGCCGGGCGGATATACGGGATCGTTTGCGTTTCCGGATAACGATTTCAAGCAGTACCTGGCGCCGTTTACCGGTGTGCTGGGAGGGAATGTAGCGGGCCTGCACAACGTGATGCTGCAGGCGAATGGGCCGCAGCAGTTATCGAATTTTACCGGTGGTGTGCCGGGTCAAAGGATCCGTGTGATGTCAAACGATGGAGGCACCACATTGATACCGGGGGACGGGTATGCGCTGAGAACCTGCAGCGGGTTCCCGTTCACCCCGATGGGCGGCAACGGCGTGGTGGATTTTACGCTGCAGGGCGATTACGAGATGGCGTGGCAGATGGATTGTCCGCAGGTGTCGCCGTGGCAGATCGAGGGACATGGATCGTTATCACTGCTGTTGACGCCGAATCCGACGGCCGCAGCGGCAGTAGCAGTGGTGGGTACGGCGGGAACGTCGGCTTACTCGTATGTGTGCACGCAGGTGGATTTTCAAGGCCTGGAAACGATGCCGACACCGGTGGGATCGACAACAACTGGTAATGGAACGTTAAGTGTGACGAATAACAACGTGGTGTATTGCCCGGCGGCGGCAACGGGGAGCGGAGTACGGGTGCAGAAGGTGTATCGGACGGCTGTTCCTGCGGGTTCGCCGCTGCAACTGGGGATGATTGGCGGTGCGGCGGTGGTGGGGTATACGGCGCTGACGGATAGTGGGCAGGCAGTGCAGAGCACTTCGCCTCCGCCGTTGTTAAATCATACGGCAGACCTGGCGACGCAGGGCAATTTGATTGTGGGTGGCGGGACCCCGGTGACGAGCTCTTCGAATCTGGCGCAGGTAAACCAGGCGAATACGTTTGTGCCGGTCCAGACGTTTGCCGCTGGCTTGAATGTAGGGGGTGCGGGACAGACGGTGGTGGACGCGAGCGGTGGTGTGACGGGAACTGGCACGGCAAAATTTGGCAACGTGGTGCAGGGGTTGTTGCGCGTGGACGTGCGCTACTACGGCGCGGTGGGCGATGGTGTTACGGACAATTGCACGGCGCTGACAAATGCGGCGAATGCAGCAGCGGGCGGGGTGATGTATGTGCCGCCATCGGTGTTTGCGACGTCGTGCGCGGTGAACCTGCCGGTGAATGCTTCGCTGTACCTGGAGCCGGGGGCGGTGATTCAGGCAAAGACGGGATCGGCGATGACGGCGGTGGTGGTGGCGGGATCAACGGGGTTCTGGGCAGACCAGATGATCTCGGGTGGCGGGACGCTGGATGCGAATAACACGGCGCAGCGAGCGCTGTGGTTGAAGCGGCAGTATCGCGGACGGATTGCGAATCTGCGGATGCTGAATGCGACGAGCTACTGCATGCAGAATGGCGATACGGCGGATGGGTATACGGGATCGAATTCGATGGATGCGGTGGAGTTCTGGTGCTACCGGACGGGCAGCGCAATCCCGGCGGGGAGTTATGGGATATGGACGGACAATGCGACCGACTCGAAGTATGTGCAGGGGTATGTGAAGGGCTATGCGGAGGGGGTGCGGGATGATGTGGGTGGATCGCGCTATGGGTACCTGCATGTGTGGGATACGAACCAGAATGGCGCGATGACAGCCTGTTTTGACGATAACGGCCAGGGGAACTGGTGGAGCGACAACATCTGTGATTCGCCAACGCAGTATGGGGCGGTACTGCGGAGCTTTAATTCGCACTGGTCGAATAACCGGTTTGAGCTGAATGGCACATACAGTGTGACGAACACGGTGATTGCTTTTCACAGTCTGAATCCGGATCCGACGAGCTTTTTCGTGGGGAACGAATTCACTGCGACGGTGACAACCGGGATGAACTGGGCGCGGGATTTTGATGTGGTGCCTGCACCGAATATGCAGACGGAGTTTGTGGCGAACCGGCCGACCTATGTGACGACGAAGACGGTGGGGACCAATGATTATCTTCGATCGACGAATTCATTTGGGAGTTACAAGGATTTCGGGGCGCACACGATGAACTCGGCGAATGTGGTGACGTGGTCGGCGACACCGACGTTTACGCTGTCGTTCGAGAATGTGCAGAAGTTGATCCTGGCGGGGAATGTGACGGCGTCGACGTGGACCTCGAGCGGCGCGCTGCAGCAGTTCCTGGTGGTGCTGTGCCAGAACGCGACTGGCGGGTACACGTTTAACTGGGGTCGTGTACTGGGAGGCGGTGTGCCGAGTACGGCGGCCAACAGTTGTAGTACGCAGATGTTTTATGACGATGGCACGGTGATCCGCGCGACAGGGCCGATGCAGATCAACGAATAGTCGCGGCCGTTCGGGCAGGCCGGCGTTCGCGAGGATGGGCACCCGGATTGCCGCGTGGAGTGGAGGTCTTCGCTATGCCTACCTCGGCTTCGCGAGGAGTGGGGAGCCCGGATTTGCAAAGAGATATGTAGAGGCGGCTGGCGCGTGGTTGGCGGCGGTCTGGCGGATGGGTATGGAGCGGGTGCTGTTTGCCTGCTTGTAACGAGACTGCGTGAGCAGCAATGAGGGAATGACGATGGTGTCTTTGGGTTCTTCGAGCAAGTCGATGTTTGCTTTTTCGTCGGTGCAGCATTTTTTTGCGAGTGCATTGGGTGACCTGCAGAAGGCCTGCGCGTTTACAGAGAAGGCGGGGACGGTAATTCAAGCCAATGCCGGAACGGTGGAGGCGATCAGCGGGTTGATTCCGGGACTCGGGGGCCAGGCAGTGTTGCTGGAGCGGGCTGCGTTTTCGGCGCTGGGGCTGGTGGTGGCAGCGGTGCATGCGACTGGCGGCGCTGCGAGTGCGAACGGGTTGAGTGTGTCACTCGACGAAGCGACGGTGCAGGCGTTTGAGCAACTGATTGCGGGATGCAAGAGCGATCTGGAAAAGCTGGGCTACAAGCTTTAGGAAGAGCGGATTGACGGGCGGACTGGCGGGTCTGCCTGTGATTCGGAGATGGCGGGGCAGGAGTCCGGGAGGGTGAGAACGATGTCTGCCGTGAGCGATCTTGATGAGCTGAAGACACTTGGGACGTTGATGGACACCGAGTCGGAGATGCTGGGGGGATGCACGACGGGGGTGTTCCTGGCGCAGGCGATGCTGAAGATCCGGGGGCGCAATGGTGTGCTGGTTCCACTGCGGCCGAACCCGGCTCAGCGTGCGTTTGAGCGGAGACGCGGGTCTGCCAATGTTGTGTTGAAGGCGCGGCAGATGGGGTTGAGCACGTGGATTGCGGGCAGGTTCTTTCTGAAGACGATTTTGCAGCCGGGAACATTGACATTGCAGGTGGCGCACACGCAGGAGGCGGCACAGGACCTTTTCCAGATGGTGCGGCGCTTTCATGCAGAGCTGCCGGTGAGCCTGACGGGCGGCGCGTTGAAGACATCGCGGGCGAATGTGCGTTCGCTGGTGTTTCCGAAACTGGACAGCGAGTACAGGGTGGAGACGGCGGGGGACGCGAATGCGGGGCGTGGATTGACGGTGCAGAATCTGCACTGCTCGGAGGTATCGCGATGGCCGGGGAATGCGGCGGAGACGCTGGCGGGATTGAGAGCGGCGCTGGCAACGGATTCAGAGGTGGTGCTGGAGTCGACGGCGAACGGGGCATATGGATGTTTTTATGAAGAGTGGATGCAGGCGGCGGAGACGGGCTATGTGCGGCATTTTTTTCCGTGGTGGTGGGAGCCTGCGTATGTGGCTGCTTCGGGCGAATTAGGCGAGCTGGATGCGACGGAATTGCGGCTGAGGGAGATATTCGGGTTGAGCGTACGGCAGATTTCGTATCGGCGACGGTTGCAGAAACAGTTTGGCCGGATGATGAAGCAGGAATATCCGGAGCATGCGGACGAGTGCTTCCTGGCGAGCGGACAGTGCGTGTTCGATATGGAGGCGGTGGACCGGAGGCTGGCGGAGCTGGGCGATCCGATAGAGCGACGATGGAACGGAACGCTGGAGGTGTGGTATCCGGCGGTGGCAGGGAAGCAGTACGTCGTGGCGGTGGATCCTTCGGGTGGTGGCTCAGACGGGGATTATTGTGCGATGCAGGTGGTGGAGCGGGCGACGGGGCTGCAGTGTGCGGAGCTGCATGCGCGGCTGGGTCTGCACGAGATTGCACAGAAATGCGTGGTGCTGGCGAAGGAATATAACGATGCGCTGCTGGTGGTGGAGCGAAATAATCATGGGCACGCGGTGCTGGCTTATCTGCGGGGTGAATTTCGGTACGGCAACCTGTTTGTGAGTGGAGGACAGGAGGGATGGCTGACGAGCTCGCTGACCCGGCCGGTGATGCTGGAGGGATTGATGCGGGTGGTGGTGGAGCATCCTGAAGTGTGGAACAGCCGCAGACTGCTGCGGGAGTGCCGGACATTTGTGAGGGACAAGGCGGGCCGGATGGAGGCGGGTGCCGGCGAGCATGACGACCTGTTGATGGCGATGGGGATGGCTCTGCAGGCGCATGCGGCTATGCGGTGAAAGGTCGGTGCGGGACAGCGGCTGCGCATAGTATCGGTGTGAGAAGTAGTGGTGACTGGAGCGTGAGGCGGAATGGCTGTCCTGATGACGCAGCATGTGCGGACGATGCGCGGGGGTGCGCAGGGACACCTGATGCTGGGTGAGGACGAACATTTGTACGTGGTGAAGTTTCAGAATAATCCGCAGGCTACGCGGGTACTGGCGAATGATTTTATGGCGACGCGGCTGGCGCAGATGGCGGGACTGAGTGTGCCGGAGTGCGACGTGGTGGAGGTGACGCCGTGGCTGGTGAGCTCGACGGCAGAGTTGAAGATCCGGCTGGCGCACAGCAGCGAGGCGTGTGTGCCGGGGCTGCAGTTCGGGTCGCGATTCGTGGGTGGGCTGATGCCGGGACAGGTGGTGGATTACCTGGCTGAGCCGCTGCTGCTGGAGACGAAAAACCTAGCGCAATTTGCGGGGATGCTGGTGATCGATAAATGGACGTGCAATGTGAATGGAAGACAGGCGGTGTTCTGCCGCAAGGGTAGAGAGAAGAGGTACACAGCTGTATTTATCGACCAGGGATACTGCTTCAATGCAGCGGAGTGGACCTACCGGGATGTAACGCTGCGCGGGGTGTTCCCGCGGAACGAAGTATATGCGGAGGTTACGGGCTGGGCGAGTTTTGAGCCGTGGCTGAGCGCGGTGGAGGAGATGGATGCGGGAAGGATCTGGCAGATGGCGGAGCTGGTGCCGCCGGCCTGGTACGGTGGCAATTTAGAGGACATGGAGAAGCTGGTGGAGGGATTGATTGGACGCCGGAGAATGGTGCGGGAGTTAATCGAGGCGTTTCGTGATTCGGATCGGAAGCCCTTTCCGAGATGGGGTAAGCGGGAAGATCAGCGAGAGGAGACCTGGGTGTCCGGAATGGGATTGGGTGGGGGAAGAGTGCAGTAGGGGATAGATTTGTTGGGGCGGCGGACGATAAAGAGGGGGGAGGGTGGAGTGCGGGAGGCTGAGCGGTTGGTATGCGAATTCTCGTTGATCCGGTATGTACCGGACCCGGTGAAGGATGAGTTCGTAAATATCGGAGTGTTACTGCGCGAGATGGTGGAACCGCATCGGCTGGGGCTGCGCTTTACGCGCGACTGGCGACGGGTGCGCTGCCTGGATGCGGGTGCGGATGTGCATGCGTTTGAGGCACTGGAGACAGAGCTGCGGCAGCGCATGACAGAGGGGCCGCAGGTGCTGCAGCAGCTGCAGGAATCGTTCTCGACACAGTTGCAGATTACAGCGCCGAAGGGATGCCTGGCGGAGACGTTTCTTACGCAGATGGAAGAGCTGATGAAGATGTACGTCGAGAGCTACAAGCTGCCGCGGGAGAAGACGCGGACGGGGCGGAGTGCGATCCATGAAGAGATGCGTCGGCAGTTTGAACAGGGCGGGGTATGGGGTCTGCTGAAGACGCGGATCGCGGCAGAGCGCTACACGCGGGCGGGGGATCCGCTGCGAATTGACTGCGGCTATCGAACGAATGGTACGTCAAAGATGTTCCAGGCGGTGTCATTGATTGCGGACGTGGAGGCGGCGAAAGGGCTGGCATATTCGGCCAGCGCGCTGCGCGAGGGTGTGCGTCGAGTAGAGGGCGCGAAGCTCGAGCTGGCTGTGTTTGTAGAGCCGATCCGAGAGGTTGGAGAGGACAAGGATTTGCTGGAGCAATATGCATTTGGCAGGGAGACGATGGAACTGCAGGGGATCCATGTGCTGACAGTGACCGACCTGGGACGCATTGTGGAAGCGGCCCGCATAGAGCTGCACGTGTAAACGAGTTTGCTGCGGAGTTGTTGAGGAGCCTGGCTTTTGCCCGGCTCCTTTTTTATTGGGATTGAAGTTGAGTTTGAGGCGGGTCATAAGCGTGCGGAGCCGGAGGGCGATCGATATGGATGTAATGAGTGGAGCGCGAGGGGCGTTACGGGGATGGCGCGAGGGGCTGGAGGCGGGTGGCGGGACGAAGGCCTCGATGGAGAAGGATGGGGTGCAGCGGGTTACCTCGCATGTTGCGTCGCAGGGATCGTTTCAAGGCCAGTTGCCTTCAATCCTGGGTCCTTACAGTGCGGTAACTGGTCTGCTGCCAAAGCCGACTCCGGCAAATCTGCGCCGTTTCGCAGAGACACCGGTGGTGCGGCGGGCGATCAACCTGATCAAGGACCGTATTGCTTCGATGGACTGGCAGGTAAGGGTGAAGCGCGAATACCTGCCGGGGGATGTTGCCTACCTGGAGCGGAAGGCGCGGGCGCTGCGGGTTATGCTGCTGGAGCCGAACGAGGCGGACTCGTTCCGGACGCTGATGGGGCAGGTGCTGGAGGATGCGCTGACGGGCGGATACGGCGCAATCGAGATGGAGGCGACGGGTGATCCGGCGCGACCGGCGCGGTTATGGCCGGTGGATGGAGCGACAATCCAGCTGAATCCGAACTGGGATGGAAGTGCGCAGGGGACGCGGTATGCGCAGAGGACTGGCGGCATTGGTCCGGATGCGACGATACCACTGCGCGATGACCAGTTGATGTATCTGCGGATGAATCCGCGAACCTTTACGCCGTTCGGGCTGGGTCCGCTGGAGGTGGCGTTCGAGACGGTGAACTCGCTGCTGAGTGCGCATCGGTTTGCGGGCAAGCTGGCGAGCAACGCGGTGGTGCAGTATGCGCTTTGGATCAACGAGGCCTCGCAGACCCAGCACGAGCGGCTGATTCGCTGGTGGCAGGACGAGATCGAGGGTACGGGCCGGGTGCCGATTCTGAGCACACAGCAGAAGCCGGAGGTGCTGCGATTTGCCAGCGGAACCGATGCGGACCTGCGGCTGAGCTGGCAACAGTTTTTGATACGTATGATCGCGAATGCCTTCAATCTTCCCCCGATGCTGCTGGGTCTGGAGCAGGATGTGAATCGGTCGACATCCGGCGAGATGGGGGACGAGGCGTTTCGCAGTGCCATTCTGCCGCTGGCACGGCTGGTGGAGCAGCATGTTACGCGCGATGTGTTTTCGAAGCTGCTGGGATGGAAGGAGTTTGAGTTCGCGTTCAACGAACTGGAAGCGCGGGATGAACTGACGGAAGTACAGATACAGACGCAACTGCTGCAGGCCGGCGTGTTGACAGTGAACGAGGTGCGGGCGATGCGGGGGCTGGCGCCATTGAGCGTGAAGGAGGAGATGGTCGAAGTGGCGCAGCAGGAGATGGCGACGGATGAATGAAGGCGGGATTGAAGCACTGGCAGGAAAGATTGCGGTACATGAACGTATCCGGGAGGCGGACGACGAATGCAACCAAGTGCAGTGGCAGAGCGGGTGGTGGTGCGGGAGAGACATCCGAATCGCGTTCCATTTGAGGGAGTGCTCACATTTGTGGACGTTGCGAGCGATCGCGCGCCATCGGGAGCCAAGGGACATCGCGTGATCCTGGGAAAGCGTGCAGCGACGGAGGCATTGCCTTCGCTGCTGGGGATGGCGGTTGATTATTGTCCGACATGGGACGGCCACGATGCGCGACGGAAGTGCGGGATTATCACGGAGGCGCAGGTGCAGGACAGGGAGTTGCGGGTGGCGGGCTACCTGTTTGGCAAAGATTTTCCGGAGGTCGAGAAGCAGATGGCGGTCTCGATGCAGGGGACGATGGGCATGTCCTATGAACTGGCGGATGCACATGTGGAGGACATGCGGGCAGAGGTATGGACTCTGAGCCAGGTGACTTTTACGGGAGCGGCGATCCTGCTGAAGAGCAAGGCGGCGTACAGGAATACACACTTTGCGATTCGCAAAGTTGAGGCGGCAAAGCTGACAGCGGCAACGCGGCCGGCACGTGCCTGAAGACGGAAGCAGACGAACAAAGGAGAGTGGCATGGAAAACGGATATCTCGAAGAGACCCTGGAGCGACTGGCGTCAGCGACGGTACAACTTGAGCGGACGATTGCTGGTATGGAAGAGCGGCATGCCAGTGTGTGCGGCGATGTACAGCGTATTGTGGCGACGGCGGATACCAGCCAGGACGGGATGCGACTGGAACTGGAGCGAAAGCTGGCTGAATCCGAACAGACGATTGTGCAGTTGCGGGCTGAGGCGGCGGCGCACTTGTCTACGCGAAGAACACTGGCTGCGTCAGCGGGTCCGCTGTTAACAAAACATGGAGTGCAGACAGAAGGCGGTATAGAAAGCGGCGCCCTGGATGCGGCGATGAGTGGGCTAAGCCTGGAGCAGCGGATTGCTGTGAAGTGCCAATTGATGCGAGCCGGGGCGCTGACCTAGGGCCCTGGTTGATGGATGGATCTTTGACGGAGCGGTCGTGAAGGACGGCATGGCAGTCTGGCGCAGGACTTACTTAAGTGAAGAGGCCTGGTGGAAACCGGGCAGAAGGAAACAAGCATGCAATCGAAATTTCTGGATATCCATTCTGCAGCAGACTATATCGGCCCGGGAGCGATTGAGGTTCCGCAGTACCAGGCGGAAATCTTCGATATTGTTCGGCGGCGCGGGATGTTCGGGCAGCGCATCAAGCAGGTTCCGGCAACTGGTCATCCATCGCGATTCTTTGAGCAGACAGCTATTCCCGCAGCTGCTGCCGGTGCGGCGTTTATGGATCCGCGAAATATTGCGCCGAGCCTGGTGACGCCGACGAGGGTGGAGCGCAGTGTTCCATTGAAGGCACTGGTTGCGCAGCTGAATTACAACCTATTCGACACAGAGCTGGGAGCACAACAAAAGCAGTTTGCATATCTGCAGGCCAAGGACTTGGTGGATACGGTAGATGGAGTGATGCGGACGCACGATATTGCGTTGTGGAATGGCAATGACACATCGCTGTCTGCTCCAACCACGACACAGTACTTCGGAGCGGGAGCGCAGATCGCGGCAGCGGGAAACTCTACGACGATCGGCAGTACGGCATCGATCGTTGACGGGCTGAAGTCGTCGATTGCACAGATGGTAGCTAACAGCAATTATGGTGTGCGGCCGACGGCGATTTATGCCAACCCGGTGTTGCTGGATTTGATTGACCGGGAGATGAAGACGGAGTTCAACGTGGTGCTGACGTCGCGAGAAATTGCGGCTGGCTTTACGGTGAAGACGCTGTCGACGCAGGCGGGAGATATCCCGCTTATTCCGGAGTGGGCGCTGAGTTACACGGGTACGCCGGGTTCGGGTACAGCGGTGTTGCCGGCGTACATCGTGAGCGAAGACCTGATTGAGTACCACTGGCTGAGTGATCCGACGCCGAGGGTATTTCAATTAGGCCTGCCAAATACATTGACGCATCAGTACGCGGTGGTGAAATTTGGCGCGGTAGTAGTCAAGGGTGCGAGCTACGCGCATATGCAGGTGCTGGTAGATCGCTAGATCTGCTGAGTGACCGGCATGAAGATCGGCCGAGCGGGTTCAAGAGTCTGAACCTGGTCGGCCGTTTGTGTTTTTGGTGGAACGGTTGAAAGCAGGAGATGGGCAATGGGTTATCTGCAACCAGCAAGTTATGCGAGCTACGGTCTGGCGCCTGATACGACGGACGACTGGATCACGATGGCATCCGCGATGATGGAGGCGTACTGCCGGCGGCCAAGCCTGGGACCGCTGCAGTATACGGAACGAATGCGCGTAGTGGCAGGAAGCCAGACAGTGCGCATGAGCTATCTCCCGCTGGTGACGCTGGCGCCGGCTTTATCGCCGCTGGTCTCGCTGCAGGGTCGACTAGCACGACCACGAAGGGGCGAGATCGCTTACATGGAACTGGGTGAAATTGCCAACGTGTTTTCGTTGCCGGGAATGTGGACGGCGATTGATCCGGCGGCGGTTGATTACGACGGATCGACGGGCGAATTAACGCTGCCGTACAACCTGCTTGGCCTAGCTTACGGAGAGGTGGAGGCTATTTACACGGCGGGACTGCTGGTGATTCCGCCGGCATTGATGGTGGCGTGTGCACAGATTGTCAAGAATGCGCAGACGACGCCGGGCTTGAATGTGCAGCGCAGCCGGATCGACACGCTGCAGATGGAATACTTTTCCGGATCACTCATTGATCCGCAGGTACAGATGCTGCTGGCGCCGTTTGTCTCGACAAGGCTGGGCTGAGAATGAGCGACCTGAGTGTTCGACCTTTCAGTATGGGACAGATACGAGCAGTGGATGCGCTGCTTCGTTCGCTGGGCGGGTTCGTGGTGGGACTGCGACTGCCGGTAAATGCCGCGGCTGGTGTAGATGCGGAGCAGCTTGGACTAAGCGTACCGCTGTTCCAGGATCTGCTATTGTCCCCGGCGGTGTTTCGGAAAGTACATGTGGCGATGGCCGCAGGCGTGCCCAGCAGCTATGAGCTGCTGCTTTCTGCTTCGGCGGTGGCAGCAGCGGTTGGTGCTCAGCAGGCGACGTCTGCTGACGAATTGTTTGCGAACGCAACCGGCATGGTGGTGAACGGCATGCTCTTCGAGATCGAGGCTACTTCCTTTACGGAGTGGCAAGGGAATGCGTGCCTGTTTCGCGTGCTGCTGCGCGAGGGCATTCCGGACCTGACGCAGGAAACGATCGCTTGATGAGGAATGGTCATGAAGGAGAAGCTGAGCGATGAAGAATGCGCGCAACACCTTTTATCTTGCATTGCGGAATCGGTTGACGGAAGTGAATCCGCTCCGCGTGACGATCGTTCGGGGTGTGCAGCGGCCGGGCATCCTGGTTGAAGAGAATGAGACGGCTGTGGCGATTGCGGCGCCGGATGTGTTTGTTCTGCGCTGGACCGGATTGTTGATCGATGAGCAGCATACGTATCCACTGGCAGCACAGGAGTGCGAGGTTCACTACTGGACGGAGGGGAATTCGACGCAGGGTGGATTGGATCGCGGGCGTCTGCTGTCGTCGATGGATGCAGAGCTGTTGCAGATGATGACGATACGGCAGGCATGGAAGCAGGATTTCGACACGACACCGCCGGCTGCGATGGCGACGCGTATTTTCTGGAGCGAAGCGGTGTTTGATTCAATTGCTTCGGTGAACAACAGGTTAAGCCGCATCGCGAGAGTGACGTTGTTCAGTCATGAAGAAGCAGGAGAGTTATGAGTACGAGCACCGGGATCACGGCGATTGCGTCCTCCGGACTGATGAGCCGGCGTGTGCGAGCCTATTTTGCACCAGTGAACCGAGTGACAAGAACGCCGACGCTGTTCGATCCATCGAATGCGCCGGCGGTACTTACCGGAACTGCGCCCGGTCCGTGGATCGACCTGGGATGGATTCGCGGATTTACAAGAGCTTCAGAGATGAAGATCGCGCCGGTTCTGCTGGGATCCCCGAGCCTGCCGCAATACCAGGTGCGACAAGCGGGTGGTGCGACGGTGTCCTTCGAGTTTGAACAGTGGACCAAGATTGCAATGGCGCTCGCAGGAGGCGCGGAGCACATGAACATACTGACACCGGCCGCGGGCGCTGCTGCGAACGGTTCAGGTGGTACAGCAAGCTCGGCCCAGGCGATTCTGTCTGGAGGCCCATTGTCTTCTGGCCCGAGCTTTATAGCGATGTCTGCTATCGATGCAGCTAAGTACACGAATGGCGCATTGATTGCGGTGGATGTCGACTATACGGGACAAACCGGATTTGTAGGTTCAGGCATTAGTGCGGCGTATGTGAAAAGTGCAGCGACGGTAAACAGCGATGTGAGTTACGTGCGGAGGGTGACGTTTAACGTGGCGAAGGTACAGCAGGTGACGCCACAAGGTTTACAGCTTGCGCAACCGTTAGTGGCGGGAAGTCCGACGCCGTTGATGAATGTACAGCCGGTGCTTGGTTTTGTGGATCGTGAGGGAGGCTCTTTTCTGCAGGAGTGGTCAGCGTTGTTTGTGATTGCTGGCGAGCAGGGAGATGGACTGCTCTTTCACTATCCGCGACTGCAGTCGATGCAAGGGGCTGCTGAGACTGCTTCAGTTCTGCTGGCACCCCTGGAACGGCTGCTGTTGAAGGGTGCCTACCGGGCCCTGCCGGTGACCGATGCGGCGGACGGCCAGGAAATCCTGTGCTTCCGCACGTATGTCCCTTCTCTGAATGCAACGATCTGAGAATCGAGAGAACACGGATGAAAATTACAATCGATAATCATGACGGCGCGGGCGCCATTGACTACACGCAGAACGTTGTGGCACACGCGGGGATCAGGATTGAACGAACGTTGAATGAACCGGCAGAGTGTGTTTTCACGCTGGACAGTAATGCGACTCCTGTACCAAGCCCTAGCCGATATGGGCGCGTAGTCGTCACTACTGATGCAGGACTGATGCTTTTCACGGGCTACGTGGCGGTGATGCCGCAAGTAGAGTTTATGGGTGCGGGCCTGAGCGGCACGTTGTATGCGCAGAAGGTGACGGCGGTGAGCGACGAGTACCTGTTGGACCAGCAAAGTATGCCGGTAACATCTGGAAGTGCCGACCTGCTGGCGAGCAGCGCGATGCTGGTGTTAACGCAGCGGGTAGATATGAGCCGGTTCACGGTTCAAAGCAGTGGTGTACCGAATCGCGTCGGCGGATTCACAGCAGACGCGGAACATAGCTGGTCAACAAACGCAGGTGCGCTCGCGGCGATGGCTCATTCCAGCTACAGCGTGATGAACGGGCAGGTTCTGCTACAGCCGGTTGGTTCGACCACCCATGTATTCAGCGAGACAGCCGGATCGTTAAACGTGAGTGCTCTTTCCGCAGCACAGCTGAAGGTGCTGGCCAATGATTTCACCGTGTGTGGCGGAAGTGAGGCGCAGGTGTATGTCAATGAAACCTTCCAGGGGGATGGGACGACGACTGCATTTGAATTGACGCGCAGACCGTTGACCTCAAGTGGCCAGAGTAGTGTGCTGATCGCGGATGATTTTGGAGGGCCGAGCGTAAATCCACTGACCTGGGTGGTCACTGATCCTGGATCGCGGTTCACACTGACCTCCTACGGGCTGAGCATCAATGGAGGTAGCGGACTGGACGGGGAGACCACGCTGGTCGCGATCGACAACGTGGAGATGGTTGGCTCGCTGGTGGTGACTGCGGGTGGCGTTCAGGTAACAACAAACAGTGATGGATACATATCCGGATTTTACAGCGGAAGTATAGCCAAGCCGAATCTCTTTGCTGGTTTCCATGTGAAACAGGGGGTGACCGGGACTGTTGTGGTGGCCGTGGTGAGCGGGACCGAGATGGGGAATAGTGTCGCACTGGCCGCTGGACGCGTCTACACGTTCCGCTTGCGATATCACTGCAGCGAGCAGCAGAGAGTTGCGTCGACTTACTATGTGACTGGTACGACTGGACCCCAATTCTATGGCGGCAACTTGGTCCCAGCAGCAGCGGACCTGGTGCTGGAGGTGCAGGATTCGACGGATGGCATCAGCAATTTGCCGATAGTGCTGTATGACGGGCATGTCGCAGTTGCGCCGGCGACCTGCGTGCTGGCTGCGGTAAATAGTCCGGCGTTTACGGGCAGTGTGCAGAGCTTTGATCTGCATAAAACCGGATCGTTGTGGGTGTCGAGCGTGCAGGCTGGAGGCGCGGGATTTACACGGCGGATCGGCTCCGCGACGACAGGCGCAGACTGCCGCGTGACAGCAGCCGGGCGGTTGGAATTCTATGCGACAAGCGTGCCTCAGAATGGTGAGTTGATTCACGTGCTGTACCGGACGGCTGGAATCTCAGTGGCGCGACTTGCGAATCTTGCTTCGATAATGACGTTGAATACGGCACATGTTCCGGGTGTTTCGCGATGGATAGGGAGCGTGACTTCTCCACGGCCGCGAAGTTCTGTCGACTGTGAGAATGCGGCGCTCGCGCTCTTGTCCATCGCAACGAACCCGGGAGCCGCGTGGACTGGCAGGTATGCTGCCGCGAATCTGCAGAAGAATGGCGATGTGTGGCCTGGGGATCTGCTGTCGCTGCAGGCAGCGAGTGCCGGCATGACTGCATTGGTGGTCGTCCGAAAAGTTGGGATTAAGAGTCATGGAGAGGTCCCGGAGCTGCTTCAATACGTGGTTGACTTTGCGAATGACTGGGCTGTCGATCTATCCGTGAAGACCTCGACGGCTGTGCCAAGGACTGCATGGCTGCCGCAAATTGCAGCCGGCTTCCCCTCAAAACTTGCCAGCCTGGGTGGGCTCACGGCGACGATTGCCGGCAGCCAGATTGTGATGAATGCGGGAACGGCGCCTGTTGCCGGGGGAGGGTTCGAGGTAAGACGGACAGACTGGCAATTCGGCGCAGGCAGCGATGGAACACTGGTGATGCGCAGCGCCACGGCAGTGTTTACCCTTCCGCGTGAAGCGGCGATCGAACAATACTTTGTGCGGATGTACGATGCGGCCGTGCCGCGGAACTACTCCCGATTTTCTACGGAAGTGTGTATAAGCGTGCCTTTGTAAAAGCGTGGATTGCCGTGCGGAGATGCGCGAAGCGGCGCACTATAATCTTTGGATGCAAGCGTCTCCGCTGGTCGGCATCGTGATGGGAAGTAAGAGTGATCTGCCCGTGCTTGAGGAAGGCATCGCTATTCTCAAAGAGCTGGGCATCGCTTATGAGGCGCGGGTCGTATCAGCGCATCGGACACCGGATCTGCTCTTCCACTACGCCGAGGAAGCGGAATCTCGCGGGCTGCGAGTGATCATTGCAGCGGCGGGAGGGGCGGCGCATCTGCCCGGCATGCTGGCGGCCAAAACGCAGGTCCCGGTGCTTGGCGTTCCTGTTCCGGCAACGATGCTGCAGGGTATCGATTCACTTCTGTCGATCGTGCAGATGCCAAAGGGGATTCCGGTGGGTACGCTGGCAATTGGCAGGCCCGGCGGCGCAAATGCGGCGCTGCTGGCTGCGCAGATACTCGCTGGCACAGACGCAGGATTGATGACGAAGCTGAAGGCATGGCGGCAAACGCGCAGGGATGAAGTGCTGGCGCAGGAGATTGAAAGTAAGTGATGACGGGACCGCGTAAACCCATTCTTCCCGGATCGACGATCGGCATACTGGGTGGCGGCCAGCTTGGCCGGATGACGGCGATGGCCGCGCGATCGATGGGATATCGGGTGCAGGTGATGGATCCTGATCCTGCCTGTCCCGCGCGGTTTGTCGTGGACACCTGCTTTGAAGGTTCATGGTCAGATGAGCGGGCAGCGGCGCAACTGGCTCGCGGCTGTGACGTAGTGACGCTGGAGATTGAGCAGGTGTCGCTGGCCTGCCTGGACGCGGCTGCGCAGTATGCTCCAGTACGGCCGGGTCGTGCACTGCTTGCGATTATCCAAGACCGGATCGCGCAGAAGAAGTGGTTGAAAGATCACGGTTTTCCCTTGGGAGAGTATCGCGAAGTTCTGAGCGCGGAGGATCTCGCTGATGCCCTGCGCGACTTTGAAGACGATTGTTTCATCAAGAGTGCGCGCGGCGGCTATGACGGCCGCAGCCAGGTTCGTGTCACGAAGTCGACGCACGTGGACGAGAAGCGCAATGCATGGACAAACCTCGGTCAAGCTCCTTGCGTGGCCGAGAAAGCAGTCGACCTGGAACGGGAAATCTCCGTGATGGTGGCGCGATCTCCCAGCGGTGAAGTGGTCTGTTTCCCAAGTGCTACCAATCATCACGAAAATCAGATCCTTGTATGGAGCGTGCTGCCATCGGCTATTTCAGCAGAGATGGAAAGTAAGGCGCAACGCATCGCAGGTGACATTGCGGCGAAGATCGGCGTGGAAGGACTGCTGGCTGTCGAAATGTTTGTGACGCAGAGCGGAGAACTGCTGGTGAATGAACTGGCACCGAGACCCCACAACAGTTATCACGCGAGCTCACGCGCGTGTGTTACCAGCCAGTTCGAACAGCATGTGCGCGCAGTGTGCGATCTACCGCTTGGCCGCGTCGACATACTGAAGCCCGCAGCGATCGCGAACCTGCTGGGCGATGTATGGCTTGAGGGTCAACCAGCTTTCGATCGCGCCCTTGCTATACCGGGTGTCGGACTGGATCTCTACGAAAAACATACGCCGCGGAAAGGGCGCAAGATGGGTCACCTCTCTGCTGTCGGCGATACTCCTGAAGAAGCAGTGAAGCATGTACTGGATGCAATGAGCAGGCTTTAGTTGTTCACGTAAAAAAGGGGAGGCCGCGAGAACATGCGCGGCCTCCCCTTTTTTTGTTTGCAGACTAGCCGATATCTTCCGACCAGTTCTCCAGGTACTTCTTCACTTCCGACATGAACTTACCGGCATCCGCGCCATCGATGATGCGGTGATCGAAGCCAAGCGTGAGGTGAATGACATTTCTAATTGCAATCGAGTCGGTGCCGTATTCGTCGGTGATGACCAGCGGCTCCTTGAGAAGGCCGCCAATACCGAGGATGGCCGACTCCGGCTGCGAAATGATCGGCGTTCCGAACTGCTCACCAAATATCCCGGAATTCGTCAGTGTGAACGTGCCGCCCCCGACTTCATCCGGCTTCAACTTCTTGCCACGTGCGCGTTCAGCAAGATCAACGATGGAACGAGCGACGCCGAGGAAGCTCTTCTCCTCAGCCTGCTTGACGATAGGGACGATCAATCCCCAGTCGAGTGCGACCGCGATACCGAGATTTACATTTGCGTGATACCGAATTGCGTCGCCTTCCATGGATGCATTCACGATCGGCATTTTGCGCAGTGCCTGGATCACAGCACGTGCGATAAATGGCATGAAGGTCAGCTTGACGCCATTACGCTGCTCGTACTTTGACTTCTCCTTTTCACGCATCCGCACGATGCGGGTCATGTCGATCTTGAAGACAGTGTGGACGTGCGGGCTGGTATGCTTCGACTCCACCATGCGTTGCGCGATGATTGAGCGCATGCGCGACATGGGAACAAGTTCGCCGGCCCTGGGAGTTGCTGCTGGAGCAGATGCCGCAGCTTTTGGTGCAGCGGACGCAACAGCGGATGCGGTCGAGACCTGCGCGGGGGCCACGGGCGCAGCCGACGCGGCGGGTGCGGGAGCGGCTTTGGCATCCCCCTGTTTTGCGAGGAAGCCAACGACGTCTTCCTTGGTAATCCGGCCTGAACTGCCTGTACCTGGAATCTTGCTCAGATCGAGATCGTTGTCCTTGGCCATCTTGCGGACCAGCGGCGAAGACCGCAGACGCTCCGAGGTAGAAGCCGCATCATCCTCGAAACTGGTTGCCGCCTCCGGCGCTGCCGAAGGCTTCGCGGGATTGGTAGAGAGCTGTGCAGCAGGCTCGCCCGGCTGCGCTGTCGCGTGCGGTGCCGGCGCCTGCGGGTCAGCAGAGACAGAGGGCGTCGCACCCGCCGTGCCACCAATGACGGCGACGACCGTATTGATCTGCACCGTCGAACCTGCCTGTGCCTTGATCTCTGACAGCACGCCCGCTGCTGGCGAAGGAATCTCGGCATCGACCTTATCTGTGGAGATTTCGAAAAGTGGTTCATCCCGCTGCACGTTGTCGCCAACCTGCTTCAGCCACTTGGTAATCGTGCCTTCAAAGATGGATTCGCCCATCTGCGGCATGACCACGTCTGTACCGGCGGTTTGAGCCGCAGGCAGTGCGCTGCCATTTGGAGCGGCAGAAGCGGGCGCTCCCGCTGCGGCAGGTGCTGGTTTACCAGTCTCCTGCGAAGGCGCCACTTCCTTTGCCGGGGCGGCGGGTGCTGCTGCTGCAGCCGGAGCCGAGGCACCGTTCGCCTCGCTGATTACGGCAACGACTGTGTTGATCTGAACGGTTGCGCCTTCGGAAACCTTGATCTCCTGCAGAACACCCGCGCTCGGCGAGGGGATCTCGGCATCGACCTTGTCCGTGGAGATCTCAAACAGCGGTTCATCGCGCTGCACTGAGTCACCCGGCTTCTTCAGCCACTTGGTGATGGTTCCTTCAAAAATCGATTCGCCCATCTGGGGCATAATTACATCGGTTGGCATCTGTTCCCCTTCGTAAGTCCCTTGAACCCGTACATGATCGACGTTCGATTATAAATCCGCGCAGACAGCCCTTGGGCGGTGCCGGATCCGTCCGTTTTGGAGAGGCGCACAGGACCACCTGCAATCAAGCGCTAATCGTGGCCGAACCAGCCTGGGCAAGCAGGTCTTGCAGGCTGTCGAGATGCAGGATCTGTGTGCCGAAAACGCGTCCAAACTGCCGCGCAACCCGGTACGCCATCGCCTCAAGAGCAAGTTCAGCCGGTGGCAGGCCAGTTTCCGCTTCGAGGCTGGTCACACCGCGATCGGCGATGCCGCAGGGAACAATCCATTCGAAATCCGCCAGCTCCGTGGTGATGTTCAAGGCAAATCCGTGCGAGGTAATGCCGCGAGAAATGTGAACCCCGATAGCAGCAATTTTCTTTTCCGGGATCGAGCCGCCTGTCCGCGTCCACACGCCGGTACGTCCCTGCACGCGATCAGTCAGCAGCTGAAACTCGGCACAGGTGCGAATCAGTACTTCTTCGAGGCCGCGGACATAATCGATGACACTGCGACGCGGGATAGTCGCACGCAAATCCAGGATCGGATAGCCGACAAGCTGGCCTGGACCGTGATACGTGATGTCGCCTCCGCGGTTCGTCTCAATTACTTCCACACCACGGCTCAATAGCAAGCCTGCAGGAGCGCGCAGATTTTCCCGATGCGCATTGCGGCCAAGCGTCAGTACCGGCGGGTGTTCCAGCAGCAGCAGCGTGTCGGTAATCCGCTGCTCATGGCGAAGTTCGACCAGGTGCTGCTGCAGCCGCAAGGCCGTGTGGTAATCAATGCGTTCGAGATACAGCAGCGAGGTGACCATGCCGAACCTACCAGCAGTCGGGACAGTGCGCAGGCTTCGGAAGCACCCGCACCATCCCGGAAGCAGGCCGCTTAAACGTTGATGGCCATCTTTTCAACACTGCCGAAACCATCGAGCATGGCCTCCGCCAGCGTTGGATGCGCATGCACAATAAACATCATTTCATCCACCGTTGCTTCGAGCTCGATGGCCGTGACGGCTTCGGCAATCAGCTCCGTTGCCTGCGGACCAATGATGTGCACGCCGAGGATCTCTCCGTATTTGGCATCGCTGACGACTTTCACGAAACCGTCATGTGAATCGACGATCGATGCCTTCGAGTTTGCGGAGAATGGAAACTTGCCGACCTTGACGTCGTAGCCCTTCTCCTTCGCCATCGCTTCTGTAAGCCCTACACTGCCGATCTGCGGTTCACAGTACGTGCATGCAGGAATGCGTTCGCGACGTACTGGCCGGGCGGGCCTGCCGGCAATCTTTGACATGGCGACAATTCCGCACATGGCGCCGACATGCGCGAGCTGCGGCAATCCAGCGACGATATCGCCAATCGCATAGATGCCAGGCTCTTCAGTCTGCATCCACTCGTTCACATGAACAAAGCCGCGCTCGAGTTTCACCTTCGTTTTTTCGAGACCGATATTCTCTGTGCGCGGTGCGCGGCCCACAGCCACCAACACCTTTTCCGCTTCCTTCACAACCTGCTTGCCTTCCGCATTCGTGTAGGTAACCTTCGCGCCGTCCTTGGTCTTCTCCACCTTGTCGACACGCGCGCCGACATTGGTTTCAATGCCGCGCTTGCGATACAGGCGAGCCAGCTCCTTGCTGACTTCATCATCTTCATTCGGCACCATCTTCGGAAGATATTCGAGGATGGTCACATCCGTGCCGAAGGTCTTGAAGATCGACCCAAACTCTACGCCGACGGCACCCGCTCCGATCACGATCATCGACTTGGGCACAGCACTGATGCCGAGCACTTCAATATTGGTCAGGATCGTCGAATCGGGCTTCAACCCGGGCAGCATGCGTGCATCCGAGCCAGTCGCCACCGCCACATTCTTCGTCTTCAGCTGCTGCGTCTTCTTGTCCTTGCCTACGACTTCAACCGTGTGAATGCCATCCTTGGCAGGGCCAGTCAGCGACCCGCGGCCGCTCACCGTCACCACCTTGTTCTTGCGCATCAGGAAGTCGAGTCCCTTGGTGTGCTTCGTCACGATGTCGTTCTTCCGCTTCAGCACATCCTGCCAGTTGAGCGTGATCTCGCCTACACCCTCGATGCCATAGGCCTTGGCGTGCTTCACGTATTCGTACACCTCGGCATTGAACAGGATGGACTTCGTCGGAATGCATCCCCAGTGCAGGCACGTGCCCCCCAGCTTTTCTGTCTCTTCAATAATCGCGACTTTCAATCCATACTGGCCGGCGCGAATGGCCGAGGTGTAGCCCGCAGGGCCGCCGCCGATGATCACGACGTCGTAAATTGTTTCAGGTGAGTTCTGTGCCAAGTGGATGCTCCGTTTCTATCGAAAACTGGCTCAGGCAGCCGACCATACTGCCTCTATCAACGCAACTCTTTATTTTACGCGACGAGCCGAGGCTCTGTTTTTGTCGCCGGGCAATGTCTGCTTGTAAAGTTGTGTGGGCTCAAGCCAGCAGCCGCGCGGCTTCCTTGGCGAAGTAGGTTACGGTGAATTCCGCGCCGGCTCTCCGGATCGACGTGAGCGCCTCCAGGATCGCCCGGTCGCGATCAAGCCAGCCCTTTTCAAACGCAGCCTGCAGCATCGAGTATTCGCCGGAAACCTGGTAGGCCCCGATGGGAACATCGAAGCGTTCGCGAGCTGCATGGATCACGTCAAGGTAGGGCATCGCAGGCTTCATCAGGATCATGTCTGCGCCTTCTCCAAGGTCGAGTTCGATCTCGCGCATCGCTTCTCGCAGATTGGCGCCATCCATCTGGTAGCTGCGCCGATCGCCAAACTGTGGCGTTGAATCGGCTGCCTCACGAAATGGACCGTAAAAAGCAGAAGCAAATTTCGCAGCATAGGAAAGAATCGGAATCTCTTCAAACCCGGCGTCATCCATCTCGTCGCGGATCGCGGCCACGCGCCCATCCATCATGTCCGACGGAGCAACGATGTCGGCGCCTGCTTCTGCCAGCGATGTAGCTGCTCGGGACAGCAGCGCCACACTCCTGTCGTTGTCGACTCGGTAGTCGTCGCCCGACCGCTCGATGATGCCGCAGTGTCCGTGTGCCGTGTATTCGCACAGGCAGACATCCGCAATCAGGACCAGCTTCTTTGCAGCTGCAGTCTTTCTGAGCTCACGCAGCGCCTGCTGCACAATTCCGTCTTCCGCCCAGGCGCCGGAACCTTCTTCATCTTTGCTCTCTGGCAGGCCAAACAGTAGCACCCCACCCAAACCCAGTGATGCAGCCTCATCCGCCTCTTTTAATACTTCGTCGATGGACAGGTTGTAGACACCCGGCATGGAGGACACTTCTTTGCGAACACCCTCTCCCGGGCATATGAATAGTGGATAGATAAAGGAGCCGGGACGCAGGCGAGTCTCGCGCACGAGGGAACGAAGCGCTTCGGTGCGCCGCGTCCGGCGCATCCGCTTAACAGGGAATTCCATAATTCTGATTCTAACTTCCAGGCAGAAGCCGCCACATCTTGCTGGCTAAACGCAAAAAGGCCCGCTTTGATTGCGGGCCTTTTGCTTGAAAAAAGTTGCCGTGTTTACGCTGCTACGCTGTCACGAAACGCCTTGACCTTATCATGCGACGCCTGGATATGCTGCTGCTGCTTCAACAGCACAGTGCGGACGCCCGCAGGAAGATCATTGACCTTCAGAGCTGCTTCGTAAGCACGCTTGGCTGTATCTTCACCCTGTTCTGCTGTCTCAAGCAGTGTGTGATCAGATCCGCCCAGGCTGCCCTTCAACTCGCCCCACGCGCGGTGGATCGCGCCGGAAGCCGTGCCACCCTCTTCCACACTCTTGCCGATAGCGGTGCTTAAGGCTGCCTCAAGCTCGGTTGCCATCGATCCGCGGTTGGTAGCTTCTTCTGAGAAGAAACTCTTGAGCCGTGTTTCTTTTAAGTGCTCGCTCAGCGACTGGAAGCCGCGCTCACCATCGTGAAGTACTTCGATAACTGTGCGAACTGTGCTCTCTTCAAATGCCATGTTGATCGTACCTCTCAGTAAACATAGATGGCGTGTCGCATTCCGGTGTTGCATCCGGATACTGGAGGCCGCTGCACAAGCTGTCTCTCAGCAGTCAGATTATGTTTTCGCGAAAGCGAAGTGGCCGGGCAACCTCTTCGTCGGCACCATTGCTGCCAGGCACGCTACCATGAATCGTGAGCCTGTTTGCGACAATCCCTGCTGCTCTTGAAGAAATCAGTGCTGCGACACTCGAATGGCAGCGCCTGCTCGACCTCGTCCAGGTATATGCAACGGCTACTGCTACCAAACAGTGGATGTCCACCATGCGGCCAAGCTCAGGCGCCTCATGGATCAGCGACCAGCACACTTTTGTAGCTGAAGCTGGTGTCTGCCTTGCGCAGGGATTGACGCCGTCGCTCGGCGGTCTGTTTGATCCGGAGCTGATGCTCGACCGATCGCGCATTCCCGGTGCAGTGCTGGAACCGGAAGAAATTCGCGCCATGCTGTCGCTGCTGGATGATATTACCTCCTGGCAGGAGCGCATCGCTGCGCTCGATGAAGATGCCCAGGCCCGCATGCCGCTCTTGCTCAAGAACGCAGCTGCCATGGAAGACAGTCAGCTGCCCAGGCTGGTTCGTTCACTGCGCCTGCGGGTCAATCCGGATGGCACGCTCACCGATAACGCGTCCGCAGAGTTGCGCAGGATTCGCCGCGACATCGACCGCCAGCAGAAGCTGATCGAAGATAGTCTCCGTCACGCTTTGCGGCGGCTGAGTGAGGGCGGCACCGCTCAGGACGAATTGATCACCATACGCGGCGAACGGTTCGTCATCCCCGTGAAAGCAGAAATGAAACGCCGCGTGCAGGGTGTGGTGCACGGTGCCAGCTCCAGCGGCCAGACCGTCTATCTCGAACCACTCGAAACGATTGAACATAACAACGAGCTGGTCCGCTTGCTGGATGAAGAACAGTCGGAAATTCATCGCATCTACCTGGCTATTACCAGCGAACTCGGAGCCGAGGCCGCCACCATCCTCGAGGGAGCCAAGGTACTGGCGCAGCTCGACCTAGTCTTCGCCATCGCTCGTTTCGCTGTGGATTACGCATGTGTGCGGCCGCAGTTTCGTGGCCTCGGTGCAGCCGTTGAGCCGGAGCTGCAGCTTCAACGCGCTCGCCATCCTTTGCTCGAGCGCCGCCTGCGCGGCAGCGGCGGCAGCGTGATCCCGCTGACGCTTGCACTCCGCAACGACGCGCGCCAGCTGATCATCAGTGGACCGAATACGGGTGGCAAGACCGTCGCCCTTAAAACCACGGGCCTGCTGGCCATGATGGCGCAGGCAGGCATTCCTGTCCCGGCCGACAGCTTTGTTCTGCCCATCTTCGACGCGTTCCTCGCCGACATCGGCGACGCGCAATCCATCGAGCAGAATCTCTCCACGTTTTCTTCACACATCGTGAACCTTGACCGCATCTCGAAGATTGCGGATGCTCGTTCGCTGGTCCTGCTCGACGAACTCGGATCAGCCACCGACCCGGAAGAAGGTGCAGCCCTGGCCGTTGCCATTGCCGAACACTTCCTCACAAGCCGCGCATGGTCGATCATCTCCACGCACCACACCTCGCTCAAAATCTACGCAGCCCAGGCAACGGGCGTCCTGAACGCCGCTGTCGGCTTCAACGAGCAGACCCTTGCGCCCACGTACGAATTGCGGCTGGGCGTGCCTGGCGCATCAGCGGGTATCAACATCGCGGCCAGGCTCGGACTCAATCCCGCCATCATCACGGAAGCGCGCACTCGCCTCAGCAGTCAGACGCAGGACATCGCGCACTTTCTTGATCAGCTGCACGCAGAGCTCGACGCCGTCACGGATGAGCGTCGCCATCTGAAGACGCGCGAACAGGAAGTGGCGCGTGAAAAAAATCGCCTCGACAGCGAAGGATTGAAAGAGTGGCGGGCCAAGGTTCGGGATCTCGAGGCACAGCTGGCCTCGCTTTTGAAAGACTTCGAATACCGTATGAAAGAGACGCTGGCTGCGATCGATGATCGGGCAACGCAGCAGAAACTGACGAAAGAAGCTGATCGTCGGCTTGCCAAACTGCGCCGCGACTTCTCTGAGGAGATGAAGTCAACAGTCGTCGCCCAGCATACCGGCGCACATAAAGGCGACGTGCACGCGACGCCGCACATCGTGCGCAATGTCGGGACCGGCGACACGGTGAAGCTCAAGTCACTCGGCGGCAAGACAGCCGTGGTGCAGCGCGAGCTCGATGGCGGCGGCTACGAAGTTGCCATGGGCCTGATGAAGATGCGGGTCACGCGCGAAGATATTGCCGAAGTACTGCATTCAGTGCAGCTGCCGGCCGGTACGCACAACCCCCTGGAAGCCGCGCGCAAGCGAGGCATCTCCGTCACCGTGACGACGCCGACAGACGAAGCGCGTGGTGAATTGAACGTCATCGGCCGCACCGTCGACGAGGCCACCGGCGAGCTCGAACAATTTCTCGATCGCGCCTTCCTCGCCGGCTATCCTCGGGTCCGCATCGTGCATGGCACAGGCATGGGCATCCTCAAACGTGCTCTGCGAACACAGCTTCAGAAGCATCCGCACGTAGCCGGCGTGGAAGAAGCAACGCAGGCTGAAGGTGGAGCGGGCGCGACGGTGGTTTCCCTCCGGCAATAATCCGGATGGCCGTTCACGCCGCCAGAATGCTACGATGAGCGCCACCAGACAGCGTTGCAACAGGCAGGCGCAGCTGGCCGGAGAACGACCATGGTCAGGATCATCACCGTAGAACGTGAATATGGCAGCGCCGGCGCGGAGTTTGCGCATCGTCTCGCCGACCGCCTCGGCTGGCGGCTCATCGACCAGTGCCTGGTCGACGAAATCGCGCAACGCGCCGGCGTGCCAGCCGATACCGTGGCCAGTTGCGACGAACGCCTCGATCCCTGGTACTACCGCGTCGGCAAAGCATTCTGGCATGGCAGCGTGGACCGCGGGCCGGCCCCGGTCGGCACATCAGAAATATTCGACAGCGAACGCATGGTCTCCATGATCGGCAGCTACCTCAAGGAACGCATCGCGGAAGGCCGCTGCGTAGTAGTCGGACGCGGTGCCGCACCAGCACTGGTCGGCGTGCCTGGAGCTTTCCACATCTTCGTGTACGCCTCGATGAACCGCAAAATAAAGTGGTTTCAGCAGAATTTTCCTGACCAGGCAGAACGTGCCCGGGAGGAACTTATGGCAACTGACCGGCGTCGCGCGGCCTATGTTCGTCGCTTTTATGACCAGGACTGGGCCGACCGGCAGCTCTATCAGCTGATGCTCAATTCCTGCATGGGCTTTGACGCAATGGTCAACGCCACCCTGGAAGCAGCCGCTCTGCAGACTCAGGCCGCACCCGTAGCCGTCTGATTACTTCAGGTGCTGTGTCGGCACATTCGCTGGAATGGTCAACTGAAACTGGTCGTCATTCAGAGTCTGGTTCACCGTCAGTTTCTGAATCGTGATGGTGATCTGGTACTCCTCAAGCGGTCGCTCGATCGTGATCACTCCCGGAAACAGCGCGTTGCCGAAGTGCTGATAGGGTCCGTAGCGCACACTCGTCTCCACCGCTCCGGCAGCATTGTAGGTATCCTGGCCGTCCGGCAGCAGGGTCGTGCGGTCAAAGTGGATGATCCTCTGCGCCTGGATGACTCTGACCGGCGCCTTACCTGGCTCCGGCTCCTCGCTCTTCTGCGGAGCCGGCAGCATTACGTTCAGGTTGTACTCCGGAGTCTCCACCTTGATCTTGCCACTTCCCGTAACTCTTGACCCCGTGGTCAGGAAAACCAGCCGGTCCGGCTGAATGGCCGGAACCAGCACCGAATCGAAAAAAACGCCGGGCCGCAGATTTTCGATGGCGTTCGCACTTTTCTGACTCACCGCGTTGGAGCCAACGATGGCCTTGTTCTTGTAAGGGATGTACAGCTTGAAATTGGCGCCGTCGCTGGCCAGGTCGAAAGCATGCGTGCGCAAAACCGGCACCAGGCCCAGCACGCGGAGTGAATCAGGCTTGCGTAGCAGAATGTACCCGCCGAACGACGTAGTATCTGTTTCCTTGCCGCGCTTGGCTCCGCCGATCTGTGCAGAAAAATCGACCGTGGCCACCAGCGTGTTGAAGGAGTCATACCGTTCGTTGACGCTGTTTACCAGCTGCACCACGCTCTCATCCAGCGCAGGGCCCGCGCTCCTGGTCTGCTGAAGCTGACGCGTGTGATACAGGCAGCCATTTAGAAAAGGCAGGCCCAGCAAACACAGTGTCAGGAAACGAGATCGCGTCATCTTATATAGGGGTTGGGCAGGGATGGGAATCGCGCCAGGCGCGGTTAATTCATAGAAACTTCAGTATACCCGTTCGTTGCCGGCCCTTCTGTCAGGCCAGCCCGCTAGGGTGCCGTCGCCCGCTGCGCATGTCGGTAGGCTTCCACGTTGCGGTTGTGCTCTTCAAGTGTCGCCGCAAAGCGTGAATGCCCCTGCGCCGCAGGATCTGCAACAAAGTACATGAATTTGCTGGTCGCCGGATGAATCGCCGCATTCAACGCGGCTACTCCCGGATTGCAGATCGGTCCCGGCGGCAGCCCGGTGTGCTTGTACGTGTTGTATTCAGACTGCGCCTGCAGGTCGGACTGGTAAATCGCGCCACGGTACCGGTGCTGCAGCATCGCCGCATAAATCACCGTCGGATCTGTCATCAGCGGCATCTTCGCGGTCAGCCGATTATTCAACACGCTTGCGACCAGCGGCCGATCCGTCGGGTTCGGGGTCTCTTTCTCTACCAGCGATGCCATCGTCACCACCGCATGAAAGTTGGTAGTCAGTCCCAGCTGCTGAGCATGCGCACGGAATTGTTTCACCATCGCCGCAGCCATCTGGTCTGCCGTCTCGCGCCGCTGAAAATGGTACGTCTCCGGATACAGGTAACCCTCCAGCGTTTGTGCCTTCGGATCAATGTCAGCCACCAGCTTCACGTCCCGTCGCGCCGCCGACAGAAAATTGTCCTTCGTATCCAGGCCTGCTGCTTCCACCGCGCTGGCAACGTCGAAGATGTTGTAGCCCTCTGGAATGGTGAGCACGCGATAATACACGTCACCGCGCCGCAGCCGCTCATAGACCTCGCTGATCGTCACCGGGTGGTCGAACCGGTACTCGCCGGCCTGCAGCGTCCCGCCCTTGATGAGCCGCAGCGCCAGGAATGCATAACGGCTGCGGATCACGCCAGCCTGTTCAAGGTCCTCCGCAATACCACCGGAACCCGTCCCGGAAGCAATATCGACAAACTTTTCGCGGTTCGAACCGGCAGGCACGAGCAGAAGAAAAGCCGCACCCACAATAATGATCAGCACTACAAGCAGGAACAGACGCTTCAACGAATTGACCCTTTCCTGCTCCTCGCCCGGGTATGCTGGTTTGCGAAGCCCGGCCGAAATCGGAGGCAGTTCCTTCACAATACAACGCCTCACACCCGGCCGGCGACGTCCTGATTTCTAATCCATCAACGCCAAACCATTACGATACTGGCATGCTGCAGCAAGCCAAATCGGGAAATGAAAATCTTGCCCGCATCGCAGCACTGGATGTCGGCGAGCGTCGCATCGGTGTCGCGATCTCGGACGGCCTCGGGCTCACCGCGCAGCCGCTGTTCACATACAACCGTGCAGCGAAGCGCGACGACGGCAGGCATGATGTCAGGTCCCTGCTACGCCTGCTGCGTAAAGCGGAATGCCGCGCCATCCTGATCGGTAATCCCCTCTATCTCAGCGGCGAAATCAGTCCGCAGGCCGCACGCGTGCACCGCTTCGTTGAAATGCTGCGCGCCCACACCGACCTTCCGGTCACTCTCTGGGACGAACGTCTATCCAGCAGCGAAGCTCACAGTCTGCTCGACATCGCCGGCCATGGCGTTCGCGGACGTGAAGCAATCATCGACCAGGTTGCCGCCGTCCTCATCCTCGAAAGCTACATGGAAACCATGCGCAGCCGGCAGGCCGCTCGGCTTCTCAACGGCCAAAACGACTAGACCGTCTTCAGGTACAGCGTGTATTCCCGATCCCCAATCTCGGTAAACGGCACCATGCGGATCGATCCGGACTGCCCCGCAACCGCCCACTCTTTTGCGCCATTCTGTTTCGCCGCCACCAGCTGACTGCTCGTCACTGCCGGCAATGTGCCTGCATCTTTCAGCGCGAACAACACCAGCGGTCCGCGCAGCAGTGCCACCAGCTCTGTATGCCGCGCATCCACTGGCTCTACGCGCTGGGTCAACGGCAGCTCCAGTTCAACCCGGTCGCCATTCTTCCATGTCCGGTGAACCGCCGCGAAGCTTCCGGCATTCACCGCCGCTTCTACAGGTTTGCCGTTCACCTGCAGGGTTGCGCCCTGTGCCCACGCGGGAATACGGAAGTTCAGCGTCATCTCCACGTGACTCGACGCGGTCAACTCAAATGCAATCTGCGATTCGAAAGGATAGTTGCTCTTCTGCGTGAGGCTCAGCCTGGTCTTGCCTTCGCTCCACTTCAGCGTCGACGGAATGTACAGGTTCACGTACACCGACCCGGGGCCGCGGAAGTAGGTATTGATCCGGTAATCGGCCGAAACCTGCGGCAGCGTACCAGCGCAGCAGGGCCAGCGGTTGTCATGAAAGAACCGCTTGCCGTTCACGTTGTAGTCGGCATAGTAAAAAGCGTGGCCATCCGCCTCCAGCTTTTTGGCGCCGAGGACAGTGTTGTACATCACCCGCTCCATACTGTCGCCGTAGCGCGAATCGCCGGTTGCCCGCAGCAGGTAGCGCGTTACCTTGAAGTGCGCGTAGGAGCCGCAGGGCGTCTCAAAACTTGAATGCGTATTTTCCAGACTCGCCGCCACGTCGCCGCTATGGCGCGCGCGCAGCTGCTCATCCGGCCCCCAGCCGCCTGTCGCAAAGCTCTGCTCCTGCACCATCCCAAAACCATTCTGTACAGCCTTCAGGTGCATCGCACTCCCGCCTACCATGTATGCCTGCATACCGGAGCTGAGTGCATTCACATAACTGTAGGCGTGCTTGCCGGCCAGCACATCTTCCCCCCGTGAGAGCGGCTCGAAGTACGTAGCATCATCCAGATACTGCACCGCCATATCCTTATAGCGCTGCCCGGCGCCTCGCTGATAAGCGAGGAAGAGGTTTTCCGGCATGGTGTAGCTCTCGTCCCACGTCCAGGAATCATCCGGAGCAGGCCGCCACTTGTCCTGCCGGTCACGATCCAGCGCGCGACCCGGCAGCAGTGGCGCGGCCACATCCACTGTGTGGTCGAGGATCGCAAATGCATTCGGATCATTCGCGAAGCTGTGCGAGTCGATCAGCGCGCACACCAGCTTGTCAAAGCAGTACGCCGGAAAACGATTGTTATTGTAAAAACCGGGCGCGATGGTCTGCACATATAACGTGTTCAGCCGGATCACCCGGTCGCGCAACGCGGCGTCGCCACTGATTGCATAATTGCGTGCCATCGCCGATACCCACTGGCCATAGCAGTGTGCAGGGGCAAATCCCGGGCCGCCCTTGCGGTAATCCCACTCCTCGGCATAGTGGTACCAGCCGCCCAGGTCCTCACCAGGGGCTGGCTGGCTGGACATCTGGCGCAGCGGCTTCAACATACTGTCGTCGCTGATGCCCATCAGGATGTTCAACGTATCCAGTCGCTGCGCCTCATGGATCGGGCTGTCGAGCGACACGTCGCCATAGCCGAACTGGCCCAGTGGTGCAGGCAGAATACTGCCATCTGCAAACCCGCGCCGCGGATGCACCAGTATGCCCGCCAGGGCCAGCGAGCCGCCCTGCACGAATCGTCTTCTCGAAATATCAGTCTTTAATGTCATATTCCCGTTCCTGCACAAGACTGCCGATCGGGATATTCAAAGACTTCTCCCGACGGCTGTCGACGTGGGAATAGTTTATGCTCTTCGGCTGCAATCCCAGGTCCGATAGACGCTTGCTGGTCACCAGCCCCCCGCCGCCGTCCTCGCGGAGTGACCTCGCCGACGCTCAAAGCTTTTAGCGCCGGCCAGGCGGAACTCCCTGCTGCAAAAGCTTCTAGAACACCGCTCTTTCAGTGTTGATGAGCGCTTTCAGGTCAAAGCTCAGGCCGGCATTCAGCCCCTGGGCATTGATGGTCAGGCTATCGCTCCCTAGAATGTGAGTGTAGAAGCCAAAGGCGGTCACGACTGGATTGATCCTGTAGTTGAGGTGCGAGAAGAATCGTTTGCCGCTGTTGTAGTTGTCGCCGTTCAGCGACTCGAAGGGGGAAAGCCTTTCATGAAAGCTCTATCGGCGGATGGAAGAAATGCATGAGGTGGGCTCACGCTGCGCTGGCAATGGTGCGCAATGCCTTCATGCCGGCCTGCCTCGCAGCACGGTATAATCACCGTTTGGCGATACCCGGACCACTGTCGCAACCGACAACTCCTGGCCTGTACTGGTAGTCGTTGCCAGGCCTTCCGGAACGCCTCGGAACAAAGTCATGCCTGAAAAGATAAAAAAGGAACTGGAAGAACAGATTCGGGTCCTGGAGTATGAGCTCACCACCGAGCTGCCCCGGGAGATCAAGAAAGCCGCCTCCCTCGGCGACCTGAGCGAAAACGCCGAATACCACATGGCCAAGCAGCGCCAGGTGTTCGTCAACGCACGTCTCGGTCAGCTGAAGAAGCGCATGGGCGAGCTCGCCATGGTCGACCTCACCAACATTCCCCGGGATCGCGCAGCCTTCGGCTCGAAAGTGACTGTCTTCGATACCACTAAGGACGTCGAAATTGAGTACAAGCTGGTCACCTCGGAAGAGTCAGACGTCAGCAAGGGCCTCATCTCCACTACCTCGCCGATCGGGCGCGGACTGGTCGGTAAAAAAGTCGGCGACATCGCCACCATCGTGACGCCCAACGGAACACGTGAGCTCGAGATTCTCAAGCTCGTCACCATCCACGACGAACCCCAATGAGCTGGACAGGAGCCTTCGGGCGCGGTTGCGGCATCATCCTCGAATCCATCGTCAACAGCCTCGCGTTGACGAAGATCTCGCCAAACTACCTCACGGCGCTCGGCCTCGTCATCAACACCGGCGCCGCCATCCTCTTCGGACTAGGCAATGCCCACAACTACGTCAAGATGTTCCTGCTTGCCGCGCTCGTCATCATCGGCGCCGGCATCTTTGACATGGTGGATGGCCGTGTCGCCCGCCTCACCGACCAGGTCACCGTCTTTGGTGCGTTCTTTGACTCCGTCATCGATCGCTATTCCGACGTCGTCCTCTTCTTTGGCCTGGTCGTCTTCTACGCCCGAGGCAATCGGCTGCTCTACGTCTTCCTGGCAGCCTTCGTGATGGCTACTTCGCTGATGGTCAGCTACACACGCGCCCGCGCCGAAGCTCTCATCGGCTCCTGCAAGGTCGGCTTCATGGAGCGTCCGGAGCGCATCGTGCTCATCATCCTCGGCGCACTCTTCGAAAAGTGGGGAGCCATGGCGCCGGTGCTCTGGATTCTCGCCCTCATCTCGACCATCACCGTCGTCCACCGCATCTCCTACACCTACGGCAAGACCAAGGGCATGCCCCTGCTCGCCGCCAAGTAAGCTCCGTACAAATGCCGACCTCTCCCGTACTGCTCGTCCACGGTGGTGCCTGGGCCATGCCCCCGGAGTCGCGCGCTGCCCACCAGGCCGGCGTGCAGAATGCACTGGCCGCCGGATACGCCCTGCTCTCCCGCGGTGCAAGCGCCGTTGATGCCGTCGAAGCAGCTGTCGCCGTGCTCGAAGACGACGAAACCTTCGACGCCGGACGAGGCAGTTTTCTTACCCGCGAAGGCACCGTTCAGCTGGACGCCCTGTTGATGGATGGCGGCAGCACCGGCACCCTCCGCGCCGGAGGGGTCGCCTGTGTCGAGCGGATCCGGAATCCCATTCATGCCGCCCGCGTCGTCCTCGATCAAAGTCCGCATGTCTATTTCGTCGGCCGCGATGCGGAGACGTTTGTTGCCCAGCATGGCATCTCGCTGGTTGACAACAGCGCCCTGGTTATCGATCGCGAGGTCGAACGGCTTGCCGACGCGCAACGCAGGGAACAGGCCGGCCTGCCCGACGCCACTTTCTCCGGATCCACTCCCGCCCTCGATTCTCATGACACCGTCGGCGCCGTCGCGCTCGATTCTCATGGAAATCTGGCCGCTGCCACTTCCACTGGCGGCACCCTTAATAAGCAGCCCGGCCGGGTCGGCGATTCGTCTCTCATCGGCTGCGGTTGTTACGCCGATAATCAGAGCGCTGCCGTCTCCCTCACCGGATGGGGCGAGCCGATCATGAAACTGGTACTCGGCAAATGGGCAGTCGATCGTGTCGAAGCCGGTCGATCACCTCTCGATGCTGCCAACGAAGCCATCGCTTACCTGTATCGCCGCATGAACGGTCATGGCGGCATCATCCTGCTGGGTCCGGATGGCCGCTTCGGCATCGCTCACAATACCCCGCAGATGGCCTGGGGCATTCAGACCGCCGAGGGCTCGTGTACCGGGATCGAGATCGTGCCGGCCAGCGCGATGAACGGAGCAGACCGACCCGCATGATCGTCCTGGCCTCCGCTTCCCCCCGCCGCAAAGAACTGCTCACCCAAGCCGGCTATACCTTCGAAACACTCGTCTCCGGAATTCCAGAGGTAAGAAAGCCCGCCGAATCGCCTATCGCTTTCGTCCTCCGCCTCGCCCGGGAGAAAGCAGCAGACGTCGCATCCCGTTTACCGGCGCATCAAGCCGAAGCCGCGGTTATTCTCGGCGCCGACACCGTCGTCGTCTGTGACGACCAAGTTCTGGGCAAGCCGTTGGACGCTGCCGACGCACAACGGATGCTGCGCCTCCTCGCCGGTCGCACCCACCAGGTCATCACCGGGGTCTGCCTGCTTCAAGGGGATAGGACTGAGACTGCGGCCGAGGTCACGTTCGTCGCCATGAACACTGTGTCAGAAGAAGAGATTGCAGCCTACGTGACGTCCGGCGAGCCCATGGACAAGGCCGGAGCTTATGCCATCCAGGGGTATGCGGCACGCTGGATTCCGCGCGTACACGGCTGCTATTTCAATGTCGTAGGGTTACCGCTGGCGCTGGTGACGGCCATGCTGGAGGGCATGGCTTAGGTGGAAAAGTAGAACGACGGTTGACAGGAGATCAGCCCCTGTCCAACCGATAGGTGTCGTTAAGAGCGTTTGCAGCGGACTGGCACAGGCTCCGGCTTCTTCAACTTAAGCAGGGTATGAACCTGTAACAACACCGATGCCAGAAGAACCAGTTCGATACTTACCAGCATGTAACCCTCCGCTTCCTTGCTTAAGCTTATCTAAGACAACAGATGCTCGCTAACCCGGCTTCGACTCAGGCGCCTTTTCATCCGGCAGCAACATCGCTGCCAGCAGCACCGTCCGAGGAACGAGTTCAGCGATCAAAATGGATTCATGCGCTGCGTGCGCACCTTCTCCAACCGCTCCCATCCCGTCCAGTGTGGGGATACCGAGGGCAGAAGTAAAGTTACCATCGGACCCGCCCCCCGTCGCTGCCTCTTCCAGTGCAAACCCAAGTTGACCGGCAAACGTTGCGGCACGGCGGAACAACTGCACCGTCGCCCTTGTCCGCTCCATGGGCGGCCGGTTCATGCCGCCTTCCAGCTGCAGGGAGCAGCCTGCATCCACCGGCTTCAGCCTTCTCAGCTGCTTTTCAATCCGGGCTGCGTCCGCATGCTTCTTAACCCGGACATCGATATCGACCCAGGCTTCAGCAGCCACCACGTTGGTGCGGGTCCCGCCGCTGATCACTCCGGGGTTCACCGTCAGTCCCCGCGCCAGGTCGGTCATAGCCGAGATCCGTTCGATTTGCCGCGCCAGCTCCCGGATCGCAGAATGGCCTGCTTCAAAGTCGACTCCGCTGTGCGACGCCACGCCCTTCACCATCAGCCTGTATTCGCCAACTCCCTTGCGCGCCGTCTTGTAAGCACCGCGCGATCCCTGCGCAGGCTCCAGTACAAATACTGCGCTCGCAGTCGCAGCCACTTTTTCGGTGACGGATCGCGAGCCCGGACTGCCCACCTCTTCGTCGCCCACCAGCAGCAGCGTGACCGGCTGCAGTAGCATCCCGTTTGGAATCAACAGCCGAAGAGCAGCCAGCGCCATTACGACGCCAGCTTTCATGTCGTAGACGCCCGGGCCGAACAGGCTGCCATTGCGCACCGCAACCGGCATATGCCGCAGCGTGCCGATCTCCCATACCGTATCCAGGTGGCCCAGCAGCAGTATCGGCTGCAGTCCTTGCTTCCCCCGGCCGGCAGGCACAAAGCGCGCCTCGAGAATGTCGCCGAACCTCCGCTGTCGGTGCCGCCTCACCTTACCGCCCAGTTCGCCGCACCAGCGCGCGACCAGGGTCCCCGCAGCATCCACCGCAGGCTTGCTGCTACTGGGAGACTCCAGGCGTGCAAGTTCAGTAATTTGCGCGAGAATTCTAGGCAGCTCTCCCTCGCCCTTCAGCCGCAGGGAAGTCAGTTGATCGAGGGTATCCACCTGGCTAAGTAGTGGCATGGTTCAGATGGAGCAAGAATACGGGCTTTCCTGAGGTTGTGACCAGGAAAGCCATTTGTGTGTCAAATTTGCCACAACGCAACTTTGCGGCCGCTCACTAGTCTATTTCATTGTCAGCAAGATACAGAGTTGCCAAGGTAGCCAAGCTTGTCCATGGACAACCACCACGAGCAGAGTCTCGCCGCCATTGTTGAGTTTTCAGGAGTCGGATTACACAGCGGGGCGCCTGTTTCCCTGCGTCTGCTGCCAGCACCTGCGGGTTCCGGCATCGTCTTCCGCCGGACCGACCTCGACGATTTCGAAATTCCCGCCAATGGCCAGAATGTCGCCCGCGTCAGCTACGCCACCAGCCTCATGCGCCAGGGCGTGCTCATCTCGACAACTGAACACCTTCTTTCCGCCCTCATCGGGAGCGGCATCGACAACGTCATTGCCGAAATCGATAACCTCGAATTACCGATCCTCGACGGCAGCGCTCTGCCCTACGTCGAGGCGTTCCACCGAGCCGGCATCAAGGTACAGCGCCGCCGCCGGCAATATATCCGGATTCTCAAAACAGTCGAGGTCCGGGATGGCGAAAAGTTTATCGGTGTCTATCCCGGGGACGGCTATGACATTTCCTATGCCATCGACTTTCCCCAGCCCATCGGCAAACAGCACTTCAATGTCGATCTCGCTTCTGGTGCCTATGGGTCTGAGATCGCCGCGGCCCGTACCTTCGGCTTCCGTGAAGATGAGCAGAAGCTGCGGAACATGGGGCTCATTCGCGGTGCTTCCGAATCGAACGCCATCATTCTCACCCGCGAAAAAGTTCAGAACGGGCCGCTGCGCTTCGAAGATGAATTTGTGCGGCACAAGGTACTGGACCTGATTGGCGACCTTGCCCTGGCCGGCCATCGTATCTGGGGCCGAGTCGTCGCCGAGCGCGCCGGCCACGCCATGCACACGGCCCTCGTCTCACGCCTGATGAAAGACCGTTCAGCCTGGGTGCTCGCTCAGGTGCCGGTCGTCAAGGAAGCAAAAACGGAGGCGCCAGCAACCGCCGTCAGGACGCAGCAACTGGCCACTGCCTGAACAACGGATCAACCAGTCCGCCAAGTTCCAGCGCGATCTGGTCGGCCACCGCCCTCCAGTCACCAGCGGTTTTTTGCCGGAACAGTCGCGCCGTCGGATACCACGGACTATCCTCCCGATCGACCAGCCACCGCCAGTCTGCACTTGCCGGCAGCATCAGCCAGACCGGCAGCCCGAGCGAGCCCGCAAGGTGAGCGACCGCCGTGTCGACAGCAATTACAAGGTCGAGTCCGCGCATAGCCGATGCCGTCATCGCAAAGTCACCTTCCTGCGCCAGCTTCCCGGCAAATGGCTGTGCCGGCGTCTCCACAACAGCGCCCCGCTGCAGGGAGTAAAAGTCGATACCCGGCACCCTCCACAGCGCCTCAAGCGCAGTCAGCGGCATGGACCGCCGGTCATCTGCGCGATTGCCAGCTTCCCCGGCCCAGACCACTCCCACGCGCAAACCCGCCCGGCCTGTCACAATCCGATCCGTCCATCCCTCGAACTCTGAGGCCTCGGGCTCAGCCGACAGATAAGGAATCACAGTCGGGATTGTCCCCATCTCCGTTGCAAATGCCAGCGGCAGGCTCATCAACGGACAGTGCCAGTCAAACTCCGGCAACACTTCGCCCCTCGCCAGCAGGCACGCCACACCGTTCAGGCCAGCTGCGAGACGCTTCAATTCCGGATGAACTTCGAGAATGATCGCCACCCCCGGCAACCGGTCTCGGACCAGCGCAACATAACGAAGGCACTGGATCGTGTCGCCGAACCCCTGCTCGGCATGCAGCAGCAGCGTTCCAGTCCTGATTTCTTCACCCTTCCATTGCGGCTGCGCAAAATTTCGCCGGGGGGAAGGGAACTCCGGCCACAGCCAGCGCCACTCCTGCTCCACCCAACCGGCTGCAAAGTCACCTCGGTGCAGCAGCAGCTGCCCCAGGCACATATGCGCCATTGCATAGTCGGGCTTCTGCTCAATCGCACATCTATACAGCGCTTCGGCTTCCGCAAACCTGCCTTGCTCTACAAAACAGAACGCCAGATTCGCCGCAGCTTCGGGATAGGCCGGCCTGATTCGCAAAGCCTCGAGCAGGCATACTTCGGCCTCTGCATACCTGGCCTGCAGTCGAAGCGCATTCCCTAAATGGCTGTAGTACGTCGCGCATTCCGGCCGCAGCGCAATAGCCTTCAGGTAGCAATCGATCGCGGGCTGCGCGCGGCCCTGCTGGAAATAAACGTTCCCCAGGTTGTTATAGATGTCCGGGTTCGATGGTCTGATCGCTACGGCAGATTGCAGGAACGTCAGCGCCGTTTCAAAATCGCCGAGCCTCGAAAACAAGCTGCCGAGATTGTTATAGGCAGCAAAGCTCGCAGGATCAGCCGCCAGCGCCTGCCGATAGCAGTCAACTGCTCCTGCACGGTCCCCTGCCTCTTCAAGATCAGCCCCGAGTCGAACCTGTTCTTCAGCGCTGCGGGGCATCCACACCCGCGTCGCCCGGCGACTGCGCGTCAACGGGCCTCAACTTGCCGTGGCGTGTTCCTCTTCGCGAAGCAGCCGTACCCGTTCACCAATCGCATACTTCAGCTTCTCGATCCCTTCGCCGGTCACTGCGGAAATCAGGTACAGCGGCATCTTCTTCCGCTTGGCCATCGCCTGCAGCTTCTTCAACTTATCCGGATTCGCCACATCCGCTTTTGTCGCCACCACGATCACCGGCTTCTCATCCAGCCCGTGACCAAAGCTCTCCAGTTCAGCCGAGATGACCTTGAAATCCTCGACCGGATTCTCACGCCCGCTCCCGTCCGAGACATCCACCAGGTGCGCCAGCACCCGTGTTCGTTCTATATGTCGCAGAAACTGTACGCCCAGCCCCGCCCCCAGGTGCGCACCTTCAATCAGGCCGGGAATATCGGCGACCACAAAGCTCTCTTCATGCGGCGCTTCGCCGATCGAAACCACGCCCAGATTTGGTTCGAGCGTAGTGAAAGGATAATCGGCAATCTTTGGCTTGGCCGCGGAAATTCGCGAGATCAGCGTGGACTTTCCTACATTGGGAAAACCCACCAGCCCGACATCGGCCAGTAGTTTCAATTCGAGACGATAAACCCGCTCCTCGCCCTCGCGGCCCAATTCATGCTCGCGCGGCGCCTGGTGCGTAGGCGAAGCAAAATGCTGATTGCCTCGACCGCCGCGACCTCCGCGCGCCACGATCACCCGCTCATCCGGATGCTCGAAATCATGCACCAGTTCGCCCGTCTCCTCGTCATACAGCGAGGTCCCAACCGGTACCTGCAGGATCATGTCCAGCCCGTCTTTGCCAGTGCAATTGGAACCTTCGCCGTGGCGGCCGCGATCCGCCTTATGCTCCGGATTGAAGCGAAAGTGGATCAGCGTATTGTGCCGCTGCGTCGACTCCATGATGATGTCGCCGCCCTTCCCGCCGTCGCCACCCGAAGGGCCTCCCCGCGGTACAAACTTCTCACGCCGGAAAGCCATGCAGCCGTTGCCGCCGTTTCCCGCTTTGATACGGATTTTTGCTTCGTCAATGAACATTTCTACATACCAGTCTAGCGGAAGCAGTATGCTCGCTTCACTTCTTCTCCCACGAATGCGCGTTCGCAGCCAGCGTTGCGGCAGGCTTCTGCCGCTATCCCGGCTCGCCCCCGCCCTGCAGGGAAGTTTCGCCTCTTCCAGGACACCGTACCTTTCCTGGAAGCCCAAAGCCGGCACTCAGACCGGCGACCACTGTTCTACTGGAGAGCTGCAGTTATGCCGGTCCTGTTTCGTTTGCGCTTCTTTCTTTCTCTTCCACATCGCCTTCAGCGCACCTGTTCCTGGCTGGCTGCAATCCATATCCATGCCGCCTTCGCTGCCCTGACCGCAGTCCTCATCCTTATCTGTGCTGCGCCCGCATGCTATAGCCAATCCACCACGGAAGGTGCCATCGGCGGCACGCTTCTGGACCCGTCAGGAGCCGCCATTCGGGATGCCGGGATCGTTGCCAGCAGTCACAGCAGCAGCTTCGAGGCGTCGACCTCGACGGACGCCGCCGGCAACTTTCGTTTTTTAGGCTTGCCGCCAGGCAGCTACCGCGTTGAAGTCCGCGTCGCGCCGTACACGCCCTACACCGCCAACTCTGTTCAAGTGGAAATCGGGCAGGTCACGACCCTCTCGCCACGGCTCACGCTTGGCTCGCAACAACAGACCGTTGTCGTCAAAGAAGAGGCCCCGCTCATCGATACGACCTCCTCCGGCTTCTCTACCAATCTCGACCAGAACGCCGTTCACGGGTTGCCCAGCAATGGCCGGCGCTGGTCAGACTTCGCCCTGCTCACGCCCACCGTCACGCCGGATCAGGAAGGCCGCGGCCTGCTTAGCTTCCGCGGCATCAGTGTGCTGCTGAACAACAACACCATGGATGGAGCCGATAATAACCAGGCGTTCTTTTCGGAAGAGCGTGGTCGCACCAGGGTGGCCTACTCCACAACCGAAGCCTCGGTCCGCGAGTTCCAGGTGAATGCCTCCAACTACTCAGCGCAATATGGCCGGGCTGCCGGCGGCGTTGTCAACACCGTAACTCACAGCGGCTCCAATCATCTCCACGGCTCCGCGTTCTTCTACGATCGCGACAGTCAGTGGGGAGCACAGAATCCCTTCACTCAGCTGACGACACAAGCCCAGCCCGGCGCTTTTACCTCTATTCCCTTTACGCCCCGCGATCAGCGCAAGCAGTGGGGTCTGGCCATCGGCGGCCCGCTGGTGCACGGCAAACTCTTCGGCTTTTTCGCGTATGACCAGCATCAGCGGAACTATCCGGCCATCTCGCAGCCGGGCAACGCAGCAAAGTTTTATGCCGAACCCACCAGCAACGAGCTCACCGCCCTTGCCGCCCGGCTCGGCGTCGCCTCCAACAGCATCGCGAGACAGCAGTACAACCAGATGCTCACCGGTCTCGCCACGGAGACCGGTTTGGTACCCCGATCCGCATCGCAGCTGATCTTCTTTCCCAAGCTCGACTACCAGCCCGACGATCGCAATCATTACGCCATACAGTTCAACCACATGCAGTCGGATTCACCCAACGGCGTGCAATCGCAGACGTCCGCCCAGTACGGCGTCTCCAGCTTCGGCAACAGTGTCGTAAAGGGCGACTGGGCAGTCGCGCGCTGGAATACCTTCCTGACGCCAACCCGGATGAACGAAGTCCTGCTGCAGTATGGTCGCGACTTCGAGGCCGAACTCAGTACGCCTCCCACGGCATTCGAGCAGCCGCTGACGCGCAATCCCGGCGGCACGGCACCGCAGGTGTCGCTGCTCAGTTCCAGTTACGGCCTCAGGATCGGCAAACCGGCGGCCCTGGATCGCGTCGCGTTCCCGGATGAACACCGTACCCAGGTCAAAGACGTGTACACGGAGGTCGTCGGCAGTCACGTCCTGAAGGCAGGCGCAGACTTCAACCATGTCAGCGACCTCACGCAGAACCTCTACGGCGGCGGTGGTCAGTATATCTACGACAGTATGACCGGCTTTGTCGCGGACCTGCTCAATCCCAACCACTGCGGCATTGGGGTCGACAGCTACGGCAATCTGCCTTGTTACAGCTATTTCCAGCAGGCACTCGGGCCGGCGCGCTTCAACATGAGTACCAACGATTACGCAGTCTTCCTCTCGGATGAGTGGCGGATCCTGCACAACCTGACCCTCTCGCTCGGCCTCCGCTACGAATTCGAGCAGCTGCCACAGCCGAGCGGCACGCTGGTCAATCCGGACATTCCCCAGACAGCAAAGATCCCCGAAGATCGCAACAACTACGGTCCCAGGCTGGGTCTGGCGTGGAATGTCTTCGGCAGCGGCAGCACGGTCGTACGCGCAGGCTACGGTATCTTCTACGGCCGCATCATCAACTCGACTATCTCTTCAGCCCTTGTAAATACCGGCGCGCCCAATGGCCAGCTGACATACCGGATCAAGCCGCTAGACCAGGGAGCGCCGCAGTTTCCTTACTTCTTCGCATCCTCCATCGCAAACTCGATCAAGCCTGCCGCAGTCTTCTTCGATCCCAGGTTTCAGGCGCCCCAGGTTCACCAGGCCGAGCTGTCCATCCAGCAGCAGCTGGGCTTTCGCACCGACCTCACCATCAGTGCACTCGCCAGCCTCGGCCGGGAGCTCCCAAACTTCGTCGACACCAATATCGATCCCGCGGCCGTCAGTACCATTACCTACCAGGTCAAGGATCCATCCGGAGCCGGGCCTCTCCCGCTCGCCTACAGGACGAAATTTTTTACCCGCCGGCTCGACTCCAACTACCAGCAGATCACCGACATCTTCAGCGAGACCAATTCAAAATACGAAGCCGCCGTCGTCACCCTTAAGCACCACATGCGCAGCCATTTCGAACTCAACGCAAACTACACCTACGCCCACGCTTCGGACTTCAACCAGAACGAGACGACCTTCGCTGACGCCAACGACCTGATGGACCCGACCAACTTTGCCGCAGAGTACGGCCCATCGAACTTCGATGTTCGTCAGCGCGCGACCGGGTACCTGATGATGCGCTCCCCGATCCACGCCCACGGCTTTCTCGGCGTCCTGCTGAACGGCTACGGCGCAGCACCTACTGTCTCGGCACAATCCGGTTTGCCGTTCAGTATGCACACCGGCGGATCTATCCCCGCGCTCCGCTACTTCGATACAGTGAATCGGCTGGAGACCCAGAGCGGTCTTGGCTACAGCCTCAATGGTTCGGGCGGTGACAATCGCATCCCCGGCATGGCCCGCAACAACTACCGTTATCCGGGCACCATCAGCACCGACGCACGGCTTTCTAAAAGCACAGCGCTGGGCGAACACGTGCACGTCGAGATCCTGGCCGAGGCCTACAACCTGCTGAATCATCAAAACGCTACATCGGTGAATACGACCGGCTACTACATCGGCAATCCTTCCAAAGCCGGCGAAAATCCGACCCTGACCTACAACACCAGCAAGGATGGGACCGGGCTGTTCGGAACCGTCACCAACGCCAACAGCAACACCCTCTACCGGGAGCGCCAACTGCAACTGGGCATGAAGCTCAGCTTTTGACCCCATGCGGCCCGGCGTGCGGCGGCATGCAGCTGGATTGGTAGAATCGAGACTGCATGGCCTTCACAGAGCAATACGATGTCGCGATCGTCGGCGCCGGCCACGCTGGCTGCGAGGCAGCAGTCGCGGCAGCACGCATGGGACTGCGCACCGCCCTGTTCACCTTTAATCTTGACCTGATCGCGCAGATGTCCTGCAACCCGGCGATCGGCGGCATCGCCAAGGGTCACCTGGTCCGCGAAGTCGATGCCCTCGGCGGCATCATGGGCGAAGTCGCGGACGCCGTCGGCATCCAGTTCCGCCTGCTGAATACTTCGCGCGGTCCCGCCGTCTGGTCTCCCCGTGCACAATGCGACAAGCAGCAGTACCGCGTGAAGATGCGCGAAGTCCTCGAAGCCCAGCCCAATCTCTTCATCAAGCAGGCCGAGGTAGTCGACCTTCTCATCGATCCTGCAGCTCCAGCCCGCGCGATCGTCCGAGGCCTTAAACTCCGCGACGGCCGAACCATTCACGCATCCGCCACCATCATCACCACCGGCACATTCCTCAACGGCCTCATCCACTGTGGAGAAGAGCAGTACTCAGCCGGCCGTAGCGGCGAGCCGCCCAGCATCCTCTTAGGCGAAGCACTCAAGCGGCTCGGCCTCCGCGGCTGCCGTCTCAAGACCGGTACCCCGCCCCGCCTGGATGGCCGCTCCATCGACTGGTCCCGCTTTGAAGAACAGCCCGGCGACGAAGATCCGACGCCATTCAGCTTCCGGACCACCGACCTGCCTATGCGCCAGATCTCCTGCCACATCGCGCACACCACTCCGGAAACCCTGCGTCTGGTTCGCGAAAATGTCTCCCGTTCACCCATGTATTCGGGACAAATCACAGCCACCGGCCCGCGCTACTGTCCCTCCATCGAAGACAAAATCGTGCGCTTCCCTGATAAAGAGCAGCACCAGTTCTTCCTCGAGCCCGAAGGCCTGAACACGCACGAAGTCTATGTCAACGGCATGTCCACTTCTCTTCCCATGGACATTCAGCTGCAGATGGTCCATTCCATTCCGGGCCTCGAAAACGCCGAGATGCTGCGGCCCGGCTATGCCATCGAATACGACGCGATCGATCCAACCGAACTCGACCGCTCTCTGAACGTCAAGCTCTTCGAGGGCCTTTACCTCGCCGGCCAGATCAATGGCACCTCCGGCTACGAGGAAGCAGCCTGCCAGGGCCTGATGGCCGGCATCAATGCTGCCCGCTATGTGAAAGGCGAGCCGCCTTTCACGCTCAATCGCACCGAGGCCTACACCGGCATCCTGATCGATGACCTCATCAGCAAGGGCACCAACGAGCCCTACCGCATGTTCACCTCCCGCGCCGAGTTCCGCCTGCATCTGCGCATCGACAACGCCGACCGCCGCCTCACGCCATACGGCCGGCAGCTCGGCCTGATTGATGATCGTGCCTGGGCTGAATACGAAGCGAGGCAGCAGCGCGCCGTAGCCCTCGACAAGCTGCTCTCCACCCGCCGCGTTGACCAGCAGGCACTCGAAACCCTGCTCCCCGACGTGGCTGCCCAGGTCGGCAACGTTGCGCAGCAGACCTATGCCCAGCTTCTCAAGCGTCCGGAATTGACCATCGAGTTGCTCTATCCCCTGCTGCGAAGCGAGGTCACAAAGCACCACGAAGCCTCCGACCCGCTCTCGACCTTCCTTGCAGAAGCAGAGGGCAC
>CAZZYN010000012.1:0-65783 GCA_964658265.1 uncultured Acetobacteraceae bacterium | reverse complement strand
ATCAACTTCGTCTGGTGGATCGGTATCGGCCATGCCGGAACGCTGATCTCGGCGATCCTGTTGTTGTTCAAGCAGCAATGGCGTAACTCGATCAACCGCTTCGCGGAAGCGATGACGATCTTCGCTGTGGTCTGCGCCGGCTTGTTCCCGCTGATCCACGTTGGTCGGCCATGGCTGGCGTACTGGCTGTTCCCGTATCCGAACTCGATGGCGATGTGGCCGCAGTTCCGTTCGCCGTTGCTGTGGGACGTATTTGCTGTGTCGACGTATGCGACGATCTCGATCGTCTTCTGGTACATCGGCATGATCCCGGACCTCGCGACGATGCGAGACCGGGCCAAGAGCGAGTTTGCGCAATACATCTACGGATTGTTCGCAGTGGGCTGGCGCGGTTCGGTTCGCCACTGGATGCGGTATGAGACGGCATCGCTGCTGCTGGCGGGCCTGGCCACACCTCTGGTGCTGTCTGTACACACGGTCATCAGCTTCGACTTCGCGGTCGCGACCCTGCCAGGCTGGCATACAACGATTTTCCCGCCGTATTTCGTAGCGGGCGCGGTGTACTCGGGCTTCGCCATGGTGATCACGCTGGCGGTGCCGATCCGCAAGTTCTATCACCTGGAAGACCTGATCACGACCCGGCATCTGGACAACATGGCAAAGGTCATGCTGACGACTGGTCTGATCGTGGCTTACGGCTATGCGATGGAATTGTTCATGAGCTGGTTTTCGGGCAGCCACTGGGAATACTTCGCATTCTGGAACCGCATGTTCGGTCCAATGGGCTGGTCCTACTGGGCGCTGATCGCCTGCAATATCGCGATTCCGCAGTTGATGTGGTTCCGCTCGGTCCGGGTCAATCCGACGCAGATGTTCCTGATGTCGATTGTGATTAACACGGGTATGTGGTTTGAGCGCTTCGTCATTGTTGTGACGAGTCTTTATCGCGATTATTTGCCATCGTCCTGGGGTACATACAAGGCGACGCGGTGGGACTACGGCACGTTTATCGGGACGATGGGATTGTTTGTTTTCCTGTTCTTCCTCTTTGTCCGCTTCATTCCGATGATTCCCATGTCGGAGGTCCGCATGCTGCTGCCACAAGCAAAGGTGAAGCCGCTGGCAGAAGAATCTCTGCACGGGGCTGGTGACTGATCATGTCTATTCCTGAAGGTACGTACGGCCTGTTGGCCGAATTTGATACTGCCGGCGACCTGACGCGGGCCGCGCAGGCGAGCTACAACTCGGGTTGGCGCAGGCTGGACTGCTTCACGCCGTACCCGTGTGAAGAAGCAGCCGAGGCAATCGGGTTCCACCGCAATTACGTGCCGGCGATTACGCTGATCGGCGGATTGATGGGATTGACCGCGATGTTCCTGCTGGAGACGTGGATCAATACACTGGCGTACCCGATGAATATCGGCGGCCGTGAGTACTTCTCCTGGCCGGCGTTCATGATCCCGGCATATGAGTGGACGATTTTGTTTGCCGGACTGTCGGCTGCATTCGGCATGCTGGCGATGTGCGGGCTGCCGGCTCCGTATCACCCGTTGTTCAATGCACCGAATTTTCGGACGGCGTCGACGGACAAGTTTTTCCTGTGCCTGGAGGCACGGGATCCGAAGTTTGACCTGCTGACCTCGCGCGAGTACCTCGAATCGCTGCGGCCAGTATCGATTGTGGAGGTGGAATATTAATCGCCTCGGGATGAATGGTTTGAAGATTTCACGGATGGCCGGGATTTCGGCCGTGGCCCTGATTGCTCTCCTCGCCGGCTGCCGGCAGGATATGCATAACCAGCCGAAGATTTATCCGCAGCGCGGCTCCAATTTCTTTGCGGATGGCCGCTCGTCGCGTCCGCAGGCACTGCACACGGTAGCCCGCAGCCAGACGAATATGGAGTCGTATTTCCACACTGGTCTGCAGGGCGGCAAAGAACAGGACTACCTGCCCTTCCCCCTAACGGCGGCGATGATGGCGCGCGGCCAGGAGCAGTACAACATTTATTGCACGCCGTGCCATTCGCGGGTCGGCAATGGCGCCGGCATGATTGTGCAGCGCGGCTACAAGCCTGCAGGCAACTTCCATGACTCGCGTGTGCTGGGCGAACCGCTGAGCCACTACTACTACGTGATTGCTTATGGATTCGGCGCGATGCCGGACTACGCCAGCCAGATCACGACGGAAGACCGCTGGGCGATTGCGGCTTATATGCGGGCCTTGCAACTGAGTCAGAACGCGAAGGTTTCCGATTTGCCGCAGGGTACGAAGGTAGAAGACCTGACGGACGTGGCGCAGGCTCAGGGCGTACCAGCCAGCTTTGCACAGCCGTGGGATATGCCGGGTACGGCGGTCTATGCCGAGCCGAGCAAGACTTATCCGGGCATGGCACCTTCGTCATCGAGTGGCAATCCGTGGCCGAAGAACCGGCCGATCCTGGCGCTGCCGAATGGCGACTCGCTGCCGCAGTCTGAAGTCAATAAGGGCATCCTGCCAAATGTGTACCCGGTGGATGCAGGGATTGGACAGCCAGCGAACCAGCCTGGCTCGGGTGCAACCTCGAATGTACCGGGCGGCGCTGGTATGGGTCCGGATGCAATGGCCGGCGGTAACCAGAACAAGGCTGCCAGCACGAAGACAGCCACGAAGAAGGCGCGCTAACGATGGCACACGCTTCCCACGCGAAAACACTCCCTGCCGACCTGAGCGCACCGCTGTTCGTTACCGGATGGCAGAAGCGGGCGACAACCGTCGGGGTGATCTTCACAGTCATCGGCCTGGTACTGGCGGTGCTGGCGGCTTCCGCGAATCACGACGGCATCAACCACCTGCTGCGCTCGTACCTGATGGGCTTCATGATCTGCCTCGGGCTGTGTATCGGCGGTATGGCGCTGCTGATGGTGCAGTACCTGTCGGGCGGTAAGTGGGGTCTGCTGATCCGGCGGCCGCTGGAAGCCATGTCGCGCACACTGCCACTGGTCTTCCTGATGTTTCTGCCAATCGGATTCTTCTTCAAGAAGCTGTACCTGTGGGCGGCGATCTCAGATGCGCCGAAGGCATTGGCGCAGGGAATCATTAACCGCGAGCAGGCGCACGCCATCATGTGGAAGCGGCCGATGCTGAGCATCCCGAGTGTCTGGACCCAGGTGCTGGTTTGTTTTGCGATCTGGTTCGGCTTCATGTGGGTGCTGAACAAGTGGAGCCTGCAGCGCGATGCGGATCCGGAACACAATTATTCGTTCTGGCAAAAGCGGTTTGAGAACGTAAGCGGCATCGGTGTCGTGATTTACGCGCTGACCCTTACGGTAGTTGCGATCGACCTGGTGATGACGCTGGATATCACATGGTTCTCGACCATGTATGGGCTACTCTTCCTGGTGGGCCAGGGCTACTCGGTACTCGCGCTTTCGGTAATCACGATCATTCGCCTGTCGCCAGCCGAGCCGTACAAGACGATCCTGCGCAAGACCGAACAGCATGACCTGGGCAAGCTGTGCTTTGCGTTCGTGATGTTGAACATCTACCTGGCGTTCGCGCAGTTCCTGATTATCTGGTCGGGCAACCAGCCGGAAGAGATTCCCTGGTACCTGAATCGGATTCGCGGCGGCTGGGGCGAGATCGCGACCCTGGATTTCGTATTCCACTGGGTTATTCCGTTCTCGCTGCTGCTGTCGCGCGATTTGAAGCGGGACAAGGACCGGCTCGTAATGGTCTGCAAGTGGATGCTGTTTGCTCGCTGCTGGGACATGTGGTGGCTGATTGAGCCGAATTTTCCGGATGCAGCACGGCATCTTCACTGGACATTTGGTCAGCTGGAATATTTCTCAATTCCCGTCGCAATGATTTCATTCTGGCTGGCGCTTTATTTCACAGAGCTGAAAAAGCGGGCGCTGGTACCCGTCAACGACCCGCACCTGGAAGAGATACTAGAACCGGAGCATGCGCATGCCTGATCAACGGCCGATACCGCAATCGTTCAACAATCCTGACGCTGGCAAGATCACGCCGGCCCAGGCGCGTCCGGAACTTGGCTACGAAGCGAGCGACGTCAAGGTCAGAGGCGTCCTGGTTTTCCTGGTTTCACTCGGAGCCTTTGTGCTGGTCTTCTTTGTCTTCTGCTTCGGCATGGGCAAGGTGATCAACAACGCGCTGGTAAAGCAGGATGGACCGCCGAACAAGTGGAATGTTTCGACAGCCGCACCTCACAAGCGTGGCAAGACCCTTGCCTCAACTGAAGTGATGGAGCAGCAGCAGCTGGCGACGATGACGCAGCGCTTCCCTACGCCCCGCCTGCAGATGGATGACGGCAACCAGGACCTGGCAGACATGCACCAGAAGGAAGACCTGTTGCTGGACCACTACACGTGGGTCGATAAGCAGCAGGGGGTGGTGAGGATTCCGATCGAGCAGGCGATGCAGACGATTGTGGATCGCGGACTGCCAGTGATGCCGGGAGCTTCAGCCACGGGCGATGCTTCAACGATGGACGATGCTTCGAAGATCTCCGCGCCGCTGACGAACGGCTTTGCGCGGACGACGTACGAGCAGGACGAGCAGACGCAGCAGAATGTAATTGGACAGCGTAAGCCGGGCAGCGACTCGGCCAGCAGCAAGCCACAGCCCGCTGTGAAGCCTGAGACGAAAATTCAGGCTGGCGGTATTCAGTAGTCACAGCAGAACAGCAGCAGTCTGGAGAGCAGTATGCAGGGACCAAAGACAATCCGGGTAGAAGGCACGATGAGGCGCTGGACGATTCGATGCGTCGCGGCATGCGGCCTTGGACTGCTTGGTCTCACGTTGTCGGCGGGCCTGTCGTTTCAGGCTGCGGCGCAGGTTTCCTCTCCGGGTGAAAAGCAGATGGGGGATGTGTCTGACCACCTGCCAAAGCTGCTGGACAAAGTGACGATCACGCAGAAGCTGAACCAAGAGCTTCCGCTGAACGCGGATTTCGTCGATGAGACGGGCAAGGCTGTCCGGCTGGGAGATTATTTCGGGAAGAAGCCGGCGATTCTCGCATTGGTTTATTACAACTGTCCGATTTTGTGTTCAGAAGAGCTGAAGGGTCTGGCTGGCGCGCTCGAGATGGTGAATTTCACCCCGGGCAAGGACTTCAACATCGTGGTCGTGAGTATCGATCCTTCGGAGAAGCCGGAGCTCGCGGCACAGCAGAAGCGCAAGTATCTGAAGTTTTATGGCAAGCCGGAGACCGCGGATGGATGGCACTTCCTGACCGGGCAGAAGCCAGCGATCGATGCCTTGAGTGATGCAGCGGGTTTCGGTTATGTCCGCATGCCGGGTCCGGATGGAAAGATGACGCAGTTTGCGCATGCCAGTTCGATCGAGATCGTGACACCGGAGGGCAAGCTGGCGCAGTACTACCTGGGCGTTGAGTATTCGCCGAAGGATATCCGGCTGGGCCTGGTAGAAGCGTCGGATCACAAGATTGGATCGCCAGTGGACGAGATTCTGACGTACTGCTACCACTATGATCCGCGACAGAATACGCACAGCCTGGTAGTGGCGAGGGTGGTGCAGCTGGGCGGGGTGTTTACCGTGATGGGTCTGGGAGGATTCATGGCGGCGATGTTCAGAAATGATCGCAAACGAAGCAAAGGTCAGGAACCACCCCGCTGGAATGACGGCGTGCAGGGATAACGAGCGGGGTATGCGGGGCTACGCGGTTCGCAGGAATCAGCAATTTGGGCACGGGATAAGGGAAAGATGCATTTGATAAGTCCAGTACTCTGGCAGTTTTTAGTGAAATGGCTGAACTACTTCGCTGTCTTCCCGAAGGAAGCATCGACGGTAGCGCCGTACACAGACGGCTTGTACGCCTACCTGATGATCATGTCGATCTTCGGGCTGCTGCTGGTTGCTGCCATGGTCACGGTATTCTCCGTACGCTACCGGCGGGCGCGGAATCCGGTGGCAACGCACATTGAAGGGTCGACGCTACTGGAAGCGACCTGGACGATTATTCCGCTGGGTCTGTTCATGATCTCGTTTGTGTGGGGCGCGCTGCTCTACTTCCGGATCTTTACGCCTCCACCAAATGCGATGCCGGTCTACATCATCGGCAAGCAGTGGATGTGGAAGGCTGAGCATCCGGGCGGCCAGCACGAGATCAATGCTTTGCATGTGCCGGTGAACAAGCCGGTGCAGCTGACCATGATTTCGCAGGATGTGTTCCATAGCTTCTCCATGCCGGCATTCCGCGTGAAGCGTGAAGTGATTCCCGGACGCTATACGACGGTGTGGTTCCAGGCTACGAAAACGGGAACCTATCACCTGTTCTGCAGTCAGTACTGCGGCACACTGCATTCGGCAATGATCGGCGACATCGTGGTGATGGAGCCGGATGACTATGAAGCATGGACCAACGGCAGCACCAGCGGCATGTCTCTCGCGCAGAATGGGGAGCGCTTGTTTGCCTCGCTCGGCTGCAATTCCTGCCACTCGGCGGGCGGGGGTAATCGCGGGCCGAACCTTTACGGGTTGTATGGCGGCAAGGAGCTGCTGTCGAATGGAACGTCGGTCACGGTGGACGATGCCTTCCTGCGCGGCTGCATTCTGAATCCGTCTTCGCATGCAGTACAGGGCTATGTGCCGATCATGCCGACGTACCAGGGACAGGTGAGTGAAGAAGGCCTGATTGACCTGGTGGAGTACATCAAGACGCTGAAGACGGGTGACCGGATTCAGCAGACGTTACACACATCCACTTTCTCGCCGGATCACACTGGCGCGACCACGGCTGCACCTGATTATCGTTCAGAGCAGTTGACGGGGCAGCCCTCGAACGGGCCTGCTTCACCAGACACATCCACCTCTCGAGGCACGGGGGTATCGCCACAATGAGCAGCGCAACTTCGATTATCAACCTACCAGACCAGGCGACCGCCTCTCTGCCGAAGCGTAGTTACCTTACAGGGGAGTATGGGCTGAAGAGCTGGCTCCTGACGCAGGACCACAAGCGGATCGGTCTGCTGTACCTGATCTCGATTACGTTCTTCTTCTTTATCGGCGGAGCGTTCGCGGGTCTGATCCGGCTGGAACTGTTGACGCCGATGCCGGACCTGGTCGCGTCCGATACCTACAACAAGCTCTTCACCATGCACGGCATCGTGATGATCTTCCTGTTCCTGGTGCCATCGGTTCCAGCAGTGCTGGGCAACTTTTTGTTGCCACTCATGCTGGGAGCACGAGACCTGGCGTTCCCGAAGATCAACCTGCTGAGCTGGTACATGTACATGGGCGGCGGTATTTTCACGCTGGCGGCCCTGGTGCTGGGTGGTGTGGATACGGGCTGGACCTTCACGACGCCGTTGAGCACGCACTATGTGAATACGCATGTGATCACGGCCGCGGTCGGCATCTTTATTGCCGGCTTCAGCTCGATCTTTACCGGCTTGAACTTCATTGTGACGATCCACCGTATGCGCTGCCCGGGTATGACCTGGTTCCGCATGCCGCTGTTCCTCTGGGCTAACTATGCTGCGTCGATCCTGATGGTGCTTGGTACGCCGGTGCTTGCAATCACGATCGTGCTGGTTGCGCTTGAGCGGACGGTTGGCATCGGTGTGTTTGATCCGAGCAAGGGCGGCGACCCGCTGCTGTTTCAGCATCTCTTCTGGTTCTATTCGCACCCGGCTGTGTACATCATGATTTTGCCAGGCATGGGCGTGATCTCGGAGACGATCAGCACGTTCTCGCGCAAGCGGATCTTCGGCTATACGGCTGTTGCGTTCTCGTCTGTTGCTATCGCGGTATTCGGATTCTTTGTATGGGAGCACCACATGTTCATCATGGGTGTCTCTTCCTATTCGGCACTCGTCTTTTCGCTACTGACCATGCTGGTTGCGGTGCCGTCAGCGATCAAGATCTTCAACTGGGCTGCGACGCTTTACAAGGGTTCGATCACGTTCGAGACGCCGATGCTGTATTCGTTCGGCTTTATCGGGCTGTTTACGATCGGCGGTCTGACGGGTGTGTTCCTCGGCTCGCTTGGACTCGACGTCCATCTGACCGAGACGTACTTCATCGTGGCGCACTTCCACTTCGTGATGGTTGGCGGCATGCTTATGGCGTATCTCGCCGGCATCCATTTCTGGTGGCCCAAGATTACGGGCAGGATGTATCCGGAACAGGTTTCGAAGCTGGCGGCGGTCACGACGTTCATCGGATTTATCCTGACGTTCTTCCCGCAGTTCCTGCTCGGCTATCTCGGGATGCCGCGCCGGTACCATGCCTATCCGCCTGAGTTCCAGGTACTGAATGTTCTGTCGACGGCCGGCGCAACTGTGCTGGGTGTCGGCTACCTGCTGCCGATGATCTACCTGACGTGGTCAATCAAGTATGGTGCGATTGCGGGTAGCAACCCGTGGCAGGCGACAGGTCTGGAGTGGCAGATTCAGTCACCGCCACTCAAGGAAAACTTCACCGAGATTCCGGTGATGGATCACGAAGCTTATGATTACGACTGGCTCGAACATAAGCATGTTCCAGAGGTGACGACCGTTGGATAGTCAAGCGATCAGTGTCGATAACCGGATCGAGGCTCAGATTGAGCACGCGCACCATGAACATCCGGCATACCTGCTCCACCACTTTGAGACGGTAGAGCAGCAGAAGGCGGCATCGAGTTTCGGCATGTGGCTGTTCCTCATGCAGGAACTGATGTTCTTCGGCGGCATGTTCATGGCGTACCTGGTTTACCGGACCTGGTATTATCCGGCGTTCGCGGCGGCCAGCAACACGCTGGACTGGAGGATCGGCACGGTCAATACGATCATCCTGCTGACTTCAAGCTTCACCATGACGCTGGCTGTGCATTATGCCGAGAAGCAGCACGTGAAGGCGCTGGCGAATTCGATCCTGATCACCATCGTGCTGGGCATCGTCTTCCTGGGGTTGAAGGCGACGGAGTACAAGGCCAAGTTCGATGAGCATCACGTGCCGGGTGCGAGCTTCAGTATTGAAGACTTCGTTACCGGCCACAATACGGGTGCGCCGCCGATGGCTCCCGATATGGCGCAGCACTCGCAACTGTTCTTCTCGCTGTATTTCGCGATGACCGGGATGCACGCGCTGCACATGATCATCGGTATCGGCATCCTGGCAGTGATGTACTTCAAGGCGAAAGCCGGAGCGTACACAGCAGGGCATACGGCACCGATCGATTACGCCAGTCTCTACTGGCATTTTGTTGACGTGGTGTGGATCTTCCTGTTTCCACTGCTTTACCTTGTCAATCGCCACCCGATCCACTAGGTTCACGATCTCAGGATAAGAAGAAATGTCTCAACCGACGCTCCATCCTAAATACGAAGTGAAGGTCGGCACGTACGTGCTGGTGCTATTCGCGCTTATCGGCCTGACGCTGTTGAACACGGGCTTGGCGTTCCTGCCGGTCGGCTTTTTCCATGGCGTATTTGCCGTGCTGATTGCTATCGCCGAAGCGATGATGGTGATCCTGTTCTTTATGCACATCTGGTGGAGTTCAAAGCTGATGAAGCTGACGGTTGCTGCCGGCTTCTTCACCTTCCTGGTCCTGATTGTGATGACCCTGAGCGATTACACCAGCCGCGCATGGGGACTCTGGTAAACGCGTCTCGTCGCGTTTCAGGCTGATCGAAGTGCAATTCTCTCGAGGCTGCAAATCCGCTTAACATGGCGGTATGCCTGTGAAGACAAAGAAGGCCGCGGGCTCCTCGCCAGCGGCTGCAGTTTCCTCTAAAAACATATCCACTCACGAAGGCCTTTCCGAGGGTCTCAAGGCGCTCGCTGACGATCCGCGCGTGTTGGTTCGTCGTCCCGGTGCGCCGCTGCCTGATGGCAAGTGCGTAGTGTACTGGATGCAGAGAGCCCAGCGCGGCCTCGACAATCCGGCACTTGATACTGCTATCCACGTGGGCAACGAGCTTGGCCTGCCGGTAGTCGCATTCTTCTCGGCGATCTCGAACTTTCCGCACGCCAATCTTCGCCACTATGTTTTTCTGAACCAGGGTCTGGTCGATATCGAAGAGGCACTGGCAGAGCGCGGCGTTGGCTTTGTGGTTCGGCGGCCTCCGCATAATGCACTCGAGAAATTCCTCGAAGAAGTACAAGCCGCGATGGTGATCGGTGATGAAAATCCTTGCCGCGAGCCGGAGCGGTGGCGGCAGGTGCTGGCCGGTCGCGTCCGCGTGCCGTACTGGACGGTCGATGCGGATGTGCTGATCCCATCGAACCTGTATGGCAAGAAGATGTATGCGTTGCGCATCTTCAGGCCACACTTCCAGAAGGCGATTCCGACTTATCTAGTGCCGCCGGAAAAAGTGAAGCCGCAGCATGCCTGGAAGACGCCGAAGGGACTGGAATCCTATGACGTGCGTGAGGACATTACGAAGGGATGGAAGAGCCTCGATCGCTCGGTTGGGCCGGTGGATAGTTTTACCGGAGGGACCAAGGCCGGACTGAAGCTGCTGCACGAGTTTGTGCAACACAAGCTGGCGCATTACGAAGTTCAGCGCAATCATCCCGAGACCAATGGCACCAGCCAGATGTCGCCATATCTGCACTACGGGCATATTTCACCGCTGACGATCTGCCTTGCGGTCAAGAAGGCTGCCGATGCAGGAAGCGTGCCACGCTCGGCTGCAGATTCTTACATCAATGAGCTGATCGGGTGGCGGGAGTTATCCATCAATTTTGTAAAGTACACGCCGAATTACGACCAGTACGAATGCGGAGAGGGCTGGGCGCAGACGACGTTGCGCGAGCATGCGCGCGATAAGCGCGATCCGACCTATACGCTTGAGCAGATGGAGCGCGGCGAGACGTACGACGAGATGTGGAATGCGGCGCAGCTGCAGATGACGCAGTACGGCTGGATGCATAACTACATGCGGATGTACTGGGCGAAGAAGATCCTGGAGTGGTCGCCGACACCGCAGAAGGCGTTCGAATGGACGGTCTATATGAACGACCGCTACTTTCTCGACGGCCGCGATCCGAATGGGTATGCGGGCGCGGCATGGACGATTGTCGGCAAGTTCGACCGGGCGTGGGGCGAGCGGCCGATCTTCGGAAAGATCCGGTATATGTCGGGCGCGTCGACTGGACGCAAGTTTGATTCAAAGAAATACATCCGGCAGATTAAAAGCGGTTCGGCGAAGACAGAGCTGTTTCACTCATGAGCATCCACGCTGCCGAGGTGAAGCTTTCGCTGCGACGTTTGCTGGCGGGAATGATTGTTTTGTTGTGTTCTGGAGGCGGTCTGCTGCTGCGGGCGGAGTCGGTTGCAGTGCTGCACCAGGAAGGCACGCTGCGCGGTTTTCTCGAGCTGCTGGACAGTGATGGCAAGCGTATTGCGAATGGTGCGCTGATCCAGACCGTGAAGGGCGATGTGGTGCGGTCGGAGCTGGTCTTTCATTTCCGCGATGGCTCACTGGATGACGAGAGCTCAGTCTTTACACAGCGCGGAACGTTCCACCTGCTGCGCGATCACCACGTGCAGAAGGGGCCATCGTTTCCGCATGCGCTCGACGTGGATATCGACACGGCATCCGGGCATGTGAAGACGATCGCAGACAAAGATGGGAAGGCTGAGGAAGAGACGACGAGTCCGGAGATGCCTGAGGATCTGGCGAACGGGCTGCCGCTGGTGCTGGCAAAGAACATCCATGCGGGCACGGCGATCAAGGTGGCTTACCTGGCTTCGACGCCGAAGCCGCGGCTGGTGCACCTGGCGATCAGCGCAGGTGAAGACGGGCACTTCGTGGTGGGCGGAGTTCGCTACAAGGCTGGATGCTTTGTTTACCACGTGGAGCTGGGCGGCGTAGCGGGTGTAGTGGCGCCGCTAGTGGGCAAGCAGCCGAAGGACAGCCGAGTGTGGGTGCTGGGTGGGATTGCGCCGGCATTCGTGCGGGCGGAGCTACCGTTTTATGAGGGTGGTCCGATGTGGACGATCCAGATGGTTGCTCCGAAATGGGAGCGGTGAGCCGACACTTGGGATGCGATCAAGGGTAAGCGAAGGAAGATCAAGTCTCTCCACTTCGCTGCGCTACGGTCGCGATGACAAGGTTTGCTCCTTTGGGATCGAGCTAGCGGCACCTAAGAAAACGGATGGTTTCACCGTGCCCACCCTAGCTCCGCGAGGATGGGCGCCCGGTTTGCTGATTGGACCGTACCCCTAGATTTGCGAGCAGGAAAGCGGCTGCAGGATCAGGTTGGTGATGTTGCTGACGATGTCTTCGTAGCTATAGCGCTGGGAGGTTGACAGCTTTTTCCAGTTTGGATCGTCGCGGAACTTGTCCCAGTTGGCGTTCAGTTCGGTGGCGTCTGTTGCGCTCAGCATGTAGGTGAGGCTGGGCATGCGGGGACCGATGAGCGTGTCGCCGTAGAAGATGGAATGAAAGCCGGCGGCGGTGAAGATGGCGAACTCGCCATTGTTGAACATCTCTACTTTGCGGACGTGCGCGGCGAAGCTTGGACTCTCATACGTGCGCAGCTGAAAGGTTCGTTTGCCCTTGCTGGCCGAGGCTGGAGAGGGCGTCAGTTTGGGCCAGCCTTCGAAGGCGGAGAGCAGCGAGCTGTCGACCCGGACGAACGCCGGTGCGGTGGCAGGTGCGGCCCAGAAGGGCTGGGCCGCGGTGACGAAGGCTTCGTCCATGGCCAGGTGCAGATCCAGGGTAGCGAGCAGCTCTGCCGATGAACCCGGAATGATGAGGTAGAAGGTCGGAGTTTCCGGACCGAAGTCGAGACGGAAGGCGCCGACCGGGCCGAGGCCGAGGCGGGTAAGCGCGGGGATGAGGGCGTCGCTGAAGTAGTGCTCGGCCAGCTTGGTCTGCGGACCGGTCTGCATGTGATATTGGCGGACCAGGTAGTATTCGCGAGGCTTGCCGTCGTTTGGCTTGGGCGTGGTCTGCGCCAGGGCGGACGGAAGGAACGTAGACGGCAGGATGGCGGCGGCTGTGGCGGCTGCTGAATTAGCGAGAGTGGCAGACAGGAAGTGGCGTCGCTGCATAGATTACGTTTTCTCCGATGCCGGATTTTACCCCAATCCTGCAGACAGTTGCGGGCCCGCCTGCCGCGGGAGGAAGATTGTCCGCCGCCGGACGGTTCGCATGCCGTTGTGGTATTCGTCAGGAGGCATGACGGCAGGGAACATGAAGCGCATCCAGGTGAGTGACTGATGGCGGCGGAAGGGATGCTGGCCCGCGAGCCAGGCCGTCGTCACAGCGTGTGGCCATGGGTTGCCGGAAGCCTGCTGCTGGCGATGCTGGCACTGCTGGCGGCTGCGGATGTGGCGCTGCATCGGGCAAAGCCGATCCTGAAAGCCCGGGTGATCCAGACACTCGGTCAGCGCTTCGGCGGGAGGGTGGAGCTGGATACTCTGGATGTCTCAATCCTGCGGGGGTTGACGCATGGGCTGGAAGTGTCTGGCCAGGGGCTGCGGATCTTTCCGCCGGCTGATGTGGTGGCGGCGGGGGCAAAGAACCCGCTGGTCCGGGTGCAGACCTTTGAGTTTCACGCAGGCCTGATGGGTTTGTTGATTACCCCGATGCATGTGGAGCAGGTGCATGTGCAGGGACTGGTGGTGAAGATTCCGCCGCGTGAGGTACGCGTGGCGCAAACGCAGCCGCATACGGCGCCTGTACGGAAGACGCGTTGGCCGGCCCGCATGAAGATCGTGGTGAACGAGTTTATCTGTGACGAATCGCAGCTGGTACTCGACACCAACAGACCGAACAAGGAGCCTAAACGGTTTGTGCTGCAGCATATTGTGCTGCACGACGTGGGTCCGGGCCTGCCGCTGACGTTCGATGCGACGCTGATCAACGCCATTCCGAAGGGCCAGATTCATACAACGGGCTCCTTCGGCCCGTGGGATGTGGAAAGCCCGGGCGATGCAGCGGTGGATGGCAGATACACCTTCGATGATGTGGAGCTGAACACCATTCGCGGCATTGGCGGCAGGTTGACGTCGAGCGGAAGCTTTCGGGGCCGGCTGAACCGCATCGAGGCTCAGGGTAAGGCAGAGGTGCCGAATTTCTCGCTGGATACAGCGAATCACCCGGTGCCCCTGCGTTCGGATTTCACGGTAATCGTGGATGGGCTGACTGGCGATACGTATCTGCAGCCCGTACATGCTGTGCTGGGTGCTTCAGCATTCCAGTGTGTGGGCAAGATCGTAAATGTGAAGGGAAAGGGTCACATTGTTGACCTGGTGGTGGATGTGCCGGCTGGCCGGATCCAGGACTTCCTGGCGCTGGCAGTGAAGACAGAGCCGGTGGTGATGACCGGCGTAGTGCAGACACATGCACGGCTGAGCATTCCGCCCGGCAAGGTAAGTGTGAGCCGCAAGATGAAGCTGCAGGCACAGTTCAGGCTGCAACAGATCCACTTTGTACGACCGGCTGTGCAGCAGAAGGTGAACATGCTGAGTGAACGTGCCAGTGGACGACCGGAGGCAGCGACGCCGGATGCGCCGCAGGTGGCCGGCCAGATGACCGGCGAGCTGAAGATGAACAATGCCACGATGGACTTCAGCGGCCTGCACTATGGCGTGCCTGGCGCCACGATCGAGATGCAGGGAGTGTATTCGCTGGACGGCCGGACGTTCGATTTCTTCGGCAAGGTGAGGACCGAGGCAAAGTTGTCGCAGATGGTGGCTTCGTGGTGGAAGAGCCTGCTGTTGCAGCCGGTCGACAAATACTTTGCGAAGAATGGCGCTGGTGTAGAGATTCCGGTGAAAGTGACTGGCACCAATGGTGTGCCGCAATTCGGACTGGACTTTGGCCGGAAGCCGGCGCAGCCACAGAGGCAGCCCGCTGCGCGGCACTGACCTCGGCGGCCTTTGTTAGCCTGAGAATGGTCGGGAAGAGGAGCGGACGCAGAGATGGCTTTATATCTGGTGACGGGGGTGGCAGGCTTTATCGGTTCTTCGCTGGCGGAGGCACTGGTGGAGCGGGGCGACCAGGTCCGCGGCGTCGATAACTTTCTGACTGGAAAGCGGGAGAATCTCGCGTCGTTTCGCGAGCGCGTGGACTTTCGCGAGGTGGATCTGCGGGATGCTGCAGCCATGCTTGAGGCATGCCAGGGCGTTGACACGATCCTTCACCAGGGAGCGCTGCCGTCGGTGCCGCGTTCGGTGAAGGATCCAGTAGCGAGCCACGAGTGCAATGTGAACGGCACGTTCAACCTGCTCAACGCTGCCCGGGCGGCGGGGGTGCAGCGGATCGTGTATGCGGCGTCTTCTTCGGCTTACGGCAACCAGCCCCAGATGCCGCGGCGAGAGACGATGGTGCCGATGCCGATTTCTCCATATGCGGTGCAGAAGTTGACGGGCGAGTATTACATGAAGAGTTACTGGCAGGTGTACGGCATCGAGACGGTGTGCCTGCGATATTTCAATATCTTCGGCCCGCGCCAGGATCCGCAGTCGCCCTATAGCGGCGTGATGGCGAAGTTCATTCTGCAGATGATGCGGGGTGAGCAGCCGACCATCTTCGGTACGGGTGACCAGGGCCGCGATTTTACTTACATCGCCAATGCTGTCTCTGCCAACCTGCTGGCTGCGGCTGCTCCGGCGGAAGATGTCGCCGGCCGGGTCTTCAATGTGGCCTGTGGTGGGCGCCACACTCTGAAAGAGACATTTGCCGTGATTGCGGGACTACTCGACTTCCGGCAGCCGGTACTGTTTGGACCAGCTCGCACTGGCGACGTGCTGGATTCGCAGGCCGATGTCTCGGCGGCGCGGAAGGCCTTCGGCTACGAACCGCTGATCGGATTTGAAGAAGGTCTGGCTCGCACGGTGGCGTGGTACAGAGAAGCTTTCGCCAATACGGCTGCGTAACCGGAAGCTGCCTAGCTGCAAGATCGTAACTGTTGACGTTCCCATGGCCGCATGGGTGACCCGCGGTAATCGCCTCCCGGTAAAAAGATGCCGGTGCAGCCGCGGTACCGGGCCATACTGAGCGCAACTCATCCTGTTACATACAGCAGTTTTACAGGCGGCGATCGCCTTTGTTGCGGGCAAGCCATGCGTGGTGAGGCATGGCTGCGTTCGCGGCACGTTGCAGAGTGTTCTACATGTGCTGCGGAGACGGCACAGGGAGTCAGGCCTTGAAGTACCTTCGGCGCAAGCCCTGTTGTTTTGTACTGTTGCTGTTTCTCTCGATGACGCGCATGGTCGAAGCGCAGGTCTTTGCTGGTGCAGTGGAGCGAAGAGAGGCGGCTCGTCGTTTTCTCGCGCATCGGGGCCTGGCCGTGCAGGGTGAGCCAGCAACGGCATCGGGCATACGGCCGGAGGTGTCTGCGCACGCACTGGGAGAGGCGCGGAGCCGGAAGCACACGATGGAAATGCAGCTTCGCGGCCGCCAGTCAGCAGTGGCTCGGCTGTCGTTGCGCGGCTTGGGCGGCAATGCACTGCCAGCGGATATTTCGACGAACTGGCATGCAATCGGACCGATCCAGACCCTGACTTCTCCCTACGGTGCCATCACCGGGCGAATTTCAAGTATCGCTCTCGACCCGGCGGATGCTGCAGGGAACACTGCTTACATCGGCACGACCGGTGGTGGTGTCTGGAAGTCAGTCAACGCGGCGGGCGGGCCAGTGACGTTTTCGCAGATTACTGACAATGCTTCTCCATCGATCCTGGGGATAGGCTCGCAGAGTATAGGCGCAGTGAGCGTGCAGCCGGGCGGAACGGGTGTGATCCTCGCGGGCACCGGCGATCCGAACGACGCGCTCGACTCCTACTACGGCAGTGGCATTCTGCGTTCCACGAATAACGGGGCGACGTGGACGACGGTTTCGCAGTCGAGTGATCCGCCGCCTGCGTCACCGGTATCGTTTTATGGGGAGGGCTTCTCCGGATTTGCCTGGAGTACTGCGAATCCGAACCTGGTGGTGGCCGCGGTTACGCAGGCCTATGACGCAACCGTGGTCAATGCGGAGCAGGCCAACAGCACGGATGGCTTGTACTACTCTTCGGACGCTGGTGCGACCTGGCAGATGTCAATTTTGACGGACGGCCCGGGGCTGGATTTCCAGTCGCCGCTGAGGAACACAGGTGGGCCGCATGGAAATGCTGTAACCGCGATTGTATGGAACGCGGTGCGACAGCAGTTTTACGCGGCTGTTCGCTTCCATGGTTATTACAGTTCGCCGGACGGGGTGACGTGGACGCGCCTGGCGAACCAGCCCGGAAGCGGTCTCACAACGCTGTTCTGCCCCGCCCGCTCGCCCGGTGCGGTGAGTTGTCCGATCTTTCGCGGAGCCCTGGCAGTGCAGCCGGTTACGGGCGACACCTTCGCGCTGACGGTCGACATCAACCTGGCTGACCAGGGCATCTGGCAGGATACGTGCGGAGCCAGTGCGGGCCACTGCACTACCGGGACGACCACACGCTTTGCTACGCGGATTGCTGATGGCCTCCTCGACAAGGCAGACGGAACGATCGCGCAGGGAGACTACAACCTGTGGCTGGCGGCTGTTCCATCGAGCGGCGACACGCTGCTCTTCGCCGGCACGGAAGATATCTGGAAGCGCTCACTGCTGGCGACGAACGTGCCCTGGCGCAACACGACGAATGCCATGGGCTGCGGTGCCGCACAAGTGGCGCCTTCGCAGCATGCGGTGGCTGCCGGGCCGGGCGGGCTGCTGTTTTTCGGTAATGATGGGGGATTGTGGCGGACAGTTGACGGGGTCAATCAGCAATTGCCAGCCTGTTCCGGGGATGATGCCTCTCATTTCCATAATCTGAATGCGACACTGGGTTCGCTGGCCGAGCTCAGCAGCGTGGCGCCTTCTCCGCAGAGTGATGCAGTACTGCTGGCGGGACAGGGAGTGGATGGCAGCGCCGGGACAGCGACGGCGGGAAGCCTGTGGCAGCAGGCTCTTGACGGAAACGGGGCCTACACGGCGATCGATCCGGTGACGCCCGCGAACTGGTTTGCGACCTCGGGGCCGGGCGTGTCGATAAGCTTCTGCGGGACTGGCGGCAGTTGTCTTCCGGCTGCGTTTGCCGCGCTGCCGCTCATCGGCGACGCGCAGACGGCAGGCGACGGTGGGAACCTGGGTGAGCCGGCGGTATGGATGCTGGACCCGCAGAATTCCTCCAGCATGATCGTCGGGACCTGCCGCATCTGGCGAGGCAGTATTGCGGATGGGGTTGCCGGCCACGTCGTGAACTGGACGGGTGCGGATGCGATCAGCGGCATGCTGGATAGAAACAGTGCCTCGCGGTGCACTGGCAATGCGCAGGTGAAGTCGATTGGAGCGAGTGGCACGCTGTCCACGCTGCAGTACGGAGCCGGCACGACTCAGGAGATTCTCTATGCGGGAATGCAGGGAAGCTTCTCGGGAGGCGGCATTGTCGCCGGCCATGTGTTTACGGCGAGCGTGGATGCAGCACAGAGTGGAGCGGCCGTGTGGGCGGACTTGTTTGCGTCGCCGGTGCTGAACGATCTGAATAATCGTCGGCAGTTTAATCCGGGCGGCTTTGGTGTGTCGGCGGTGGTTGCTGATCCGCACGACAGCAGCGGCCGCACCGTGTATGCGACGATCCAGGGCTTCAGCGGAAATGGCATCAGTGAACCGCTGGTGTATCGCTCTGCAGACCAGGGACAAAGCTGGACCAACATTACGGCGAACCTGCCCTTTACACCTGTGAATGGATTGCTGGTCGATCCGCTGAATGCCAGCGTGGTGTATCTTGCCACGGATGCGGGCGTATACATGACGACGAATGTGACTGGCTGCAGTACCGGGGGCGAGCAGTGCTGGAGTCCCTACGGGATCGGCCTGCCGGATGCACCGGTCACAACGGTGACGACCAGCGGCAGGCTGAGTGGTACGTTGCTGGTTGCCGGGACTTACGGGCGCGGCGCATACGAGATGCTGCTGGCGAGCGCCGGAGGGCAGACCGGTGGCGGCGGTTCCGGCAATGCACTGGCTACGGATACATTAAGTGTCACGTCGCTGAGTTTCGCGGTGCAGGCGGTCGGCTCTGCCAGCGCCACACAGACAGTGACGATTACCAATAGCGGGGATGCTGCGTTGACGTTGATCACGGCAACCTCATCGTCTGGCGATTTTGTAGTCGACGGCTCGGCCTGTGCCACGAATGTTCCCGGCCACCAGTCGTGCGCCATCAAGGTGATTTTTGCGCCACAGGCACCCGGACCGAGTGCGGGAAGCCTGGTCATTGCCGATTCTCTCCACATCGGCAGCATGGCGCAGACAGTGAGCCTGCTGGGGGCGGGAGCAGCGCAGGCGGGGATTGTTTCGCTGTCGCCGCGATCGCTGGATTTCGGTTCACAGGGGCAAGGCAGTACATCGGCCTCCCAGCCGGTGACGCTTACGAATAATGGCGGTGTCTCATTGACGGGACTCACGTTTGCGGCCGGCGGGAACTTTGGCTACACGGCAGGGACGTGTGGCACGGTGCTGGCGGCGGGAGGACAGTGTGTTGTGCCGGTAACCTTCACGCCGAATGCTACGGGCCAGCGCCTGGGCTCGCTGAGCGTGTATGCGAATGAGCTTGGTTCCGGGCTGGTGTCGGCGTTGAGCGGGACGGGCCTGGATTTCACCATAGCGGTGACCGGCGCAAACACGCAGACGGTTGTGACGGGCTCCCCGGCCAGCTTCGGCCTGGTGATTGTGGGCAGCGGGGCATCTGCCGGGACGATCGGGCTCGCGTGCAGTAGTGTGCCGGCGCTTCCGGCTGGCTCGACCTGTGCGATCAATCCGCCGAGCGTGCAGCTGGTTAGCGGGACCACGGCTTCCGCGACCCTCGTGGTGATCACGCCGGCGCTGGCGGTGAGCGAGCTGCGGCCCGACCCGCGACAACGGGCTGGCTGGCTGGTACTGGCACTGCTGGCGCCGTGGCTGTGCTGGGGGCGCCGCAGAAGTTTTCAGTGGCTTGTGCTGCTGATGGTGCTTGGACTAAGCGGGCTGGCCGGGGGACTCTCAGGCTGCAGTGCAAATGCGAGTGGTGGTTCGAAGGCAGGTGGCGGCGGCGGGACAGGGACCGGCGGCGGGGCGGCGTCCTCCGTTTTCGCGCTGACGGTGACGGCGACAGCGCCCGGCATTAGTGAGACCACCAGTATGACGCTGACGGTCGAGCAATAAACGGTTTCCGGAAGCAAGCAGGAGTGATTGCTGCGAGGCCCAAGACGTTGGTTTCCGGATGGAATGCTGTGTCATTGCCTTGCGACGGGCAGCCCCATAGACTAGAAAGCGGACGGGCGACGCTGGTACGGGCGGCTTCCGGCCCCTGCCGGGCTCGGATGATTGAATTAGAGTAGGGACTAACAGTTGTTTAAGGAGCAGACGATGGTCAAGGCCGGCAGCGGCCTTTCGTGAGCAGCTGAAACGCTGTTTACGGCGGAAGTTTTCCGCGCCGTACATGGGTATGAGCAAACGATTTTGCTGTAAAGCTGCCGCCGCTGTAGCCGTCCTGATGACCTTCTTTCCTATGCTCACCTGCCGCGTGCAGGCGCAGCAGACTACGACTCCGCTGAACTGCAGTCCCAATGACCCTACGTGTAATGGCTCGCTGACCAACTCGATCACCGGGATGGGGACGACGCCGAATGGATCGAGTATGGGTTCGCAGCAGGGAGGATCACAGATCAATCCTGGCTCACTGCAGAACTCGACCGGCTCGGCAGGCGAGGGCTTCAATCCGTCGACCGGCTTCCCGCCCAGCCCGTATTACACGGATAACCAGACCAAGCCCGGGATCAACGACTGGTGGCAGCAGTACCGGTTCAACCCGGACCGTGCGCTTCGCCTGGCACAGGTTACTGAGTTTCAGAAGATGGTGTCTTCGTCGACCGGCCGGATGCTGCCGATTTTTGGTTCGGATCTGTTCTGGGGCTCACCTTCAACATTTGCGCCGGTGGAGCAGGTGCCGGTCACTCCGGACTACCTGATTGGCGCCGGCGATGAACTGCTGATCAAGATCTGGGGCCAGGTCAGTCTCACGGCTGCGGTCACGGTTGATCGGAGTGGTGCTGTGTACCTGCCCCAGGTCGGCACGATCCAGGTGGCCGGGCTGCCCTTTTCGAAGGTGCAGGAACAGGTGCATACGCGGGTCGCACGGATCTACCGGAACTTCAATGTTTCGGTCACGATGGGTCAATTGCACTCCATACGTATTTATGTGACGGGTGCTGCACGTCAGCCGGGATCGTTCACGGTCAGCTCGCTGTCGACACTGGTGAATGCCTTGTTTGTCACGGGCGGTCCGGCGCCGCAGGGCTCGTTCCGTCATGTGCAGTTGCGTCGTGCAGGCCAGGTGGTGACGGATCTTGACCTGTATGCCCTGCTGATTTACGGGGACAAGTCGAAGGACGTCCCGCTACTGCCCGGGGACGTGATCTATATCCCTCCCGTCGGCCCGCAGGCTGCGCTGTTTGGGAGCGTGCGTGATTCGGCTATTTTTGAACTCAAGTCTGATACGACGGTTGCCGAGCTGGTGAAGGATGCCGGCGGACTGTCTGTGCTGGCCTCGCTGTCGAATGCTGCGATCGAGCGCATCAATGAGAAGCATCAGCGCACCACGGTACAGATCTCCCTGACGACGGGTATCAATACGCCGTTGCAGGATGGCGATATTCTCCGGATCTCTCCAATTTCGCCGCAATTCGCGCAGACGGTCACGATCCGAGGCAACGTGGCAGATCCGGGCCGCTTTGGCTGGCATGAGGGTCTGAAGCTGAGCGACCTGATTCCGGACAGCGCATCCTTGATAACGAGAAATTACTGGCAGCGCAGAAACCATGCGGGCCGGCCCAGTCCGGACTTCGAACCCGATCCTACGCAGAGGGTGCAGATTGCTTCGTCTGCAGCACAGCGTTCGAATGCAGCTGGCAACGGACAGGGTCAGGCGGGCGGTATGCAGAGTCAGCCGTACGCTAATTCGACCCAACCGGGTACGCAGGATTCGAATTACGGCAGTGCGGCAGGTGCGCTGTATGGAAACAGCGACGGCCAGGATGCATTCCAGCAGCTGGCGGCTCAGACCAGTGGAACGGGCACTGAATCGACTTCACGAAACCCGAACCTGCCGGACTGCCCGGATAATACGCCGCCGGGGGGTACGCCGAACCAGCCCAATAGTCCGGTGCCCGGCATTACTTGCAACGTGAGGACCTATGTCCTGGGAGGCACGACCCTGGCCGACCAGGCAGGCCGGACCTACACAGAAAACACAGCTGGGGCTGACCGCATCAATGACGTGCGTCTGCCGGCCCCGGATATCGACTTTTCCTACGCGGTGATTGAGCGGCTGGATCCCAAGACATACGCAACCAAGCTGGTTCCTTTCGATCTCGGCAAGCTGGTGCTAGCACACGATCCCTCGGAGGATCTGCTGCTGGAGCCGGGCGACATTATCACGATCTTTTCGCAGGCGGATATCCGGGTTCCATTGCATCAGCAGACCAAGCTGGTAAGGCTTGAAGGCGAAGTGGGCCATGCTGGCATCTACAGTGTGCTGCCGGGCGAAACTCTGCGGCAGCTGCTGAACCGGGCCGGCGGAATTACGCCGAATGCCTACCTGTTCGGCGCGGAATTCACGCGGGCTTCAACGCGGATCGCGCAGCAGGCGCGGCTGGACGACTACGTTTCGACGCTGGAGCTGGAAATTGATCGGGCAGCCGTGGCTTCGGCTGCAGGAGCGCTGAGTCCGCAGGATACGGCCAGTTCACAGAGCACACTACAGACGACGCAGCTACTGATTACACGGCTGAAACAACTGCGGGCGAGCGGTCGTATTGTCCTGAACCTGAAGCCCAAGTCGGTGGATGCGGGCGATGTGCCGGACCTGACGCTGGAAGACGGAGACCGGCTGGTGGTGCCTGCCAAACCATCCAACGTGAATGTTGTCGGATCCGTTTACGACCCCAGTTCTTTCCTGTTTGACGGGAAGGCGCGGGTAAGCAGCTACTTGAAGCTGGCGGGGGGGCCGAACCGCGATGCCGATCGCAAACACGTGTTTATCGTTCGTGCGGACGGTGCCGTGATCAGCAAGGAAGCGTCGACTTCCTTCTGGGGAAACACCTTTGCTGACGAAAACATCAATCCAGGAGATACGATTGTTGTACCGGAGAGGGTCTACAAGGGCTCTGGCGCACGGGCATTTGCCAATTACGCCCAGCTTTTCTCGTCCCTGGCCTTCACGGGAGCCGTGCTTAGTAACTTCTGATGTTGCCGGAATAGCGAAAGGGTATGTACCAGCAGACACTCCAACCCGAGATACCGCAGCTGCCGGGCGATCCAGGTCCAGCGGCTGAGCACGAGCGCGGCCTGGATCTGCTGGACATTGTGCTGGTGTTTGCACGGCGCAAGTGGCTGCTGCTCGGCTTCATGCTGGCCGGCGGTCTTGCGCTGCTGATTTATGCACTGACGCAGCCGAAGCTGTACGAGGCAGATGCGGTGATCATGCCGCCGCAGGAGCAGCAATCCAGTTCTGCGCTGATGGGGCAGCTGGGCCTGCTGGGCGGACTGGCGGGCGGGATGAAGAGTCCTTCCGACCTGTACATCGGTCTGCTGGGCAGCCGTACGGTCCGGGAGCGCATAGCCAAGGATTACAAGCTGAACGAGGTGTACAAGTGCGGCCGGGTGGACATTGCCGGCGCGATCCTTGGGAGCCGGACCAAGCTGACTTCCGGCAAAGACGGATTGATCACGATCAAGGTTCGCGACAAGGATGCGAAGCGTTCGGCAGCATTGGCTGACGACTATGCCAGTGCGTTGTTTGCCTTGAACAGCAACCTGGCGATCGGGCAGGCGGCGCAGCGGCGGGTATTTTTCGATCAGCAGCTGGAAGAGGAAAAGAACAAGCTCGCCAATGCAGAAGTCGCATTGCAGCAGCAGGAAGAAAAGAGCGGCGTGATCCAGCTGCAGGGCCAGACTTCGGTCATCATCAGCCAGATTGCGCAGCTCCGCGCCAACATCACCAGCAAGCAGGTGCAGCTTTCTTCGCTCCGTGCTTCATCCACGGATGAGGCGCCGGAGGTAGTGCGGACGCGTTCTGAACTGGCTGGTCTGCAACAAGAGCTGCGCGCCATGGAAGGGCGTGCCGGGATTAAAGATGGGGACGACCTGGGGCTGTCTTCCAAGCAGGTACCTGGAGTCGGCCTGGAGTACATCCGCAGAGAACGCGATGTGCAATACCACCAGACTCTTTATGAGCTGCTGGCACGGCAGCTGGAAGCCGCGCGCATCGACGAAGCCAAGGCGGCTCCGATTGTGCAGCTGCTGGATCCTGCAGAGGTGCCGTTTATCACGACCTATCCCAAGACCAAGCTGCTGATCATTCTCGGGATGGCGGCTGGACTGGTGCTTGGAGTGATCTGGTGCGTGCTGCTGTACATCTACGAATACATCCAGGAAGATCCGCGGCTGCATGGGAAGCTGTGGGCAGTAAAGGCAGCGCTTGTCGGACGAAAGTGGTGACGTCCGCGCGCGGCGAGCCGATGCAGAGGCAGTGAGCCTGGAGGGAGACCCAGCGCCGGCTGTGAGAATCCTGGCCGTGCTGGTGCTGTACCGGTGTTCGCTGCTGGAATCGAAGACCTGGCAGTCGCTGATGAGCCAGGTAGAGGCCGAGTCACAGAGTGATACAGGATTCCGGCTGCTCATCTGTATCAATGGCGCTTCGACCGATGGCCCGGGAGCTGCCGATGAGCCTGCCTTTCCTCAAAGTATGCCAGCCTGGGTGCGCATCGTCAGTGTGTCGAAGAATGCCGGGCTAGCCTGGGCGTACGACTATGCGCTGGCCTTGGCTGGCCGCGAGGGCGCCGGATGGCTGCTGACGCTCGACCAGGATACGGAACTGCCAGCTGACTTTCTCATTCGTATGCAGGCCAAGGCGGGAGAGCTGGATGGGCGCCGCGGGATCGGGGCGATTGTGCCGAGACTGACGAGCGAGGCCGGGAAGCCACTATCGCCGGTGATCGCCGGTCTGCAGGAGCAAGCAGTCTCCATCCAGGTGCCGGGAGTAGTGGACGGCGATGTGCGTGCCTATAACTCGGGTGCGCTGATGCGTGTGGCTGCACTGCAGGCGATAGGCGGATATGATCGGCGCTTCTGGCTCGACTACCTGGATCACGCAATTTTCCGTGCTCTCCATGCGGGTGGCTACGAGGTCTGGATCGAGAGCAGCCTGGTCCTGAGGCACCAGCTTTCGCTGGATGCGGGCCGGGAGACGATGGGTGAGGAGCGTTTTCGCAACTTTGCCATGGCGGAGGCGGCGTTCCAGGATCTGCATGCCGGAAGGATGACGCGAGGGCTCTACCTGCTGAGACTGATGCTGCGGGCTGTGAACCAGAAGCGGCGAGGCGATCCGGCTCACTTCTTCCGAACCACTGTCGGCCTGATCGGTGAGCGGCTACTGCTGTCGAGACAGGAGCGGACGCATCGCTGGGAGGCGTCGCTGGCGGGGGTGCTGGCTGTTCCGGACGTGACCATGCACCTGGACCATGACGCGCAGGACAAGGAAGCATGAGCAGCCCGGACATCAGCACGCTTATCGTGGTGGTGCTATACAGGGCAGACACTGCGGCGACGCCTGCGGAGCTTTCGCCGGTGACGCTGCGCTGCCTGACAAAGCTGTGCGCAGAGCAGCCGCAACTGCTTGCCGGCTGCAGGGTGCTGCTGTGGGACAACAGCCCGCTGCCGCTGCCAGCGAGCATCCCGGGCTGTCCCTGCGCATACCGGCACGCCGCGAGTGAAGGCCTGCCGAATGATGGAGTGTCGGGGGCTTACAACGCAGCGCTTGCGCAGTGCATGAACGAGGGGATTCCGTGGCTGCTGCTGCTGGACCAAGATACGGAATTGACGGCAGAGTACCTGGCGGGAATGTCACGGTATCGCGACGTGGTGACGACCGATGATCGCATCGCGGCGATTGCTCCGCTGCTCTTCGAGAAGGAGCTGCAGTTGTCACCGCAGCGAGTTTTGCGCTATCGCTTCAGTCCAGCCGCGCCGGAACCAGCACGCGTGTTGGAGAACGCATCGTTCGCTGCAAACAGTGGTGTGCTGATGCGGACTGCTGCGCTCCAGGCGATTGGCGGCTACAGTGTTGATTTCTGGCTGGACCATTCGGACATTGAGTTGTTTCATCGGCTGTATCAAGCTGGCAAGCGGATTTACCTGGCGGCTGACGTGCGTTTGCAGCACAGCATGACGATGCTGGACTACGATGGCCGCATGAGCGCGGAGCGATACCGTAATTTTCTGGCAGCAGAGCAGGCTTTCTTTGATCTGTATCGCGATCGCCGGCAGAATGCCGTGCAGCTGCTGCGTCTCGCTGTGAGAACAGTCCGACAGCGGCGGTATCGCAATCCGGTCTTCTCCCGGATGACGTGGGCCTTCCTGCTGCGGCGTCTGACAAGCTCGAGGGCGACAAGGCTGCGGCAGTGGCAGCAGAGAAGGCCAGCGCGGCTGAGTGCTGCGGCCGGTGCCTGAAGGATGCGCGTTTTTTATGATCACCAGGTGACGTCCCTCCAGGATGCAGGGGGCGTTTCCCGCTATTTCTATGAGCTGGCAAAAGCACTGGCGTCCAACCGGCAAGTAAATGTTGAGCTGCTGCAGGGCTTTACAAACTCGGCCATGCCCTTCGGCGAACTGGCGCCGGCGGCGAGAATACTGGCTCTACAGGCACACGGGAAGCCGGGCTACCACCGCTATGCGCTGAATGAGGCGCTGACAGCAGCAATCGTGCCATTACGCGGACGTTTCGACGTCTATCACGCCACCTACCAGCGCGCACTGCCGTATGTGCGGCGCCGAGCACTGGTGGTGACGCATCACGACAGTACGCCCGATCGTTTTCCCGGCTTATTCCCGGATGCCGCGGCGATCCATGGACGGCTTGCGAGGCTGTATGCGCGGGCTGACCGGATTCTGTGTATCTCGGAAAGCAGCCGGCAGGACCTGCTGGAATTTTATCCGCGGATCGATCCAGAGAAGACGCAGGTGATCTACCAGGGCTTCTCTCCGCTGCCGGGGGCAGGCACAGTTGACCTACCGGAGATGCCGGGTGGGAAGCCTTGCCTGCTGTATGTCGGCAGCCGGCCGGCTTACAAGAACTTCTCTACACTGCTGGCCGCACTGGCACGCCTGCAGAACGATACCGTGTGGCTGCTGGCGATGGGCGGCGGAGCGTTCACCGCGGACGAGAAGCAGCAAATCGCCGAACTGGGCCTGGGATCGCGTATGCGGCTGGTACCATTCGCGACGGATGCGCAACTTGCGGCGGCGTATCGGTCGGCGCGCCTGTTTATCTATCCCAGCTTGTATGAAGGCTTCGGCTTTCCACCCCTGGAGGCGATGGCTGCCGGCTGCCCGGCGCTGGTAAGTCGGACGTCGGCGCTGCCGGAGATCTGCGGCGATGCGGCATTCTACTTCGATCCGGAAAAGGTTGAGGAGCTGGCAGACTGGATCGGGCGGCTGCTGGGAGACGAGGCTTTGCGGCTCTCGAAGCAGGCGGCCGGCCTGGCGCAGGTGCGGCACTACGACTGGAAGACGACGGCTGCGGCTACCCTAGCGGCGTATGAGGCGGCGCTGTAGAGGCTTGCTGTACTAGCGGGGCAGCCATGCCTCGAGCAGGGCCTGCATGTGGTCGATGCCAGTGCGGCGTGAGAAGTACTGCTGGTAGGTAGCGAAGCAGCGCTGCTGCATCTCCTGCACTCGCTCGGGGTCATCCACGTAGGCCAGCAGGTCGCGGCTGACTGCTTCGACATTGCCGGCGTCGAGGACCCATCCCAGGTGGTATTGCTGTATCCACAGGGCGATGGCCGAGTTGCGACTGCCACTGAACAGCAGCGGACGGCCGACCGCGAGGGCGCCGAAGCATTTTGATGGAACGACCAGTCCGGTCCAGTGGTCCGCGAGAGATATCACGTGGACATCCGGAGCAGCCAGGCGATCCAGAACATTTTGAGCCGGGGCAAAGGGTACCTGGCGGACGTCGCAGGAGCTGGCTTCGGCCATCGCTGAGATTTCCGCGCGCAAGGCGGGTTCGCAGTTGCCTTGCACACTGAAGGCGAGAGCGGCGTCCGCGCCTTGAAGCGCACGGGCGAGGGCAAACAGATGAACCGAGGTATGGGCGCGGCCGAAGCTACCGGAGTAGAGCATGGAAAGCCTGTGATCTCCGGCGATGAGCCTACGCTCTGCGACGGCCGGAGGAAGAACAGCGGCCGGCTCATTAAGAGCCCAGGGGACGATGGTGGCCCGCTGCAGGGGGGCCGCGAGGGGCGGACGGGACTCAACATAGATATCCAGCCGCTGACGCATGCAGGGTCCCAGATCGATGATGGCGTCACAGGCGTTATAGGCGCGCCGGAGCAGCGGGGCGAGAGCACGGGCGAGCCAGCCTCCGGGTGCGAGCAGGCCATCGGCGAAGGCAGCTTCCGGGTAGAGGTCAAAGCACCAGTGAAGGATGCGGGTATCGGGATTGACGAACTTCCAGAGGAGCGTTGTCAGCACTGCCAAGACCGGGTCGGTACCGATGATGACGACTTCGGGAGGCTCCTGGCTGAAGGCGAGGGCGCTCCAGGCAGTGATCATCCAGGCAGCATTGAGCAGCCGCCCCAGGGTCGAGGACTGGCGAAAGGCGGGTCGCCAGATGCGGCGCAGCTTGATGCCATCGGCTTGCGCATGCAGGGGATAGGTGAAGTGCTCATCGCGGCAGCCGCGATTGCCGGCGATACCGGTGACGTTCCAGCCATATTCTGCCAGTCCGCGGCAAAGCTGGTGCATGTGGACTGCGCTGACCACGGGATCCGGATACAGGTAGTGATAGAAGAGCCACAGGGCAGGCTGGCCGGCACGAGTGGTTGCGGCAACCTGCCTGGGCGTCAAAGTGGTGTCGAGGTTTGCAGTGCGTCCGGCTTTGGAGGAGTTCATCGACTGATGGCTGTCATTGCCGTTGACCGGACGGTCGCTGCTGACGTCTGCGGTGGGAAGATGCAGCGGGTTGATGCATCCCGCAGAGTGCTCTCGAAGTTGAACAAGAGTATACAGTTAGCACCCCGTCTCAATGAGGAAACGGATAGCACCAGGCAGAAGCGAGTACTTGGACGCGCAAGTGTACTAAGTGGTTAATGAGAGGTTGCCTACATCGGGGCAGATGCTGTTCGAGTTAACAAAAGTTTTGTAGAAGATTTTGTTTTGTACCGTGAGAGACTTCATGGCAGGAAGCGGGTTCGCACTGGCTGGCACCTTGCGTTGAATTTCGGCATCGTACAATGAAACCGATGGCCAGAACGTGACGGCTGTGTTGTTGCACAGCCTGTAGCTGTAATTTTCGTCGGTAGCTGTAGTTTGCAAGTCTATGAAAAACACTGCTTCAATTTTGCTACCAGTCAGAGTTTTAAATTGGGAATGGCGCCGAGAGCTTTCGGCCACAGGCGGCGGATGAGTCTTATCGAAACCAGTAGAACCCTAGCGACACAAAGCCTTTGGGATGAAGTGCAAGTTGAAACGCATGAGGAGACAGGCCGGCGTCGTTCGACGCTGACTTTTCCATTCCTTGTCGACAGCAATCTGAAGATTGCTGCGGCCAGTACATGGACACTCTCACCTTCGCGGCGATTTATGGATGTGCTGGCTGCGTCAGTGGCCCTGTTGTTGTTGTGGCCGGTCCTGTTGTTGATTGCCGTCTGTGTCCGGATGGATTCCACGGGTCCGATCGTGTTTCGGCAGCGCCGCATGGGCCGCTTTGGCAACCTGTTTACCATCTACAAGTTCCGGACAATGGACGTGAAGACAGCCCATCGCGACTTCACTGTGACCAAGCATGGCGATCGTCGTGTGACCAAGGTAGGTACACTGTTGCGCCGGTACAAGCTGGATGAACTGCCGCAGTTGTGGAATGTACTGATCGGCGATATGAGCCTGATCGGGCCGAGGCCCAAACTGCCGCATCACGAGACACTGGAGATGCCATTCCGCCCTGGATTAACGGGTGCTGCGACGCTGGTTTTCCGATGCGAAGAGGAAATGCTGCGCGAGGTTCCGGAAGAAGAGCTGGAATTGTTCTGTGTGCGCCGGATCGCTCCTTGCAAGGCCAAGCTGGACGCGGATTACATGCAGTCAGCGACATTGATGAGCGACCTCAGGCTGCTGGTGAGGACGGCGCTGGCCTGTGCTTCGGGCAAGCGCGATGCCATGGTTGACCTGAATAAGCTCTGCTAAGCGGCTTCCCGCAACGAACTGATATTTCCTCAGTGGCGCTCCGTATACTGTTGACAACAGGGAGCCCGCAACCGTGAGCCACGTCATCGATCCATCCACGGCACAAGCCAAAGTCACAGTAGAGGAGGTCCGGCACATTGCGGACCTGAGCAATCTCCGGCTGACTCCGGCGGAAGAGATTGCGATGCAGCGCGATCTGAGCGCCATTTTGAGCTACGTCGCTGAGCTGAACGAACTGGACACGACCAGCGTGGTCCCGATGGCCCAGGTGGGAGAGGTGCTGCATACCGCAGGCCAGGAACCGGGCAGTTCCCGTGAATTTCTGCGATCGGATCAACTGCTACCGTCGCTGCAGCGCGAGGCAGTGATGACCGAGGCTCCCGAGACGGACGGCAGCTTCTTCAAGGTGCCCAAGGTGATTGAGCGGTAAGCTGCCGTACATATGCCGAATGGCAGGGGTGATGGAAACTGAGGACGAGACGGGCATCGTGGCACTAAAAGACATACATTCAGACGCGCCGGGATATCCGTCGGCGGATGCCCCATCCCTGGTGAACATACGGGATGGCATTGCTGCGGGCACGACACAGGCGAGGACCGAGGTCGATCGGTATTTTTCCCGGATTGAACGCCTGGATGGTGAGATTCATGCCTACCTGGCGCTGAACCGGGAAGCTGCGCGTCAGCAGGCAGATGCGATCGACGCGGAAGTAGGCAGGCAGCGCGTCGCCGGAGAGGCACCGCTGCCGCTTGCCGGGGTGCCGATCGGTATCAAGGATGTGCTGACAGTGCAGGGGCTGCCTGCAACGGCGGGATCGCGCATGCTGGAGCATTACCATCCCCCCTACACTGCGACTGCCGTAACGAAGCTGCAGGCTGCCGGCGCGATCATCCTGGGGAAGTTGAACTGTGATGAATTTGCGATGGGATCCTCAAATGAGAATTCCGCGTACGGGCCGGTACGCAACCCTGTGGCACCGGACCGTGTTCCTGGGGGCTCAAGCGGCGGGTCGGCGGCGGCCGTGGCTGCGGATATGGCTGCGGCCACGCTCGGTACGGATACCGGCGGATCCATTCGTCAGCCAGCGTCCTACTGCGGCGTGGTGGGGCTGCTGCCGACCTATGGACGCATTTCCCGCTACGGCCTGATTGCGTTTGCGTCCTCGCTGGACCGTGTGGGCCCGGTAACGAAGACGGTGGAGGATGCGGCAGTGCTGCTGGGGGTGATGGCCGGGCACGATCCGCTGGACTCGACCTCATCGAAGGAGCCGGTGCCGGATTATGCCGAAGCGATGCGTCGGCCGGTCGAAGAACTGCGCGTGGGGATTCCGGAAGAGTATTTTGGCCCGGGCCTGGATGAAGAAGTGCGGAGCGCCGTCGAGGCATCCATCGAAGCTTTACGGGCGCAGGGCTGTGTCGTGCGACCGATTTCACTGCCACACACACGCTTTGCGGTCCCGGCGTATTACCTGCTAGCTACGGCGGAGGCAAGCTCGAACCTGGCGCGATTTGACGGGGTTCGCTATGGCTACCGGTCGCCGGAGGCGGCGACGCTGTCAGCGATGTACCGCAACTCGCGAGATGAGGGGTTTGGCGCGGAAGTGAAGCGGCGCATCCTGCTGGGCACGTACGCCCTGAGCTCGGGATTTTACGACGCTTATTACCGGAAGGCACAGCAGGTCCGGACCTTGCTGACCCAGGATTTCCTGCGCGCCTTTGCTGACGTCGACGTGGTGGTGACGCCGACTGCACCGACGCCTGCTTTCAAGCTGGGGGAAAAAACGGACGATCCAGTCTCGATGTACCTGGCGGATATTTACACGGTGACGGCAAGCCTGGCTGGAATTTGCGGAATATCCGTCCCGGCAGGGGTATCCAGGGAGGGCCTGCCGATAGGGGTGCAGATTCTCGGCCCCCACTTTGGCGAGGCGACGGTGCTGCAGGTGGGCCGGGCATTGGAGCAGACTCAGAGGGGCTGATAGTAGCGACTCTCGGGGTCCTGGCAGCCTGCGCACAAAATGCGGTCGCCCACTTCGGAAAAGCGGTCGTAATTGATGCCTTCACCGCAAACGGAACAGGCCACACGTGCGCCCTTGAAGCCCGGAAATTCGCGGGGCGGCAGATCGACCGTGACCCATTGTTCGGTAAACAGGTCAGTATCGGCCATTTCGCGGTAGGCGAGCATCTGCTGCTGATTCTTGTTGTCGACCTGCGGGTAGAGCGTACGGGCGAGGTCCTTGGAAGACTCGCGGGCCGCGATGCGAATGGCGCGACGATTTGCCGGATCCGGCGGCTGTCCTGTGGAGTTGGGACCGAGGTCGACGAAGGTTGCGGCCATCTTCCCCCAGTCGCGGAATTTGAGCGCTCGTTTGCCGAGGCGGCATCCGGTCACGACGCCGATGGCGTCGGTGGCGCAGCGATCGATTTCGATAAAGGTGACGAGACGTTTTCGATCGGCTCCGCGCGGCTCCTGAATGCTCAGACGCGAGCAGCCGAGCATGGCCATGCGGACGCCGAGGATCTGCCCGGCACAGAGGTGTCCATGCGCAATTTCGGCCTGCTGGAGAAGGGTTTCGAAGCTGTCCACACCCTTATGGTAAAGCGTGGCGGGGCGGGATGGCGGGCTGCTAGGGGTTGGCGGGGGTGTCCGAGGCTTTAGCCGGCGGAGATGCATCGTCGCCACCGTCGCCGTCTTCTACCAGGACGGCTGAGAGGCCGACGAGGTCGTAGCTGATGCTGGCGTCACCGATGTGCTGGAAGGTGACCTGCAGGGGCTCGCGCTGCCACAAGGCTGCGGTACAACCGCTGGCATTTCCGGCAACTCCGGGTGTCCAGGCGGCCAGCTTCTTCGCCAGTACCGGCTTGCGCGCGCCCAGCTGGGCCACTACCGCGTACAGCTGCCTTCCGCTTGCGGCGAGCCCGCAGTATGCTGCGTAGTCGCGGTACCAGACGACATTGGACACGGTCGGGTCATAGTCAGGCAGCTTAAGGGCTGTGTAGTGTCCGTTGCTGCGGTCGACCAGGAGCCAAGGGCCACGCTGCCAGATCCAGTGCTCGGTCTTCTCGCCGGGCAGGGCGTCATTGAGGCGCATCGCGCGACGGACGGCGAAGCTGCGTTCGGTGATGGCGTGCTGTTCGCCGGTGGTCCATTCTTTCAGCCGGGTGTCGACAATCAGGGGGCGGATGCGCAGCTCTTTTTCGTCAGGAAGCGCATTGGAAGGGTCGGTCACCACGGAGTATGGAACACGCTTGACTGTACCTAGTCCTACCGTGTGCACCTTTGGTCCGGATGCATGCATTGGCAGGGCAACCGTAAATGCGAGGAGCGCAGCAAGGCAGCAGAATTCGGAACGGATACACATGAGACGAATCGTAACTGTGATCTATTGCGGGGGGCAGGTATCGGAAGAGCGGTGTCGACCTGGTTAGTTACAGTTAAGTCAGCCGAGGAGCCGGTCCGAGATGAGCCGGCATTGGTGCAGATATCTGTTTTCAAGGCAGAGGGGTGGAAAGAAGGCTCGCAACGATAGCGAGCCTGGTCTAACTGCGCCTGGATGATGCGGGGTGCCGGATGGTGGAGCTTGCGCTGCTGGAGATAGCGGGGTAGGTACTGCTGCTGTGCATCTGCAGCAACCGTGGTACGCGTGCACTTTCAACGCGCAGCGAAACCCAGAAGCAATACAACCCTGTAAGCAGGGCCAAGCCGAAGAAGGAGAGGATCGCGATGTGCGTCATTGGCTAGTTCCTGTCGTCAATACAACGTAAGTTGCGCTTTTCCAGTAGCCCGCTCACTTTAAAGACCGGTAAATTGCTTCGTCAAGGTTAACTTTGTCGTGGGATTAAAAACCCGGGGCACATTGTGAATGTGGACAGGATTACTGACGTCAGTCGTAGGATGAATCCGATCCATCGGATTGAACGTAGCGTGGATTGCGGCCGGGGTTGCGGAAGAGAAAGGGGTGTACTGCTATGACGGACAGTTATCGTCCGGAGGGTTTTCGGGACGTGAGCACATACCTGGTATTGCGCCAGGGAGAGGGAGATACGCTCATCACGTTTTTGAAAGGTGCCTTCGGGGCCACAGAAAAGTTCGTCGCGCGTGACGCGGACGGACGGCTGGCGCATGCTGAACTGCGGGTGGGTGATGCGGTGGTCGAACTGGGGGAGACGGCAGGCACATGGACAACGCGCAGTGCGATGCACCTGTTTGTGAAGGACGTGGATGCGGTTCACGCGCAGGCGGTCACGGCGGGTGCGAAAGCGATCAGTCCACCTGAGGATCATGAGTATGGCGAGCGGTCGAGCGCCGTGGAAGATCCGGCGGGCAATCACTGGTACATCGCACAAAGTATTCCGGCGTCCGCAGAGTGGAAGAGCTAGCGAGGGGCCGTCTGCGGCAGCTTAACGGCTGACGGGACCACCGGTCCTGTTTGTAGCCGACCTGGCTGCCGGAGACTTTGGTGCTGCGGAACTGCCGCCTGTCTGCTGCTGAGCTTCTTCGATCAGCGAGTAGAGCTTGTTGCGATCAACGACTTCGACAAAGGGGACGCCATTGGTCTTGTTTGTGACCACCCAGATGGTCGGCGTGTGTTCAATGCCGACGCGCTGGCCCAGAGCATAGTCTGCTTTGACGTCGGCTTTCAATTTGCCTTGGGGGTCCGTGACGAAGGGCAATTGAATGTTGTGGCTTTTGGCGAACTGCTCCGTGAAGGCGCGTAGCTTGGCCAGACCAGCCGCACCGTCTTCCGCGGTTTCATCACCGTTGGTCGTGGTGATCTGACTCTGGTGCGCAAAGACCTGGTCACGATATTCGTCGCCGATTTTCTTCGACTTCGTATCGAACCAACGCGCGTTGATAGCGGCTTCGGTACTCCAGCCATGGAAGGGCAGGGGGAAGTCATGCCGGATCCACGGGATGCGATATTGCTCGGCTGCTTCCTTCAGCAGGGGGTTGGCGCGAGCGCAGTCGGGGCACTCGAGGTCTTCAAACTCGACGATAGCGACGCGTGCGCCGGCGGGCGGTTTGAGAGCAGAAGCATCATGCACCTGCGTGGTCGGCGACGGGGCAGGGTTGGAAAACTGTGCACGGGCAACCGCGGGAAGCAGGAGAGAGGCTGACAAACCGAGCTGGATAAAAGAGTTGAGCAGTCGCATGTGGTCGGATCGGTACCCTGTGACGATTGTAGCGGAGGGTGCGAAAGCTGGAAACGCTGCGGTGGGCCGCGGGATGATGCGTTTTAGCGAATGAATCTGTAAGCCGCATGAGAGAGAAGGCCCGGTTCTCCGGAAAATATACCTGGAGAGCCGGGCCGCCTGGTGAATAGCCGATTCTGTTGCATGTGTTCGCGGGATGTCAGGCCCGGATCAAGACGCGCGCGTGCCTTCAGTGACGATCATCGTAGCGGTGATCGCGATAGCCGTCACGGTCGCGCCAGCCATCGTGGTCATGCCAGCGTGCATGCTCCCACTGCTCACGCCGCCACTCGGCTGCGCGCTCAGCTTCGAGGCGTTCGCGCTGCTCGTGCTCCCAGTACTCGTGACGCTGGTAGTTGTCATAGCGATCCGGCCCGTAGTAGCCGTATGCCTGGGGAGCGTAGCCTCCTGCCTGGATACCAAAGGAGACCTGAGCCTGTGCGTTGTGCGGGACGGCGAGAGCGAACGCACTGGCAAGAGCTGCGCCCATAAGCCACTTCGTAATCGTTTGTGAGTTTCGCATGACCTACCTCCGTGCTACATACAGATGAACCCTGGTTCTTCAGCCAGGTTGCGCATGCTTATTAGACAGAGCGGCTGGGCCGGTAACCGGATGCGTGTTGGCTTCAAGGCCTGGTGTTGTAGAAGTCCGAACAGCAATCGGTGTGTAACGCGGTAGGAATGAGGAGTGAACATGCTGCGATTCGAATATCGATGGAAAGGTCTGCTGGTGCTGCTGGCGGCCGGATGTTGCCTGCTGCCTTCATGGTCGCAAGAGAAGCTCTCGCAGGACAAGCCATGGCCAATACGCGCAGTCATCGTTACGACATTTGAGGTTGGTGAGGATACGGGGGACGTGCCGGGTGAGTTTCAATTCTGGGTTGAGCGCGAGCACCTGGAGGAGCAGGTGAACTTTCCGGGCGGCGTTCGTGGGCTGCGGACCAACGCGGACCATACGGTGCTGGGCATGGTGAGCGGGACGACGCTGGTGAATGCGACGGCTTCGATGATGGCGCTGGGTCTGGATCCGCGCTTCGATCTGACGCATGCCTATATCCTGATCAATGGCATTGCCGGCGTCGATCCGAATGATGCGTCGATCGGATCGGCAGCGTGGGCGCGGTATGTGGTTGGCGATGTGGCGCGCGAGATCGATCCCCGGGAGGCTCCGGCGGACTGGCCCTATGGATTGTTCCCGAATGGAGCGACCGGACCGAAGCCTGCGACCCTGCCGAAGGCGCCGTGGCTGCGCTCGAACCTCTATCCACTTAATGCGACGCTGGCGGAATGGGCGTTTGCGCAGACGAACCAGCTGAAGCTGGGTGATGATCCGGTAGTCGCGGCATTTCGGCTGGGCTTTGCCGGATATCCCAATGCGCAGCGACCGCCGTTTGTATTGATGGGCGACACCTTCGCATCGGATCATTACTGGCACGGGTCAATCATGAACGGCTACGCCAACGACTGGGTGGCGCTGTACACGGGCGGCAAGGGCAACTTTGTGATGACGGAGATGGAAGATTCAGGATTCATGGAAGCGCTGGAGCGGCTGCAGGCGATGCACAGAGTGGATGAGCGACGCGTGATGGTGTTGCGGGCGGGCAGCAACTACTCCATGCAGCGACCCGGGCATACGGCGGCAGAGTCAGTAACAGCGCCGTACATCGGTTCGAAGCTGGCCCTTGAATCGTCTTACCGGTGCGGCAGTACGGTGTTGCACCTGCTGCTGGAGCAATGGAAAGTGACGGAGGCGCGGGTTCCCGGAGATTGAGCCGGGAGGCGCTGGACGGCGAGCAGAAGGGTGCGGCCAGTCTGGATGGAAATGCACTAGACTGCTGGGATGAAGAGCCGTGCTGAGATCGTCTCGTTTGGATTGTTTGTTGTGGTGGCGCTGGCCGCAATGTTCTATGTACTGCGCGGGCACGGGCACCAGAACCTGGCGCTGGGAGCGTCGCTGGCAGCGGTAATTGCGATCCGTGCCGGCATGTTTCTCTACAACCTGAAGCGGCAGCGGGACCAGGTGGAAGGCAAGAAGCCGAAGCCCGAAATCAAGCTGGGACTGTAGCAATGGCCATGACGGTACGCAGGCCCTGGCGCTGTTTAAATGCCCTGCTGGTTGTGGCGATCTGCTGCTTTGCAGCAGCACAGACGAGCACGCAGACTGCTGACCTGATCTCGCCTGCGCGACCCGTGCCGACGGGCAAGGCGCCCGGCATGCAGGTGAAGCTGACAGCCGATACTCCTGCCGAGAAGACGTATGCGATTGTGTTCCAGAGGGGAGACGAAGCCCTGAGCGGCCTCACGGATTTTGCGATCGCGCACCACGTGCAGGACGCGCATTTCACAGCCATCGGTGCGGTCAGCGGCGCGACCCTGGCCTGGCTGGATCTGGCTAAAAAAAGTTATCGCCCGATCCGCGTTTCGCAGCAGGTGGAAGTACTGTCCCTGATGGGGGACATCGCAGCATTCAACGGCAAGCCGGTGGTGCACATGCACACGGTACTGGGGAAGTCCGATGGATCGACGGTGGGCGGCCACGTGTTTGAGCTGCTTGTGAATCCGACGCTGGAAGTATTTATGACAGTGGAGGCGACGCCCCTGCAGAAGAAGGCGGACGATGCGTCCGGGATGAAGCTGATCGATCCGGCGCAGTAGGTCCCACAAAAACAAAGGCGCCCCTGGGGACGCCCTTGTTACAAAGGATGAAGCTACTTTTTGGTTTTTGATTTGCTTTTGGAAGAGGCACTTTTTTTCTGCGGCTCAGTGTCGCGGCGACCATTCTGTGCGGCTGCGCCCGGGCTGTTGGGTGTGCTTCCCTGCTGGCGGGAGTGGATACCGTCGCCAGGCTGCAGGGGCGAGACGCCACCTTTCTGCATTAGCTGTGCGGCGATGGCGTAGATCTCTTCCGGAGCGTAGTCGGGTGAGAACAGAGTGGGGCACTCGCCAATTTCCGGACCAGCGGCAGCGTAATCCGGCGCACCCTGGATGACTTCCAGTTCTTCGCCATCCGCCCAGTCTGCGGGCCCAGACCAGACACCGGCTGCATCTTTGTAGTCTTCCTCGGAGAAGGTGTAGAGCTTGCGGTGGCTGCCAATTTCCTGCCACTTGCGGGCTTCCGGAATTTTGGCGTCATCAATGTTGGGAGTCGGCAGCATCTTGGTGACTTCGACGCCAGTGATCTTGCGCAGGGCCAGTGCATAGGCTGCCTGGTGAACTCCGCCGCGAACCATGAGATAACCAATGACGTCGCGTGCGGCCTGGTTGGTGGTCATCTGGTAACAGCGATGCTTATGCATGCGCGCGCCGGTTTCCAGGAAGAAATTGTGCAGCAGGTCCGTGACGAGGTTGCCACTCGAGAAGACGTGCTGGCCGCTCCAGAAGTGACCCATCGAATCCATGACCTGATGGCCGCCGCCGCCCACGATGGTGTGGTGGGTGTTGCGCAGATTGGCTGCGTCCTGGAGCGGTGCGCTGGTTGGGTCGCCTTCCGGCACGGAACCTTCGAGCATGAGGTTAACGGCTGTACAGACCAGCTCGACGTGGCCCAGTTCTTCTGCCGTGATGCTGGCTATGAGGTCATAGAAGGGCTTGAGCCTGGTCTTTTCCTTGAAGCCGAAAGACTGGTGCATGTAGTTGTTGAGGGTCGACATCTCGCCGAACTTACCGCCGAGCAATTCCTGAATGGCGGCTGCGCCGTTCGGATCCGGATTTGCTGGTTTTTGGAGAGGAATAAGGAGTTTTTCAGAGCGCATGAACATGGGAAAGCCTTTCAAGGCGGATGCGGTGGGTTTAGCGAGCGAGCAGATGTCGCGGATCGAGGAGCGGGCGTACTCATGTGGATGCAAGGACAGTTCACGCACATGGCACAGCGGCATTAATTCGCGTGGATGGCACAAAGGTTTAAAGCTGCACGGTCCCTGGTGCGCGGAACAGCGAATGCGAGTGAAGTTCCGGCGACCGCGGTGCTACTTCGCTGTGGGACGGTTGCGCTATTTGCCTGCGGACTGAATGTGCTGGAGTTGCGCAAACCATTCGGCGTAGGGGGAGTTGTGAACAAGGTGCCGGTTCCAGTCGGGTGAGCCGTCTGTCCACCATGCGGGTCCGCGTTCACCGAGGCTGTGTTTGGCTGCGTCGACTGCCTGCCGTGCTGCTTCGCGGGCTACCGAATCGCCAGCTTTCAAGGCGAGGCCTTTGTCACGGCGGGCCTGCATGAGTTCATGGACCAGACGGCTGCGATCTTCCGGAGAGAGGCCGGGATTGCTGCAGCGCCACAGGCGATTGCGAATGACGAAGTAGCGGCCGTCTGGCGTGACGGGCGCCTTGTCTGCACGAGTCTTTGCAGTCATGCTGCTGGCTTGGATGCTTCGCTGGTAAAAGGCTTACCGGGCTTTTGGCAGAGTGGTGGTGTCGTCGCGAATGATTTTCCAGCCCTGCGGTGTTTTTTCGAAAACGAGAAGGAAGAAACCATCCGCGCTGCTGCCTTCCTCGGGTGCGAGATCGAGATGGTAGCGGCCAGTTGCCGTGGCGAAGTGTCCGTCCAGAGGCTGCACCTCGAACTGGCTGAAGTGGAGGGTGCCCATCTTCGCCTTCGTCGCATAATGCCTGTGGTAATTGGCCAGCATCTGCGAGTAGCCGCGACTGATGGTTGGACCCATGAAGAGAATGTCAGGCGAATTTTTGTAGCCGGTCGCGAAGGCATCGAGGTCGCCGCGATTCCAGTCGGCGACCTGCCGGTCCATCACGGCGCGAATGGCAGTGATGTCGGGAGCCTGGGCGGCGAGGCATGAGACGGGGACGAGCGACAGGATGAGCAGCAGGGTGGTGCGAGCGATCGACATGAGAGCAGCTCCTGAAACTCTGCTCATTATCGCGGAACTAGCTTTTCCTGCGCTTCCCTTTATTTTTGTCGCGAGACTTTTTGGGTCTGCCTGAGGACCTGGCAACGGCAGCGAAGCGGGAGGGCGTGGCGGCTTTGGCTTTGCCGGACTTCTTGTCAGATTTTTTGGCCGTGGTCTTTTTGTCTGTAGTTTTTTTGCCGGATTTCGGAAGCGCCCTGTTGAGGGTTTCGAGGTCCTGGTAGATGCCGAACTGGAGACGACGCTCGATGGCATCGATGCGTTCGAGTACTACGTGGATCGCGTCACCCGCAGAGTAGCGAGTGATCTGGCCATGACGGCCGCTGCTCATGATCTGGCGGGTGTTTTCGCGATAGGTGTAGTAATCGTGGTTCGGATCGGCGGCGCTGAGGCTTTCGAGCGGGACAAGGCCTTCGATGAACATGTCGTTGAGCTCGACGAAGAGACCATATTTGGTCGCATTGAGGACGATGGCGGCGAAATCGTCGCCCACTTTGTCCTGCATGAATTTGACCTTCTTCCATTCGATCAATTCACGCTCGGCTTCAGCGGCGCGGCGCTCTGTGTCGCTGGTCTCCTGAGCGATGGCGGCGAGTTCGGTTTCAGGGATGGGTGGTTCGAGGTGGGTTGCAGAGGGGGATCTCTCCGCTGCGCTGCGTTCCGGTCGAGATGACAAGGGCGCACGGCCAAGACTGGACTTAGGGGAAGCACCCGAGTGGCCGCTGACGCCTTCGTGCAACAGCGCCTTGCTGATGCGGTGGATGACGAGATCAGGGTAGCGGCGGATGGGCGAGGTGAAGTGGGTATACGCCGGAGCTGCGAGGGCGAAATGGCCTTCGTTGTGCTCGCTGTACTTTGCCTGCTTGAGAGAACGCAGCATCATGTGCGACAGGATGCGCTCTTCCGGTTTGCCGGCGAGCCTGCGAGACAGTCGCTGATACATTTGCGGTGTGACTGGAATTTGTTCGGGCACTTCGTGGGTTTTGGCGGAGCCGCGGTGGTTGGAGTAGCGCTCTTTCTTTGCAAGGTGCTCGCGACGTTCGCTCTTGAACTGGAACTTTTTGACTGGCAGGGCGCCGAGGCCGAGGGAGTAGCCGAAGTGAGCCGCGGCGTCTTCGAAGTCGATAACGCGGCGCGGGTCAGGAATTTCGTGGATGCGGTAGAGCGAAGGGACGCCGAGATTTTCCAGCCATGAGGCGACGCATTCGTTCGCGGAGAGCATGAACTCTTCGATCAGGCGGTTGGCCCAGGAGCGCTCGGAGCGAACGACATCGGTCATGCGGCCTTCCGGGTCGAACTGGATGACGGGCTCGGGCAGATCGAAGTCGATGGAGCCGCGGCGCTCGCGCTTGCGATTGAGAATGTGCGCGAGCTGCTCCATCTGCTCGAAGGCCGGGACAAGGTCGTGGAAGTCTTCACGGACAGCGGCGTTGCCGGTGATGATTTCGTGGACCTGCGTGTAGGTCATGCGGCGGGCAGAGCGGATGACGCCTTCAGTGATTTCGTAGGAAGTGATCTCGCCTTCGGCATTGATCTGCATGAGGCAGGAGAGAACGAGACGGTCTTCGTCCGGGCGCAGGCTGCAGATGTCCGTCGACAATTCCTGCGGCAGCATGGGAATGGCGCGATCGGGGAAGTAGACAGAGTTGCCGCGGATGCGGGCTTCGAGATCGAGTGCCGAGTCGGTCTGCACATATTCGGCAACGTCGGCGATGTGGACCTGCAGCTCCCAGGTGCCATCTGCGTGCGGCGCGACCAGGACGGCGTCGTCGAAGTCGCGGGCAGTTTCGCCATCGATGGTGACGATGGGCAGGTCGCGGAAATTGCGTCGGCGGGAGATTTCTTCCTGGTCGAGGTGCGCGACGGCGCGTGCTTCGGCGAGGACATTTTCCGGAAAAACATGCGGCAGGTGGTGTTTACGGATGACGATTTCGACGTCGACGCCGAAGTCGTCTTCATGGCCAAGGATCTCGATGACGCGGCCACGTGCCGGACGCGTAGGCGTGGGCCAGTCGGTGACTTCGACGTCAACGATGAGGCCTTCGAGACTCTGTTCGGCTGCTGATTCGCTGTCTTCGTTGCGGGCTGCGGCCTGGGCAGCAGTGGCAAAGAGTTCTTCTTCGTGGCGGGCGGCTTCGGTGCCGAGAACACGATGCGGCGTGTGTGCGGTGGCAGGCCGTTCCATGCCGCGCGGGATCACGATGGGATCGGCCATACGGCCATCCATCGGCGTAATGTAGTTGCCGCCAAGGCTGGCGTTGTGTCCGCGGGCATAGTGGAAGCGGCCGACGACGGTTGGATTGCTGCGGGTGAGAATGCGGCGGATGCGGCCGTGCTGGCGGCCATCGGCGCGCGGCGGTCCCATGGAGACCAGTACGACGTCGCCCTGCATGGCGCCATTCAGCTCGGTGGGCGGAATGAAGATGTCGTCGGTACCGGACCTCGACCTCTCCTGTGGGCGAACGAAGCCGAAGCCGTCGCGATGGAGATCGAGTTTGCCGGCGATGAGGTTTTCGCCGACGGAGGTTGATGGGCCAGCCTGGCGCTTGTCAGCGTCCCTGTTGGTGGAGGGCAGCGCCCATTGCTCGCGGTCTGTTTTCACCAGTCTGCCGCCGGCAGTGAGGCGCGCAAGATGCTCCAGCAGCAGGCGGCGTTCGCGCCCACCGCCCAGACCGAGTTCGCGAACCAGTTGTTTGTAGCCGGCACGCTGACCGGGGGCGCGTTCGATGCGGCGCAGCAGATCCCGATCATCCGGTGAGGAGCCAGGGGCAGGGCGGCCGGGTTTGGTGTGGGGGCGTGGCAACGGACGTAGAGTGTATCTGTCTGCAAGTTTAAAGGCTGGCTGCGTTTCGCGCGGCAAAGACGCCGGTAGTCGGACGTTGTTTGCTGTCGGTGTAAAGAGCGGGGATTCCGATGTGCACGCGGCTACCCTTCGTATTGCTTCGGTGACTCCCTCCCGGGAAAAGATTAGGGGAATGCGTGCAAATTGCAGTGGGAGGTGAGTAAGATGCAAGAAACATACCGTTTTGCGGTAGGCCGGTGAATCCTGATGATTTGCTGGCGGACAAATCAAGTTATCGCCTGGCGCTCGACTCCGCCAACGCACTGGCGGGCGACATTTTCCCGCGCGGTGGATTGAATTATCCAGGTATATAAAAGCAATACGAGAAAGGAAACGCGAGAGAGATGTGGAAACCGAACCAGACCGGCAGTCCTAACCCCGCCCCCACTCCGGAACCTGCACGCCCGGCAACACCGCAAGCATCCAGTTTTGAACCGACTACCCCTCGTCCAGGCGCACCAGCGGGAGCCCCGGCTGCAGCAGACCAGGCGACCATCGGCAAGAGCCTGGTAGTCAAGGGCGAAGTGACCGGATCCGAGTCGCTGTACATTGACGGCAAGGTGGAAGGAGCCATCAATCTTTCAGGAAACCGGGTTACTGTTGGCCGCAATGGCCAGGTAGCTGCCAACATTTCGGCACGCGAAGTGGTTGTACTCGGCAAGGTGCGCGGCAACATCAATGCCAGCGACCGCGTCGACATCCGCAGCGAAGGCTCGCTGACCGGTGATGTATCGGCGCAGCGCATCAGCATCGAGGACGGTGCGTTTTTCAAAGGCGGCATTGACATCCGCAAGCCGGGTGGCAGCAGCGAGGCCAAGACAGGCGCTTCCACCGAGCAGAAGCCGGTCCAGGTTTAAGGGTTTCGGTCGATCGAGTTCGTGCAGGATAGAAGAGTGGCTCCACTATGCGTGGGGCCATTTTCTTTTCAGCCTGCCAGATCAGGCAGCTTTGCGTCGGACAAAGCGGCCGGTGAGTTGTTGTGGCAGGGAAGAACCGAGTGTTATCAGGACGGCATAGCTGACGGCCAGCCACAAGGCTGAGGCTACGAGGAGGAGCAGGAGCTCTCCGACGCGGCGAACGGGATGCCAGGCATGCAGCAGGAGCGCAAGGGCGGCATAGCTGGCGATAGCGGCGGCCAGGGAGCGCCCCAGCTCCCGGTAGTCAAGCCCGGAGGCTGAGACCATTTTTCGGCGATGGAGCAGGACAGCCAACGTGACCGTTTGAATGACGATACCGATGTCAGACGCGAGGGCCAGGCCGACCGGTCCGGAGCCGGTGTAGAGCAGCTTGTAGATGACCAGGGCGACGGCGGTGACGATGGTGCTGGCGACCAGGGGTGTGACGGTATTGCCGGCTGCGTAGAACGCGCGGGCATAGATGGCCTGGGCAGACCAGAAGCAGAGTGAAAACGAGAAGATGGCGAAGAACGTGGCCATATGCGTGGCTTCGGTCTGACCGAAGCGGCCGCCGCGGAAGACCAGGTCGACCGAGGGTCCGGCCATGGCGACCATGAGGGACGTGAGCAGGATGGAGAAGGCCGCGATGCGGGAGGCCGAGGCATTGACGGCGTTGGAGAAGCTGCGCGAGTCACCATTGGATTGTGCCTTGCCGTAGAGACTGGCGAGAAAAGGCAGCGATGCAGCGCCAGCGGCCTGACCGAGGGACACGGGAGCGGCGAAGAGACTTTTCGCGTAGGTCAGGAGCGAGACATCGCCGTTGTTGTGCGAGGCGAAGTAATTGATGATCCAGTTGTCGGCGCTGACGAGGGAGACGCCCAGCATGAGCGGGATGGACATACGGATCCACTCGTGGAGGCCGGGATTGGACCAGTCGAGCATTGGCTTATAGCGCATGCCGGCTCGGTGCGCACCGATGGCGTTCATCAAGAACGGGCCGCAGAAAGCTCCAGCCACGGTGCCGACAGCGAGCGAAGAGACGCCGACATAGTGAAAGAGCAGTACGCCACCGAGGATGGTGCCGAGGTTGTAAATGAGCGGGGTGACAGCCTGGATATTGAATTGTTTCCGGACCAGAAGGATGGAGCCGAAGACGCCGCCGGCAAAGAAGAACAGCGGGGCGATGAGCAGGATGCGAGAGAGCTGCACGCAGAGCGCGGCCTTGGCTGGATCGGCCTCGAAGCCGCGTAGAAAGCTGCGTACAAACCATGGCGCTGCGAATTCACCGGCGATGATGGCCACAGTCAGCACGCAGATCATGGTGGTGAGGATGACGGACATGGCGCGTTCGCCTTCTGCGTCGCGACCCGACTCCTTGTAGCGCGTGAGCATGGTGACGAAGGTGATGGAAGCAGCGCCGCCGACGAGGAAATAGGAAATCATGTCAGGCAGCTGGAAGGCTGCGTTGAAGGCGTCGGCAGCGGCGTGTGCACCGAACAGGTAGGCGATGTACTTGGTGCGGATGAGGCCGATGACGCGCGACGCCATGGCGGAAAACATGAGCAGCAGTGTCGCCGTAAACGCAGTGTGGCTGTGTGACGGCTTAAGTGCGGCGAAGGCGCGCGCAAGGCCGGACTTTGGCCGGGGGAGCGCCGGCTGCGGTGTTTCGGATCCCCCTGTTGTGACGGGTGCAGGCATTGGTGCTGATTGTAGCCGCGCCTGCGCCTGGTGGGATCGTTGCCAGCGCTCAGGCGGGAAAGTATTTCTGATACAGACGATTCATGCGGTCGCTGTCCAGACTACTGATGATGGCGGCAAGGCGCATCCGCACTTCGCTGCCGAAATCTGCTGTTGCGCATGCGGAAAGAGCGGCTTCGGTGAGAGCGGATTCAGACGAAACAAGATCCATAAGCGTGTCGATGGCCTCCGGCTGGCGCGTGAGTGCGATGCCTGTAAGAAGAGCGTCGGCGAAGGCCGGTTCCAGGTGCGACTGCGGACGCAGCGAGCGGCCTCCACTGCTTTCGGCTGGCGGCTGGAGGCAGGTAAGCAAGGCAGAGAGCGCTTCCGGGGTGCGGGTTTCGCCGAGTGCCAGCGCTGCCTCTGCACTGCAGTCGTCCTGGTCTTTCATGAACTGTGCGACGAAGGGGATCGCGCTGACGCCTTCGAGCGAGAGTAGTGCGGCGTAGCAGTGGCCCATGATTTCGGCGCGGCTCTCAGGCGGTTCGCCGGTGGCTGTGAGTGAACGCATGCGGAGCAGGAGGATGGCGCTGTCGCCACCAGCAGCAGCAGTGGCCCGGATGGCCTCTGCACGGACAGCCTTGTCCCGGTCATTCACCAGCTCCAGCAGGTGCAGCAGCAGGGCCTGATGGGTCAGCTCGCGACAATCGACGAGGGCATGTGCGCAGTTCGAACGCAGGGTACCGGCTACGTCCGACTGGCCACCCCAGACCGGCTCATACTGGTGCAAACGCATGCCTGCGAGGAAGAGGCTCGAGTCGTCACAGCCGAGGTGATGCAAGGCTTTGCTCAACGCGCTTTTTGCCCAGCACTGCGGATCTTTTTTCGGTGGTGCGTCCAGCAGGCGCTTGAAGACGGCGATGAGGTCGGCGAGTAGTGCCCGCAGCTCGAGTTCGCGAGCGAGATCGGCTGCACGCGCCGTGACAAGGTTGTTCTGCTGCAGCAGGAAGGGCCGGAGCTGCGTGGCGACGGCGTCCGCAGATACATTCGGAGCGGCAGCCCGCAGCGAGCGCAGGGCTGTTAGTTGATCTTCCACGGGGGACTTGCTCATGATGCTTCCTGTTCATCCGAGGTCGTGCGATGGACTGGAGGATAGCGCGTGGAGGTCTCGAGGCCAAGGCTGGAACCGGGTGATGGAAGGGCTGCTGGGTCGGGCCCGTTTGCTGCCGGGCGTCGTCCGTTCTACCATCCCCACAGACATGAGCGCGATCCTCGACTTTTACAAGGGCAGTGGCGGCAACAGCGGCGGATGGCGGCTGCACGAGATTCTGGAGTGGTCGGACGATGAGCTGGAAGAGGTGCACGACTTCATCCAATGGCTCTTTCCGCTGCCCGAGCACAGTCAGGCGAACCCGTATGCGCCGCTGCTTGATCCGGCGACGATCCAGACGTTCCACAACGACGAAAAGCTGAAGCGCGAACTTCGCAACGCCCTCGATCGCATGCTGTTGTTTTACGGTTTCGTGCGCCACCAGGATTCCATCTTTGAAGGCGAACAGTTCCGAGTGCGTGCGGCGAACTGGCTGACCCCGGGCAATCACAACCACCTGCGGCTGACGCGGATGATTCGTTCGCTGCGCATTCTGGGTCTTGAAGCCGAGGCACAGGCGTTGTGGAAGGCGCTGCAGGCTGTGTACCAGTCGGATGAAGGGACGAACAGTATCTCGCAGCGAACTTATAATTTCTGGACTCGCGCAGCTACGGAAGCACCGAGGCTGCCACGCGGTAAAGAGCCACCGGCGAAGGATGCTGAATAGGTTCCCAGACGAACTCTGCAGTGCAGCAGCAAATCAAGAAGTGTCCTGGAGAGATGATGATCGCGATACGAAAGTGTCTTTTGGATGGCGGGCGTATAGCCCTGGCCACCGGAGTGTTCAGTATGACCCTTGCAGCCGGTGCGCAGGCCAGTGGTGATGCAGTCCAGGGTAAAAACGGCGTCAGGCTGCCGGCCCCTCCTGTGACAGAAAAGCATGATGTAAGCGATGACCTGCACGGACACAAGGTGACGGACAGCTACCGCTGGCTGGAAGACCAGAAGGCTCTGGCGACGCGGGCGTGGATCGAGGAGGAAAACAAATATACCGATGCATATCTCTCCCAGGTAAAGAATCGATCGGCAATCGTCGATTCGCTGGCGAAGCTGGAGCATGTTGACGTGTACACGCTACCTACGATTCGCGGCGATGCGTACTTCTTCAAGAAGCGGCTGGCGAATGAGAATCAGGGTTCCATTTACGTGCGCAATGGCTGGCAGGGGAAGGACGAGCTGCTGGTGGACGCAAAGGTGTTGAGCGCGGACCAGAATACGTCTATCTCGATTGATGACATTACGAACGATGGCGATCTGCTGGTTTATGGCGTACGGCAGGGCGGAGCGGATGAGCAGGAAGTGCACATCTTCAACGTGAAGACGCGGCAGGCGGTCGCAGATACGCTGAAGACCGATCGGTATATGGGTGTGACGATCAGTCCGGACAAGACCGGACTGTACTACTCGGTGTTCACACACCAGGGGACGCTGGTGTACTGGCACAAGTTTGGCACGCCACAGTCGGCGGACGCGATGATTTTCGGCAAGGAATACAAGGGTGAAGGACTGGGCGAGCTCGACTTGGTGGGCGTGAGTATCACTGACAACGGCCACTACCTTGTTCTCAATATCAGCAGGGGTGTACCGGCTACGCGGGTCGATATTCTGCTGAAAGATCTGCGCAGGCCCGACTCTGCGATTGTGCCGCTGGTGTACGGCATCAAGAACCGGTTCGAGCTGCTGGATGCGGGCGATGATTCGTTCTATGTGCAGACGGACTACAAGGCGCCGAAGTATCACATTCTGAAGGCAGCGATGGGCGAGAGCCCGGACAGCTGGAAGACGGTGGTTCCGGAGAGCGCGAATGTGATCCAGGCATCGAGCATTGTCGGCAGCAGGTTGTTTGTGGATCGACTGGTCGATGTGAAGGATGAAACGACTATCTACTCGCTCGATGGCAGAAAGACGGGGGAGTTGAAATATCCCGGCATCGGTGCAGGAAGCGTGGTGTACGGGCGGCCACGGGAGAAGGTCGGGACGTACAGCTTCTACTCGTTCAACCTGCCACCGACGCTGTATCGCTACGACACGGCTACCGGGAAGGCGGATGTGTTTGCCGAGTCGAAGGTGCCGTTTGATTCTGCTGCGTACGAGGTGAAGCAGGTATTCGTTATGTCGAAGGATGGCACGCGCGTGCCGATGTTCATTGCCGGGAAAAAGGGCTGGAAGCAGGATGGCAAGGCGCAGCTGCTGCTGACCGGCTATGGCGGCTTTAACGTGAGCGACACGCCGGTGTGGAGCAGTATGTACGCGTGGTGGATGCAGCAAGGTGGCTTGTTTGCGCTGCCGAATCTTCGCGGCGGCGGCGAGTACGGTGAAGACTGGCACAAGGCTGGCATGTTCGAACACAAGCAGAATGTCTTTGACGATTTTCTTTCAGCTGCGCAATACCTGGTGGATAACCACTACACCAGTCCGCAGCAGCTGGCGATCTGGGGCAGATCGAACGGCGGGCTGTTGATGGGCGCGGCGATGACGCAGCGGCCAGACCTCTTCGGCGCCATTGTCTGCGGTTATCCGCTGCTGGACATGCTGCGCTATCAGAATTTTCTTTTCGGAAGGCTTTGGACGACGGAATACGGATCTGCAGACAATGCAAAGGACTATGACTTTCTCGCGAAATACTCGCCGTACCAGAATGTAAAGGCCGGCACAAAGTTCCCTGCGATTATGTTCTTCACGGGGGACAGCGATACGCGGGTTGATCCGCTGCATGCCCGTAAGATGACGGCAGAGGTGCAGGCGGCGAATGGCGGGACGCGACCGATCCTGCTGCATTACAGCCTGAAAGGCGGCCATAGTGCAGGAGTTTCTGTCGATCAGCAGGTGCAGGATTACGCTGACATTCTTGCGTTTTTATGGAACGAAACCTCGGCGAATTGACGAGGTATGAAACGCGCGGACGTTTGCTGACATCTAGTTGAGTGACCACGTGGAATTGCCGCGGTCCAATCGCAAGCTGCAAGGAGAGAGAATGAGTGAGGCAAGATCTGATGCCCTGGTGTTTTTCGGCGCGACCGGGGACCTGGCCTACAAGCAGATTTTTCCTTCGCTGCAGCGGATGGCGAAGCATGGCAAACTGCCGCCGCTGGTCATCGGTGTTGCGAAATCCGGGTGGGACCTGGAGCAGTTGCGGGCCCGCGCGAAGGACAGCGTAGAGCATTACGGCGGCTTTGATTCTGCTGCGTTCGATATGCTATGCCGTGCGATGCGCTATGTTGATGGCGATTATCTCGATATTGAGACCTTCCGCCAGGTGCGCACCGAGCTTGGGTCGTCGCAGCATCCGATTCACTACCTTGCCATTCCGCCGAGCTTGTTTGAGACAGTGCTGACGCAGCTAAAGGAATCGGGTTGTGCTGAGGGTGCGCGGGTAATTTTCGAGAAACCGTTCGGCCACGATTTGCGCACGGCGACCGAGTTGAACCGCATGGTGCTCAAGATTTTTGACGAGAAGGATTGCTTTCGGATCGATCATTATCTTGGCAAGAATGCGGTGATGAACCTCGTCTTCTTCCGCTTTACGAATACGTTCCTGGAACCGATCTGGAATCGCCAGTATGTGGAGAGCGTGCAGATCACGATGGCTGAGCAGTTTGGCGTGAAGGGCCGCGGCGCTTTCTATGACGAGACGGGCGCGATGCGCGATGTGCTGCAGAATCACGTGATGCAGTTGCTGAGCAATGTAGCGATGGAGCCGCCGCAGGGGCAGGGTGTTGAGCCGATCAGGGATGAACGCGTGAAGGTATTACGCGCGGTGCAGCTTGATCCCAGGAATGTAGTACTCGGCCAGTTTGAAGGTTACGAGAATGAGCCCGGGGTGAAGCCTGGATCCAAGGTCGAGACATTTGTAGCAATGAAGCTTGAGATCAACAGCTGGCGCTGGAAGGGTGTTCCGTTCTATGTGCGAGCGGGAAAATCACTGGCGACAACGGCTACCGAGGTGAATGTAAGACTGCGGCAGCCGCCCGCAATCTTCTCCATGCAGGCACCTCCTCCGAACAATGTGCGTTTCCGGGTCAGCCCGAATGTGACGATAGAGATCGATGCATCGGTACGCGCACAGGGCGAGGAGCTGCGTGGAAGGCAGGTCGCATTAATCGCGACCCAGCGGGATAGTCCGGACAGCATTCTGCCGTACGAGGGATTGCTGGTCGATGCGATGAACGGCAACCAGCAACGTTTTGCACGCGAGGACTATGTTGAAGAATCGTGGCGGATACTTGACCCGATATTGAAGAATCCTCCCAAGTTGTGCACATACAAAGCGGGCAGTTGGGGACCGATGGAGGCAGAGGATCTGGCCGAGCAGGATGGTGGCTGGATTAACCCGTGAAGGTCGCCAGTCGCGAGTACTGAAGCAACGGCTGCGGGTGAGGCCTCACTCTGCGTGATTCAGTCTTTTACCGTCCGGGCCTACCTGGATCTCGCCTTTTATTTTTCCTCGCAGAGTGGCGGCCTCGTAGGCAACGAGTTTCCCACGCTTCGTAAGTGACTCGACTTTTCGAATGGTCGCTGAACCGGTGCGTCTGGTGAGTGCTGTCTGCACTTGAGGCGAGAGCGAACTGAAAGCCACTTCTTCTTCGATTTCCTGTAGCGTGCCATTGGCGTCAATCTGCAGGTCGCGCGTGTGACCGTCGACTAGCAGTTCGGCCTCGTACACTCTTTGGCCCGCCTCAAGCTCGGTAGAGAAACCTTTTATCGTTGCGCCGCTGGATTGTGCATCCACGGTCTGCTGCACAGCCTGCGGAAGATCGCGCCTCTGGATCTTTCGTTCGGCAGCCTGCAGAACTGCGGCCGCGATGAACATCCATCCGCAAATGACAGTCACGTTTCGGTGTCGCATCGTTAGTGCCTCCAAAGTCCTGTGTCTAAGGTTAAGGTCACAGATATGGCTTAATTCTTTGTGAAAGGTTGCCAGTCTCACCAAAGTTTCAGCCTGTGCCCTTAGTTCCGGTGAGATATACGTGGTGATTTATTGAAGACGGCAACGTACTACGCGCGACCTGTATCTTAGCTTGGGGTCTTCATACAAGTAGTTAAGAAAGGAACACAGTTATGATGTTCAAGAATCTGGCAGCTTCCGGTCTTGCGATTCTCCTTTTGAGCTCTACTGCCGGCCTTCATGCGCAGTATCCGCAGGGCCCACCGCCTCCGGGCTACGACGCACATGGCAGCTGGGAACAGCCACCGCAGGGAATTGGCAGTGATGCGATGCGCCGCGGGTTCCACGATGGTATCGAGGGAGCCCGCAAGGATTATGGCAATCATCGCCAGCCCAACGTAAATAATCGCGAAGAGTTTCGTCATCCGGATGTGCCACGAGAGCTGCGGCATGACTACCGGGAAGGCTTTCGTCGCGGCTACGACGTTGGCGTGCAGCACCTGATGAATGGCGGCAGGGATCATGACCGGGACGATCGTCACTAAAGTGAGTCGAACGTCAGAAAGGCCCGCTTTATGAGCGGGTCTTCTTTTCTTCATCGAGTTGCATCAGGCTAGTGACTGGAATCCCAGTCGTAACCGTTTTCGGCCCAGTAGTCATGTGGTTGTTCGTCGGTGAAGTTGATGCGGCCGATCTGCTTCAGATGCTTGATGCCGTATTTCAAAGGAGCTACCAGTCTCAGCGGGGCGCCATGCTCACGCGTCAACGGCTGGCCGTTCATCTCGTAGCAAAGCAGGGTCTGTGGATGCAGCGCATCTTCCTTGTAAAGGCCGACATAGTACTGGCCATTCGGCGTATCCATACCGACATAACGCGGCAAGCGGGCGACGTCAGCGCGATAGGCGGCGAGAAAGTCACTAAAGCGGGCACCGCCCCAATGGACGACTTCGCTCCAGCCTTCGATGCACTTCAGCTGCGTCACCATTTCGACGCGCGGCAGCTTGCGAATGTGATCGAGGGTGAGTAACAAGCCGGGCAGCGGATCGGGCTTCTCGCCATCTTCATTCATGCCCGAGTCCAGGCTGCCGCCGGTGTCACTGTAGGCGTCGGTATTTGGATCCTGATCCATCAATTCTGAATCTTCAGAGTATTTATAGGTATGCACGTCCGGCACATACTCTGCTGCGGTGCGGGCGGCGTCTAGGCCTGTGACCTGGAGTCGCCAGCTGTCAAGCTGGATAGCTGGATCAATGCCGATGTTTCCGTTGAGCCGGACATTGGCCACGGCCTGTGAGCGGGCAAACTCGGGAGCCAGTTGCTTGTCACCGAGCAGCCTGCGGGAGACCGCCGAGTTGAAGCGAAAGCCGTCCCGCAGAGGTTTTTGCACGCCGTCGACCATCGGGCTGTAGCGAATCCAGTGCCAGATGCCGTAGGCTCCGGCGGCAGCGACGCCGCCTGCGAGGAAGCTGCGGCGGGAACGCTTGCGCATTTCCGCGTAGGCGTCACCTTCAACAGGAGACTGAAGAACGGGAGTGTTTTCTTTTGGGCTGTTCATGGTTAGGCTTTGGTTCCCGTAATGTTTTCGACCAGTTCATAGCCGGTGACCATGCTGCGAAAGTTATTCCAGCCGGCACGCGCGACCTGCAACACGTGGATGACGAAGAAGAGTACATAGGAAACTGTGAGCCAGAAATGCAGAAAGCGTGCAAACTCGTAGCCGCCGAGCAGCTGTGTCAGTATATGTAACTGTGTCGGTTTGTACATGGCCAGGCCGGTGAGCAGTGAGCCGCCGCCTGCGAGAATGATGAGGGTGTAAGCAATTTGCTGGGCGCCGTTATATTTCCGGACCGGGGGGCAATCCTTGCGGAGATGCAGGTCATGCAGCAGTACCTGCCATGCCTCGGTCAGTGAATGCCGGTTGGGCACCAGCTCGCGCCACTCTCCGGAAACGAAGGTGTAGACGACATAAAGGATGCCGTTGATACCAAAGAGCCAGGCAAACAGGAAATGCCAGCCCATGCCTTCGGCCAGGCGAAAGGGGAGACCGAGTCTGGTGTAGAAGGCATCCGGGAAAAAGCGGAAGAGGGTCCAGCTTCCGATGCCGACACGGTAGGTTTGGTGAGGATGAAGATTGGCTGCATCGGAATCGGCCCAGTAGATGAGCAGGCCGCTCCAGATCATGATGCCGAGCAGAGGAAAGTTGATCCAGTGCATCCAGCGAGATGCAAGGGTATGTTTCTTTTTGAGCACCGCGGCTGGTTCGCTCACCACAGCCGGCGGTTCGTTGATCATCCTGGCGGGCGGCACTGCAGGCAGAATTGACGAAGACTCGTCAGCGGGCAGATGGTCACCGGCTGCCTGCGGGGGCGCGGAATCCGGTTCCGGTTTCCTGTTTTCGATCGATTCCTCGCTCAATTATTACTCCTCCACCACAGTTGGACGTTTCCAGCGTACACAAGTTACAGCATGCAGGATTGGGTTTTCGCAGCGTCAGTATGGAAGCGGATGCCGGATGCGGCGTTGACTGCCCAGCCAAACTGCCGCATCATCAAAGAGTACCCACCACACGCTTTGAAGCCAGAAACCCAGGTCGGCAAGCTGCTGCTGCTCGTAGTATGCGCAGTTCTGTGTGTAACGATCGCTGCTTTCATGACGGTGGAGGTTTCCCATGCACACGCGGGACCGGTAGACGCGGCCCACTGCCAGCTGTGTACCTCAGCGCATGTTGCGGCAGATATACAGCCAGCGTGGTTGACCGCTTACGTGCTGCGGTTGATCGACGTTGTACCGGTCACCGAGAGTTCGCCCGCGCCCGGCCCGGTGTTTGTTGCAGCTTTCATACGACCGCCTCCTTTCTCCGTTTAGCAGATCCAGAGTCTCAATCGCGTAGTGCCCACGCTATCTACGCGCTGTCGCCCACACTCTGTTTTGCCCTGGAGCCCGCATGTCGATCCATCCTGTTTATCGCAATTTTATGGTTGCTGCTTCTATTTCGCTGACACTTGGGGCCGCGCCGTTCACGCAGGCCCAAACATCCTCCGGCGGCATCCAGGGGCTGGTTACGGATACCTCAGGAGCAGTAATTCCGGGTGCAACCGTAGTGATCACCAACCCGGTCAGCGGGTTGTCGCGCAAAGCGACGAGTGACGATGCGGGACGGTATCAATTTACGAACCTCCCGTTCAATCCGTATCACCTTGTCATTACGGCGACCGGGTTTGCAGCTGTGAGCCAGGATGCGGATGTGCGCTCCACTGTACCGGTGGCGTTGACAACGAAGCTCGATATTGGTGCTGCTGCGGCGACCACGGTCACTGTCGAAGGAGGCGACGACCTGGTAGAAAACGACACCAGCCTGCATACCGATCTTGATCGCAACATGATTGACAAACTGCCGCTGGCGAACCAGTCGTCCGGATTGAGTGCGCTGGTTACCCTGTCGACGCCCGGCGTGGCCGCGGACTCGAATGGTCAACTGCACGGGCTGGGCGACCATGCTTCAAATACGTTTGCAGTGGATGGGCAACCGATCAGTGATCAGCAAAGCAAAGTTTTCTCGAACCAGATTCCTTCCAACTCCGTGCAGTCGATCGAGGTGATCTCAGGTGCGCCGCCCGCAGAATTCGGGGATAAGACCAGTCTTGTCATCCAGGTCACGACACGTTCCGGCCAGGGCGAGACCAAGCCTACCGGCAGTCTGACTACGTCTTACGGTAGTTTTGGCTCGGCCACAGCTGGCATTGATGTCGGCTATGGAAAACAGAACTGGGGAAATTTTTTCGAACTGGATGGGCTGGACAGTGGCCGCTTCCTGGACCCGCCGGAGTTCAAGGTGTTCCATGCGAAGGGCAATGAACAGAATCTTTTCGATCGCGTGGATTATCAATTCACGCCCGTCGATTCTGTTCACCTGAATCTGAATTACAGCCGCTCGTGGTTTCAGACGCCGAATACTTACGACAATCTGAATGTTCAAAATGTTGTAAGTGGTGGAGCGGGCAGTGCGCCCGTCTTCGGCAATGTCGGTAACACCGATCAGCACTCCAAGATCGAGACCTTTAATATTGCGCCAACGTATACACGCGTGATCGGTGCGAATTCTGTGTTCAACCTGGGCGTATATATCCGGAAGGACGCCTATAACTACTATCCCAGTACGAACGCTCTCGCTGATCGCGGGCCTGAGAACCTGCAGACTGCATCGATCGGTCAGGAGCGCACACTGACGAATGCCGGGGCGCATTCGGACCTGACCTATGACAAGGGCATGAATAACATCAAGGCCGGCGTGTTCTACGCGCAGACCTTCCTGCGGGAAAATGACAGCCTGGGAATCGTATCACCGGTTTACAACGCACCATGCGTTGCAGGTGCTGCAAATGCTACGGCGGTCGCAGGCTTTACGAATCCGGCGGACTGCGCGGGTGCCGGGTTTTACTCGAATGCGGCCGGTGCGCACACGGCCTCGGGTGCAGCGGGAACCTTTAATCCTGTGCTGTTGCCATATGATCTGACGCGTGGCGGCAGCAGCTTCCATTACACGGGCCGTACAGACGTCAAAGAACTTGCGTTGTACGTGCAGGACCAGATCAAGGCAGGTAACTGGCTGTTGAACGTCGGCATCCGCGGCGATCTCTATAACGGTCTGGCGGTAGCACGGCAGGCGGAGCCTCGTCTTGGCGTTGCGTACACGGTGAAGAAGACGAACACGGTTCTGCGGCTGTCCTATGCTCGGACGCTTGAAACGCCTTTCAACGAGAATCTCGTGCTTTCAAGTGAAGGTTGCAATAATGCGGTGCTTAGTCCGCTGCTGGCCTGCTCTCCAGGCGTTTCAAATATTGAACAGCCCGGTTATCGGAATGAATTTCATGCTGGTTTACAGCAGGCATTCGGCAGCCACATCGTGTTCAGCGGGGACTACATCTGGAAGTACACGCACAATGCGTTTGACTTCAGCGTGCTGGGCAATACGCCGATTACGTTTCCGATCGACTGGCACAATTCAAAAATTCCAGGGTATGCGCTGCGCACGGATCTGACGACGATTCATGGCGTGTCTGCGTTTGTCGTTGTGTCTTCAGTTGCGGCTCGTTTTTTTCCACCACAGGTTGCGGGCGCCGGAGCGACGGTCGGCCAGAGCGGTTATCCGTTTCGCATCGATCATGATGAGCATCTGAACTCCTCTGCCAATGTGCAGTACCAGATTCCGGGTACGCATAGTCCGTGGCTGGGATTGAACTGGCGTTATGACAGTGGTCTGGCGGCGGGCTCGGTTCCCTGCTACAACGTGACGGACCCGAACAGTAGTTGCCTTGGCTATTCGACGACGCTCAATGGACAGCCAGCGATCGACCTGAGTGCCCTGACAGCCGACCAGGAATTTCAGGCCGGCCTGAGTTGTGGTGGTGTGAGGGCGACCCCTACCACTCCGCTGCCCACGCCCTGCCTGGCTTCGCAGCTGACTTCGACGCTGGTGAAGATTCCAGAGGCTGGTACGGAGAATGACGATCGCAATCCGCCTCGCATCCAGCAGCGCAGTCTCTTCGATGCTTCGCTTGGTGAAGACAATCTTTTCCACGGTGAGAAGTACAAGTGGAGCCTCAAGTTGACCGGCGTCAACATTGCAAACAAATACGCGCTTTACAACTTTCTCTCTACATTCAGCGGTACACATTATGTGTCGCCCCGGGCTCTTACGGCAGAGGTCGGCTTCCACTTCTAGCCCGCCATTTTGCCGGCTGGCCTGGAGCACCGTGTTTGCGACTTTCAACCTGGAGCAAGACCCGTTAGAGTCGGAGTGGAAATCCGATGGCCTCCGACTCTTTTGCGAAATCGCCCACTACCGATCAAGCTTCCTACAACCGCTTTCTGCTGGTAGTTGCCGGCCTGGGCGGGCTCCTTTACGGCGTAGACGTCGGAATTATCGGCGGGGCGCTCCCGTATCTCGAAGCGACGTCGCGCCTCAATCCGGGTCAGCTCTCAATTATCGTTGCAGCGGTGCTGCTGGGCAGCGTGTTTTCCACTCTTTTTGCCGGGCTGCTGGCGGACTGGATGGGTCGCAAACCGTTGATGACCGTGAGCGGCATCACGTTTGTGCTGAGCATTCCGATGATTGCGCTCGCACATGGCTACGGGCCGCTTTTTTTTGGACGACTGCTGCAGGGAATCAGCGGCGGCCTTATCGGCGTGGTGGTGCCGCTGTACCTGGCGGAGTGCCTGTCTGCTACGAAGCGCGGCAAGGGCACCGGAATTTTCCAGTGGCTGCTGACCCTCGGCATTGTGGCTGCCGCGCTGATCGGTATTTATTACAGCTATCGAGTGCAGGCCGTGGAGCGCGCCGCGAGCGCTGCCACGCTTTTTGCATTCAAGGACCAGGCATGGCGCCGGATTTTCTGGGTCTCGCTGCCGCCCGGCCTGCTTTTCGTGGTGGGCAGTCTCTTCGTCGCTGAATCGCCACGCTGGCTCTACCGCAAGGGGCGCCGCGAGCAGGCATTGGCATCGCTGCTGCGGTCGCGTACCAGCGTGCAGGCCGACATCGAAATGCGGGAGATGGAGGATGTGGCAGGGCAGGGCACGGCGAACAAAGTAGCCGGCCGCGCGGATGAGCGCATTCCTCTTTTGAGCCGGAGATATGTAATTCCGTTTGTGCTGGCGTGCGTCATCCTGTTTTGCAATACGGCGACCGGCGTCAATTCTGTGATCGGCTACAACACGGGCATCCTGCTGCAGAGCGGCCTTTCGGACGTGATGGCGCACTGGGGCTACGTGTTGTTCACGATGGTTAATTTCTCGATGACACTGGTCGGGATGACGCTGGTAGATCGCGTGGGACGCAAGCCGCTGCTGATTTTCGGGACGATTGGCATCATTTTTTCGATGCTGGCCGTAGGCAGTCTTTTTCTACGGACGGAAGCGGAGCACGTGGATGCGAAAGATGCGGTGCAGGCGATGGTGAATGATGGGCAGGCGCTCTCCCTGCACTTCAACCAGGCAGAAGCCTCGCGGCTGATCGCTGCTGCTCCGGGGAGCGGCGTGATGGTACCGGCCAGCCATGCGTCACTCGCGGTGATTTATTCCTACGGCGATTTCACCAGCTCCACCAATTTTGTCCGCTCCGATGATGCGGCGGCACCAGCGATCTCGATCAGCCGCGACGATTGCGTTCCTCAGAACAGGCTTGAGGCGTTTCTGCGCAATCCTTTTGCGAATTTCACGGCAGCCAGGACGGCTCCGCTGCACATCGATCGCGCGCTGGTAGGGAGTATTCCTGATGAGCATCACGGATGGCTGGTGGCGACATGCCTGTACCTGTTCATGGCATCCTTTGCGGTCGGGCCGGGGGTTTGTGTCTGGCTGGCGCTTTCCGAGTTGATGCCGACCCGCATCCGTTCGAATGGCATGAGCGTGGCACTGGTCATCAACCAGCTGGTTTCTACATTGCTGGCGGGAATTTTTCTGCCGTTTGTCAGTAAGTACGGCTACGCCCGCATGTTTTTCATGTTTGCCGGCTTCACCGTGATTTACCTGCTGACTGCCTCGTTCTTTCTGCCGGAGACGCGGGGTAAAACGCTCGAGGAGATTGAAGCTCATTTTGAGGGAGCCCGGTCTGCCTGAATGCATGGTGCCGGAAGAAGACTGGCCGGTAAAATGGCAACAAAACGCTGCCACCACTGTGCTCGACGCCAATTACTTTGTGACTGAAGGCCTGCGCTGAATGCTATTTAACTCATTACTGTTTTTATTCGTCTTTCTACCGATTGCCCTGCTCGGTTATGAAGTGGCAAGCCGTTTCGGCCGGCGTTCTGTGATCGGCTGGCTGGCTTTTGCTTCGCTGGCCTTCTATGCGGAATGGCGCTTCGAGTTTGTCTTCCTGCTGCTCGGTTCCATCCTGCTGAACTACACCGCCTCGCGCATGATTGTTCGCTTTGCCAGCCAGGAGCCTCTCCAGAAGAAAGTCATGATGGCGGGAGTTGCCTGCAATCTGCTGCTGCTCTTTTTCTACAAGTATCTTTTTCCAAGTCTTGCAGGGCTTGGCAGGCTTGGGATTCTGCATCACCAGTTCGCAGGGATTCTGCTGCCGCTGGGGATCAGCTTCTTTACCTTCACGCAGATCGCCTACCTTGTCGATTTGCAGCAGGGCGCCGCCGAGCCACAGCCCTTTCTTGACTATGTTCTGTTTGTCACTTTTTTCCCGCACCTGATTGCGGGACCCATCCTGCATCACGCTGAGATCATGCCCCAGTTCAAGAAGCTCGACTTCCGCTTGAATGCTGAAGACCTGAGTGTAGGCTTCACATGGTTTGTGATGGGCATGTTCAAGAAGGTGATCCTGGCAGACAGTATTGCGCCGGCTGCGGATATAGCCTTTGCCAGTCCGGGCTCGCTCAGCCTGATTCCGGCCTGGATCGGCGTTCTCAACTACACGCTGCAGCTCTACTTTGATTTCTCCGGCTATTCCGACATGGCGATCGGGCTGGCGCGAATGTTTTCGATAAAGTTTCCGCTGAACTTCGATTCACCCTACAAGGCCGCGAGCATCATTGACTTCTGGTCGCGCTGGCACATGACCCTCACGCGCTATGTGACCGCTTACCTCTACAACCCCATCTCGCTCGCGGTGAACCGGGGCAGGATCAGGCGCGGGCAGAAGGTGTCAAAAAAGGGTTCAGCCACTTTATCCGGGTTCGCTGAAATGGTTGCACTACCGACCATGATCTCCATGGCACTGATTGGCATCTGGCATGGTGCGGGACTGCAATTCCTCATCTTTGGCCTTCTGCACGGTACATACATCACCATCAACCATGCATGGCGGATTTTCCGGAAGAAATCAAATGTACCCGTGAGCGGCACAATCGCCGGAGGTTTGAGATTGGCAGCCAGTGTAGCGCTTACGATGCTATGCGTAATTGTTGCGCAGGTGTTTTTCCGCGCAAATTCGACGCGGGACGCTTTCATCATGATTGGCGGGATGATCGGTCTGCACGGCGTGCATCTTTCCGGATTATCCGAGATCGCTCCCAGCCTGGTTCGCATCCCGGCACGCCTTTTTATCATCTGGCTGCTGCCGAATACGCAGCAGATTCTGAGCACCTACTACGCTGCGAGTGGATCGTTGTCGTCTGAACCGATTCTCGGGCGAACGCTGCGATGGAAGCCAACGACCTCGTGGGCGATGGTGATGACGGTGGCACTCATCATGTCTCTGGCCTGGATGGAAAACACGACGCGCTTCCTCTACTTCCAGTTTTAACGCAGGTTGTTTGCGGCAATCCCGGCGACTGAGGGCTGGGCGAGGCGCCGGCGGATCAGTTCGGAAATCTCGACGCTGTTCCGTGCGGCGCCTGCCTCGTCGAGATGCCAGGCATCGCTGAAATCCGCTGCGGGGTAGGGTAGCGAGGGCGCGATGTGGAGGAGGGCGGTGATGTGCCGGTAGGATGCAAGGTTTGCATCGCAGTCGCGCACAGGACTGGCAAAGAGCATAACCCTGGTTGCAGCATTCTGATACCTGGTCAGTGTCGAGACGTAGTCCGGATCATAGAAGGAGCCATCCATTTCCTGCGCGCAGATGCGCTGCTGTGTCTCGATAGGCTGCATGGGGAAGAAGCCATTATGCTCGCGGAGGATCTGCATATCGCGGCCATATGTATGTCTTGACGGATCCATCGCCTGCTTGGGGCTCAGCGTAAAAAACTGCTGCCAGAAACCTTCGACGAAGATCATGCTGAACCTGGGATGCGCAGCAAAAAATCTTGCAGCCTGTGCTGGTGGCAACAAACGGTCAGCCAGCAGCCAGCCATCGATCACACCCGGATCTTCATCGAGCGCAGGCTTCCTGAGATGGCGAGCATGGTTCATGAAGACGATGAGAGCAGGGGCTGCATTGTGTGCCAGATAGTCATCGAGGACCTTGTTTCCGGTGGTCGAAAGGGCCATGTAGGGGAGAGAGAGAACGCATGTCTTGAGCCCGGTGCGGGCCTGGACTACTGCCGGATCGACCCCGGTCAAGCCGGTGGAGTCGCCGAAGATCACGATCCCGCAATTCTGTCCGGCCATGTTGTCGTGAAACTCCATCGCATGCCAGAACATGCGACGAGAGGTCTGCGTAAAGATTTCAGTCCGGGCAGCAAAAAACGGAAACAGGATAAACAAAATCGTACAGCCGAGCAGGATAACCAGGTATGGCAGTGCGCCACGCCCGTGGCTTGCGCCACTGCGCTGCTGCCCAGTCGTTGCTGTAGTTTCTTCTGCCAGGGACATCCAATGCACCGCCCGATCAAGCCGGTCTATTGCTGAAGGGGTTTCATTGAGGAGATGGCGGACGGCTGCGGCAGGATGTACGACTGCTCGCATGCGTGTCGGCGACACACTCGATTATAACTTTCTGTATGCCCGCAAAGTGCCCGGCGGCAGGGGAGACGACGTTAGTCGACGGTATGCGGAGCGAGCCTTTAGATATGCATCTCACACGTAACGCCGGCACCTCCTCCTGCGGGGAAGTCAGAGCCTGCGACGGAACTCCATGAAACCAGATGCTCAACGAGTCGTCGTCCCGGAGGGTGTCACACCGGATTCCCGGCTCGCCATGTTTTCTCGCAGCGACTGGATTCTCGTTGGTTGCGGTGTAGCACTGACCTTCGCCATATGCCTGCGCCTTGGTACAGGCCGCCTTTTATGGGAAGACGAGGTGCTTGGATGGATGATGTTGAAGGATCCTTCATGGCGCCACGTCTGGTATAGCTGGCAGCAGGGAGCCGATGGAGGCGGTGCACTTTTTTACATCGCGGGCCGTTCCTGGTTCAGGGTATTCGGAGCATCCGTTACTGCGTTCCGTATGTTTTCGGCGACATTTTTCAGCGCTGCTTTGCTGCTGTTGTGGAAAGCCGCCCGACTCTACTATCCAACTCGCTGCGTCGCGTTCGCTGTAGGCGTTACATGGTTCCTGAGTCCTGCGCTGCTGCCTCATTTTGCGGAGGGACGATTCTACGGACTGTTTCTCGCCTCCTGCGCAGCCGTGATTTTCGTTGTTCTTCGATCATTCCAGGCGCCGGTGGTTTCGAGACTGGCTCTTCTTGTGTTTCTCGCAAATTCTGCGCTCATAACCAGCCACATCCTGGGGATCGCTTACAGCGCCTGCATGCTTGTTGCCTGGATTGTGGCTGATTTTTTGCAGGGCCACCTTCGTTGGCGCTTGTACCTGGCTGCCGTGGCGAGCTGGCTCTGGATCATACCCAGCTACCCGGCCATTGCAGCCTCGGCAGCAGTCGGCAGGCCGCACTTCTGGACGGTTCAGCCTGACCTCCGCCTCTTTCTGCTGGCGTATACAGGCTCAAGTCTGCGTACAAGCCTGGTCCTGGTTCTTCTGCTTGCGGCAGTCGCGCTCCAGACGCTTGTCAAAAGAAATGCGCGCGACACGGCCGAAGGTCTTCGTTCGAGAAGACCGATTCTCATCGTCATGGCCGCCCTTTTGGCGATTCCGGTTGTCTTCTATGCTGAAGGGCTCTTTGGGCCGCCGCTCTTCAACGAAAGATATCTGCAGCCCGTAGAAGCCGGCATCATCATCCTGTTTGCCGAGCTTGCGCTGCAGCTGGATTTTGCCTGGAAGCTGCTTCGCCGGTTCAGATCCATCCCGCTGGCGCTTGCTGCTACGGCGCTGCTGTTGCTCATTCTGCACTACGGCCTGGTGTATCTGCCGAATTATATCGATCTGCAAAGCGACTATTCTGCTGCGTTGACCAGTACGCTCCCGCCGGCTGTACCGGTGGTCTGCGAAGATGCTTTTACCTTTACAGAACTGATGCCTGTTAAATCACAATCCCCGGTGCGTTACATGTTCCTGCTGGATTGGGATAACAGCATCAGCAGCCAGGCACCGCGCCTGGAAGTGACGCAGTATCACCTGATGCAGAACTGGAAAAAGGTCGGCTACTTCGCGGATCACATTCGCGAACGAGACGAGTTCCTCGCAGAGCATCCGTATTTCCTTGTTCTGCACACGGACCAGAATGATCGAGCGAGTCTTTCCAGGAAGGCATCAAGCTCGGCTCGACGCAACCTGATTGGCAATCCGCTCGCTGCAAGATTCTCCGCCGACAACCAATATCAGACGCTGCCGTTTTCAATCACGGAGTATGGCCGGCTGCGAGAGTCCGTCACACTGGTCTGCCGCCGGGACGTCAATTGCCAGGCAGTGATGTCAGAATTGAAAGCTAAGTCTGCTGGGTCAAAGCAATCTGGAAAGTCATGATAGACGCTGTCGCGCGCCGATCGGTTCATCCGCCATCACGATGAGTAAAATGAAGCGATGGCTTCGCAGTTGACGATGTTTTGTTCGGTCGAAGTGGCTGCCGCGACACAGCGCAGACCGGCATGATCTCCCGTCCATTACAGCCCGCTATCGATCCGCAGCCTCTTTCCAAAGCGTGGCTATTCGGGTTGCTGATTTTTATTCTGCTCCTGCATATTCCATTTCTGCTGATCCATCATGTGCAGGAAGACGCGTACATCACCTTTCGGACAGCAAGGCATCTTGCCGAACATGGTGACTACTCATTCAATCTTCACGAGCACTATCCGGGAACAACAAGCCTGCTCTACGTCTGGATTGTCGCCGGCATCGATCTTGTGTTGCATGGCCGCATGGTGCAGGGTGTGCAGCTGTTTGGCATGCTCTGCGTGGCGGTCGGCAGCTACTTCGCTGTACGTGGATTCATCAGCAGCCGCAGAGACATGGTGGCAGGCTGGCTGCTGCTTGCCTTGTGGCCTGTTTCGCTGGTCGTGAGTTATACCGGCATGGAGACACCGCTGCTGTTGCTCGCGCTGGGACTGGCCCTGTACTCGCTGCATACCGGCCGAAACACTGCTGTCTTTTTTCTCAGCGTATTTTCGCTGCCGTTGATCCGCCCCGATGCCGTGGCCTACGGCGTATTGCTGTGCCTCGCGATGCTTCTGATCGAGGTCAGCAGTGGCATCGTTGCGGGAGTCTCACTCTGCCTCGGCGGGTTGACTCTCCTGCTGCTGAACAAGTGGACGACCGGGGTCTTCCTTCCAGGTACCATCAAGGCAAAGTTAATTGCGTATCATCCCAGCCATGGTGCTGCCGCTACAGCACAGCGAGCCTATGATCTGTTTCTTCACCAGTCGTTTCTTCTTCCGGTTTCGACAACGCACCTGACCAAAGCCGCGCCGCTCCTGCTGGGCGTGGTAATTGCCTGCTTTGTCTTCATGTTCCGGACCCTGCGCAGTCGCCGCAGCCAGGTGGTGCTAGGTGTCATTGCGGCCATGGTGATCACCATCCCGGCCTTCTACGCGGTCGGCGGGGTAATTTTTGACTGGTACCTGTACCCGTCAAACTGGCTCGCGTTCATCATCGTCGTCATGACGATCGTGCACCTGGCGCATCGGAGTGCGCATCCGCGCCTGGTCTGGATCTGTGTGGGTGGCTTGTGGGTGATGCTCTGCTGCGTCCAGTGGTCGAGGTCGCTTACTGCTTCCACACAGGATTTTCACTACCGGGCAGATATCGGGCGTTATCTGCAGCAGGTGAGTCACGGTTCAGGAAGGCTTTACCTGGAGCCGGCTGGCTATATCCCCTACTTTTCGGGACTTGCCACAGATGATGAAGTCGGCCTGGTGTCCGGTCGCGTTCTGCAATTTATGGAGAGTTATCCCGGCAGCTGGTGGATTCACTACGTCGAAGCAGAACAGCCGACTTACATCGTGCAGCGCGAAACATTCATCCACTTCGAGACCTTTGAAGGCGAAACCCTGTCGGCAGCGGAGCAGCAATGGTTCCAGCTGCATTACCACCTGCTGAGGCGCACACACTACGAACCGACGCGCTATCACGACTCAAAGGTAGCAGCCTGGATTCTCAAACACGGGGCAATGCCTGACTATCTTGTCTACGAACGTAATCAGCCGGAAGCTGAAACGGGCTCGAACGATCATCGATAGAACGGCGAGCGCGGGTCAACTCTGAAGGAACTGGCCAAAGTTCGATAGACTGGCTCAGGAGCAAACGAAGCTGCAGGGCCTATAGCTCAATTGGTTAGAGCAGCGGACTCATAATCCGTTGGTTCCAGGT
>CAZZYN010000011.1:0-70215 GCA_964658265.1 uncultured Acetobacteraceae bacterium | reverse complement strand
TGATAACGCCAGCCAATCGAACGCCACAAACACCAACTACTACGACAACTACAATGTGAAGAAGGGCCCACGTCCTGGGCCCTTTCTTCCTTGTCGTAGCGCCGCCTCGCCTCGGCTGGTGATTCGTCACCCATCGATAGCGCGCAATGCCTCGACTTCCCCGATGTATCCTGCAGCAGGAGAAATCTTGCTTGCCGATTCGCAGCTTCATCGCCCTGCTGTTAGCCCTGTTCCCATTCACCCCGCTCACTGCGCAGAACTTTGCCGACCTCAAGCCGACTCCGCAGCAGCTTGAATGGCAGGACCTCGAAGTTGGCGCCATCCTCCACTTCGGCACCAACACCTTTCTCGATCGTGAATGGGGCGACGGCACTGCCTCTCCAAACGTCTTCAATCCCACCCATGTCGACACCGACCAGTGGATGCGTGCCGCCGCCAGCGCAGGCATTCGCTACATGGTCGTCGTGGCGAAGCATCACGATGGCTTTGCCCTCTGGCCCACCACCAAAAGTGATTACAGCGTCAAGGCCAGTCCATGGCTCGACGGCAAGGGAGACCTCATCGCCATGGCCTCCGCCTCCGCCAAAAAGCAGGGCCTCAGGTTCGGCGTCTACGAGTCACCGTGGGACCGCCACGATCCGCGCTACAAGGATCCCGCCGCTTATGACCGCTTCTATCTCGCCGAGCTCGAAGAACTCTCTCAGCACTACGGTCCACTCGTAGAGTTCTGGCTCGATGGCGCCGGCAGCGAAGGCCGCACCTATGACTTCGACACCATCGTCAATCATCTCCGCACCTATCAGCCCAACACTCAGGTCTTCGCAGACGTCAACCTCTACGACCATGCCGACCTCCGCTGGGTCGGCACCGAGAGCGGCAAAGTCGATTACGAAATCTGGAACACCATCGACCGGGCCGGCTATCTCCGCTGGCGTCCCGTTGAAGCCGACACCCCTCTGCACCGCGAACAATGGTTCTGGCACCCCAACAGCGACAGCACTCTCAAATCAGTGGACGAATTGATGGATGTCTACAATGCCACGGTCGGCCGCGGCGCCCAGCTCATGCTCGGTCTCGCACCCGATCGCACCGGCCAGCTTCCCGCCGCAGACGTCCAGCGGCTCGCCGAGTTCGGCGACCGTATCCGCGCCACCTACAGCCACAATCTCGCCACGACCCATCTCGCTCTACCCGCAGCGCAGCAGCAGGCACTAGACGGCGATCCATCCACCTACTGGCCCATCCCCGGCACAGGCGCGAATGCCACGCTCACCGTTACTTTCCCGCACCCGCAGCAGATCGACCGCGTCCTCACCATGGAACGCCTCAACGACGGTCAGCACATTCAGGAATATGCTGTCGAAATCAAGGTAGCAACCGGCTGGAAGCAGGTAGCCCGCGCCCACGCCATCGGCCACAAAAAGATCGACATCTTCGATCCCGTCACCACCAGCGCCGTCCGCCTGAAAATCCTCTCGACCCAGGGCGAAGCAGGCATCCGCGAATTCCAGATCTTCAACGCCAGCACCACGGCCCGGTCAAACTAGCAACACCGCATCCCACGGAGTCACCATGTCCATCCGCAGTTCCGCCCTCGCTCTTCTCGCCGCGGCCAGCTTCTCCTTCTCATCCGCGCAGGCGCAGGTCCCGCCTCCACCGCCCGCACCCGACGGCCATCCGCATCATTTCACCGCGGACGGCGACCACTTCGCTCTTGATGGCAAGCCTTTCCAGATCATCTCCGGCGCCATCCATTACACCCGCATCCCGCGCGAGTACTGGCGTGACCGTCTGCGCAAGGCCAAGGCCATGGGCCTCAACACCATCGAGACCTATGCCTTCTGGAATGTCACCGAACCACAGCCCGGCGTCTTCGATTTCTCCGGTCAGAACGACATCACCGAGTTCATCCAGGAAGCCCAGCAGGAAGGCCTCTACGTCATCCTCCGCCCTGGCCCCTACGTCTGCGCCGAATGGGAATTTGGCGGCTATCCCTCCTGGCTCCTCAAAGATCCCAGGATGGTCGTCCGGACTTCCTATCCAGGCTTCATGCAGGCGGCTGAAGCATACCTGTCACAGCTGGCAAAGCACACCGTCCCCCTGCAAATAGGCAATGGCGGTCCCATCATCGCCGTCCAGGTTGAAAACGAATACGGCTCCTTCGGCAGCGACCACGCCTACATGGAGCAGGTCCACAAAGCCCTGATCAATGTTGGCTATACCAAGTCACTGCTCTACACCGCCGATGGCGCCGACCAGGTACCCGCCGGCTCACTCCCTGAACTCCCGGTCGCCATCAACTTCGGCGAGGGCGAAGCCCGCAAAGCCTTTGCGACTCTCGAAAAGATCCGCCCCGACAGCATCCGCTTCAACAGCGAGTATTGGGACGGCTGGTTTGATCACTGGGGCCATAAGCATGAAACCCGCAGCGATGCCGCCCAGCTCGCCGACCTCGACTGGATGCTCTCCCGTGGCTATTCAGTCAATCTCTACATGTTCGCCGGCGGCACCAGCTTCGGCTGGATGAACGGGGCCAACTCCAACGGCACCAACTATGAACCCGACGTCACCAGCTATGACTACGACGTCCCGGTAGCCGAAAGTGGCGAGCTGCGGCCCAAGTACTACCAGTTCCGCGACCTCATCACGCGGCTCACCAAGCAACAGCCACCTGCGCCGCCAGCGCCTGTCCACGCCGCAGCCATCGCCTCCGTCACCTTTACCGATGCCACGCCGCTCTGGATTAACCTGCCGCAGCCCACACACGCCGCCGTTCCACTCACCATGGAAGCCATCGGGCAGTCCTACGGTTACATTCTCTATCGCACGCACCTTCCGTCCGCACCCGCCGGGACCCTCGCACTGCCCGGCCTCCATGACTATGCCCAGGTCTACATCGATGGCACACTGCAGGGCACCGTCGATCGCCGCCTCGGCCAATCCTCACTCGCTCTTCCAGCAGCAGGCAATCCAGCCGGGAAGTCCCGCGCAACCCTCGACATCCTTTTAGAGAACACCGGCCGCGTCAACTTCGGTAAACGCATCAATGAAGAACGCACCGGCCTGCTCGAACCCCCGACCATCGACAACAAACCCATCAACCCGGGCTGGGACATCTACTCCCTCCCCATGCTCACACCCGACAAGCTCACCTATACGCAGCAGCCCTGCACCGGAGCCTGCTTCTTCAACGCCACCGTTCACATCGACACACCCGCTGACACCTTCCTCGACACCGGCAAACTTGGTAAAGGCATGGTCTGGATCAACGGCCGTCCCCTCGGCCGCTTCTGGAACATCGGCCCCCAGCAAACCCTCTACCTGCCCGCCCCCTTCCTGCATGCTGGAGATAACACCCTCACCATCTTTGATCTAAAAGGCTCGAGCACCGAAACCGTAGAAGGGAAGACCGCACCCATCTTGGACGGCCCGGTGAAGGACGAATAAAAAGCACCGTTTATACGATCAGGATCACGTGCAAACGAGCAGTGCATTCGGAGAATCAATCCGACAGTTAGATTCCGTGGAATCCGGCTGTCAGATGCCCGTACGGAATGAATCGGATGAATGTTTTTCGTTGCAGGCTTATGCAACTCAAAACTATCTATATCGGAAGCAACAAAGTCTGGTTACTGGTCATGATCGCTTTCGTGATCATGAGTGTCTTCAGCCCCGCGATCGAAGCGGGCTTGTGGCATCTGCATCATCGCGACCTTATAACCTGTGGATCATTCACAATTAAGATCCCCCTTTTCTGGATGGGTACAGAAAACATCGATAGCATTTCCGCCTGCCAGCAGGGCTTTTCGATACATAATCTGGGTGCAACACTTATTGGCTCACCAGATGCAGGAAGCTCCCTTGACATCATACCCACGCTTGAACATTCGAAAGGTGACCGGTCGTCGATTGTAGAGGGTCAATTCCGAAAGCTTCATGCAAATGCAGGTTTCAACGCCTATGCTTTGAATCCTGACTTCAGTCATTGCCTGATAAGTGATGACCCTTCTCAAAGCAAAAGGATGATTGGTCTTATTTGCGAAGCAAAGAACCAGAATTTATCACTTATTTTCAGTGGAACCAGGCATGGTCTATCAACAATCAAGGGTTCTCTAAGTCATTAATCGAATATGCAGGTAAGTTCACTGGCTTGTAGCTCTATCCATGCGTAATCTGATGCAGAACATTCAGACATGAAGAAGCCAACCTGTTTCGTTTCCATCATCTAAGCCGGCACCCGTTATGTTTTCAGAGAATGCATCGCTAAACGGCACTTACTTTTATTTATTGCCGGATCGCTCGATCCGCATGGAAGTAAGTGCCCCCGAACACAAGATATGGACGTACGCTCAGAACTTAGGAGGACGGCTGAAGATAAGCGCAACCGATCATAGGATGCAGATTGAATTGGATACAAAGCAATAATTCGATTGAAGGTTCATCGAAGATGTGAAGCAGCTCCCGAACTATCATTTCAAGTGCCTCTTACGACCGGTTCGGCATGGCGACGGCGGAAACTATTGAACTCTGCGACGTGAACCATACTAGATTTCCTGCTCGTTACAGCAGGCCCGGCACTGCCACGAAGCCTTTGGGCGGCACAAGCACCGCCCACCATTCAGCAAGCCTTGGCCGCACGCGGAATCGGTCTCTCAGAACACGACCTCCTTGACGCGCTTCACAATCCCAACGCCGATGTAAAAGGCATGGCCGCCATGCAGCTTGCCGTCAGCGGTGACACATCGGCAGCGACAGCGATCAAGGAGCAGCTTGCCCGGAAAGCAGCGTCTTGCCAGAATTTAGCCTGGCAAGCGCCTTGGAAGTCCTTGGCGATCGGCAAGGACCGGCGACCCTTGCAGAATTATGCGCGAACTCATCTCTTCCTGTGGACCTGCGTATGAGCGCTGCAAAGTATCTGCTGGATCGTAAAGACAGCAGACGATTCCCATCTGTAGTAAGAATGCCCAACCACTCTCCAGTTCAAGCGAGTCATTATCAATTCTTGACCACCTTAATCAAGCTCCCGCCACAGCACTATCCTTAAAACCTTCGAGCCCATTGACTGCAGCACTCGTACGATCTCTCCAGGACGATCTCGATTCGATCAGGCAGGTGGCCGCCAGGTGCCTCGTGCACTTTGACTTGCTTGAAACTGTCCCGCAGCTTCGTCGTGCAGCAAAGTATGAAAACGACCCGTTCACCAAACGGGTGCTGCAGCGAGTCGAGCGTGCCCTGATCCGCGCAGCTGCAATCAATCCCAGAAGATTTACCCGGCACTGAAGGCCGTGGCCTTCTTGGATTGGCTTTCATGAGCGCCAGCGGCTGGCCGAGCGGCCTTCGTCATCGTTTCGATCCGCCGTGACACTCTCGGGACGCCGCTCTTCATCCGTGGTGTGAATGAGCTTCACACCAGCTCGGGCGCCATCATGCAGCTGCGAGTCCTGCCGAACTAGCTGTAGCATCCTCAGAATTTTGTCCGCAGGCAGACAGCGATAGGATAGCTTCACATAAACACCAGCCTCTTCTCGGGTACAGCCCCACGGCGCAATCCCGCAGCAGCCTGGTTCATGAGGGTGAATGGGGATACAGGTCGCATTAAGTCACCGCACAGCGTATCGGTACGATAAGGCGGTGGCTTTAGGTCCGCAGATCATCCAGCTTCGGCCCGCCCCGCATTGTCAAACCCCCATTCTTGACTATTCCCTGGACATTGTTCCTGCGGACAATACCCTGAAATGGCAGCTGGATGCCCACAGCAACTACCTCGCCCGCGTCCTATTCTCAGGTAAAACCACCGACTTTGTCGTTGAGGTGAACCTCACTGCGGACCTAGCCCCGATCAATCCATTCGACTTCTTCCTGGATCCTGGCGTCGAACAGTTTCCCTTCAAGTACTCTGCCGAACTTGCGCGCGATCTAGGTCCCTACTGCGTTCCGGATCATGCCGGCCCACGGATGCAGCAACTTCTTTACGGCATCTCGCGCGACAGGGCCAGTACCGTTTCCTTCCTGGTCAATCTCAATCAGCGAATTCGCGATCGAGTGGCCTACATCGTCCGCCTCGAGCCTGGGGTGCAAAGTCCGGAAGAAACACTGGCGAGAAGCAGTGGCTCCTGTCGGGATTCCGCGTGGCTGTTCGTGCAGGTATTGCGCCATCTCGGCTTTGCCTCACGCTTTGTCTCCGGCTATCTCGTTCAGCTCGCTTCCGCAGACGGCGAAGCCAACCCTCTCAGCAACGCGGTGACCACGGATACAGCGGATCTCCATGCCTGGGTCGAAGTCTATCTTCCCGGCGCTGGCTGGATTGGTCTCGACGCTACCTCCGGTCTTTTCGCCGCGGAAGGCCACATCCCCCTGGTCTGCACTCCGACTGCCGCTCAGGCCGCCCCCATTCGGGGTACCGTCGAACCGGCGCAGGTTGAGCTCTCTTATGCCATGCACGTGCATCGCCTCGATCAGGCTTTCGGCTCTGTCGGGCTCAACGATGCGCCGTACTCCGACCAGGTCTGGCAGCGCATTCAATCCGTCGCTCATGCCGTTGATGCCGACCTGACTGCGCAGGGCGTCCGCCTCACCATGGGTGGAGAACCGACCTTTATCGGCCTCGACGACCCGGAGTCACCGCAATGGAACATCGATGCCCTCGGCCCCATCAAGCAGACTCGTGGGCTTGCCATGATCCGGAGTCTTCGCAATCGTCTCTCCTCTGGAGCCATGCTCCTCTTCGGACAGGGGAAGTGGTATCCCGGCGAACCCCTTCCGCGCTGGGCTTATAGCTGCTATTGGCGAAGTGACGGTGTCGCTGTCTGGGACAATCTGGATCTGATCTCCCGTGAAGACGACCGATCCGAATTCGGTCCGGAAGACGCACGCACCTTTCTCGAAGCCCTCACTAGCCGTCTCCAGGTCGAAAGGGATAGCGTGCTCCCCGCCTGGAACCCGATCTACGAAGCTTCGCCAAGTGCTGAAATTCCGGCAGGCTACCTGCTTCCACTACGTCGCCGCCAGCACAATGGAACACTCTTCTGGTCCAGCCAGCTTTGGTTTCAGCGACCAGCCCGGCTGCTCCTGTCTTCGGGCGATTCGCCCATGGGCTTTCGCATTCCCGTTGAAGCCATTCCGTGGGTAGCGCCCGACAAGCTGCTCTACCCGGAAGAAGAAGTTACGAACAGTTCCACTCAGGATGGCATCCACGACGCATCCGCCGATTCGGCCAACAGCCCCCGCGTCAAGCTTCCCACTGCGCCTGCGCGCCGCCCCGAGCTGTTCACGCAAACGCCAGTCGCTGACCCGCTGCCGCCACTCTCCACCACGGCTGAAGAAGCCAGGGAACTCATCCGCCCGTCACTCTGTGTGGAAGCACGAAATGGCCGTCTGCACATCTTCCTCCCTTATCTCTCAAACCTCGCTGACTACCTCGACCTGATCGCCGCCGTCGAGGACACCGCGGAGTATCTTCACAAGCCCATCTGGCTCGAGGGCTACACACCTCCAGCCGATCCGCGCCTCCGATCCTTCAGCCTCACGCCTGACCCTGGTGTCCTCGAAGTCAATCTCCCGCCGGCAGCCACCTGGGATGAACTTGAAAGTATCAACACACTCCTCTTTGAAGAAGCCCGGCTGCACCGTCTTACTACCGAGAAATTCGGATACGACGGAAACCAATTGGCCACCGGCGGCGGCAGTCATATCGTCATCGGCGGCGCTACCGTCGACGACAGTCCGATCCTCCGCCGGCCCGACCTCTTACGCAGCATGGTCGGCTTCTGGCAGAACCACCCTTCGCTCTCGTACCTCTTCTCCGGACTGTATGTCGGTCCGACGAGTCAGTATCCTCGCATCGACGAAGCTCGTATGGATGCTCTCTATGAATTGGAAGTCTCCTTCCGCCATCTCCCCGCGGGTCCATGCCAGCCTTCCGATATTGATGGCCTCTTCCGAAACCTGCTCGTCGATCTAACCGGTAACTCACACCGAGCTGAATTCTGTATCGATAAACTCTACCCGCCGGAAGGTCACGGCCTGCGCCTCGGTCTGCTTGAATTGCGCGCCTTTGAAATGGCCCCCCATGCCCGCATGGGCCTGCTTGAAATGCTTCTTGTCCGAGCCCTCGTCAGCAGCTTCTGGAAGCAGCCATTCGATGGCGGCCTCATTCCATGGGGGACCGCGCTTCATGACCGCTTCATGCTGCCGCATTTCGTCGAACAGGATTTCGGTGAAGTCCTCCGCCACTTGCAGTATGCAGGCTATCCACTGCAGGCTGACTGGTTTTCTCCGCATACTGAGTTCCGCTTTTCCCGGATCGGCACACTAACTGTCGGCGGTATCACATTGGAATTACGCCGCGCACTGGAACCATGGAATGTTCTTGCTGAAGAGAGCACCTCGGGTGGTACCGTCCGGAGTGTCGACTCTTCACTCGAGCGCATTCAGGTGAAAGTACAAGGCCTCGTGCCTCCCACACGCTATGTAGTTTCCTGCAATGGGAGACAGGTTCCTCTCACTCCCACTGGCCGCTCCGGCGAGTTTGTGGCCGGCATCCGCTTCCGAGCCCGCCGCCTCTCCGCAACCCTCCATCCCACGATCCCGGTGCATGCACCCCTGGTCATGGACCTCATCGACACGCATACACACCACTCCATCAGCCGTTGTACCTACTACATCGATCCCCCCGACGGACGGCATCATCCTTCTCGTCCCGTCAGCTTCGCCGAAGCCGCTGAACGTCGAGCCGCCCGCTTCATCATCAGTGAGCCACCGGCCGAAACCATGATCACGCCGCCCGCTGAAGCCAATCCATTTTTCCCGCTTACACTTGACCTGCGATGGCCTGCGCCCAATCCGGAACCGGCTTCTTCAAAATGACCGTCGATCTCTACCAATCACCATTGCGCTACGGCGCAGCCTACGACGAAGAGTCGGCTGACGGCGTCACCCCACGTCCGCACTGGGCGCACATGATGGAAACTCTTCGCTCCATCGGTCATGAAGAACTGGGTCACCGCTGGGCACGGGCCGAACGCCGCATCCGCGAAAATGGCATCACCTATAACATTTATGGCGATCCGCTCGGCGTCAGCCGCGAGTGGAAGATCGATATCGTACCCCTCCTCATTTCAGCCGAAGAATGGCGATTCATCGAAGCCGGCATCATCCAGCGAGCGCAGGTTCTCAGCCTCCTACTGCAGGACCTCTACGGCACTCAGCAGCTACTCACCAGCGGCCATTTTCCAGCCGCTCTGCTTTATGCCAACCCCGCCTTTCTCCGTCCGCTGGTTGGCGTACCCGTGCCCGCTCACAGCTACCTCCACATGCTTGCCGTCGATCTCGCCCGTTCTCCAGACGGCCAGTGGTGGGTTCTCGCCGATCGCACACAGGCTCCTTCCGGCAGCGGCTATGCTCTCGAAAATCGCACCATCGTCTCCGACGTTCTGCCCGAACTCTTTCGCAGCTCCAATGTCCGGCGCCTGGCGCCTTTCTTCCGGGCCCAGCGTGACGCCCTCACCAGCCTCGCAACACCTGGCCAATCCGGTCATCAGGCACCGCGCATCGTGCTGCTTACGCCTGGGCCTCACAACGAGACGTACTTCGAACACTCCTATATTGCAAAATATCTCGGTTTCACCCTTGTCGAAGGCGCCGACCTTACCGTTCGCGAACGGCGTGTGTACCTCAAAACGGTTGACGGTCTCGAACAGGTCGACGTCATCCTGCGTCGTGTGGATGACAGCTTCTGCGATCCTCTTGAACTGCGCGGTGACTCGCTCCTCGGTGTCTCCGGCCTGGTCGATGCAATCGTCGCCGGCAATGTCCGCGTCGCCAATGCCCTCGGCAGCGGCCTCATCGAAACTGCTGCCATCATGCCCTTCCTGCCAGGTCTTGCACGCCAGCTGCTCGGCGAAAAACTGAAGCTTCCCTCCGTCGCGACCTGGTGGTGCGGCCAGCCTGACGCTCTCCAGAGCGTGCTCAGCAATCTCGACTCCCTCGTCGTCAAACCAGCCTTCCCATCCCGCAGCATGGAACCCGTCTTCGGCTCAGAGCTGAGCCCCTCTGACAAGGCAAAGTTCATCGCTTTATTACAGGCGCAGCCCCACGAATACGTCGCCCAGGAACAGGTCACCCTCTCTACCGCGCCCGTCTGGGAAAACAGCCGCCTCAACTCTCGCAGCGTCGTCCTGCGCACCTATGTTCTGAACACCGGCTCCGGCTGGGTCGCTATTCCCGGCGGCCTTGTGCGGGTCGCTGAAGCTGAAGGCACCGTCGTCTCCATGCAGCGCGGCGGCCATAGCAAGGACGCCTGGGTCCTGTGGGATAGCCCGGTCGACACCTTCAGCATGCTCCGTCCTCGTAACGAGCCCATCGAACTACGCCGCATTCCCCGCGTCGTTCCCAGTAGTGTCGCCGACAATGTCTTCTGGCTCGGCCGCTACGCCGAACGCGCCGAAAATATCGCCCGCATCCTCCGTTCCATCGTCAATGGCATTCGCCGCGCCGAGGCAGCAGAGCTCTCCAGCCTCATCCGTCTTCACGGCTGCCTCGGTCCCCGGCAAAGCAAACTCTCCCGTGCCCGTCGCCGGCAGCCAGGCTTCGCTGACCTCGAAAAGGAGATCAAGTCCCTGCTCAGCGATACCAAGCGCTGGGACAGCCTGCCTCGCGCTCTTCGGGAAATCACCCGTATCGCCGGCAATGTCCGCGAACGACTCTCGGCCGATATGATGCTGCTCATCGGCAAGCTACAGCACTCGATCGATGGCGGTCCGAAGACGCCGCTCTTCGAATACCCGTCCATGCTTACCTCCACTCTCGAACTGCTTTCAGCCTTCAGCGGCATGGAACGCGAAAACATCAATCGCGGCTCCGGCTGGCTCTTCATGAGCCTCGGCCGACGTCTCGAACGCGCCATGTACCTGACCCGTCAGCTGCGCGAAATCACCCATCCCCGCGCACCCCATGACTGGGCCTTTCTCGAATGTTTGCTCGAAGTCGCAGACAGCTCCATGACCTATCGCACCCGCTACTACACCACCCTCCAGCCGCTCGCCGTCCTCGATGTCCTCATGGCCGACGAAACCAACCCCCGGTCGCTGGACTTCCAGCTCGCTCATCTCGCCACCCTCTACGCCAGGCTCCCGCGCCACGTCCCCGCCGACCTTGAAGCCATGCAGGAAGTGCTTGACCGTCTCCGCCACTTTGATCTTCGCGAAATCCGCTACTCCTGGCCCGAAAGCGAGCCGCGCAGTAAGGTAGCGAACGGACTTGCTCCCATCGATACGTTTCTCAAAGAATTGGAGAGCCTTCTGCCCTCCTGGTCGAATAATCTATCCAGCAGGTACTTCAGCCACGCCCGAACCCTGCCCACCAATATGGACTTATGAACTACCGGATCGCACACCGCACCACGTACAAATACAAGTACCCGGTCTCCGTCGGCGATCATGTCGCGTGCCTCAAGCCGCGCACCTTTCCCAACCACGAGCTCTCGCATAGTGCGCTGACCATTACACCCAAGCCGGTCACCTGCACCGAGCGCGTCGATTACTACGGCAACCTTCTCTGTTACTTTACGATACAGGAGCCACACAGGGAACTGATTGTGGAAGCGCGCAGCGAGGTTACCATTACCAGGCCCGGACCCGTTTCGGAACCGTCTGTACCGTGGGAGGAAGCGGTCCGCCGACTGCCCCTCGAGCACACCCCGGAGGCTCTCGAAGCCTTTCAATTTACCTTCGAGTCACCGCGCATCCGTCTGCGTCCGGACTTCGCCGCCTACGCGCTCGAATCCTTTACACCCAACCGGCCAATCCGCGAGGCGCTCATCGAACTCACCACCCGCATCTACACCGATTTCAAATTCGATTCGAAGGTCACCACGGTCCGCACGCCCGCCGAAGAGGTCTTCAAAAAGCGGCGCGGCGTCTGCCAGGATTTTGCCCACGTCCAGATCGCCTGCCTGCGCTCGCTGCACCTCTCCGCACGCTACGTCAGCGGCTACCTGCGCACCTATCCGCCGCCAGGCATGCCCCGCCTCATCGGTGCAGACGCATCCCATGCCTGGTTGTCCGCCTACTGTCCGGGAAGTGGCTGGCTCGATCTCGACCCGACGAACAACGTCGTACCCAGCGACGGCCACGTCACCCTGGCCTGGGGCCGCGACTATAGCGACGTCAGCCCGCTGCGTGGCCTCATCCTCGGCGGCGGCGCCCATACTCTCCGCGTCGCCGTCGACATGGAACCCCTCAGCGCTGACTAGGCCTTACTTCTGCAAGCAGGGAAGCCGCCTACCAGATACCCTTATCACTGCCGGTGATCTTCTGACCTACCGCCGCCGCCGTCGCCAGCCAGGGCAGCAGACTCAGCCGCGCGCTACTATGCAGCTCGCCCCGCTTCAGCAACCCCGTCATCTGCGAACCATACAGCTTCGCCGACTGCGGCAGGATCGGCACGCGTAAGAACTCTTTGCGGAAGAACACCAACTCGCCGCCAAACCGTGCCGCCTCGCGCACAAACGCCGGTAGCTCCAGGCCGGTACCGCGATACTGCTTCACATAATCCGACACGATCACCATGTACGTCGCGACACCTTCCCAGATGCCAGCCGCCGTTGCCGACCTGCGCAGGTCCTCATAGTCGACCATGTTCGCTTCCACCAGGCCGGCTGAGTCAATAATGTCGCACAGCCGGAAATAGAAGTGCCGATACATCCGCTGCAGTGTCGAAATCATCAGCCGATCGGAAACCGCAGGCACCCGGAAAGTCTGCCCGTCCACCTGCACCTCGCGCGCGCGCTTCGCAATCGAAGCAGCAATCACGATCTGCTCACCCGTCTGCCCCAGCCGGCTCATATGAATCTCGACTGCCTCCGGCAACCCTGGAATATCAAAATTCCACTTGCGCGCCAGCCGGTCACCCCAGCTGCGAGCCGCCGTCGTGCCGCCGAACCGCCGATGCATCAGGTCAATCACCTGGTCCGAATCCGTATTCGTATACAAATCCAGGTCGCTGCCCAGGTCCGGCCAGTGATCCAGTGACTTGATCACCGTCACATCCTTGCCTTCCTCATCAAACGCCGCGCAGATCGGCTTCAGAAACGACATCGCCAGCTGGATCCGCGAACGCTCCTCGGCCAGCGCCGTCTCTGCCCATTGCGAGCGAACCGTGTCGTTCGCTGCTTTCGTGAGCAGCAGAAACACCTCCATCGCCCGGATAATCACGTGGTTCGAGCTGGCCAGCGCTACCAGGTTATCGAATGCTTCGCGATCCAGCTGCACCAGCGTCGGATCGATCGCAGCCGTATTCGGCGTTCCGCCAACCAGCTGGCCTGGTGGCAGCAGTAGACGTGAAAGAAGAGTCAGTGATTTCTGGTCAGCAACATTGGAACTCGGAGTAGGCATATAGGCAGTGACTCTCTAAAAGTGGATTGTGAATTGCTACGTACTACTGCGGATTTGCCGTAGGCGGCACAGTCGCCGGCGAATCCTGTGTTGCTCCCGGCGGCGTCGCCGCCGCTGGGCCTGTTGACGTTCCATCCGCAGGCGGCCCATCTGTCGGAGCCGTCTCTGGTGTGGGAGTCTTCGGTATTTCAACTGGTGAATTGTCGCGCCGTCTCAGCACATTCGGCGCAGCCTGCCGCCGCCGTGCATCCCGCAACTGGTCCAGCTTGCCATCGATCTTCTGGTCGCTGTCCGTCGCCAGTGCCACCAGCTGTTTGCCGGAAGCCGCTGTCTCTGTTGACAGCCCCACGCGCGCCTTCGCGTCATCCGCTGTCTGCGCCCGCGCATAAAACGCCTGTGCCGTTTCGGGATCGCCGTCCCGCTCCGACACATAGCCGATATTGTTCAGCGTGAACGCGCTCTCCGGATTCAGGGCATACGCCTCGACAAAATCTTTGCGCGCCGCCTCCCAGTCATTGCGATTCACAGCAGAGACGCCGCGCATTGAAAGCATTGCCGCCCGCGCCTGCTTGTCACCCTCATCCTTGATCTTCTTGTCCAGCAGTCGCGCACTCTCGGCCGCCATGTCACTCACGGACTTGCCGCGCCAGGACTTTTTCTGCGTAATCACGACAGGCTCGGTGGAATGGGCCCCCGCAGCTTCGTTGTAATACTTCATCGCCGCTTCGTAGTCGCCATTCGCTTCTTCCGCCACGCCCAGGTTGTTCAGCGTGAACAGGTTCTTCGGATCGAGCTTCAGCGTCTCCTGCAGCAGAGCTTCTGCTTCGATATTCCGGTCCTGTCCCAGCATCCCGATCGCTTCGACATTCATGCGGTTCACCCGCATCGGTACATCTTTCAGGCCATTCAGCGCCGCCATCATCGGCTGGCCTTCCAGCTGCTTTGCATTGCTGCGGTCAATCGCCGCATCGCCGCCCTGTGCCGCCGCCAGCTTGTAAAACTTCTGCGCCCGCTCCAGTTCACCCTGCAGCTCAGAGACATAGCCGAGGTTGTTCAGCGTGAACGGATCACCCGGGTCATACAGATAAGCCTTGTAGAAAAGCCCTTCGGCCTTCTCGTACTGCAGCTTCCGCACGGCGTCCACACCCTCCCGGTTCAGCTTCTGTACCGGCGTGGCATGGCTGCTCTTTGGTAAAGTGACCCTCAGGTCCTTGGCATAGCTCGCCTGGCAGCCCAGGCTTGCAAGCACAGCGGCGGCGACGAGTAATCTGGTTCGTGTATCAGGCATGTATTGTTTTTCCACCTTCGCCGAAGTAACCCGCACGTTCGGGTCATTCGGGTCTGTACCTGTGATGAACGATACTGGAAAGTGTTGCAGGTCCCTTTCGAGATTTCCGCCCGGAGCGGTTACCGCAGGTGACCAGGTTTCGCTGAAAGTCATCAGTCGTTACAAAAAAGTCAATCCACGGCAAGGATGTACTGAATGCTTCATTATCTCGCAGTTGTCGTCATCAGCAGTGTGACAACTGCACCGGCTCCTGTTCCCGTCTCGCCGATCGTACCCAGCTCCGCACCTGTCAGCACCTCGACGACCACCCGGCAGACGCAGGATCAGGATCCAGCCGCCCCTAAAACCGCCCCCCTGCCTCCTCTGCCGCCCCGGCCCAAAGGGAAGAGTACTGTCATGGGCGGCATCATCCGCAGTGTCGACACAGTGCGCGACCAGCTCACCCTGCGCGTCTATGGCAATGGCGGTCGTCCCATCAAGATCCTCTTCGATGAACGTACGAAAGTCTTCAAGGATGGCGCCAAAATTCGCCTCCGCGACATCCGTCCCGACGACCACGCCAGCGTCGAGACTGTGCTCGACGGCACCAGCATCTTTGCCGTTAGCATCCACATGCTCACCAAGCAGCCCGAGGGCGACAGCCAGGGCCGAGTGGTCGACTTCAATCCTTCCACCGGCGATCTCACACTCAGCGACGCCCTCTCGCAGGAACCCATTAAGCTTCGCGTCCCCCCGGGCACCACGGTCGTCCGTCAGGGTCAGGCCGGCCGACCCTCAGGCGGCGGCGACCAGGGCGCTCCCGGCAGCCTGTCGGACATTTCAAAAGGCACGCTCATCGGTGTCACCTTCGCAGCCGACAACAACGGCCGCGGCAACGTCAGTCATGTTTCAATCCTCGCCACTCCCGGTTCGTCGTTCCTCTTCAGCGGCAGTGTCACATTCCTCGACCTCCACGCCCGTACCCTGACAGTCAACGACTCCCGCGATGACAAGAACTACAAGATCACCTTCGACCCCGACCGCTTTCCAGTCAGCAAGGAGCTCAAAGTCGGCGCCGCCATCAACGTCAAGGCCACCTACGACGGCACCAGCTACACCGCCACTGACATCACCAACTAGCCTGGAATCCGGGCGTTCTCGGCCGCAACGCCCATCAGCTGCCCTGCAGACGAAGTCTGTCTGCAGCTAACCCGCTCCATCGATGAGAAACATGGTTCCGCCAACTCCGGCGATGCTAAGCTTCCCAGCATCTACCCGGAGGCCACCTATGTTTCCACAAACTTTTATTGGCACCCTGCAGAAATCGTCCAGGAAAGGCGGCTGGACCTACCTCGTCTGGCCCGAATCCAGGTCCTTCTTACAGACCGGCGGCGCCGTCAAAGTCAGTGGTCATATCGACGGGCAGCCCTTCGAAAGCTGTTTCATGCCCATGGGTGATGGCAACCACATGCTCCCAGTCAAAGCCGGGATTCGCAAAGTCATCCACAAAGATGTTGGTGATTCCGTAAAGGTCATCCTCGAAGCACGACGCTAAGTGGTCAGGCGTGCGCACGAAGACGGCCAAAATCACTGTGCAACTTCGCGCCCCCATCACGCCTCGCACATAGACCTAGTGCGAAAGAAAGCTCTCTGTATCGACAACTTCAAATGTCCCGGACTCCCTCGCGAACTGGTCCAGGAGATAGGAATGGCCCGCCCCGAAAATGATCAACACCCGATCCTGAGGCTTCGCCAGCCGTCGGACATTCTCGAGGATGATCAGGTTACGCGCATGCCACCCGCCAACCCAGTTCGCGCCAGGATTATGCTGGCTGTCGCCGAACTGAAGCATCCGAAAATAAAATCGGTTGTTTGCCAGCCGATACGCAGGCGCATTTGCGCGCCGAAACCAGTCCAGCATTGTGTGCGTCTTTAGATACTCCGTTTCCTCGGCCGCATATTTTTTGCCCTCGGCAAGAAACGCCGCGTAACGCGCCTCTAGATCATGCGCGGCAGCATAGGCAGAGAAGTCATAGGCGTCATCCGGTCCGGGCGGACCGCCCTTATAATCCACGGCATCCAGCTGCGGCAGCTTCAGCATCGTCGCGAGCCGCAGGCCAAGCTGGTCGCGCTCGTTGGCCGTCAGCGTATATCGTCCTGCACGGTACTCGGCATAACTGTGGTTGAGAACAAGCTGTGCCGACGGCGGCATCTCGATCGCAATCCGGGTCGGCTTGAACCGCGCTATGGCTTCAATAAGTAGCTGTATCTGTTTCTGACGAGTCGGTTGTAGCACATCGTCCACTGCCATATTGCTGATATCGCGATTCGGATTATCGAAGTGCGTCGTCCCGAGAACCATCAATTGAGCTCTGCTCTGCGCATGTAAACACCAGGCAAAGAGCGGCATCCATAAAAGCAGGGCTAAGCGAACCGTGCGCATATACCGCATTATCCGTTATGACCGTGTGGGCCTTTCTTCGCTACGCCGTACGCGGCCTCTTCGTCTTTTCCAGATTCAGCGCGACCGCCGCGAGAACGAGCGTCCGCAACGCATCCGCATCCACCAGCGCCCCCTCATGCAGGTCAATCGCCCGGCGAACCTTTCCTTCAAGACTGGAATTAAATAGGCCAGACGGATCCGGCAGCGACGCTCCCCGGGCGAACGTCAGCTTCACCACGCTCTTGTAGGTCTCGCCCGTGCACACAATCCCGCCATGCGACCACACCGGGACCCCCCGCCATTTCCACTCCTCGACGATCTCCGGATCCGTACGGCGAATGATCGAACGCACCTCCGCCAGCAGCTTCCCTCGCCAGTCCGCCAGCTCCCTGATCCTTGCGTCAATCAGCGCCGCGGCAGATCCAGACGCAGCACCTTCAGTCTTTGCCGTTTTGGGCACTGCACGTTTGGCCTTGGCCGAACCGGCAGTTGAAGACTTCTGCGCCACAGACTTTTTCATAGACCGCTCCAGGTTGACCACCAAATTACCTCAGCCCGCTCAGCCAGCCAAGTCGCATCAAAGTCATCGAGCCAAACCCTCCCGCGAAAACAGTCAGATCGACCCCGTAAACGCCCCTCGCCAACGCCCGGGGCCCGGCTCATTTACCGTGTCTAAGAGGCGGACGTCCATGGTTTCAGTACTGGTTGCAACCTCTTCCGGCAGTCTCATCCTCCACGAACAGGGCGAACGCACCATCGAAATGGCCGGGCGTGCCTTCTCCGCCGTGGCAGCAGGGCCTGACGATACTTGCCTCGCTGTCGTTGACGAGCGCGAGATCTGGAGACGAGCCGGCGACGGCGTATGGACCCACGTCGCAACAGCAGACCTGGCACTGCAGTCCGTTACCTCTACAAGCGGAATCATCTTCGGTGGCGGATTGAACGAGGCTGCTCTCATCCGCGTCGCTCCTGACGGCACTACTACACGCATCCCGGGCTTCGAAGCGTGTCCCGGTCGGGAAGAATGGTTCGCCAGCGGCCCGCCCCTGGGCGTGCGGTCGCTCGCGGCAACCATAGAGGAAGCTGGCATGGCGAACAGCTCGGTCTTGATCGCTGCCGTCCATGTTGGCGGCCTGCCATGTTCAACGGATCAGGGCGTCACCTGGAAGCCGACAATCCCTGTTGCCTGCGATGTTCACGAAGTCCGCGCTCACCCGTGCATTCCGCATTTGGTCGCCGCGGCTGCTGCCGTCGGCTTGTGCGTCAGTCATGACAGCGGGCGGTCCTGGCAGGTAGTGTGCAAAGGTCTGGAACTGACCAACTCTCTCGCGCTGGCGATGCTGCTGGACGGTGTTCTCTTTTGTACCGCGGATGGTCCGTTCGCCACCGGCTCGCAGATCTGGCGATGGCAGATCGGGAGCGACCATGTCACGCAGGTACGGGGCGGCCTCCCGCATCGGGTCGAAGGCAAAGTCGATACAGCACAGATGTCTGCGCACCAGGATCGAGCCGCCATTGTGGATGGAGCCGGAAATCTCTGGCTTTCCACAGCAGGCGCGAATCACTGGCATTGCCTTGCCATCGGCATCCCGCGCCCTGCCGGAGTGCTCGTCCTGCCTGCCTGAACGAGCCTCCCATTCATTTTGCGCAAGTCGTCGGGCAAATCGGCAAAAAGAAAACGCCCCAGGCTGTCCGATCTTCCGGATCAACCTGGGGCGTTCATGTGCTGCGTTGTCGAGTCGCTGCCTACGGTCCCATCGTCGTCGGCGTGCAGGGATCGTATCCCAGCGTCGTCGGCGTGACAGGCGATGGCGGCGTCGGTGGCGTCAACCAAGGAGTATTCGTGAAGTCGAAGAACTCCAGCAGGTTCGGCTGCGCCTTGTCGCGGTTCGTCAGGTAAGTGCCGTTGCCGATAAAGCGATCCTCAACAAACTTGATGATCGCCGTGTGATCCATCGGCGTATTCGAGACATAATGCTTTCTCGTGAACGGCGAGATGATCATATTCGGCAGCCGGAATCCAAGCTGTGCAGCAAAACCCTGCTGCGACACTGCGTCAACCGGTGCAGTCGGATACGTCGCCTGTGCGGCATTGGTGCCCGGATCGCCCGCATGCAGGTCGCAATTGGTTGTGGCCGTTCCGTTTGGCGGCAGGCAGGGCAGGTAGCTGTCCGGGTTGACTGCAATACTCGCAATGTCCGGAGGCGTCACGCCTAGCGTCCCGATGTTCGTCTTGTCATTGGAGTGGCCCGGCACCGGCGGCACGTGGTCGTACGGACCGCCGCCTTCATCGTAAGTCAGGAAGAAGACCGAATCTTTCCAGGAAGAACTTGCCATCAGTGCATTCACCAGGCCGGCAACCTGCGCCTGCCCGCTCAGCACAGACTGGCCGGATCCCGGATGCTCATCGTTGTTGCCGTAACCCGCCTCGATAAAGGAGAAGCTCGGCAGTGTTCCATTCTGCAGGTCCATCATATATTGAGAAATCTTCGCAATATGGTTCGGGTCTATGCAGAAGGAGTTTGACGGATCGCCCACTGCCGCCTGCGAACCGATCGTCGTCCCGGTGCAGGCGGCTTTCGTCGGGTTCTGATACAGGTACTGGTACGAGTAAGAGAGATTCGAAAAGTCGGTGGCCGGATAGTATGGGTTGGCTGAAGCCGAGCAATCGTCTGCAGACAGGCACAATCCCGTGCTTACCGTGTAGTAGATCTTCCACGAAACCTTGGCCGCATCCAGCGCAGCGAAGATATTGTTGATGTTCAACTGCGGCAAATGATCGTCATTGCCCGGATCATTTACCAGGCCCTGCGTCGTCCCACCTGTGAAGGTAGAGATACGGTTAGATATACTCTTACTCGACATCGGCGAGAACCACCGGTTCGACAACGCGAACTGCGATGCCATGTAGTAGTAGTAGTTCAGGAAGCCTTCGTCGTAGTACCCCATCACGCGCTGGCCGGTCGTGTCACTGAACGTGCCGGAGCAGGTTCCGGATGCTACGCAGCTCTTCGCAAAACCCTCGCCATTGTGTACGAAGCCGTCCATGTTAATCGGCCGCGTCGCTGTGAAGTTGTAGCGGTTCACATCGCCGTAGCTCGACAACCACGCTGAAGTCTCGTCGTCTACACAGGTGCTCTTCAGCTTGAACAGCGGATAGGTGTCGCCCTCGTCATCCTGGTTGCTGATCGTCGCCAGCTTGTCGTCTATGCCATCGACGTTGTAGGTGACGCCGTCATCGCCCTTGTTGAAGTTGTTCGCAACGCGGTAGGGATTCAGCATGCCGAAGTAGTTATCGAACGAGTGATTCTCCTGCATCATGAAAATCACGTGATCGATGGATTTGACGCTGCCCGCAGCCGTGACCGTCACCGTCGTTTGCTGTGTGGTGGTGCCGCCAGCTCCAGTTGCCGTCGCCGTATAGGTTGTAGTCGACGCAGGCGTCACCGAAAGTGTTCCTCCAGCCGCCGGCAGCGTTGCGTACGAAGTGCCGTCCGTGCCAGAGACGGTCACCGAAGTATCATTCGATGCGGCCACTGTCAGAGTAGAGGCGTTGCCGGCGACGACCGATGCCGGATTGGCGACAATCGTTACGGTCGGGACCGGGTTCGCCGAAACTGTCACGGTAGTTGTCGCCGTCACGTTGCCGGTTGCGCCCACAGCTGTCGCCGTGTACGTCGTCGTCTGCAATGGCGTGACCGATTGCTGACCGCCGATTGTCGAAGACAGCGTGTAGTTCGTCCCGTCCGAACCGCTGATCGTCACAGCAGTATCATTCGACGCCACGACAGTCAGCGTCGAAGTGCTGCCACTGGTGATCGAGGTGGGACTGGCACTGATCGCAACCATCGCCCCGACCGTCGCCGTCACATTGACCGTAACCGGTGCAGATGTGACCGTGACGCCCCCGCCTGTTGCCGTCGCGGTGTACGTGGTGGTCTTGGTGGGCTTGACTGAGAAAACTCCACCAGTAATTGGCTGCGGATAGCTGCTCCCGTCCGAACCATTCACCGTCACAGCCGTCGCATTGGCTGCCGCGACGCTGAGGGTAGATGTGTTACCAGTCGTGATCGAAGTCGGATTTGCCGACAGCGTTACTGTGGGACCCGAGCCCCCTCCAGCCGGCACAACCGTGACCGTTGCGGTCGCTACCACAGAGCCTGCAGGATTCGTCGCCGTGGCCGTGTACGTCGTCGTGGCGGCTGGTGTCACCGCCTGCGTTCCACCTGTCGCGGCAATCTGGTATGTGCTGCCATCACTGCCTGTCAACGTCAGTGTCGTCGCGCTGGTCGCTGCGACTGTCAGTGTTGAAGAAGATCCGGCGCTGATTGAAGCGGGATTCGCGCTGATCGTCACCGTTGGCGCTGCAGCAGAACCATTCACCGTCAACACCGCGGTGGCTGATGTCGTTCCACCCGTTCCCGTGGCCGTCGCTGTATAGGTGGTCGTCGTCGTCGGATTTACAGAATGCGTTCCGCCCGTTCCGGCCATGGTGTAGCTGCTGCCATCGGTTCCGGATACCGTCACACCCGTGGCATTTGTCGCCGCCACTGTCAGGGTCGACAGGTTGCCCGCGCTAATGCTGGCCGGACTCAAAGAGGCTGTCACAGTAGGCGCTGTGGGCGTGGTTACATTTGCCATATTGGCGCCGCCGCAGCCGGCTGCAATTAGAAGCAGCGGCAGGCCCAGTACAGTGGCCAGAACGGTTACGAGCGAAGAAAAAAGACTGCGCAGGCGGCCAGGTGTCGGGAGCTTCACAACACCCGGCGCCGCCGGACACAGTTCGTTCGAAAAGCCATAGTGGTTAATACAATTGGGCTGAGACATTGCGTCGACACTCCATTAGAACTACGTGCGCAGAACTCGCACTGGATTTTTCCTGCGTTATGCTCTGGCACAGCTCCTACTGGCCCTCGCACTCGGGGTTTTGAACCCTCTGACGTCTTGTCCTAATATTCGCTTTCCAGGGCCGAGCCGCCCTGGTAATGATCGGTACCCTTGTGTTCCATCGCGGCTTCTGCTTTCAGCCACGCTGCTCCACCCGGTCCCTCTACTCCGTGTCCTGCTGTTTCGAGTCGCGGACCCTTGCCTGCAGATCCTGCACCCTGGCCGAATGACCCGGCCTGCAGCGTGCTTCCTGCGCGTGAGAACAGGCTGCGCAGCCACATCGGACGCCGGCCCGGAATCTTGCCGGCATTCCGGATCGCCCGCTTATACTTGTTCAACTCGAACCAGCGAAGATAGTTGCGAATGACACTGGGCATCGTCATTTGCAGGCCGGCTGCGAAATTCCGCTCCCCCATACTCCTCATCAACTCTGGAGACTGGAGAATCGTGATCAATTGCTCCGCCAGTTCGTCGGCGTCTCCTGTTTTGTAGAAGCTGGCCGCCATATCTTCATCTGCCACCATCTCCCGGAAATCCTGGATATCCGCGCAAACAATGGGCACTCCGTATTCACAAGCCTGGTGCGCCGGTCCGCTTGACCCGGTTGAGGAGTCGTACGGTAGTACCAGAACAGATGTTGTGCGGAAGAGTTCAGGAATGGCTTCTTCAGGAACGTATCCGCGGAACTCGATCGGCAGGTCGGCTGGTTGTGCCTCCCGGATCGATTCCCAGTAGCCTGCCTTAGTATGATGGTTGGCTCCGGCGACGATCAACCGCGCATTCGGTACCTTTTTCAGCACGGCAGGAAAAGCTTCCATCAAAGTTTCAAGCCGCTTATAAGTACCCCAGTGCCCGATCGCCAGGATCCGCAGGTCCGGATTGCCCCGCTTCGTAAAATCCGGATGGCTCGGCTTCAAGGCAAACGTGCCATGTTTGCCCAGCAGTACATTCTTCACAGCATATTTAGTCACCAGGGTGCGTCGATATCCTGGCAGCAGCACAGAAACCGAGTGTGCCTTAAGCAGCGCTCTTGTCGTCACTTCGCTGCCCAGCCGGAAGAGCCGCTCCCGCTTGACGCCTGCCGCCGCAAAGTCGACATGCTCAATGATGTGATGGAGCGTGATATGCGTGTAGAACCCGTAGGCGCGCGTCAACGCCGGTGCCGACAGGCCCGCAAAGGCCGCAATTGGATTATCCGGCGTTCCAAAGGTGGAAAACACCAGGTTGAACCACACCACGTCGGGCTGCAACTTGCGGATCGTGCGCAGCAAGCGGACCGGGGTCGTCATACTCCCGAATTTCCAGCAGCGGATGACGTTGTAACCAGGCAGTTCCTTCTGCTGGTCAGCCTTGATCGCTTCACCATGCTCGTCCGTGGCAAAGTCGTAATCGCTGAGCTCATCCGCGAGAATGGTCAACTCAACATGCGGATTGCGCTGCAGTTCTCTGGCGATGTGGAACGCGTATTCATTTAACTGGCGTCCGCTCGGCGGAAAACTGGCAACCAGACAGATTTTCATCGGATCCTGCTTTCAGAACAAACTGATGCTGACATAAGGTCGGAACTGCTGATTATTACCACCCGTAAAATTGAAGAAGGTCTCCTGCTGCAGGCCTGCCGAAAAACGTATCGGATACTGTAACGCTACTTCGCCGCTCTCATCCTTGAACCCGCGGTGGTAGGGCACTGCATAAGACGCAGAAACACCACCCTGGATGGCGTCGTATACGTGGAAGCCCTGGGTACGGGAGTAAGCCGCTGCCGCCCGGACGTTCCAGTTTTTTGCCGGCGAAAAATCTACTGTCCCCGCCGGACGAACTGCCTGCGCGATCGCGGAGTGGCCGCCAAAGACACGCCATGCGCGCAGATCCTCGGCAACTGCCCGGACCCTCACCCGCTCCCCGAACAATCTCTCCAGTCCGACGTACGAGGAGGTGTAGTAATTCTCCGTATTCACGGGATTGAACAACTGGTCATTCGCTCCCCAGCCGGTCACCAGGGCCGTCCTGCCCCATGGCGCTCCTACTCGGAAGTCCACCGCCGCAGACAGCGCACGAGAGCTCAGGTTGATCTCCGTAAATGGCCCGCTCTCCCTGAGCACGTAGCCGCTCATCGATACTGCGTTAAAGAACGAACTCGTACTTACATACGTAAATACCCGGAACAGGTTCTGATTCAGCTCCCGCGGCGTATTCGCATCCCGGCGGATAGTAGCTTGGATGCCGGGATTGAAGGTCAGCGAGTTATTCCCGATATGCACTGTGGGATTGAACCCGAAATTGAAGTTGTAGTCGTTCGTATTCCGGTTCTGAATCGCGTTTGTGCTCGGCACCGAAATCAGACCACGCGTATTGCGCACCTGGAAGAAGCCGCCGGCTGTCGGAAGTGCTGCGTAATGAAGGTGATATGCGGTGGTCCACTGCGTCTCGAGAGAAGAGCGCGGTGGCGGCAGCAGGGAAGTGTCGGAAATTGGCACCGCAAATGGTGCATCCAGCTTCGAATCAAGCACATACACCGTGGTGTCTTCGAAAATCGGATCTATCGAGAAGTCGGATAGCAGGTTCAGCCGCGGGTTGATCCTTATTCCCTCGCTGCCCCCGGTCGCCAGCAGGCTCTGCTCCGCCGTCTGGTCCTCGCCTGCCGCTGTAGCCGCCTGCGCAAAAGCCGTCAGGGCCTGGTCGCCCTGGTGCTGCTGGCGCAGCAGGTTCGCATTGGCCAGCATCAACTGGTAGTCCGGCTCTTCAGTGGACGCACTACTGACCCGCGCCAGCTCACCCGAAGCCCGCGTCGTATCCCCGATCGCCAGGTAATTGTTGGCCATGCCGATCCGCACCGAACTCTCCGGCGCACCCGCGCCCAGCGCACGCTGCAGATAACTCTGGGACAGGTCATACTCGTGCAGTTCGCGGAAGACGTCCGCTGCGTCGATATACTGCTCCCCGGTCGGCGGCGGTGTCTCGCCCGCCTCGGCTTCCATCATCGCCAGTGCTACCTGCCGGCTGGCATCGTCCTCGTGGCTCTCCTTTGCCATCAGTCGCGCAATATCCAGCCGCACGCCCACGCGATCGGCACCGGGAGTCGTCAGCGCCTTACGATAATGGTCCATCGCTGCCGTCTGGTCGCCCAGCAGACCCAGCGCCTCGCCGGTCGAAACATAGATCCCGCTCAGCCCCTTCTGTTCTGTGGCCGAATCCGGCGCTGCCGCCAGCTTCTGCCGCGCCTTGTCTTCCGCCAGCTGCACATACTTCAGCGTCTGCTCTTTATCATTCAGCTGCGCATAGGACCGTGCCATCAATGCATAAGTCGGGGCATCATCCGGGTTCAGCCTTTGCGCAGTCGACAGTTCATCCAGCGCCTCGTGATACTTGCGCTGCGAGTACAGCGTGCCGCCCAGCGCGAAATGCAAAGCCGGATCGTCCGGCGTAAATTTCAGCGCCGCACGCCACTCTGCCGCCGCCTTCGCCAGTACATGGCGTTGTCCGTATGCTGTAGCCCGGATCAGGTGCAGTGGCTTTGAATCGCCCAGTGTCTGCTCCGCCAGCTGCGACTGCTTCAGCGCTGCCAGCGACCGGTGAAGGTCGAGATCGGCATACGCCAGTCCCAGGTGCGCTTCACCATTGTTCGGCTCACGCTTCAACGCCGCCTCGAAATCGACCGAAGCCTCCTGCGGCAGCTTCAAATCATGCAGCACGTAGCCGCGGTTCACGTACGCCGTGACGACGTTCGGGTCGCGTTCCAGTGCCTCGGTAAAGTCCTTCCGCGCCTCATCCAGCTGTCCGCCATGCTTGTGCGCATAGCCGGCCAGCAGCGGGATATCCGGCTCCTTCGGGAACGTCTGGTCATACTGCGCCGTAAGTTTCAGCAGCTCGTCGTACCGGTTCAGGTTCAGTAGGTCGTAGCCGAGATACACCACCACGTCGCGATCCTTCGGCAGCATCGGCAGTACCTTCTGGGCTACCTCCGACGACCGCTGGTACTCGCCCTTGAAGGTCAGGTAGCGTTCCGTCTCGCGCAGCAGCTGCGGTTCCGACTGCATGTCATCTGTCGCCCGGCTTAACCACACGCCTGCCTGGCTCAGCTTCTGCGATTCGATGGATGCATTCATGCCGCCGGCAATAATCAGCGCATTCTTCGCATTCAGCCCGTAAGCCTTCACATAGGAAGCCTCGGCCTTCGCAAAATCACGCCGCGCAGTGTAGAGGTCGCCGAGCGCCAGGTACGGTACGTACAGCGTCGGATACAATTCTGCGAGCCGCTTGAAGTACTTCTCCGCATCCTGGTCGCGCCCTGCCGCTCGCGACGCATAGCCCAGCGACGTCAGCGCGAACTGGTTGTTCGGTGAGACCACCAGGATCCGCGCATACGCCGCCAGCGCATCGTCCGTCTTCCCCTGCTTCATCAGCAGGTCGCCTTCCATCTGCAGCGTATTCGGATCGCGGTCGTTGATCGCCAGTGCTTCTTTCAGATCGGCCCCAGCGCCATTCAGATCGTTGCCGCTCATCTTGATCAGTGCCCGCAGCCGCAGAAACTGCGTGCGGTTCGAGCCGCGCTCATCCAGCGCATTGATCTGTTTCTGCGAAACGGCAAGCTGTTCCTGCGCCGCCCCGGTATTCTTCAGATTCTGGTTCAGCTGGTACAGATCCATGTGAATCTGGATCCCGTACAGCGGGCCCTCCGGCGGCGTCGCCGGCAGGTTCGCCAGGGCTTTTTCATACTCCGTTACCGCGTCCGCATCCCGCGCCTGGATCCGTGCCACCTGGCCGCGAATCGAGTGCAGCCGATAATCATCCGCGCTGATTCCTGCCGCTCGCTTCAGAAAAGCATTGGCCTGCTCGATCGAGCCGATCGCCACATGCGCCTGTGCCGCCGACAACTGCAGTCCCAGGTCCTTTGGCATCGCATTCGCCGCCTGCGCATACAGCTTTGCCGCCTCCACACCATTGCCGGAAAGCTGGTACACATACGCAAGCTCGGCCTTCACGTCCGGCCGCTGATTCTTGATCGCCTGCAGCTGCTTGATCGCCTCCGGATAATTGCCGGTATCCAGGTAATAACCCGCCAGTGTCCGCTCCACATCCGGATTATTCGGATCGCGATGCTTCGCCATTTCGAGATAGCGGTTCGCCAGGTCCAATTGCTTTAAATGCTGATAACTCACTGCCAGCAGTACCTCGCCGCGCGTCCCCGGCTGCGCCTGCTCGCCCTTCAGCAGCCAGGTCACTGCGCCGGCATAGTCGCCCGTGCGCATCTGCAGTTCGCCCAGCAGCAGAGCATCGCCGGCGCGTCGCGGATCTTCCGCAATTACCTGCTTCAGCAGCTTCTGTGCCTCTTCATTGCGGCCCTGCATACTGTAGGTCTGCGCCAGCCCCGACAATCCGTCGAGCGAGCCAGGCGTCAGCCGCAGTCCGTGGTTGTAAGCGTCAACTGACTCACCCGTCCTGCCATTCAGGCGCGACGCATACCCAAGCAGAAACCACAGGTGTGCGTCATTCGGAGCTGCCTTCACCGCCTGTCGCGCATACTCGAGGGCCTGCGCTTTGTCGCCGCGCTGCAGTGCCAGTTCTGCCGCACGCGCCACCCGCGCCTCCTGGATGTTCGAACCAAATCCAAGCTGCTGCTGCGGCGCAGCTTTCCCCGGCGCAGCTTTTGTCTCAGGCTTCGCACCAGCATCGGAACCCATCTGGTACGTCTGCGCCTGCATCGGCAGCGCAAGACCAAAAACCAGCAGTGACAGGGATGTAAACTTCAGGCCGGGATACATGTCACTCAAAGCTTCGCAAGCCAGGTAATACCACGGCCATACAACTAATGTGCTTATACAGAAAAAGCCTCCTATATTTGCATGACACGGTTGGCGTTAGCTGCAACTATAGTGCATGCGAATGAGCACGCTGGTCATATAGCCAACACCGTGCAGCCTCAAAGTATGATTTGATATCCAAAGCTGGTTTCGCGAGGGCCCTTTGCCGAGATCCGAATTTGTAACTCCTACTGTTAAACCGATTCCGATGGGCTTGATTGTGCTGGCCGCTTTCATCGTGCATGTGCCGCTGCTGCTCATGAAGTTGCCGCTCCATTCCTATGACGGCAACTTCCATATCCTCTTCGCTTCCCACTACGTCCATCACTGGTTCGATCCGTGGAATGCCAAGTGGTACGCCGGCTTCTCGCAAATGACCTATCCCCCACTGCCTCAGCAGCTGGTCGCTCTGCTCTCTCATGTCCTCGGCCTCGATATGGCCTACATGACCGTGCAGTTCGTTTCCATCCTGCTGCTGACCCTCGGCGTCTACCGCTTCTCGCTCCTCTGGGTCAACCAGCGGGCTGCTTCCTTCGCCGCCCTGGCCAGTGTCTTTCTCGGCTCCGAAAGCTTCCTTGTGTACGCTGCCGGACAGCTTTCTACCACCTCGGCCGCACCCATTTATCTTAACGCGCTGCCCTACATGTTCGAGTGGATTCGTTACGGAAAAGCACGCTCGTTCCTCAAGGCCGGCGTCCTCTTCGCTGCCGCCGCTGCGGCTCACCACGCCACGCTCCTCTTCGGCTCCATGTTCTTCGCACTACCCGTTCTCGCACTCGCCTTCTTCGACCGTCCGGAAGCAGACGGCACCACACCCGAACGCCTGCAGACCTCTGCCTTCCTTATTCGGACTGCAACAATAGTGGTAGTTGTCGGTGCAGTCATCGGTATCGTGCTGCTCCCGTTCTGGATCGCTCTCATCCACAACCCGGTCACCCAGACACCTATCCCCCACCCCAGTCGCGCCAATTACATCCTCAGTCCGCAGTGGGGCATGAACTACTTCATCGTTCCCTACGGCGCGCTGATCTTTGCCATCCCGTTCATTATCTGGCGCGGCTCGAACGTCAAACGTCTTCGCCCGTTACTCTTCGGATTCTGGCTTGCCTGCCTCGTCGGCTCCGGCGGCACCACACCCATCGGGCGCCTCCTTCTCGGCCGTGCCTTTGAAGTTCTCACCATGGAGCGCTTCAGCTACTGGGCCACCCTGCTCGCTCTCCCCTTCGTCGGACTGGCGGCAACCGAACTGATCGATCGCTTCCGCTTCAAAGCTGTCGCCGGTCTCACGCTGGCCTCGGCTTTCAGCTGCGGCCTGGCAGCCTCCTGGATCACCTATCATCCCGCCGACGCGGCCGACTTTAAGACTGACTCTTCCGCTGCCTGGCTCAACCGCGACGGCCATGACAAGTACCGCTACATCACTCTCGGCTTCGGGAACAAGATCGCTCGTCTCGCCACGCAGACAGACGCCAGCAGTCTCGATGGTGAATGGAACTCGGGTCGAACACTGCCCGAACTCACTGCCAACGGCGCCGGTTCGCTCACCAACACCAAGTACTTCGGCAGACCTGGTCTCGATGCTCTCCGCGCTATCCTCTATCACGCCGACCACTACGGCCTGAAATGGGTATTCGTCCGCGATCCCTACTACAATCCACTGCTCTCCTTCGCCGGCTTCCGCCGCGTTGACGACCTTGAAGACAAGACCATCTCCATCTGGAGCAAGGAAGGCGCACCACCCGCCCAGCCCGTCAACTCCGCGCAGATCCCTCCCGCCTGGCAGGGCATCCTCTGGGGTATCCTCCCCATCGGCAGCGCGATCCTTGCCATCCTCGTCGTCTTCATTCCCGACGGACAGCCCGACGGCCGGTCGGAAGACCGCTCCGGTGATCGCACCCGACCTGTCCGGACCGAAATCGATACAGAAGCACGGCACGAAGAACTGGTACCCGGGAGGCTCATCTAATGTCTGGACGCCTGCTCGCCATCGTCATCACTGCTCTCACCATCCTGTTCGTCGCCATCGGCATCCTGCATCCCAACGCCTCGGCCGTTGCCCTGGTCGATTCGGGAGCCTCCAGCCTGCTGCGTCCCTCTACCAGTCCAGAGGCCGCAGTCAATAACCTGGCCGCCAACATCAGCCAGCGCGCCTACGCCCGTGCCTACGCCAGCCTCGCCAACAAGGGCCAGTTCACGGAACCCGACCTCGAACGCGATCTCACCGGCAGCCGGCTTAGTCTTCGTACCTACGCCACCGTGGATTCGTTCCAGGTTCTCCCACAACACGCCTCTGCCGATGAAGCCCTGGTCCGGCTCAAACTCCACTGGTCAACCGTCGTCGGCACCTTCACCGATACCAAGGACCTCAAAGTCGTCCGCAGTGGCGACCGCTGGGCAGCCGAATGGCCGCTCGTTAAGGAAACCCGTGTTCCGCCCCAGGTCATTCCCGTCAACTATCTGCGCTGGGATGTCGTCTATCGCGGGCCGGAAGATGATTGGGGTGCCCAGGATGTCGAAGCCCCACACATCCGCATCGTCGACATGCATCCAGTCGAGCGCGGCGATGGCGTCCTCGTTATTGGCGAACTGCTGAATGAGGATGTCGTTCCTGCCTACGTAGCCGTCAAGGCGACGCTGCTCGCAAAGAACGGTTCCACCATCGCGACGGAAGACAGCTTCGACAAGATCTCGCATCTATTGCTTCCCAAGCAGGTCACTCCGTTCCTCATTACCTTCCACAAGGTCGCCATCTCGGATATCTCCAGCATCCGGATGGACCCATCCTCCTCGCTCATCGCTGCCTCTGCTGACCCTGTGATCGCCATTCAGGATCAGAAGCTGAATCCCTCGCCAGATGCTTCACTTACCGGAAAACTCGTCGATCAAAGCGGCCAGGTCGTCAATGTCGCCCACGTCCTCGGCACGTTCTATGACAAAAATGGTCAGCCGGTCTGGGTAGCCGATCAGTACATCGACCGGGCTCTTCAGCCACAGATCGCCGTGCCGTTCACGATCCCGATCCCGCCGGACATTGCCGGCAAGGTCGCGACGGAGCGCGCCGTTACCTCCACCTACAGCTCGGAAGGCTTCCAGTGAGGACTCGGAACTCTCTTAGCCTCGCGCTGAAATCGCTCGCAGCTGTGTCTCTCTCGGCCGCACTGCTGGCGCACGCCCAGTCCGGCAGCCTTACCCTGCCCCATACGGTCGAAGCTGGCACTGCCTTCTCTATTCCGACTACCGGCAGCGGCAAAGGCACCTTCTATCTCGTAGGACTCGGCCAGGCCATCAAGCGGGATGTCACGCTTGGCCAGCCCGTTGAGTTCGGTATTGGCGACGTCACTAATGCTGGTCACTACATCGCCATCCTGGCAACCGGCACCTCTCCCAACGCCACGCCCTCAGACAAAGGCGAGTTCAATGTTCTACCTGCAGCCCAGGTCGCAAGCGTAAGCTTTTTGGCCAAGCCCTCCCGGATTTCGGTAGGCCTGCATGGGGGCATCAGCGGCGCCGTCTACCTTTTTGACGCCTATCAGAACCTGGTCACCAAGCCCGAGTCCGTCGCTTTCCAGGTTTCCGTCGCCTCCGGTGCACCCCAGTCCCGCACGCTCAATACGCACGATGGAGCCGCCTGGACCACCATGGATTCGGCAGCCAAGGAAGGTGCGGCGCAATTTATCGCCCGCGTCGGCGACATCTCCGCCACCCGCGTCATCCAGCAGGTGCCCGGCGAGCCGTGTGGCCTGCACATGAATGCCAAACCAGCCGATCACCAGCGGATCGAACTCCAGACCGATCCACTTAAAGACTGCGGCGGTAATGCCGTTCCTGACGGCACCATCGTCACCTTCACCGAGGCCTACAACGGTACCCAGACCACCATCGACGTCCCCCTCAAACGGGGCATCGCCCAGGCTGAGCTCCCCGCCTATCCCGGTGCGAGGATTACTGCGGCAACTGGGGTCGTGCTCGGTAATGAAATCCGCTGGGGTGGACGATGACTGACAAGGTGAAAACCCTGACATGTCTTTCAGGACTCTTCTTCGGAGCGGCAACTCTCGCTGTGTCCGCAGCCGCCCAGGAACCATCCGTTCGCGTCGAACCTTCCCACCTTCAGGGTCCGCGCGTCCTCGCTGATCAAACCGCCTCAGGTGTCGTCCGCGATTACCTGGAAGCCTGGAAAACAGTAGGTAACGCTCTGTCTCAGAACCGCCTCGACCTGCTCGAGCGCGACTTCACCGGCACGGCGCGCGACAAGCTTCGCGAGACCATCCAGGAACAGTCCAAGTCCGGGCTCACCACCCGTTACCAGGACCTTTCGCACGATCTGCAGATCGTCTTCTATTCGCCTGAGGGATTGTCGATTCAGCTAATAGACAAAGTGACATACAGCATCGACGTTCTCGACCAGGGCAAAGTAGTTACCTCGCAGAAGGTCGCCAGTCGCTATAACGTCGTCATGACGCCTGCGGAAGTTCGCTGGCGCGTGCGCATTTTTCAAGCCGACCCCCAGAACTAGCAGCCTGCCCCCGTTTACACGCCACTCGCGGAAAAACTCAAATTGTTCCACGTGGAACAATTTGAGTAACGTGGCCCGGCTTTACTGACTTTTCTTCGCGTCGGTCGGGGAGGAAGTGCAGCTCGGAATGCCCTTTTCCACCGGGGTTCCTTCCTCGTAGTCGTTCCACGTCTCCACCAGGACAAACGGGATTGTGTGCTCCTGGATACTATTGACCTTGGCCAGGCCCAACGTATCTGTATAGGTCTGCCCGCAGCGCGGGTTGATGTGCCGGTTCAGGCCCCACGATGCCTTGCTGTCATCGAAGCTCGCCCAGGCACCGCCCACGGTTACCTTATCGGGATACTGATTTTCCATCGTCTGGTAGAAGCTTTTGAGGTACGGCTCGCCCCAGTTGCTGCCATCGGCTGCCCAGCCCTTTTCGCCCGGCTGCACCCAGGCATAAAATCCGTCGATCGCCGCCGCATCCTTGCCCGGTGTCGGATATTCGTCGATCAGCAGCGGCGCCGGGCTCCACTTGTTCACTTCGGCCCGCACGATGTTCCAATCCGTATGGAAACCCTTTGGAAAGATGAAGATAACCGGTCTTCCGTTCAGCGTGAGATAGGCCTGTCTGCCCGCTGCCCCGGCAGCCAGGTAGGTCTTGTTGAACAGCTTGAAGTCTTCGAGCGCCCCGTCGGTCGCACCCTCATCGTCGTTGCTTTCGTCGTACATCATGGCGATGTGGAAGTTTTCTTCTCCCGCGATCCCCTGCAGTAGTGCATAACTCTTATCGATGAAAGGCTCTCGATAGCCATACCAGTCCACTGCGAAGCCCGTGATTCCCATCGCTTTTGCGTCGCGAATCTGCTTGCGCAGCGTAGCCGGATCGTGAGACGAATAACCGATATCGATGTGCCTGGGATGACCCCACCAGGCCTCGTAGACGGCCAGAACCTGGGGCGCAGGGCCCGGTGTACGTTTACTGAAACGCATTCCCTGGTGAGCACCGGGACGATTGCATCCATTCTGAAGCAAAAGAAAAAGAAATAGCAGGCCAGCGACCGCTCGGGACATCCTATAAAGATAATGCCTCGGCAGTTGCCGGCGTATCTGTAAGCCCGTAACCAGTGGATAAACTCAGGTTACTGATTTTCTCAGCGTCACCCAAGATAGCGCATGCATCCGAAGTGTCATTACTAGTAGCATTAGTTTTGTCGGGGCAATGACCCCTGCGACGTACACATACTGCTTCACACTGTTGTGCTTACTGTCTCTTTACTACCTTGTCTTCCGTTGGAGTGTCTCCCTTGGCCGTTTTGAATCAACCAGTGCAACAGACCAAAACGCTTCAAGCCCGCATTATTTCGGGGAGTGTGGTTCTCCTTTCCGGATCGGGCCTGGCCACGGCGATCAATCTTGCGTACAACATTGCAGTTGCGCGCTCCCTCGGACCTACTTCCTTCGGGCATGCAACGGCCGTCTACACACTACTGACCTTTATCTCTGCAGTAACCCTGTCGTTTCAGATTGTGCCGGCAAAGGTAGTTGCCCAGCAGGCGACGCTCGAGGCCAAAAGCGCTGTCTATCGCGATTTTCATCGCGCGGCCTGGGGATGCGGCATTCTGGCTGCGATGATCCTGATGGTCTTTTCACGGGCCATTGCAGGTTATCTAAATCTTCCGGGCGCGGAACTTGTCGTTTTGATCGGCATAGGCTGCGCATTTTATGTGCCTCTCGGCTGCCGCCGCGGCTTTATCCAGGGTGCCTACGGCTTCAAGCGGCTGGCGAGCAACCTGGTGCTGGAAGGCGCAGTGCGGCTTGGTGGCTCACTGCTGTTGATGGCCCTCGGCTTCGGCGTCAGGGGCGTGATTGCCGCCAATGCTGCAGCCGTAGCTGTAGCCTACTTCGCTGCTGCTCCGCGGCTTGGCAAGCCGGTCGCAAACCAGCTGCCGCTGAAGCGCGCACTGAGCGAAGGTCTGCAGGCGCTGGTGTTCTTCTCTGGCCAGGTACTGATCAACAACTGCGACATCGTGCTGGTAAAGCACTTCTTCCCGCCGGCGACAGCTGGCCTGTATGCGGCAGTCGCCATGGTGGGACGCGTCATCTTCTCGTTCTCCTCGGCAGTGGTCAACTCGATGTTCCCGCTGGTCGCAGGCGTCAAGGAAGAAGAGCGCAAAGACCTGAAGGTGATTGCCACATCACTGATGCTGGTGCTCGGCATCGGCTTGCTGCTGGCGGTTGTTCTCCGCGTTCTGCCTGCGACATTATGGAGTCACTTCTTCGGCGCCGGTTTTGCGATCCCCGGAAACCATGGCCTGCCGTACCTGCTGGCTCTTTATGCGATCACGACAGTGATCTATTCGCTGAGTGTCGTGATTATTACTTTCGAAATGTCGTACCGCATTGCGAATACGAGTTGGATACAGCTGGCCTTCAGCGGCCTGTTGATCGCGGCGCTGTGCAAGTTTCATGGCTCGCTGCGTGAAGTGATCTTGGTCCAGCTGGTGCTGATGCTGGCGCTGCTGCTGTTCGTGGCGATACCGTTCCTGGTGAACTCGCTGACCGACCCGAAGAGTGTTCATCCAGCCGGTTCGTATCGGCCGGTGAAGCTGCTGCGGCGCGTCTCTGAAGATGAAGTGATCGCGGAATTTCTGAAGAGTGACTTTCACAACCCGGTCTTCCGGCCTTACCAGGAGTCGCTGGGAAGACTGGTGAGCGACCCGGACCTGGACAATACTGCGGAGAACGCAAAGCGTCGGGCGCTGCTGTTCATCCGTCACCTGGCGCTGTGGAAGGAACTGCCGGCTGGGACGGAATGGTACGAAGTAGAGGTCAGGGAATCGGGATTGAACCAGATTCGGGTGTTTCCGCGGGCGCAGTGGCGCAATCATGCACGCGGCAACTTCTCGATTACGGAAGTAGCGTCCCGGATGCAGAGGCACCAGGATGCATTTGCCGACCAGTTTGTATCCAAGCTGGAGAGTATTCGTGAACGGCTGGTGGGGGGCGATGACAACCTGGGATGCGTGGTATTGATCGGCATCAACGAGAACGAGCCGCTGACCATTCTTGATGGAAACCATCGGCTGGTAGCTGCGATGCTGGCGACTCCGAATCGTATACAGGGGCTGAGGTTTCTGTGCGGGCTGTCACCAAGAATGACAGAGTGCTGTTGGTACAATACAAACTTCATGACGCTATTCCACTACGGTAGGAATGTGCTGACCCAAGTTGTACGGGATCCGAAGGCAGAGCTGGCTCGGCTGCTGGAAAGTCCAGGTTAGAAAGCAAGGCTCGTTGGCAAAGGGCCTTCGCCTGGAAGGGCAAGGGTTCTGACGGGAAGTAATCTGTTCCACTTCGCTACATTGACTAAATTTCTGGGTTTATGGGGGCTATATGACGATTCGACTTCGGAGTGTTGCGGTAAAGCAGTTGCCTGAAAAATTGAGTGTGAAGCAGGGGCGGCTGTTGTTCCAGGAGATTGCAAAATCCATGGATGCGGATCGTCCTCGCCTGGTTCTGGATTGTGCACGTGTAGCTGAGATGGACTGGTCTGTGATTCACCTGCTGCTTTGCTGCCTGGAAGAAGCGATGAAGCGCAATGGCGATGTGAAGTTGTCTGCCATACCGCGTGGCGCGGAGGCTTTACTCGAGCGCACAGGGGTCAATCGTCTGTTCGATATTTTCCATTCTTCAGCTGAAGCAGTCAGCAGCTTTCACCAGTTACCCAGCGAGGCGATGGCGCCGGTGGCAGTGGCCATGCCGCTGCTGCGTGAGGCAGAGAGCGCGGCATAGCTCTTCCGGGGTGGTCCCACAGAGGGCAGTCATCCTGTAGACTGCCCGCAGTACCGAGGGGTCTGGGGACACTGATGAGAAGCTGGAGTTATTGGCTGCGGCACCAGGTAGCATGTGGCCTGGTTATTCTGCTGGCAGCACCATTTGCAGACGGGGCGACCACTGCTCCGCTACCAGGACAAGCAACTTCCAGCCAGCAGACGGGCGCGCCTGCAGCACCGGCCGGACAATCACAGGCACCCGCTCCCGACAATACGGCTCCGGCTGTGCCTGCACCTGATGCAGCTCAAAACCCGGTGCCAAGTACCGGAGTGACTCCTCCTGTAAGTCCGTCCACGACTGCTCCTGCGACCCAGGACAGCACACCTGCGGCAGGACAGGAACAGGCTCCGCAGGCGACGCCTGCTCAAACGCCGGAACCAGCCCAGCAACCAGCAGCGCCGCCTAAGCGCCCTGCGGATACGGCACCCGTAGGCACCGCGGCGGCACCGTATGAAAAGGGAGTTGGCAATGCGGCATCGCGACCGGCGGGGGCAGCGATTGCACCGGCCAAGCAGAAGAGAACGCGGTCGATCCTGATACGCGTGGGCATACTGGTGGGTGCAGCTGCTGCCATTGGTACGGTCGTGGGATTGTCGATGGCGAGCCCGAGCCGCCCCAACTGAAGTCCAGTCAATGGGTGAGGATGCGAGTGTATGAGCGCTGAGAAGCGGCGATTTGTGTTTGTCAGTTTTTCCGGGATGGATGGCGCGGGCAAGAGCACGCAGATCCGTAACTTGCAGACGCGGTTGGAAGCAGCAGGCCTGAGGGTGCGGCTGGTGACGTTCTGGGATGACGTGGCGCGGTTGACTGGCGTGCGCGAGACCTCGGGTCACAAGCTGTTCAAGGGCGACAAGGGAATCGGGTCGCCGGAGCGGCCGATCAACCGCCGCGACAAGAATGTGCGTTCTGCGCCGATGACGGCAGTACGTTTCTTTCTCTACTTCGTGGACGCAGTGTCACTGCGGCTGGTGGTGAAGAAGGCCCAGAAGTCGGACGCCGATTTCGTAATTTTCGATCGCTATCACTACGACGAACTAGCGAACCTGACGCTGAGCAATCCGCTCGCTCGACTGTACGCACGTTTCATCATGATGATTGTGCCGCGACCGAATGTGAGCTACCTGCTGGATGCAGACCCGGTGGCGGCGCGGGCGCGCAAACCGGAGTATCCGATTGATTTTCTGCACATCAGCCGTGCTTCCTACAAGGCGCTGAGCGCACTGGTTGGTGGGATGACCTTGATTCCGCCGATGCCGATTGCCGACGCGCAGCGCGAGGTGTGGAAGTATGTTGAGCCGCAACTGCCGGAAGCAGTGCGGCACGCTGCACTGGCAACGGCAGGTGAGCGGGCACAGCTGGAGCAGGGATCGCAGCCGGCCTAGTCCGCGGTATGCCTCAGGGTTGAAGTTTCCACGCGGGAGTCCAGCTCTCGCGTATGTCGATTGCGGCCATCCCGGCCGCGTGCGCGGCTTCCAGTCCTTCCAAGGTGTCTTCAAGAACAACGCAGCGTGCGGGTTGGACCTGCATGCGCGAGGCGGCTGCGAGAAACACATCGGGAGCGGGTTTGCCGCGGCTCACATCTTCCGCACTGACGATGAAGTCAAAGAGGTAGAGCAGACCTGCGCTCTGCAGACTGCCGGCCACATTGTCGCGCTGGCCGTTGGAAGCGACGGCCATGGGCACGCGTTTGTGCCAGTGACGGGCTACATCGGCGACGACACTGATCTCGCGCAACTCGGCGGCGCTGCGCTGAAAGGCTGCGGCGTAGGGGCGCAGCAGCTCCGGGCGTGAGACAGGAAGAGTACCGAAGGTGGATTCGTACTCGTCGAGTAGAGCATCGGGAGTGAGGCCGGCGCGGGCGAAGTACCAGGGCGCGGGCATTTCGCGTCCGACCAGCTGGAGTGCATGCTGGATGGCGCGGTAATGCGCAGGCGCTGTGTCGACCAGCGTACCGTCGCAGTCGAAGATGATGGCGTCGAAGGTTCCGGCTTGCAGTGCAATGGCCATGTGCTGAGTGTAGATGCGGCGGCAGGCTGGGTGGATCTCCACATCCTGAAGGTTGGCTTGCCTGAGACGCCAAGGGGCCGCGAGTTATATGTAGCAGTAGTAAATACGTTTACCGGGCTCGCCTGCACTAGCCATCACGGCTGTGAGTTCTGGAGCAGGGCTTCGACCTCGTTCATGGAGGGCATGGAGGGTTGTGCTCCTGCACGAGTGACGGAGAGCGCGGCGGCGGCGGAGGCGAAGCGGGCGCTTTGGACTGGATCCCGGCCGAGCATGAGGGCAGTGGCGAAAGCGCCGTTGAAGGCATCGCCGGCTGCGGTGCTGTCGACGGCGCGGACTGGAAATGGCGCGAGGTGGGTGAGCGAGCCGCTACAGGTCTGAAGCCATGCGCCGCGTGAGCCCTGCTTGAGAACGATGTTGGCGGCACCGCGCTGCAGCAGCGTGGCGGCGAGGCTTTTGGGCGCTGCGTCGTCGGTCTCGGTTCCGTCGGTCTGCGATGAAGTGTAGAAGGCGGCTTCGCTTTCGTTCGGGGTGAACCAGGTGATGCGGCGGAAGAGCTGTTCGGACAGTGGTGCGGCGGGAGCCGGGTCCAGCATGAGAGGGATATTTTCGTGTGCGCAGAGTTCGGCGAGGTGTTCGACGGTGGCGATGGGGATTTCGAGTTGCGCGAGGATGAGACCGGCGGAGCGGAGGAGGTCGATGCCCGCATCGAGGTCGGCCGGGGTGAGCAGGCCATTGGCACCGGGAGCGATGACGATACTGTTTTCTCCGGTGGATGCAACGGTGATCATCGCGACGCCGGATGAGCCGGGCGACGTGAGGAGGTGGGTGACGCCGACGCCGGCCTGCTGAAGACCGGTGCGGAGCCGAGAGCCGAAGAGGTCGTCGCCGACACGACCGATCATGTGGACGGGATAGCCGAGGCGCGCGACGGCGACTGCCTGGTTGGCGCCTTTGCCGCCCGGATGGATCTGAAAATCCTGTGCGGCGAGGGTTTCACCGGGAGCGGGGATGTGCTGGGTGCGGGCGACCAGGTCAATGTTGAGACTGCCGACGACGACCATCGGCTTGTGTGGAGTCATAGTGCCTCGGATGAGCAGGGATCAGAAGACAGGTGCGAGAGCGATGGCAGTGAGGCCGCTGGCAAAGAGGATGAACATCCAGACGAGCAGGCGGCGTGCGGCTGAGGGAGCGGCGGCGAACTCTTTCCAGATGAAGACGCCCCAGGCTGCCGAGATCATGGTGGCTCCCTGACCGATGGAGTAGGAGATGGCTGGCCCGACGACGTGGGTCCGCGATGCGACGAAGTTGAAGACAGCACCGGTGCACCAGACCAGGCCGCCAAGAACGCCCCACAAGTGCCAACGGCTGGCAGCGCGCCAGTAGCCTTCCATGGAGATGGGCACGCTGCCATCGAGGGAGCGACGCATCAGCAGATAGTTGAAAGGGAGTGCGCAGGCGACGACGCCGAGCGCGAAGAAAAAGGCAGCGGCATAGGGGCCGAGAGGTTGCGGACCGGCCATAGCGCGCGAGATGAAGGGATAGAAGGTGCCCATGAGCAGGCCGGCAGCCAGGCTGAGCATGACGCCACGCAGGGTGAGGGACTTTTTCCGGGAGTCGCGCAGACGGTAGGCTGCCGCGTCAAAGATGATGGCCGCGATGACCAGAGCGATGCCGAGGAAGAGTAACGCCGGATTGCCGGCGGGTGCGAGCAGGTAGCTGCTGACGGCACCAACGACAAGGGCGAGACCGATTCCGATGGGGAAGGCGACGGCGAGTCCGGCAATGTCAATGGCGGCGACCAGCAGGAGGTTGGCAACGTTGAAGAGCATGCCGCTGAGCAGGGCGAGCAGGATGGTGGACGACGCTGCATGCAGAACGTCGGAAAGGAAGGGCGTACTGCTGCTGCCGAAGGTGCCCAGGGTCAGTCCCCAGAGCAGTGTGCCGGCGAGCAGGCCGATGACGTAGTCCCAGTAGAAGAGCTGGAAGCGATAGCCGGGACACATCTTTAAAGTGTTGGCCCAGGAGCCCCAGCAGACCATGCTCGCCAGCATGAGCGAGAGTGCGAGAGCGTAGGACTGTGGCTGGAAAATGGTCTGCTCCCTTCACGCGGCGGCTCAGTGGTGCGAAGCCTTAAGAGGGTAGGAAGCAGGGGAGCCGATTGTCAAGCAGAGCGGGTGTCTCGGCCCAGTGTTCAGAATGGCTGTGCGTCGAAGAAGTGAAACTGCCATGGCTCGAGACTGACGTAGAGGCCGGCGGTTTGGATTTCGTCTGCAGCGCGATCGAATGTAACTGTCGTGTTGACGTCGCGCAGGCTCCACATGGAAACGGCTGGCTGGTTCCAGGCCGGATGAACGCGAGCCTGGGCGGAGCTGTCGCTGAGGTTTACGACGACCAGGCGTATGTCTGAACCTAGTTGCCAGGTCCACGCGACCAGGTGGTCAGCAGTGGGATTGTCTGGCCAGCCTGTGATGGGGCAGGGTGTCCACTCGCCGCGGCTGAAGATCGGATCGGCGATCGCGGTAAGGAGAGCGCTGTAGAAAGCCTGGAGCGACGCATCAGCCGGCTCGACGGGACGGCGCTGCAGGAAGACCGGGATGCGCACGCGACGGCCTTCCAGCTGACCCTCGTGGAAGAGGACGGCTCCGGGAAGAGTGGCGAGGGCGACGGCACAGGCGCGCAGCCTGGCTGGAGGAAAAGCAGCAGAGGCACGCGGCTCGTCGTGATTTTCAAGGAAGCGGAGGAGTTGCTCGCGGGGCGCAGGTGGCGCGAGGATGTGACTGCGAAAACCGGAGGCATCGCCGGCCGCGAGATAGTCATAGGCTGCCTTGTCATAACAGAGGTCGAACCCCTGGGTGAGCAGCTCTGCTTCGCGATTCCAGTACGCCTCGGCCAAGAAGATGAAGTTGGGATGGGCGGCGCGTATTGCAGAGATGATTTCGGGCCAGTAGCTGGTAGAGACGGGATTCGGGATGCGGCTTGCCCAGGTGCGATGGAAGACGTCAGTGAGCATGAGGACGGCCATGTCACAACGCACGCCGTCGCACTGAGCGGCGATGGTCTGAAGGGTCTCGATCGCGGCGGCGCGGACGTCCGCATGCGTGATGTTGAGTTGCACGACGTCCGGCCAGGGAGGGAAGTTGGGATCTTTCCCGCAGGCAAAGATACGGCTGCCGCAGCGCAGGTAGCCGTCGGGATCGGCTGCAAGCTCCGCCTCGCTGGCATGGAAGAAGTAGTCAGGATGCTCGGCGGTCCACGGGTGATCGGGTGCGACGTGGTTGGGCACGAAATCGAGGATGAGCTTCAGGCCGCGCTGTGCGAGCTGTTGGCGGGCGATGGCAAGACCAGCGTTGCCGCCAAGGTGCGGGTCGACGACGTACTGGCCAATGCAGTAGGGTGACCCGGCATTGTCAGCGAGCGTGAAGCCAGGAAGGGCGCGCTCGAAGTCGGCGCGCAGGACCGAGTTGCGATTGGCAACGGCGATGCCGGCGGGACTCCGCTGCCAGACGCCCATGAGCCACACAGCTTCGAACTGCAGCGCGGCGAGGCTGTCCCACACAGAAGCCGGCACGGAGAAAGGTCGATGAAGCGGTGATGCTGTGCGGACAGGTCGTTCAGCCAGACCAGGATATTGATTTCGTAGATGGAGCGCAGGCGCATTGTTACCCGGGTAACCGCGATCAGGCTGAAGGGAACCCTAAAAATTTAAGCAGGCAGGACTAAAGCCATCCCAGATTGCGGTACAGTCATGATGAAGAAATCGTCATCTTGGACGGAAGGCTTCGGGCAGTCTGTCCAACACCAGATCCATGCGGCCGACTCTTGGCGGAGGAAGACCGCAGGGACCTGGGCAACCTACAACCCTGGAAGGTCGTAGACTCCCACCACTATAGGTCCAAGCCTTCCAGCAATCAAATCTGCAAGCGGCTGCCAGCGTCTGCTTCGTTTCGCCCTGTGAAATTCATCGTCAGCGTGCAGTTTTCACGACGCGGATAGGGAAGCGTGACAGTTGCACATGCGGGTTTTTGCGTGAAAGGACGCGACCCATGAAGTTTTTACTGGCGTCAGTGATGTTGTGTTGTAGTTTTGCGTGCGGGATGGCGCGGGCGGCTACGGTCTGTCCACGCTTTGCGGAAGGAAGTGTGCTGCAGGAGCCGCAGGATCTGTACAGTGCGCATGGCCAGCTGGAGACCACGCTGAAATATCAGACGAGGGTCGACTACGCAGGGAACACGCTGTATTGCTTCAGCACGCCGAGTGGCGCGCAATCGCCGACTCTGCATCTGAATCCCGGCGATCAGCTGGTGATTCACCTGATCAATGAACTGCCCCCGGGCGCAACCATGCAGATGGGAACGATGCCGGAGATGGCGATGTCGTCGCGGGTGCCGGACAACTGTGGAAGTTCGGAGATGACGACGTCCTCTGTCAATCTGCATTTCCACGGAACCAATGTACCGCCGGTCTGTCACCAGGATGAAGTCATCAAGACTGCGGTGGATGGCGGCGGCAAGTTTGAATATCGTGTGCAGATTCCGCGGGACGAACCGCCGGGGCTGTACTGGTACCATCCACACATTCACGGTGTTGCTGAACCCGCCGTGCTGGGTGGGGCGTCGGGCGCGCTGATTATCGAGGGACTGGAGAAAGTCAATCCTGCTGTTGCACGATTGCCGCAGAAGGTTTTTGTGATTCGCGACAACCTGGTGCCGGGAGCCCTGGCGTCGGACGATGACACAGTGCCCGCGTGGGACCTGTCCGTGAACTATGTGCCGGTGGCCTATCCCGCTTTCACTCCCGCGGTGATGAAAGTCAGACCCGAAGAGCGCCAGTTGTGGAGGGTGCTGAATGCATCGGCAGACACCATTCTGGATGTTGCGCTGGAGTATGACGGCGCAGCACAGACGCTTGCAATTGTAGGACTGGACGGTGTGCCGACGGGGTCACAGGATGGCACGTCGATCGGGAAGACGGTACGAGCGACGCATGTGCTTCTGCCACCGGCGTCCCGTGCTGAATTCATCGTGACGACGCCTTCCACCGAGGTACGGTCGGCGGTGTTGAAGACAAGACAGGTTGACACAGGTCCGGATGGAGACAACGACCCTGAGCGGCCACTGGTGAGCCTGCAGGCCAGTGGCGTGGCGCCGGCGGTAAACGCTGCTGTGATGCCGGAGATGGTAATGGGTGCGAAGCCGCCGGCAGCCCGGTTCGCCAATCTTGCGAAGTGCAAGGCGGTGGCCAAGCGGAAGCTGTACTTCTCAGAGGTGCTCTCGGACCCGAATGATCCTGACAGTCCGACCAACTTTTACATCACGGTGGATGGCAAGACGCCAGTGTTGTTCAATCCGGATAATCCGCCGGCAATTGAGACGACGCAGGGTGCGGTAGAAGACTGGACGATCGAGAATCGCGCCCTGGAGAACCATGTCTTCCATATTCACCAGGTTCACTTCCTGGTGCTGGAGAAGAATGGGCGACCTGTTCCAAACGGGCAGTTTCTGGACACCATCCAGGTGCCGTACTGGTCTGGCAAAGGTCCTTATCCGAGTGTGAAAGTGCGTATGGATTTTCGCGGCGACACGGTGGGTGATTTCGTTTATCACTGCCACATCCTGGGCCACGAGGATAGTGGCATGATGGCAATCATCCGGGTGCGTCCGGCGAAGTAGCCGGGCCTCCGCCGCGGCAATGCTGCTGCGGCGGAGGGTTTGGATGAGAGGCCTGACGTATGAGGCCGCGGCCTTGCGGGAAAGTTATTGCTCGTGCGCGTGACGCTGTTCCGGCGTGGCGTAGTGCGCGGCGATTTCCTCAGCGTTGATGTCGATGGCGCTATGCTTCCGGATGAGCGAGGCTATATCGGCATCGCTTCGCCCGGATTTTCGTAGCGCCTCGATTTCATCGCTGATCATGCCGACAAAGGCTTCAACGGGGAATCGTTCAGGCGCAAGCCCGGCAGCCTCGCGCAAAGATTTCTGGGCTTTGATTGCTTCCTCAAGGGGATAGAGCTTCGGTGCGGGCATGGTTTGTCCTGGAAAAGTCAACAACATTCTGGCATACACGAGGTTGTGTCACGGGTGCCGGATGGCTGCCAGTTGGAAGTTGCGCAAGGCGGAGTGTCAGGGTCGCGGGGTGTCAGCGGGGACGATGCCGGGGGCTGCGCCGGGGCCGGGTGTGTAAAGGCCGCTGCGTCGCCATTCGCCCGCGCGCACATCTTTCGCGGAGAGCGGTTTTTCGTCGAGAGCAAGGGCGTGGACCTGCCTGAACTCCGGCGTGTTTGCGATGGAGCTGCTGCGCGGCGGCAGGGTTGCGATTTCGGCATTCACGTATTCAGTCCGGTTGCCGGGGTTGGGATGATCGCTGAGCAGTTGCGCGCCGCCTGCACCGTATTTTGCCTGGATGGTTTCGAAGAACTGCGGCAGGCCGCGGGCATCGTAACCGGCGTCGTACAGGATGCCTGTGCCAAGCAGGTCGGCCTGTTTTTCAGCGTCGCGGCCCATGTGCAGGAAGTCGAGACCAGCCACTGAGCCGATGCCCTGCGCGGCGATGCTCCCGAGATCTCCACCGATAACGGCGCCGGCTGCAAGCTGACCCAGGCCGTACCAGAGACTCTTTTTCTGCTGCCTGGTGATGTTGCAGGTGGAGTGACGCATGACGACATGCGAGATTTCATGGGCGAGTACGCCGGCGAGCTGAGCCTCAGTGTTGGCAGCCTGGATGGTGCCGAGATTAACGAAGATGGAGCCGCCGGGAAGCGCAAATGCATTGATGTCTTCCACAGCAACGACGTGGAAGTTGTACTGCCACTGGTAGCCGGGCGCATGCGCGACGAGACCGGCGCCAAGCTTCTGCACATAGTTACTGACCGGATCGCTGTCGGGAAGTACGGGCATCTGCCGGTAAACAGCGGCGGCTACCTTGGCGCCTTCGGTTTGTTCCTGCTGCACGGTGAAGCCATTTTTACAGGTGACGGGCTGGAAGCGCGCCCACGCAGTGGGGTGCAGCGTGCAGCAGGCGACGGCCCAGATAAGGAGCATACGCAGATTTCTATGCAGCCGACGGCGCGGGAGGGGAGACGGAGCTGCTGGATACAGTTGGGGCGGCATGGACGTGACTCCAAGAGATGAGAGCTTTTGTTTCAAGTCAGCGGCAGATGGGCGGCAGGTCATCAGAGACGCAGCAGGACGGCCATGCCGCTGGGTGTATCGAGTTTGAAGTCGCGGATCGCCTGGTTGATCGAGATGAGAAAAGACGGCTGATGTTCAGTAGCGCGGCAGAACGATTGGATGATGTGTACGACGTGCTCTTCGGCGAAGGATTCTTTGAAGAAACCTGCTGCACCGATAAGCAAGGCGCGGATCCAGGCAAAGGTGGTGGCGAAGAGGATGTACTCATCGAGTATGGGCTGGTGGTGGAAATGCGGACTGCCCGCACGGCCGAAAGGAAACAGTGTCTGTGTCGTGAAGTTGAGCAGATAGTTTTCAAGAATGTGCGGACGGCCTGCGAAGAACGGCTGGTAGTAACGAAGGTGCGCGTCGGTATAGGCGTCGGTGCGCTCCGAGGAGCCGGCCGCCGGCTGGTAGCCAATGCCATCGAGAAACCAGCGACAGGTTTCGGCGAAACGTTCGCTGCCGTCAGGATCCCGAAGGCGACGGCTCATGAGCTTGAGGATCACGTCCAGCTGCAGGCTGTGGGCAGTCGGCAGGGCATCGAGTTCGGCGATCAGTTGATGCTGCTCTATGACCTGGTGGTACGTGGCGAGGATGCCGGGAAGCGCGCGCTCCTGCCGGGGCGCATCAATCTGATGCAGCTGCTCGCAGACGGCGCCGATGAGCAGGATGCGCTGCTCGATGGAGCGTGCGCGATCGTGGAGGATAGTGAGGATGAGATTGCGGATCGCCGGGAAACCTGCATAGGGCTTGTAGGGCAGCCCGTCGTGGTTGCCAGCAAGATGCGCGACGCTGTCTGTGCGAAAGGTGTCGGCATGCATGTCGCCGTGCCTGTTGAGAAAGCCGGGATCGAGCAGGATATTTCTCGCTGCTTCCGGACACGAAAGATGGAGCGAGCCTTCGAGCTGGCCGTCGACCTGGTTGAGGACGCGCGGATAAATGGAGCACGTGGCAGAGAGGAGTTCAGGGCCGTACTCGCGCTGAATCGAGCAGAGGCGATCGGGCGCAAGAAAGGCGCAATCGCCCGAAGGTGCGAGATTGATGAGGGCGAAGAGCGGGTCCGGCGCCCTGGGCACGATGCTTACGTGCTGCGAGACAACAGAGCCCAGGCGTTCGGGTGGGAACTGGCGATACTTTTCGTAGGTGTGGCGGTCAACTGGTATCGCCCAGTTGCGGCAGCAGGTGTCTTCACACTGCGGCCCGATGCATTGGAAGGCCGAGGCGTAGGTCGGAGCGGCGGATGGATTGTTGCTCAACGAGCCTGGGCGGGGAGGCTGATCCATCGGAGTATGGGCTGAGAGTACGGGCGTGATGGTCGGGGCGGAGGGATTCGAACCCCCGGCCCTCTGCTCCCAAAGCAGATGCGCTACCAGGCTGCGCTACGCCCCGACTCTGTCGGAAATTGTAGCAGTTTGTGGTGGCGGCGATGATCGGGCGCGGCGAAGGATTGATTGCGCCGAGGCGTGGTGAGGCGGCAGAAGCGAGGTTCTGCGGGAACAGGAACGGGATGGTAAACTCACTTAAGTGTGGCGGCTATAGTTCAGTGGCAGAACGCCGGTCTGTGGATCCGGATGTCGTGGGTTCAATCCCCACTAGCCGCCCCAAAGCAGTTCCTTCCCTTTGAGTGAGCACACCCGGCAACGGCCTCATGTCCAGGAAAACCAGCAAGCAGAGCAGCGGTTCGCACGGTGTCTATCTCGGCTGTTCCGGATGGGCCTATGCGACGTGGAAGCCGGGCTTCTATCCAGAGAAGACGTCCGCGGCGAAGATGCTGCCCTACTACGCGTCACAGCTGAATACTGTGGAGGTGAACTATACCTTCCGTCAGCTGCCGAAGCCGGCAACGATCATTAACTGGCTCGCCGGCGTAGACGGCGCGGAATTTCAGTTCTCGTTCAAGGCTCCGCAGGGGATCACTCATTTCAAACGCCTGGTCGATTGTGAAGGGGTGCTGGAGAATTTTCTGCAGGCCATTCAGCCGGTAGCAGCGGCCGGGCGCATGGGGCTGGTGTTGTTCCAGCTGCCACCGAACTTCAAGGCCGACGTGGACAGGCTGACTGTGTTTCTGAAACAGGCCAGTGGGAGTGGAAGGCCTCGCTACGCCTTCGAGTTTCGCCACGCGTCCTGGTTTACGGAGGAGACATACGACTGCCTGCGGCACTACAAGACGGCGCTGTGTGTCGCCGAGAGTGATGAACTCGAAAGCCCGGATGTGGCTACTACTGATTTCAGCTGCTATCGGCTGAGAAAGACGGAGTATTCTGGCGCAGCGCTGGCGGCTGTAAGCAAAAGACTGCAAGCGAAGGCCGCCGAGGGCGACGTGTTTGCGTACTTCAAGCATGAAGATGAGCCACACGGTCCGCTGCGCGCGCGCGAAGTGTTGACGCAGGTCCGGTCTGCATGAAGGTGACGGTGCCAGTTTGAATGCCGGGACGCGTGTGTCCCGAACCGCCGAGACGGCTGTAGAGGAGCGGCTGGCCTGGCTGGAAAGCTTTGTGCCGCGACGCTTTCTGCGCAATGGCCATCTGCAGACACTGGCGGGAAACTTTCTGCCGCGCCGGCATACCGAATTGCCGGCAGCGGAAGAGCGGGTGCTGGAGGTAGAGGCCGCGAGCGGTGTTGCGGGATTGCCGGCGAGCCGGGTGCTTTGCCAGTGCCACTGGCAGCCGCTGCCGGACAGGCGGTCGCGGGCTACCTTGATTCTGCTGCATGGGCTGGAGGGGTCTTCCGCATCGCAATATGTTGTTGGCAATGCGGCCAGGGCGTGGGCTGCGGGATGCAACGTGGTGCGCATGAACATGCGCAATTGCGGCGGCACCGAGAGTATGTCACCAACACTGTATCATTCCGGATTGTCGGACGATGTGCGGATCGTGATGGAGACACTGGTCGAGGAATATGGGCTGCAAGCGGTCGCGCTGGTCGGCTACTCAATGGGCGGGAACCTGGTGCTGAAGCTTGCCGGAGAGTTGAACGGAAATGCGCCCGGCTATCTGAAGGCGATAGTGGGCGTGTCGCCGGCGATGGACCTGGCGGCTTCTGCCGATGCGCTGCACGAGCCCTGGAACCGCGTGTATGAATGGAAATTTCTGCGCGGACTGTTGAAGCGCTACAAGCGGAAGACGGAATTATTTCCGCAGATCTACAAAGCTGCCAGTGCGGGCGGCGTGCGAACGTTGCGCGAGTTTGATGATCGCATCACGGCGGTGTATTCGGGTTTTACCGGAGCGGATGATTATTATGCACGGTCGTCGAGCTCGCGGTTGGCGGGGAAGATTGCGGTGCCGACGTTGATCCTCCATGCGCAGGATGATCCGTTTGTGCGAATGCTGCAGCCGACCCGTGCGCGGCTGCTGGCGAATCCGCATGTGACGCTGGTGGAGACGCAGCATGGCGGCCATTGTGCGTTCCTTGGTCCGGCGGCGGCCATAGCAGCAGCGGGAGTGCAGCAGGATGACGGCTACTGGGCGGAGAAGATGCTGCTGCAATTCATCTTGACGAACGCTGCTGCTTGATGGAAACCAATATTGCAGTCGAGGCGGGGAAAGACGATCCAGTGATTGTCGCGCCGTGGGCTGACCCTTCCGGAACGTTGCAGTACGTGGAGGCGCGCGAGGGAAGTGCGTGGATAGACGAAGTTGCAGAGGCCGGGGCTTGGCCGGAGATGCGGGCGGCACTCCTGTCTATCCATGCTGCAACCAGCAGGGTATTTACCGTAAAGTGCGACGCCTGGGTGCTGTCGGATGAAGAGAAGGAGCTGGATTTCGGACCGGCGCCTTATGGATTAGGCGCCTACTTTGATGTAGTGGGACGGGCTGGTGCGGACAGGACTGCGCCGGGGCTGCTGCAGGAGCAGGTGGAGAAATGGGCCCATGCCATGCGGGCAGACAGGATAGAGGCACGATGCGACTTTGTGATTCGTCCGGCGCAAATCAAGGGGGAGAGCGGGTATGCTGTCACTGTGTATGTGTTCGGCTATGGTGCCAGCGACCTTGAGGCGCGACAGCGCTGGTCAATTGCCCTGGAACGGGTGAGCGCGCTGCTGGGTGGCGGCTGACGATACAATGAAAGCGCGGGCGAGTAGCTCAATTGGATAGAGCACAGACCTTCTAAGTCTGGGGTTACAGGTTCGATCCCTGTCTCGCCTACCACACAGAACGAACAACTTAGTTCGCCAATCATGTGGCGTCGGTTTTCGCTGCGGTGCATTTGCGGGGACCAGCCGGGTTGAGGCCTTGATCCAGATCTCAAAAGTCTTGCCGATAAGCGATTCCCAGGCTCTTCTGCACAAGGAAGCACTTGTGCAGAAAGAAGAGCTAACAGGTCGAGTATCGACCATCCGACGAGAACGTCGGCCCTGAGTGGCAGGCAGTCAAGTTGTACCGAATTCAGTAAATCTGTTGTGGACGTGGTTGTAGTTGCGTCCCTCCGGCATGCAACATGCATCGACGGCGTTATCTACTGCTTCCTGCCGAATCGTGCATTGTTTTAAATTCGTGGCCATGAGAAACATGATCCTTGGGAGCCACGTGAAATCAATTGGTAGAATATCGCTATCCTGTCACTGGCAGGCGTCTCCCTGCAGTATGCAGCGTCGCAGACTGCAGCTACAGAGACAACGGACAACATCACCCAGCTCTACTGGGACAATGACAATCATTTATATGCGTTGAGTGGTCCGTCGCAGCTGCTATTTGTCTATAGCATCACACCGACCAGTGCTGCGATGGCTGCAGGATCGCCATACAGTATTCCGGGCGCAGAGTACCTGATCGTTCAGCCGAAGTAAATCGTTTCATCAGAAGTGGCAGGTTGAAGTGGCCTGCCACTTCTTTAGCTTTGGAGGGCGCAACCATTGTTCCTGGAGCAAGTTTTCCTGACTGCGGCCTTACTACCATTAAAAAGACAACCAGACATAGTCATGATCCGGGCGGACGCCGGCTCCGGTTGGATTGAGAAAGATGCAGCGCTGACTTAAGGGATTCAACCTGCGTCTTGTCGCATCGCGCACGTGTCGACTCTCAGACTTGCCTAAATGCGAGATGAGTTGATCCACGATATCGGGGCTGCCGCCATGAATGTCGCGCAGGTCGATCACGCAGATGAGTGAAGGCAGTGCTGCAGACACCAAGTTGTCGTCACCATGCAGCATTGTTGGCGAGAGTGCATGCCATCTGCGGGAAGAACTGGCCTGCCGCGGGACCACCATTGCACGTGCCATCGGATTCGCCCGGATTTTTTACCCAGAGATAAGCGTCGACCAAGCCGCTGGTAAACGCGGTCGGCCGCGCGCCAAGCGCCCTGCCGGAAGGATTGCACCACTGCGCGTCGGGGGTCGCGCCATTGCCGTTGCGCCCTGTGTCTACGACGAAATGCTTGTTGTTCAAAAGTGCTGCGATGCTTTGACCGTAGGCGACGTTAGAAGCAGTCGTGCCGTAGTAGGAAGTATTGAGTGCGAATCCGGTGGCGGTGGAGACCCCGGCATTTTGCAGCCGTTGTGCCATGTCGGCGGGGAGGATGGAGTCGTCAGAATGGCCGGCATCGAGATAGATCAATGCATTCGGGCTGTAGGTTTTAAAGGTCGATACGGCATAGGTCAGCAGGTTGTAGCGATCCTGCTGCTGCTGCGGGTTCAAGCCGCAGACCTCTATCTGCGATAACGCATCCGGTTCGAGAATAATTGCGGACTTAGCAGAGCCGAGGCCTTGTGCCAGGCTTTTGATCCAACTCTGGTACGAAGCATAGTCTGCGCCACCCGAGGAATAACCTCCCGCACAATCCCGGTCGGGAATGTTGTAGACAACGATGGTTGGCAGGGCCTGCTGAGCCGCAGCCAGGCTCATCAGATTGGCCGCGTCCGCAGCTACATTAGTGTTCCAGCTGCCGAACCACACTGCCTGCGGCTGCGAAGCTATCTTGGTCATTAACTGCGGCGTGGAGGGATAGGATGCCGCGCAGGCATTTGGATTGGCTGCGGAAACAGTATACGGATTAACGTAAAGCTTTTTACCGGCCAGCGGATAAGTCTGGGTCGGCCCCGGAGAATTGGCTGCGACGATCGGCGCGAGGGTCAATCCTGCAATGTTGAAGGCAGGGTTTGACGCAGCAGCCGCGATACGTAAAGTGAATGTTCCTGCCGGCAGCGCCAGAGAAACAGGGGCACTGTTTTGAAACGTGCTCCAGGAAGCCGTTGAGGGGAGACTGACGGTTCCGCCGCTCGATCCATTCACCAGGACGTTGGCCGTCATGCCATTCAATACGGTCGAGAAGTAGATGTTCAGTGAGTAGTTAGCGGCGTGGCTGGTCGAGAGGGTGTATTCGATGAAGCCGCCACTCTGCAAATTGCCCCACAACGACGGTGTGCCGCGATAGAGGGTGTAATTGTTGAAGGCCGACACAAGTGAAATATCGAGGCCGGTAGGCGAAGCAGGATTCACGGCTTGAACCGGCAGAGAGGCTGCACTCTTGACCGGAGTCAGAGTCAGACCCTGCAGATTAAATGCCGGCGAATTGGACACGGCAGCGATGGTGAGACTCACGCCTCCGGCTGGAATTTGCACCGTGACCGGCGCACTATTCTGCGGGTTACCCCAGCTTTGAGTAGCAGGGAGTTGAGCTGCTGCCTGCTGTACACCGTTGACCAGCAGGTTCGCCGATTGATTCTGCAGTGTGGTGCTGTAGTACATGGTCACAGCGTAGGTTCCGGGTGCGGCAAAAGCAAGGTTGTATTGGACAAAGCCACCCGGCTGCAGATTACCCCAGGTGGGAGATATCCCAGAGTAGAAGGTATAGCCGGAAGAGCCGGCGGACAGGGAGATATCCAGCCCGGTAGGTAGAGATGCACTCACGGATTGAACCGGCGCTGCGAAACATGGTGTAACGACAACGGCAAGCAGCAGGAAGATAAAAGCTTTAAAAGGGCGGTAGCGAGGGAACATCTCAACTCCTCAGAGCATGTTTTCAGCAGTTATGTAACTGTAATGATGGCAAACTAAAACTGGTTCATGTGTACACCAGTCGAATGGTCTGGCCAAGTAAAGAAAAAGCTAGATCAGCATGCACTGGAGGGAACTGGAAGCAAGCGGAAACAAGTTGTTGATGAAAAGGCCATGCTGCTTGTGTAGCGCGATATGTCCGAAGTGATTATCCGGATCGCCCGATACGGACGGACTACTGTGGACACGTACCACTTACTGCGAGTTGAACTATGTACTCAGATAGACAAACAGGCAGTGAAGTAAGGCAGGTCAAATAGTGCAAAGGGCAGGTTTTCTACTGGCATACTAAGTCGCGTCAAGGGTGCAGTCCATCAGCGAACGGGTTAGTTTGTCCGGCCGCAAGTGGGAGGTGCTTACAACCTTCGAGGACTATGTTTTGAAGAAGGCGCTCTGCATGGCTCAATATTCATCGGTCCTTAGACAGGGTCGATAGGGCGAGCGGGTTCAGGCGGGCGAGGCACCTGCGGGTGCTGACTCGCCGTTGAACCGACCTGGCCCGAGATGCGAATGGCAGCGTCCGCGCAACGGAACTCTGAGGTTGGGGAGGGCTGCGAGGGCGCCCCTGCACCAGTCAATAAGAGCAAATTTGTGCTGCTTGTTGCCTGTGAGCGGCAATCCTGTGAAATGTCGTCGATAGGCCTAATGCGGGCTTTTGACGACACGCGGATTTTTTGGCTCAAGCATATTCGAAGTTATAGAGCTGTTCAGATCATCCCCGGGTCTGAGCGCCGATGAATGTTTAGCTGCTGCTGCATTTTAAGGATGCCACCTATTTTCTGGTGTTCCCGAGCGAACTGAATCGACATTCTTTGTGGTGGCGTCAGCAATGGCGAACCAAACCGAACCAGGGAGAGGCCTGTGCAGACAAGCATTTTAAACGACAGCCTTCCTCGTGACGCAGCATCCAGGCGCCTGGTTGATCCAGTGGAAGCTCTTGCTGATCTGCCATCTATCCAGTTCCTCGAGATGGCGCTGGATGTGATGACGGGATGCCTGTCGTTCGTCCTGGTCTACCGACTTTTTCTTCTATTCAAGGGTGCTGAATACCTGGTCCATCCGTTACGACACGTCGCTGCTGTCGGCATCATGTTCTCGTTCATCGCAATACTGCTGCTGGATCGAAGTGGCGCTTACCGTGCGAGCGGCGGCTTGCTGCAGGTCCGCGAAACGGCATGCATTCTCGAAGCTGCTACGTTCAGCATGCTTCTATCGCTACCCTGCTCCCTGCTTTCCGGAAAGCCACACTGGGCTGCGTTTTTTGCTGTCGATATTCCGATTCTCTCTATTCTGCTGATTGTTGAGAAGCATTTACTTCATGCGGCCCTGGGCTTGGTCCGCAAACGAGGCTATGGCCTCCGACGGGTTCTGATTTACGGATCGGGCTCTGCAGCGAAATCGGTTTTCTCCGCCCTGTCTCGCTCGCCGAAACTGGGCCTGCACCCCGTAGCAATTGTGGATGATGGTTCCGGTCGGGCGAGTATGCGGGTGAACGAAAGCAGTTATAGGAATGACCGTTTTCTCATCAGCACATCGGGCGGTCTCCGAGCCTCGTTCCTCCGCGCACACGACGTAGACCTTGTCATTCTTGCCTCCAGGCCGAGGACGGAAGAAGAGATGCTGCTGGTGCTTGATGAGAGCAGGGAAGCCAACGCAACAGTGATTTTCGCGGCGGATACGCAGGTGGTTCAGAGCGGTTCGATCGACTACCTGGATCTCGATGGGCATGTCATTTACGGCCTCCATCGTGTGCAGCGAAAACAAATACATGAAATAGCGTCAAGGCTGCTGGACATCCTGGTGAGCTGCACGCTGCTGACGATCATAGCTCCGGTGCTGCTGCTGATCGCAGCTGTGGTCAAAATGGATTCGAGCGGGCCTGCCTTTTTCCGGCAGATTCGTATCGGTAAAGGCGGCAAGCCGTTCACGATCATCAAGTTTCGCACGATGCACTCGGAACTCTGTGGTTACGATCGCAGTCCGGGTAACTCGTCCGACCCACGCATTACCAGGGTTGGAAGATGGCTGCGCAAGACAAGCCTGGACGAGCTACCGCAGTTGATCAACATAGCTTGCGGACAGATGGGTCTTGTTGGTCCGCGGCCGGAGATGCCGTTTATTGTTGCCGGATACACTCCGGAGCAACGGCAGCGCCTGTCGGTACGTCCGGGGCTTACTGGATTCTGGCAGTTGAGTGCAGATCGTTGTCACCCAATCCACGAAAACATACAGTACGACCTCTATTACCTGAAACACCGCTCTGTGTTCGTGGATGCTGCCATTTTGCTGCACACACTTTTGTTTGCGATGCATGGCACCTAGTCGATCCCTAGATTGATAAACAAGGCTTGGTTGGAACTAACTACTGTGGAGGATTCATGAGCGTTGCTATTATCACTGGTTCGGCAGGTCTGATCGGTTCCGAAGCATCACGCCATTTCGCGGAGAAAGGAATGCATGTCGTAGGCATCGACAACGACATGCGGGCTGTCTTCTTTGGCGAGGAGGCATCAACCGCGCGCATGAGCCGTCATCTTACGGACACGCTGGAGAACTACTCGCATCACACTGCAGATATCCGTGATCGTGAGGAGATTTTTAGGGTCTTCCGCCTTTATGGCAAGGATATATCCGTGGTGATCCACACCGCGGCTCAGCCGTCACATGACTGGGCGGCGCGAGAGCCATTCACTGATTTCGGTGTCAATGCTCTCGGTACTCTGACGATGCTCGAGGCGACACGACGCCATTGTCCGGATGCGCCGTTCATTTTTACATCGACCAACAAGGTGTATGGAGATACGCCCAACCAGCTGCCACTGCGGGAGCTTGAAACGCGATGGGAGATTGACCCGTCGCACCGCTTTGCTGTCGGTATTGACGAGAGCATGTCCATCGATCAATCGATGCACTCGATATTTGGCGCTTCCAAGGTGGCGGCCGATGTGCTGGTACAGGAATACGGCCGCTACTTCGGAATGAAAACTGTGTGCTTTCGAGGCGGCTGTCTTACTGGACCTGCACACTCAGGTACGCAGCTTCACGGCTTTCTCGCATACCTGATGAAGTGCAACGTGACGCAGCGGCCGTACCAGGTATTTGGTTACAAGGGCAAGCAGGTTCGTGACAACATCCACAGCTTTGATTTGATCCAGGCTTTTGACGCCTTCTTCAATGCGCCCCGGTCTGGAGAAGTTTACAACATTGGCGGCGGTCGAAAGAGTAACTGTTCCATGGTCGAAGCCATCGCCTTCTGCGAACAAATATCGGGCACAAAGATGGATTGGACATATAAGGACGGAAATCGTCAGGGAGATCATATTTGGTGGATCGGAGACTTATCCAAATTCCAGTCTCATTATCCTTCCTGGCAATTGAAATACAACGTCGAAGGCATCCTGAGAGAGAGCTATGGTTATAACGTCGATCGCTGGCTTGCTGAAAAGAAAGAAGAGGTCCCGGCTTGATCGACCATGGCAAAAAAGAAGTACTCGGCATCATGGTGGATGCTGTTGACTATGAGGGAGCGCTTTCGCGCATCCTTTCCGCGGCCCAGGAGAGACGTGCCCTAGCGGTTTCCGCGCTAGCTGTGCACGGCGTGATGACCGGGGTCGAGGATGTGCATCATAAGTACAGGCTGAATTCGTTCGAGCTAGTAGTGCCGGATGGGCAGCCTGTGCGCTGGGCTCTGAACCTGATCCATCGTGCGCGTCTTTCGGATCGTGTATACGGGCCGGAACTTACACTGCGCACACTCGCAATGGCCGCGAAGAACAAGATGCCGGTGTACTTCTACGGGACGACGGATGCAATTCTAGAAGGCCTGCTTGACCGACTTCGCACGCTTTATCCAGATCTGCTTATTGCAGGTTGCGAAGCATCGAAGTTTCGTCCGATTGATGCACAGGAACGAGAGCAGCTTTCGCGGCGCATTCTCTCATCGGGCGCCAGAATCGTGATGGTTGGATTAGGTTGTCCGCGCCAGGAAGTATTCATCTACCAGATACGCAACTATCTGCAGATGCCACTGCTCGCGGTGGGAGCTGCCTTCGCATTCATAGCTGGTGACCTGCCCCAGGCTCCGCCGGCGATGCAGCGATATGGCTTGGAATGGTTGTTCCGTCTGAAGGAGGAGCCCAAGCGGCTTTGGCGAAGGTACCTGTATCTCAATCCGTACTATGTGTTTCTGCTGCTCGGGCAAATGCTTGGCGTCAAGTATCAGACAAGTGGCACGGCTCCATCTTCGCTGCTAGGTCCTGGGTAAAGTGCAACGGCAATTGCTAATGCTTCGTGGATCGAAAGGAAAATACTGATGCGTGTACTAGTTACTGGAGGAGCAGGATTTCTTGGCTCGCATCTCTGCGATGCATTGATCGCGGAGAGTCATACTGTCGTATGTGTTGACAACCTCCTGACCGGGCGCCTGCGTAATATCGAGCATCTTTTATCGCACTCCTCATTCGAGTTCATGCAGCAGGATATCTGCCTGCCGTTTGATCCGGGTCCGGTTGAAACTGTCTTCCATCTGGCATCGCCAGCGAGTCCCTTCGACTATCTGAAATATGGAATTGAAACGCTGCAGGTAGGCTCTGTTGGCACCATGCAGATTCTTGAACTTGCTGCGCGGTACAAGGCCAGTTTTCTGGTTACCTCCACTTCCGAATGCTACGGCGATCCATCGGTGCACCCGCAGACAGAAGAATACTGGGGCAATGTGAACCCGGTTGGGCCTCGTTCAGTTTATGACGAGTCAAAGCGTTTCACCGAAGCACTTACCATGGCATTCCATCGTTATCGGGGTGTCGATACGCATATCGTGCGCATTTTCAACACGTATGGCCCCCGCCTGCAGGCATCTGATGGCCGCGTCGTGTCTACGCTGCTGAAGCAGGCACTTGAAGGACAGGATCTTACGATTTTTGGCAGTGGTATGCAGACTCGCAGCTTCTGCTACGTGAGCGACCAGATAGAAGGTATTCTTCGGCTCTCGAAATCGCAGGAGCATCTGCCGGTCAATGTCGGAAATCCTGTGGAATTTACTATCCTCGAGTGCGCTCAGTTGATTCTCGAGATTACGGGTTCGAGCAGCAAGCTGGTGTTCAAACCGTTGCCCCAGGATGATCCGAAGCAGCGGCAGCCGGATATTACGAAGGCCCGCCGGCTGCTGGGATGGGAGCCAAAGATTGATCTGCGGAGCGGGTTGGTCATGACACTGGAAGCGATGCTTGAGGATCCGTCTTCACTGCAAGATATACGGCAGCTGGATCAATCGTTGAAGCTGGCCGCAGGCTATTAATGCCTAGCCTGATCTCTGCCCGAGAGTGACCGCGTCGGAGGCGATTAAGGTCAATGCGCCTTTGCAAATGTCGTCTTAAGGCCACAACGGTTTTCGAAGAAGTATGTAAGGTCAAAGTATCGGAACGGATCTTCGAGATGACGCTCAAGGGTGGTCGGCACCAAGTGTGATCTGAGCGTAAGTCATCGACGCCGATGATGTCAGGCAGGGTTTCAAAACAAATGAACTGCAAGCTATGTTTTCTATTTATCGGGGGCACGCGCGATGATCAAGGAATCGCCTCGTCGCAGGCTGGTGGCAGCCAAGGCGACGTCGAAAGTGCCTGATCAGACCTATTACCTGTCAGCAGATGTAACTGCGCGTTTCGGACTCCGATTACGTCAGCTTCGGAAGGAAAGAAAGCTCACACAACTGAGGATGGCGGTTGGCTTCGGGATAGACCGCAGCTTCATCAGTGACCTGGAGCGGGGACGTAAGTCGTTGTCTCTGCCGATGCTTGAGATCATCGCTCTGGGGATGAATATGAGTATGTCCGAATTACTGAAAGATATCTGACCCGGCGTTCTTAAATTATGTATCGGAGAGAATCATGAAAATCGCTGTCATTGGCGCAGGTTACGTCGGCCTTGTATCGGCTGCATGCTTTGCGGAACTGGGTCACGAAGTGCTGACCATCGATAACGATCCCCGCAAGATCGCCCAGCTTCGGAATGGAGAATCTCCGATCTATGAAGAACTGCTTCCAGAACTGCTCAAGCGTCACGGCGGAGAACGGCTGAAGTATTCGAGCAGTATCCAGGAGGCTGCGCAGTTTGCAGATGTCATTTTCATTTGTGTTGGTACGCCACCTTCGCACACGGGCGAGGCGGATCTTTCCTACGTAGAAGGCGTCGCGAGAGAACTCGCGCCGACCTTGCAACGGCACACAGTAATCGTTGAGAAAAGTACGGTGCCGGTGGGCACGTGCGAAGCCGTTCAACGCACACTGTTACTGCATGGCGCGGACGCCAGACACTTCAGCGTCGCGTCGAATCCGGAGTTTCTACGAGAGGGAACGGCTGTGAACGATTTTCTGTACCCGGACCGCATCCTGCTGGGTGTTGCGGATACAGAAAGTCAGGAATTACTGAGCGAGGTCTATCGGCCTATTGTTGATGGCACGTACTATGCGCAGTCGACTGCGGTACCGGGAAAGCTTGGGCATTCCACAAAGTTGATTATTTCTAGTGTGAAGAGTGCAGAACTGATCAAACATGCGTCAAATGCATTTCTTGCGCTGAAGATTTCTTACATCAATGCCGTAGCAACGATGTGCGAAAAGGTGGGTGCGGATGTCCGGCAGGTTGCGGAAGGGATTGGCAGCGATTCGCGTATTGGTCCTCGCTTTCTAAATCCGGGAATTGGTTATGGCGGCTCCTGCTTTCCGAAGGATGTCCTTGCCTTCCGGTCGGTTGCGCAAAAGGTTGGCTTCGAATTCAACCTGCTCACCGAGGTGATGAATATCAACGAAGAGCAGAAGGTGCGCTTTGTTTCGAAAATTCGCCAGGCACTGTGGACGCTGCGCGGCAAGCGTCTCGCGGTTCTCGGACTTGCTTTCAAGGGTGGCACGGATGATGTGAGAGATTCGCCTGCGATCGAGATCATTCTGAAGCTGAAGGCAGAGGGTGCTGAAATTGTTGCTTACGACCCTGCTGCCATGGAACGTGCGAAGGCATTACTTCCGCAGGATGCAGTGCGCTTTGCGGAGGACGCTTACGCTGCATGTGCAGGTGCAGACGCGCTGGTGATCCTGACCGAGTGGCAGGAATTTGCGGCGCTCGACTACACGCGTGTACGGCAGTTGTTAAAGCTTCCTATCGTGCTGGATGGCAAAAACCTGCTCGACCCGAAGCTGATTGAAGCAGCGGGATTGCATTACTTCGGCGTAGGCGATGGAGAGGCAAAGACACCCGCTCCCAAGCCTTCGGGCCGTGCTACCGGCAGGCTGGAAGATCAGCGCGGGACGAAGAATACAAGTGCTGCTGCAGACGAACAACCCCTGCTTGCGTGATCCAAATTGAAGAAGGCACACGTGTCTTCATGGAGATATGAGATGTCGATCGATCAAGCACTGGCGCTCGCGCCCCGACCGGACAGCGATTTAAGCAGGCCGATCCCGCTCGCACCATCCTCGCAGTTCAATTTCGTGGAAGTGTGGAAGGTTCTGCGGCGCCGGCAGAATGTAATGCTGGCTGCGGTGTGTGCGACGGTGCTGCTGGGCATCATCTATACCGTGATGGTGCCGCGTCTTTACAGGGCGGAGGCAAAGCTGCAGATTCTGAAGCAGGATGCCGCAGTGGGCCTGGCTGATCCGGCACAGGCTTCCTCAACTGCGGCTGCAGATGCGCTCGACTTCAACCTGGCCGTTCAGACCGAGGTGGACGTGCTTCGTTCGCGCAATCTCGCACTGAAAGTTATTGGTGAGCTGGGCCTTGATAAGACTCCGGACTACCAGTTAGCCGGCTATTCAAGAAGCAATGCTGCTGAGAACAAGCTTCCTCTGCAGCAGTCTCCAAAGCATCTTGCATTTGTGTTGAAGCAGTATGACAAGCGGCTCTCCGTGTCGTCTGTCTCGGGAACGCGTCTGCTGGCGGTTGGTTTTATGGACCGTGATTCGGCACGTGCGGCACAGGTTGTGAACCAGCTGCTTGCCGATTTTATTGAACATAACTACCAGGTTCGTCTTGCGGCAAATGCGCAGGCTACTTCAGTTCTAGCCGGCGAACTGAAGACAATGAAGTCGCAGGTGGATGCATCACAGGCGAACGTTGCCAGATTACAAGAACAATCCGGCATATACGGAGTGGACGAGGCGAACAACTCGACCAACGCAAAGCTCGAGCAATTGAACACACAGCTGACAGCAGCCCAGGCAAATCTTGCTGTTAAAGAATCTATCTATAAGCTTGCGACCACCAGAAGTCCGGAGGTTCTTGCAGGCATGCTGGGCGCACAGGCTACGGGTGCGAATACAACGAATGCTCCGCTTCAACTATTGCGCCAGCAGCAGGCGGAGGCAGCGGCGAACTACTCTGAGTTGAACGCGCGTTATGGGTCGCAGTACCCGAAGGTTCTGCAGGCGAGCGAACGGCTGCAATCCATCCAGACGTCGATCAACGCTGAAATCAACCGACTCGTCGGACAGGCGACGGCTGAATACAACGTGGCCCGCGACACAGAGGCAGCCGCAGCCCGCGCACTACAGACCCAGAAGTCGCTGGCAAGCCAGATGAACCACGCAGCTACCTTATATACGTCGGCGAAGCATGATGCCGATGCCAGCCGCGACCTGTATGAGCAGTTGCTGCGACGCTTGAAAGAAGCTGGTGTGCTTGCGAGCCTGCGGTCGACGAATCTGAATATTTTGGACGCAGCTATTCTTACGGACAAAGCTGCCCAGCCGAAAGTGCTGCTGTACCTGGTTGTTTCTCTGCTGCTTGGCTTGATCGTTGGCGTAATCGCGGCTTTCTGCGCTGACATTCTGGATCCGTCGATTCGCGACCCGCAGAGGATTGAAGAGATACTTGGAGTGCCGGTGATTGCGCTCATTCCATCGATTGAGCAATCGCTGCCGCGAGCAGCTATCCAGTCGCTGCAGCGCGGCTCAACCAATGCAAACTGGCAGTATCAAACGACGGCTCGTGCGCCGCGCTCGAAGCCGGCTGAGGCCTTCCGCATCCTGCGCACCTCGATTCTTTCTCACCTCATGCCGACCGGCAAGAGAGTGCTGGCGATCACCAGCAGCTCCGAGGGAGAAGGCAAGAGTCTGATTACCTTCAATCTCGCGGCAGCTTTCGCGCAATCAGGCCGGACGGTCGTGGTGGTGGATGCCGATTTGCGGAAGCGCACACTGACGCATGCCTTGAAGCTTGAGGATCGCGAAGGTTTAGACGAGGCCGTGGGCAACAGCAAGTGGCAGCAGTATGTAACCACCTACGAAGAAGTGCCGGGCTTGTTTGTCCTGCCCGCAGGGCACCAGCTGCATTATCCATCCGATGTACTTGGATCTCCTGCAATGCACGCACTGATCAGTGATCTGCGAAATTCATTTGACTTCGTACTGTTCGACACACCATCTGTTTTAGATGTAACAGATACAGTGTCGTTATCCGGGTTTGTAGATGGCCTGCTGGTGGTGGCGCGATGCGGACAGACGGCGCAGCATTCCCTGGCCCGCACGCTCACACTGCTGCGCCGTGCGCGTGCCCGCATCCTGGGTGTGGTGATGAACGGGATTGATTTCGAGTCTGCAGATTTCTACTACTACTGGGGCAAGCAGAGTCCTGGCTATGCAGCAACTTCCAGCCAGATACTTGCTCCTGCATCGAAGACGATCGTTGCCAGGACAACGGTTGCGTTGCTGGGTTTTCTTGCACTGAGCATAGCGGGCTTCGCACAGAATGCCGCTACAAGTGCCGGGACGCCTGGCAATACTGTCAATGAGCCGCACCTTACAACGCGGCCACCGCAAAACGTGGTCATCGGCGTGGGCGATCTCATTTCCATCACGGTGTTCGATGCGGCGGAGTTAAACCAGGAAGTGCGGGTGAGTCCGAACGGAACAGTTCATCTTTCGCTGCTCGGGGACGTGCAGGCGGCGGGGCTGCAGGCGAATGAGCTTGCCAGCAGTATGGAAAAGCAGATGCGCGATCGCAACCTGATGCGCAATGCGCAGGTTGCAGTAAGTATTAAGGACTTTGCCACCCAGGGCGTAACAGTCGAGGGCGAAGTCAAGAAGCCGGGACTCTACCCGATCTACTCTGCGCGCTCGCTGGTCGATGTGATCGCACTGGCGGATGGATTGTCGAGCAATGCGGGCGTGCAGGTGACCATCCATAGAGAACGCACGGGCACGAACGAACAGGTGACGCTCAAACAGGATAGTGGTTCGCAGGTGCTCGAGAGCGACGTCCGCGTGTTTCCCGGCGATACCGTCATCGTTCCGCGTGCGGGCTACGCGTATGTTCTCGGCGACGTTCAGCGGCCCGGCGGCTACCTTATGCATGACAACGGTTCGATGACTGTGCTGCAGGCGATTTCCGAGGCACAGGGAACTACGCGGAATGCTTCATTGAAGCATGTAATTCTTCTGCATAAAGAAGAAGGTATTACCAAGACGCTGCCGATCCAGTTAAAGGCGATGCAGCGCGGGAAGGAACCTGATCAGACGCTGACGGCCGGCGATATTGTCTTTGTTCCGTCGAGCGGGCTTAAGTCGTTTGCCTCCGGGACGGAGGGAATTGCAGCGTCGATTTCAGGTGCTGCTTTGTACAGCGTGCGATAGCCGGACCGACGCAGCTTTGGTTTGTGTTTGGATCGCCGCCGTGACGGAGGGTAAGGAGAGGTTGGTATGAATCAGCGGTTTTACCAGTTCGTTGTGATCGCGCTTCTGCTCACCCAGATGGGTGTGGTGATGGGGCTCGTCTCGCCGAACTTGTCTGACACTGATCTCGCTGTTGTGAGTGACCAGGTGCATCTTCCGGTGGTTATCAGCACCGCGCTTATTTACCTGCTCATGTTTGTACGGCTCTTCATGGCGCCCCGGCGTTTTCTCGCGGGCATCCAGTCAATCCGGTTACTACTGCCGCTGCTGCTGTTCACGGTGATGTCGGCGGTGTGGAGCACTGCGCCCTCGATGACGATGCGGCGCAGTCTCTTCTTCCTTCTATCGACCGCCGTGGCACTGATCCTGGGCACTGAATTTGCAATCCCCGAGCTGATTAATCTTTTCGGCGCCGCGAGTTTGATTCACATCGCGTTATGCGTGGTCTGCATGATCTTCGCGCCGCATTTCGTGTACTCGCCTTCGGATCCGCACGCGTTGAAGGGACTGACAACGCACAAGAATGTTTTCGGACTCGAGCTGGGCCTGGCTACACTCTCGCTGCTGCTGGTGCCATTCCCACGCCTGGTTCGCTTTCGCATTCCCTTTAGCCTGCTAGCGTTCGGTATGCTTCTGCTCTCCCATTCCGCTGGCTCGCTGGTGGCAACGGTGGCGGCGTTATGTTCGATTCCGCTGCTGCTCACGCTGCGGCTTCCGGGTGTGCAACGCGTTCCCATATTGCTGGGTGCGCTGTTCATTGCTGGCGGGACGGGCTACTGGCTCTTTGAGCATGCGGAACTGATTCCGGCCCTGCTTTCGAAGGATGCCACGCTGACTGGGCGGACAGAGCTGTGGTCGCTGATCCTGATTGCGATTCGCAATCACCCGCTGCTTGGTTATGGCTTCGATTCTTTCTGGCAGGGTCTGCAAGGCGATTCACTGACAATCATCAGCCAGGTTGGTTGGCTGGTCCCCACTGCGCACAATGGCTATCTCGACCTTCTGCTGAGTATCGGCTGGCTTGGCGTTGCACTCTTTATTCCGTTCTGCCTACAGACGATCCGGCGCTGCCTGTCCTACGCAGCCGAGGCATCGAGACAGGTCGTGCGATCTGCCAGCCTGTTTCCTTTTGCGCTCCTGACATTTTTGCTGGTCTACAACCTGAATGAAAGCGCGCTGCTGACACGAAGTGGAATGCCGTTCATGCTGTGGGTTGCCGTCAGTGCATCGATCGGGATACGACAGGCGGCGCGAAGGACAGAACGCGTGGCTGCTGCTGTGCCGTCGCAGTTCGGTCCGCAGTATTCTGCGGGCGCCTTGTAGGCTTTGCGGCTCTCGACTCCTCCGAGCAGAAAGGATCGGAAACAAATGTCTCAACCTGGCAACTCATCGATGCGGCCTGCGATAACTCTCAAGCGAGCAGCCCGCGGTGGCCGCGAGACTTTCTCAGCATGGCAGCTGCTGGTGATCGCGTGCCTGCTGCTGCTGGCGCGGGTGGCTGGTTTGACGCGGCAAAGTTTATGGTTCGATGAAGGTTATACGCTGGCGCTGGCGAATTCTGGCAGCCTGCGGTCGTTTCTTCATACCTTTGGCATCTTTACGACCAGTGAGCATCTGCAGCCTCTTTATTACGGGGTGATCTTTGTGTGGAGCCGAGTTGCTGGAACGTCAGATGTCGCACTGCGGCTTCCGTCTGTGATCTTTTCGGTGCTGTCCGGCTTCCTTATTTTTTCATTTGCCCGAATGCTTGTGAGGCAGGCGGAGGGTATGCCGAAGTGGCTGCCGCAGGCCGCGCTGGCCGGCTTCTGCCTGTCGAGTTTCTCCTATTACTACGCACAGGAAGCCCGTCCGTACGCGCTGCTGCAGCTGGTGGGTTTCCTGCTGATCTACCTTTGGAACTGGGAGCGTCGATCGATTGCAGGCTCCTCGTTCAGTCATGCATTTACGGCAGCCTGCCTGATTGCAACGCTTACCAGCCCTTTCGGCTCCCTGCTTGTTGCGACGCTGGCGCTGACGGACCTTCTGCTTCGCCCTCGCAAATGGTTCGCAAAATGGTCCCGGCCTCTCATCGTGAGTGGCAGCAGCTTCATGTTCTACCTAATAGTTGGAAAGCTGCTGCTGCCGACGTTCATCTCGCATGATGTCGTCTCCATGAAGCAGTCGCTCTGGATGAATGTTGCGTACGCACTCTTCGGGCTCATCTTCGGGACGACGCTGGGGCCCTCGACAATTCTGCTGCATGGCAGCAATAAGCTATCGATGATCTCCGGATACTGGATGATCCTGCTGGCGAGTATTGCAAGCGTTGCGGTGATGACGATTGGTACGGTCCGCGTTCTGCGCGATGATGATTCCGCGAGCGTGCCGGTGCGGCCGCTTGCCTTCGCGACTGCACTTTATGGGGCGGCGCTCTTTGTCGTCTTCGGTGCTTTCGGTCACCTGAATGTGCTGCCGCGGCATGCGTCTGCTCTCTTTTCCCTGCTCTTCCTGCTTGGTTTGAGTTGCGTTGCGCGTGCACTTGGCGGCGTGCGTGAAGGCCGCAGGCATGTGGCGATCGGCGCGATCGGCCTGCTGCTACTGAATGCTGTTTCCATGTGGCGATACTGGGGTGATCCCTCATACCGGAAAGACGATTATCGTGCTGTCGCGGACCTTATTCGTCGAACTGACACGCCGTCTGCACCGCCCGTCTTCCTGGTTGCGGGGGATGCAGAACTGTTCAGGCATTATGGTGCTTCTCTCATCGATGCGACTCGTGTGAATCCGAACGAGCTATCGCAATTTTTGGTGGAGCATGCGGGCACACGACGGACGGTAAAGCTGGTGGTCAACCAATACCGCAATTACAAGTGGGACCAGGCCGAGAGTCCGGGTCAACTGCTTTCACCATTCTTCCGCTGCATGCCCGAGCAGCACCTGGCCTACATGCAGATACTGGAATGTGAAGCCCAGCCTGCGATGGGGACGCAGGCACGCAATACGGGCATTGCCTCGACGCGGACATACTATGCTCGCTAAGCTGCTGCGCAGCGAGAGCATGGCGTCGCTGGTCGACCAGGGGGTGGTGAGCGGGGGAAATTTCCTGACCACGCTGGTTCTTGCGCGCATCCTGGTGCCCGGGCAATACGGCATCTTTGCCTTGCTCTACCTGGCCCTGATCGCGATCAACACCTGCCACTCATCGCTGGTGGTGTATCCGCTGACGCTGAAAGGAGCCGAAGCTCCGAAGACAGTCGGCACATTGCTGTATGCAGCTCTTGCGCACTCGACGCTCCTGGCTGTGCCCCTCTCGATGGTGCTGCTGATTGTGACAGTGATGCTGCACCAATGGCATTTATGGCCGATCCTGGCGCTCGCCATGGTCAGCTGGCAACTGCAGGAGACGACACGGCGCGCGCTGCTGAGCGTTCTGCGATTCCGTGCAGCGATCTTGCCGGACATGCTCTGCTATGTAGGCCAGGGATGCCTGCTGGCTTTATTTCGACCGCACAGTCTGACTGTTGTCTTTGTACTTGTAACTGTTACATCTTTGCTGGCAGCGGCATGGCAGCTGACCCTGGCAGTGCAGGGCACGACCATCGCCGGAGGGCTCCGTTCGGCGGTGCAAGTGCATGGAATTTACGCTTGGCAGCTTGGGCGCTTTGTCCTTGCGGGCAATGCTCTCAACATGCTGACACTCCAGATACCCAGCTGGACACTGGCCTTTGCCTTCGCACCCACTGCTGTCGCCGGCTACCAGTGCCTGCTGAACCTGGTGGGTGTCGCCAATCCGATCATCTTCTCGATCAATTCCATGCTGATCCCCACGATTGCCCGCGAAGCATCGCGCGGCTATCGCGTTGCGAGACAGACAGCAATCACTTACGGCATCCGCTTTGGGCTGTTGCTGATTCCTGCATTCCTGGCCCTGCTGATTGCACCGCACAGCATCATGCGGCTGGTCTACGGTTCCGCTTCACCCTATCTGCCACTGGCCTGGCTGCTGCGCATCTTTGTCGTTGCTTTCGTCATCCAGTACCTGGCCACGGTTGCGGGAGCGTACGAAGGCGGCATGTCTCGTCCGAAAACGTACATGTGGGTACAGATGATGGGAACGGGTTTTCTGCTTGCGATCGGTACGCTGCTGATCTACCGCTTCGGCATCGAGGGGGCGGTGGTTGCCATGCTGCTTGCAAGCCTGGTTCGACTCATCGCGTTCCTGGTGCTCTCCCATTTCGCCGATAAGTCACTCAGTCAGACTCTTCGTCCCCTTGACGAGAGCTTTGCGGAGCAAGCGTGAATCAACTGCAAAGATCGCCGGAACTTACGAAGAAACCGTTACCGACGGTGTCGGTGCAGATCTGCGTGTTGACGTACAAGCGGCCGCAGATGCTGCGTGAGACGCTTGCTTCGTTGATGGCGCAGACGCCGACATCGCCGCTGGCCACTGTCCAGGAACCGCTGTGCTGCGCTGCTGCGGAGCTGGATGTCGCTGTACTGATTATCGACAACGATGCGGGACTGTCGGGTAAAGCCGTGGTTCTTGAATGCGCGCAGCAATCCCGCTTTCCAATTCGCTATGTCTCCTATCCGCAACGCGGCATTGCCGGTGCACGCAACCAGGCGCTGATAGAGTCACAGCGCTTCGATCTTGTCGCCTTCATCGACGATGATGAGATTGCTGATGCAAACTGGCTGGTCAGGCTGGTCGATACCATGTTTGCCTTCCAGGCGGCGGTAGTCACAGGTCCTGTGCAGCCGGATCATGAAAACTCACCTCTGTGGATCCGAAGGGGCCGCTTCTTCGATCCCGTGGACCGCCCGATGGGTGCAGATGTTCCCTTCGTCGCCACCAACAACGTGTTGCTGCGCGCCGACATCGTTCGCGAGTTTCGCTTTGATCCGCGCTTCGACTCCACCGGCGGAGAAGATACTGATTTTTTTCTGCGGATACGCAATGCGGGCCATCGTCTTATCTGGGCCCGCGATGCTGTCGTCACGGAGAAGGTTCCTGTCTCACGGGCCAATTTGCGCTGGTTGCTGCAGCGTGCCCGTTCGGACGCCAATCGATACACACGGGCCTGTCTCTACTCGGCGCCCGGACCAGCGACGGTGGCGCGCCGCTTCCTGGTGGCCTGTGCAGGATTTTGCAATGGGCTGGGCCGCCTGTTGCTGCTGCCATTCGGCAGGCACTACGCCGTTCGCGGGCTGCAACTGATTTCCCGCGCAGCAGGCACACTCAGCGGACTCAGCGGACGACGCGATCTTTACTATGGACCAAAAAATGGCTGATGCGAACAAGGCTGCGGCCCCTTCCAGCACAGACGTAAAGAAGCCGGTAACAGTGCTGGTTGTCGGGCAAACGCCGCCACCGATCAATGGCCAGACCCTGATGATCCAGTCCTTCCTGAATGGACAATATGATCGAATGCGCCTGGTGTATGTGCCGATGCGATTTTCGCGTTCGTCGAACGAGCTGGGCAGGTTCAGCTTTCGCAAGCTCGCACTGATCGTCACCACGCTCCTGCATATTCTCGTGATGCGCTTTCGCACCGGAGCCCAAATTCTCTATTATCCTCCGGCTGATCCCAAGCTTATTCCCGTACTGCGCGACATGATGCTGCTTATTCCTACGCGCTGGCTTTTTCGCAGGACAGTCTTTCATTTTCACGCGGCCGGCCTGTATGAAATCTACAATCGATTGCCGCACGTTTTGCGTCTGCTTTTTCAGCTGGCTTACCGAAAACCGGACCTTGCGATTTTTACCACTGCTGCGACTTCTGCAGAGGGCTCCCAACTGCGTGCACGCAGGATCGCAATTATTCCGTGCGGCATACCTGACCTTGCGGCGACGGCTGATGCAACTCGCGCTATCACCGATTCCCGACATGCGACGATTTTATTCGCCGGCATACTTTGCGAAGGTAAGGGTGTGCTCAACCTGATTCATGCCTGCGGACTGCTCAAGCGCGGCGGCGTCGCATTCAGAACGGTCTGTCTTGGACAATTTTCATCGGAGGCCTTCAGGCAGGAAGTAGAGGATCTGCTGCTGCGGTTCGGGCTGCGTGAACAGGTGATCTTTCCCGGGGTGCTTACTGGTCCCGAGAAGGATCGCTGCTTCGCCGACGCTACAGTCTTCTGTTTTCCCAGCCATTATCCGGCGGAGAGTTTTGGTGTCGTCCTGATAGAGGCGATGAGTTTCTCGCTGCCGATCGTGGCTACCGACTGGCGCGGGATTCCGGAAGTGCTTGGCCGGGAGCCAAACAGCCAGCTGCAGTCTGGATACCTGGTGCCGGTACGCGATTCCGCAGCACTAGCGGAAGCGCTGGAGCAGTTGCTCGCCTCCCCGGCTGACCGACTGAGAATGGGTAGCTACAACCGTTCGCGCTATCTGAACCTCTATACGGTTGACCGCTACCGGCGGAATCTTGAAACGCAGCTGGCCTCGCTTATATAACTACTGCAGCCAGCGACGTCATATGCGGGCAGGTTCAACTGCTTTCTCGGGCGAGCGATTGCTGACATAGTAAAGGTTGCCGGTATCTCGGCGCACTTCGATCACGCACGCTCGGTACAGGCTGACTGATATGGTTCCGATGCATCCATCGCGGGTACGCTCCCAGTCGCCGGTACGACGCCTGCTGATGGGCATTGTTGCAGCCACGAGCCTGGCGTCCGCAGCCGGGCTTCCATTGGCGGCCCAGCTGATACATGGACAGCCGGGTATTCACGCAATCGCTGCGACGCGTGCTGTTGCAGCCAGTCACAAATCACAGGTTCAGCAGTCGCGGATCCAGCAGAAGATCGCTGAAGACAAGCGCCAGCTCGCGCTGGAAGAGAATCGGCTGGATGCTCTACTGCATGCTCCAGCGAATGGCTCAAGAAGCATTGCGGAAACTCCGGAGTCGCCCGAACTGCTTAGTGTGCGCGAGCTGCGTGCTCAATTGACAGAAAAGCGTAAACACCTCGCAGAGTTGCAGGAGAATTACACAGACCTTTATCCGGATGTGATCACGACACGTGAAGAGATTGCCGATCTGCAGTCGAAACTTGAGCAGGCGCAGACTGCTGTGCACACGCGGACGGCGCCGGCAGCGCGTGTACAGACCACGGCCGGGCGTGATCAGGAGCTTGCAAAGATCAGGGCTGCGATTGAGCAGAGGACCAGGGAGCTTGCGATAGATGAGGCATCAGCGAGCCGGAGCATTAAGCAGCAGCCAGTTCGTTCCAGCGTAACAGCGCCAACCAGCCCGCAGACGACGCCGCCCGCGCGCCAGGCCTCTCCT
>CAZZYN010000010.1:70665-73794 GCA_964658265.1 uncultured Acetobacteraceae bacterium | reverse complement strand
TACGACCGCGGTCGGGCACTGGTCTCAAAGATGCGCGAACTCATCCCGCGACAGATGTTCGAAGTGGCCATCCAGGCTGCTATCGGCGCGAAAGTCGTCGCCCGGGAAACAGTCACAGCCATCCGCAAAAATGTCATCGCCAAGTGCTATGGCGGCGACATCAGCCGCAAGCGCAAACTGCTCGAGAAACAGAAGGAAGGCAAGAAGCGGATGAAGCGTATCGGCAAAGTCGATATTCCGCAGGAAGCTTTCCTGGCCGTGCTGAAGGTCGGCGAAGACAGCTCCAACTAGCTCTTTATCTTTGTTCTGTCACGCAGCTTACAAATAGGCCTGCCAGCCGACCAGTCGCAGATTGTTCAGTCTGCCGTTACATACCTTACATTCGCGTAGATCCACGCACTCTTCGGCCCACATGAAGCGAAAATGCCTGGCCCTTCAAGTGCATGTACCTTCCAGAAATCGCTCCTCTTCGCCGGATAGGCCGTAACCCTAAACTGTGGAAATGTAAAGAAGCGCGTCCCGCCGGGCAAGCTCAGGATGGTGACCTGCCCTGACCTGGTGCATCCCAGGCTATCGCCTTCTAAATGAATGGGTTGGAGCCGCATCACCTGTTCGACAGGTTACCAAAGGTCACGGTTTCGTTGAAGCCGCCCTCAATTAGCATGCTTTAAATCCACAGTTTTTCCCACAAGGAAGTGTGAGAGTCCAGCAAACAACAAAGCGGGCACTCCCTGGATGGGAAAGCCCGCTTTGAGAGTGCCGCCTCAAGTGTGAAAGGACGATGACTTTCAACACGAAGAGGTCTTGATTGGTCTTACTGCGGCTTGGTTGCCGGCCGCGGGGTGCTGCGAGGAGCCGAGTTTGGTGCACGCGTTGCGCCCGGTGCGGGGGCAGAAGCCGCCGGCTGTGCGGGAACGCCGGACTTGGCGTTGTAGGCCTGAACAACGCCTGCAGTGATGTTGGCACCTTCATTCGCCCACAGCACGGTTGGCTGCTGCTGGCTGCCGCCTGCATCGAGGACGACCGTGTAGCCATTCTGCGCTGCGTACTGCTGAACTGTGGCATACACCTTCTGTGCGAGGCCCTGGTACATATCATTCATTTCGGAATTGAAGTCCGTCTGTGCCGCTTCCGCATCGCGCTGCAACTGCTTTTCCTTCTCGTCGATGGTCCGGGTACGGCTTGCCTTCTCAGCATCGCTGAGTGATGCTCCCGAGGTCTGCAGACTCTTCTTGAGAGACTCGACTTCGTCATTCTTCGTCTTTAATTCAGCCTGTTTCGGATCGAACTTCTGACGAATCTGGCCAATGTTGCGCTGACCTTCATTGGTCTGTGCGACAGCAGCCTCAAACATCACGACCGCCACCTTGGACGGACCGGCGGGAGCTGCGGCAGAGGCGGCCATGGCGGGCGCGGGGGCAGACGGTGTTTCGGCGGTTTGTGCCAGCGCGGTGGCGCCAAAGGCGGACGCAAGCAGGCAAATAGCGGATACTGAGCGCTTCATGTTGATAGGAAACTCCTTTATTTCGTCGTGTTGTCAGATCGCCTGCCTTCAGGCGGTTGCGAGCTTTCGCTCCCCGGTCTACTCCCAGCGCACTCTTTCCAACGGAGCCATCTCCCTGCCGATTTGCAGGAAGGTGCACACAGGGGAGCCACAGGACATATCAGGACTGAGGGAATTATAGAGCGATTAGGCCCTCTTGTGCACCGGGGACAAGCCGCTCTTCAGCCTTTTCGAAGAGAAAAAGCGTCGAAATCTGCCCAAATTTCAGCTTTTGCTTGTCACTGTGGACGGACCGGCAGTTGAGCCGTCCGTCCCGCCATCACAGTGACACTGCTAGAAGGTGGTGCTGACCGACAGCCGGAACGTCTTGGTGGGCTCCCGCAGCTGGTAGCTGGAGTCATACAACTGGACTGCCTGTGCGTAGCTGTAATCACCCGCACCGCCCGCAGGAAAGAAGCTGCGCGTGATCAGGAAGTTTGGCGCAATCGCCCGGTTCAAACGCAGCGGGTTGTAGGCATAGTAGATCTGTACGGGTGCATGAATGATCGGCAGCATACCGCCGACCGATGCACCGATCGAATCACGAAGCACAAAGTTCGTTCCGTGAATGGGATGAATATAGCGATCGCTGAAAGCCGGAACACTCACGCCGCCAGCGCAGGCACCATTGATGTACTCCGGGCAGCCGTAGAGAGGAGCGCTGAGCTGGTCGGCACCCTGAGGACTTTCGCGCAGCTGCGATTTGCGGACTGCTGTATTGATGCCAAAGTCATTGAAGAATTTGAAGTCGACCGGACCGGCAATCGGGATGCGGTATTCAACGTTGTTGAGGAAGCTGGTGTCGCCGCCGACCGAGACGATGCCGTAAATCGGCAACGGCACGGTGATGTTGCCGAGGCTTGGATTGGTCGGATCACGCGGCACGGACGAGCCGTCCGGGTTGGTCAGCTGGAAGTTCACGCGCGTCGGAATGAATGCATAGGGCGTTGCCGAGCGGATGTCAAAGCCGCGGAGCTCGCTTTCGCCACCGGCATAGATACGATTGAATGGCGGTGCAACATCGCCAAGGAAGCCCTGCACGTAGGAGAGCTGCAAACGATAGGCCAGTACGTTGCGGCCTTCCTTGTCCGGGTGCAGCCCGCGCATCGCGTTGAAATGCTTGTAGACCAGCACCGGCCGGAAGTAGCGTACGTTACCGCCGAGGCCGGCAACTTCAAAGGCTGCCGAGAACTGCTCGCCTTCACGCGCACGATAAGGATTGCCGATCTTGTTGTAATCGTAGGTGAGCGACAGAGCGCTCGAGTAGATACCCGTAAGCGCGTTCTGACCCTGGATGCCACTGCGGAAGGCCAGCGTCTGGAACAAATTCTGTGAGGCCGGGCTGAACGTCTGGATCGATTGATTGTTGAAGCTGTACGTTGCGCCGATGCGCTTGAAGGACCTGCGCAGCGGGTAGCTCACGGAAAGCGTCGTACCAGTCGTCGACTGGTTGTAGTTCTGCACCAGCGATTGCTGGGCTACCGGCAGGTTACCGCCGCCACTCGAGATCTGGTAGTTCTTCGACGAGTTGTAATCGTACTTGCTGGAAAAGACCTGGAAGCCCAGCGTTACCGGCTTGTTGCGCA
>CAZZYN010000010.1:0-70655 GCA_964658265.1 uncultured Acetobacteraceae bacterium | reverse complement strand
GCAGGTAAGGCTCGGTGAATCCGAAGGACAGGTTGCGCGACAGGTTGCCGATATTGGCCTGCACACTCAGCGTCTCACCCAGTCCGAGGAAATTGTTCGTCTGGTAATTGAGGCCAAGGAACGATCCGGAAAGGCCGCTGACGCCGCCATTCAGGCCGATGGCATTCTTGCCCTTCTCATGCACCTTCAGCAGCAGTGAGACCGTCGCGTTCTCAGGATCCTGCGTCGTCGTCGAATCCTGTTCGACGCGAAGCGGGTCAAAATAATCCAGCTGGTTCAGGCGCAGCAGGCTGTTCTCCCACTGGATGCTGTTGTAGACAGAACCTTCTTCAAGCAGCAGCTCGCGACGGATAACGCGATCGCGCGTGACCGTGTTGCCCGTAAATTCGATGCGGGAGACGGTGTAGGGCTTGCCTTCGTCGATATCGATATCCAGGAAGACTAGCTTCTTGGCCTGGTCGACGCGCGGCGTGGGAATCGCCTGGAAGTTGATATAGCCGAGCTGACCGTAGGCCTTCTGCAGGTTGGTCAGTCCCTTGCCGACTGCGGTGTAATTAAAGTAGTCGCCGTCCTTGGTGGCAAACTGCGCCCGCAGCGCCTTCACGTTCGAGACAGCCTTGTTGCCGGTAAAGTTGATGCCGCCCAGCTTGTAGCGCTCGCCCTCTTCAATGGGCAGCCGAATGTCGATCCGCTTGCCGGTCTTGGCCCGGAAGGTGATCAGCGAAAGACCATTCTCGTTGCGGATATGCGTCGCCGGCTCGCCGACGATGGCACGGAAGTAGCCCTTGTTCTGCAGCGCCACCCGCACCCGCTCGGAGTCTTCCTCAAGCTTGCTGGCGTCGTAGGTCTTGGCAAAGATGTTTTCGAGGAAGATCGAGTTCGGGATACCGATCGGCTTTAGATTCTTCATCGCCGCGCGCAGCTGGCGGGCGCTGACATTCTCGTTGCCGGAGAACTCGATGTTGCCGACCTTCACCGTCGGACCTTCCTTGATGATGAAGTTCACCTGGACAGAAGCCGGCGGAATAGTCTTGACGTCTTCCTTGATCGTGGCAAACTGGTGGCCGTGCTCGGCAAGCAGCGCCTTGAGCACAGTTTCGGCGCGGGCCAGGCGCGTCGGGTCGTATTGACTCTCAACCGTCAGGCCGACCTTTTCCTTCTTGAAACGATCCAGGATGTCGGACTGCGTGATGGAATTGTTGCCCTTGTAGTTGACTTCGCGAATGGTGGGCTTTTCACGGACAAAGATATCCAGGATGACGCCCTTGGCGCTGTCTTCGCGTTCGATCCGGACATCTTCAAAGTAGCCGGTATTCCAGAGCGAGTTGAAATCGCGCTCCACCGAGGCCGCATCATAGGTGTCGCCGATTCGCGAGAAAAGGCGGGCCAGCACGGTTTCCTTGGGGATCTTGCGATTGCCGATCACCCTGACTTCAGAGATGACTTCTCCCTGCTGCGCCACTGCCTCAAAAGCACAGCAGCACAGGAGAATCAACGCTAGGTAACTGAACATCCGCTGCCAATACGGGCGTACCAATTTGTTCTGCTTGCTCTGGGAGCTACCGCTCCAGGATTTTACGGAAAAGATAAGCACGCCCTCACTGCACAAGAAAAATCCGACATTCTGGTGGAAAAGCCGATTATATGGGACGGGCGGGTTACTTCCCAACCCGGGGCCGCCTGAATCTCACAGGAGCCAGCGGGCAGACCCGGCGGACCATCCCGCAGTCGCCCGGCTCAGCTTTCCAGTTCCGAGCGAATGCCGTACTCTGCCGCAGAAACATCCCAGCGGACATCCAGCAGGTTAGGTTTGCAGCATACCTGGCAGTCTTCGACATACTGCTGGCGGCTGCCGGCGGATTCGTCTACCGTCGTCTCGTTCCACTCTCCGCAACCCGCGCACTGAAAGCCAGCTTCAAGCGGCATTATGTCTCCAGGCCATCACTGATTTTTTTCACTTCGACCAGTGTGGAGTAGAACGTTGCGCCGCGGCCAATGTCCGTCAGCGTCTCCGAGGTGAGCGCATTGACGTTGCCGCCGCCGCGCGAAAGCTTGTTCCATGCCAGCCGACCCGCCACCACTCCGCAAGGCACAGACTTGCCTACCCAGGCGCGCAGTTCAATCGAGCCACGCTGATTAAAGACAGCGACCCGGTCGCCATCTGCAATACCACGCAACAACGCATCCTCGGTATGCAGCTCGAGGACCCCGGCATGGGCAGCCTCCATCTTCTGGTGCCACGGCAGGTTGGCAAACGTGGAATTCATGTAGTTGTCTGCTTTGCGCGGCAGAAACTCCAGCGGATACTCAGGCTGAACGCCCCCGGCCTGCTGGTGGCGCGATTCACGCGACGGCACAAACCCAGGCAGCGGATCGAGTCCCTGCGCTGCCAGCGCTTCGGAATACAGCTCGATTTTTCCGGACATCGTCGGAAAAACACCATCGGCAAAGGGCAGAAAGCCTCCATCCGGCTCAACCGGTAATCGCAGCCGCACACGGCCCCTCTGCTTCAGCTCGCTGATGGTGATCCCTGCCATGAACGTATTCGTATCATTCCCATTGCCCAGTGCCTGCTCTACCATCTGGTCGGCCGTATCGTGGAAGCACTCTTCAGGGAATCCCATGCGCTGACCAAGCTGGCCGAAGAGCCACACATTGGACCGCGCCTCTCCCGGCGGCTCGATGGCCTGCTGCGAAAGCTGCACGTAGTAGTGCCCGTAGGCCCCCTGGATATCGGTATGTTCCAGGAACGTTGTAGCCGGCAGCAGGATGTCCGCATAATCCGCCGTGTCCGTGAAAAACTGTTCGTGGACAACCGTAAACAGGTCCGGCCTGGCCATGCCGCGCAATACTGCGTTCTGGTTCGGCGCGATGGCCGCAGGGTTGGAGTTGTAGACGAACAATGCGTGCACCGGTGGGTCGTCCCGGTCGCCTTCCGTGCCCAGTGCCGTCAGCGCATGACCCAGCTGCGACATATTGACGATGCGTGCATTGCGCTTCAGCGGACTTTGCTGCATCAGGTCCGGTCGCTCCAGCGCCACCGTATCGAACTGAAATGCGCCGCTGGTGGAAAGCTGCAGGCCGCCTCCACGATGACGCCACGCACCCGTGAGCGCAGGCAGCATGGCAATGGTGCGCGCCGCGGTGCCGCCGTTTTCGGTGCGCTGGACGCCGTAGTTCATCCGGATTACAGCCGGCGTAGTCGTCGCATATTCGCGGGCCAGCCGGACAATGTCTTCGGCAGCCATCCCCGTGATTGCCGCGACCCGTTCGGGCGAGTATTCCGCAGCACGCTGCTGCAATGCCTCGATGCCATGCGTATTTGCTGCGATGTATTGTCTGTCCTGCAGCCCCTCGGCGAACAGAACATGCATCATGCCGAGCGCCAGCGCCGTGTCGGTGCCAGGCCGGATCGCAATATGCCAGTCGGCCAGCTTCGCCGTGCGTGTCGCATACGGATCGATCACGATAAAGCGTGCGCCGCTGCGACGGGCTTCTTCTATCTGCGGCCAAAGGTGGATATTGTTGCCCTGCACATTCGCGCCCCATGCAACGATCAGCCGCGCATGGTGGAAATCCTCTGTATCCGTGCCAAGCTTGCGGCCATAGACAGTCAGAAAAGCATCACCCCCGGCCGTCGCACAGATGGTGCGATCCAGCCGCGACGCGCCCAGTCGATGAAAAAAGCGGCGGTCCATCGATCCGTATCCAAGCACGCCGATGGTTCCGGCGTAGGAGTAGGGCAGGATGGATTCGGGGCCATATTGATCGCTGATAGCGCCTAGGCGCCCGGCGATAGTGTCCAGGGCTTCGTCCCAGCTGATCCGTTCAAAAGCCCCGGCCTCTTCGCCTGCCATTAAAGACCGTTTCGACACGCCGGCCTTGCGGCGCATGGGGTACAACAGACGGTCTGGAGAGTAGACACGGTCGAGATATTTTGCGACCTTGCCGCATAAAAATCCCCGCGTGACCGGGTGGGACGGGTCGCCTGCTACCGATACAGCGCGGCCAGCCTGGTCGACCGTCACCAACACGGCGCATGAGTCCGGGCAATCGTGCGAGCAGACTGTGTGGATAACCTTTAGAGGATTACTGACAGCAGTACTGGCGGCCATGTCTCATTCTAGGACCGATCGCCGCCGGTGGTGCTCAAATCGCAGCTCAGCCCTCGCGCTGAAGGCACGCGACTGCGGACTCGCCATTTCGCTGCGAACTGCTTGCATAGCTCGGATGACGCGAGATCTCCGTGACCTTTGCTGTACCGGGCTTCGGCGTGTCGCTCCCATCCAGCCCTGCAGCCGCGGCGGAGGGCAGGAAAATACTGAAGACCGTGCCATGCTCTTCACCGGTAGAGGAGCGGAGCTGTAGTGTGCCGCCATAGCGTGTGATGATGCCCCGCGTTACCCACAGGCCGAGTCCAGTGCCGGACTCACCTTTCGTCGTGAAGAACATCTGTCCCAGTTTGCGGCGGGCAGCTTCCGGAATCCCGGCACCGGTATCGCCGATCGTGATTCTCAATCCGCCGCGCACAGAATGGCGCTGGTGCTGCTGCCTGCTCCGAATGCGCAGGCGAAGCGTACCGCCCGTGGATGTTGCCTCGATGGCATTCGTCACCAGGTTCGAAAAGACCTGCCGTAACTCGCCCGGCAACCCTAGAATCGTCTCGCTCGCGTTGTATTCCCGGATGACAGCCAGCTTCTTCTGACCGATCCGTCGTCCATAAAGGCCAAGCACTTCATCCATAAGCTCGGTCACGCGAACAGCCACAGGCTCGGCACTCTCACGGGAAAAGGACAGGGTCTGCTTACTGATCTGCACGATGCGTTGCAGCTCGCGCTCGGCGGCCCGCAGAAACTCCACCGCCTGTGCCGGCATACCCGTTTCATGCATGGCGAGGTATACAAGGTTTCCCACGGACTCCAGGGGATTGTTGATTTCGTGTGCTATCTCCGCCGTCAACTTGCCAATTGCTGCCAGTCGCTGACTTTCGCGCATTGCCCGGGTTGCAAGCTGTGCTTCGGCCTCACCTGACGGTAGCTCTTTCCCGGTCTCCGGCTCAGTTGGGTGCTGCGATTCCTGAACAACACTCCACAGCGCCTTCGGCAAATGCGTCAGCCTCGTCTTGCCAACCGGACCACTATCCGCACGAGCAAGTAATAACGTCGGTGTACCACCTAGCACTGAAACCATTCCAGGCCCGTCAGTATGATCGGATATCGAACTCTCCTGGATCAGCACCAGGGCGTCCGCATCAACCGCCGCAATCTCTGCATTCGGCTCGAGCGGAATGATGTCGAAGGACCGGTCTTGCTGAATCGCCTGTTCTACTTCGTGGCGGTCCGCAGTCGTTCCGCCTGCGATCAGTACCCGGATTGGTGGTGACGTTTTCATAGGATTGACTCGCCTGCCATCAGCAGACGGGCAGAAATTACATAACTGGCTGTTACGATGTGGCCCGCCGATCACCTGTTGCTTGCAGGTTTCCGCTCACTCGCCCTGCCCGTTACCACGGGGACTTCCCAACGCCTCCTGCAAGCTCCTGTATAGCAACAGTTTAACTGGAGCCTTCCCTCTGGCAAGTGCGTTGAACGACCCCGTTTGCAAGTAAAACGTTGCACCATATTCTTCCGTGGCCCGCAAAACTCCGGCTCGCGCAGCGAGAAAACACCGCCTGAAGATGTGGCCTGCAAGAAAAAGCAACCCCGCTCGCAGAGGATGATCTAACCAGTTGCATCTGTATGCCGTAAAAAACAGGCAGGAGAACGAGTGGATCGACGCATTGGCTGCATGATGAAGACGAACGGCCGCCTTGCGGTTCTGCTGTTGGCAGGTTGCTGTCCTTTCAACCCGCAGGGGTTGGCGCAAATGGCCGCCGGCAGCGCCACGGCTTCCGCTGCATCGGGAACCGCGATCAGCATTCCCGCGCAGCCAGCCACACAGCCAGCAAGCGATGCCTCGGCAACTGGTAGTGCATCTACCGGCACCCAGGCTGGTGGCACACAGACACAAAGCGGTGGTTCCGGGATTGATCTGCAGGCCGCAGCCAACGCGGAGCAGGATCCCTACGCCGGCAGCATTATTGAAGGCAAGGCCACGGACAGTGTGCTGCAACTGTCGCTTGACGACGCTGTGGCGCGCGGTATTAAAACGAATTTTGCGTTAACGCAGGCACGCATCCAGCAACAACGGTCCGAAGCGCAGCAACTCGAGTCGCTCGATCCCCTGCTGCCGGCGATCCGCGCAACTGCATCGACAGGCGTCTACCAGTTCAACCTGGTCCAGTTCGGCTTCACTCCCGCCGTCCTGCCACAATTCGCCAGCCTGATCCCCGCCGGAAGCGCCGCCAGCTTCAATCCCATCGTTCGCGTGGATGTCACCCAGGCGCAGGCCACCTATAACCAGACGCTTTTCGATTTCGGCGCCTACACTAGGTACAAGGCGTCGAAGGTATTGGCAAAGGCCGCCTTCTACAACACGCAGTCTTCACGCGGCCTGGTAGTCCTGAACATCGGCGATGCCTACCTGCAATGTCTCGCCTATGCGTCCCAGATCGAGAACCAGACGGCCCTGCTGAAAGCCGACCAGGTGCTGCTGAACCAGGCTGTAGCCGAGCATGAGGCCGGCGTGGTAGCGCGCATCGATGAACTGCGAGCTCACGTCCAATATCAGGCGCAGCAGCAGGTCGTTATCGCAGCGCAGAACCAGTACGACAAGTCTCTAATCGCGTTGAAGCGGCGAATTGGGGTACCGATCGATCAGAAAATCCAGCTCACCGACACTGCCCCGTTCGCCGATCTCGAGGCCATCACACCGGATGACGCGAAGCGTCGTGCGTACCAGAGTCGCCAGGACTACCAGGGTTTGCAGGAGCAGATCCACGCCGCTGTTTTGACCAGTAAAGCCGCGCGCTACGAGCGACTGCCGACCATTGATTTCAACGGCAACTACGGCGTCACCGGACTGACCCATGGCCTGTATCACGGCACCTTTATCGCGATGGGCACACTGAGTATCCCGATCTTCAAAGAGGCGCAGTTTCGTGGGGACGCGCACGTCGCGGATGCCAACCTGCACCAGCTCGGCTTCCAGTTCGACAATCTCAAGGAGCAGATTGATCAGCAGCTGAGAGACAGCCTGCTGGACGTGCAGACCGCAACCGAACTCGTCCGCGTAGCGCGCAGCAACGTAGAGCTGACGACCAAGGAAGTGGAGCAGGCCAACGATCGCTTTCTGGCCGGCGTGTCCGATAATCTGCCGGTCGTCCAGGCAGAATCGACACTCGCCTCTGCACAGACGCAGCTGGTAAACAGCACCCTGCAGTTCAACGAAGCCAAGCTTGGCCTGGCACGCAATCTCGGCGTTATTGACACCGACTACAAGGCTTATCTGCAAGGCAGGTAGGGCGCTTCGTTCCTGTCCCGCTCGTTACCACTCTCTCAAAGCAACAACAATCGTTACACATTGCACCACGGCGACCAGGGCCACGCAGGCCGGCCATGCTCCAAGCTTCCACGCATAGCTTGGAACGACGCCGCCCATGGTTCCGCCTACGTAATAGCAGCAGACATACAGACCGATTGCGGCTGCACGGCCACCCAGCGGCGTAGCTTCGCGCAGATAGCTGGTCGCACAGGCCTGCGAGATAAAGACGCCGGTACACATCAGACCGAGCCCGAAAATTACGTATGGCAGCGAGTGAATCAGCGTGATCGCCGCGCCTGAAAATGACAGTAGGTTCGCCGCAACCATACCGGTTTTCAGACCGATACGCGGCAGCAGTACGCCTGCCGCTGGCGTCGCAATCAGCCCGACCAGGTAGACGACAAACAGATAGCTGACCGCGCTGATCGACAGGTTGAAGGGCGGTGCCACCAGGTAAAAGGTCACGTACGTGAAGATCGCGACTAGCGAAAACAGGACGTTGAATCCTGCAAGACAGGTGGCCAGCACCTTGCGATTACCGAGATGAGCAAGCATCGGTCCGAAGCGACCGGCCGTCCCGACCGCCGAGCCGATCCCGGCTGTGCTTTTTGCCGGCGGGAGCCACCCGGCCACCGCCACTGCGCCCACCAGTGTGAGCCCGCCGAGAATCAGAAACGAGGCCTGCCATTGCAGGTGCTCCGCTGCAAGCCCGGTGATGACACGGCCAAGGAAGCCACCCAGCGCCGTGCCGCTGACATACAGACTCATCACCAATGCAACCGAGTCCGCGCCCCACTGCTCCGTGATGTAGGTGATGGTCATCGCAAAAATGCCCGGCACCAATAGCCCCTGGAGAAAGCGCCAGAAAATGAGCACGCCCAGGCTGTGCGACGTGGATGCCAGCAGTGTTGGCACTACCAGCATGAAAAGGGAAGCGAGAATTACGCGGCGCCGGCTCAGCCCTTCCGCGAAGATGCCCAGCAGCGGCGCTGAGATCGCCACCCCGAGCGTAGAGGCACTGATCGTCAGCCCGACCTGTGCCTTCGATGCGTGGTACAGACGCGCAAGCAGCGGCAGCAGCGGCTGTGTTGCATATAGGTCGAGAAACGCGAAGAGCCCGCATAAAAAAACCGCGGCGATCGGTCCGGGACCGCCGAGCGTAGGAAAGCGTGTGCTTCGCGAAAGTCTTCCAGGCCGCGATGTCGACTCGGGCAGCGGCGGAATGGAGCTTGCAGAAAGCAAAGCTTATCGTAGCAAGGCAACGTCCGGAAGCCATGCGGTATACCTTTAGAGGACATGAGCGATGGCTCCTCTCAACCTGCGATTCCTGCTGCCAGTACAGGCGCAGTCGCCTTCGCCTACCGGGATTTCCGGCTCTACCAGATGGCCCGGGCCCTGGTGATCACTGGCGCAGAGGCACAGTCAGTCGCCGTCGCCTGGCAGGTCTACCAGATCACGCATCGCGCACTGGACCTCGGCTATACAGGCCTTGCCCTCTTCCTGCCCGGACTATTGTTCCTGCTGCCCAGCGGCCAGGTGGCCGATCGCTTCGATCGCCGCCATGTTGTCATGATCTGTTACACGCTGCAGATTCTTTGTTCGGCCGCGCTGTTCTGGTTCGCGTACAGCCACATGCATCGCCTCTTCCCCATATATCTCGTGCTCTTTCTCATTGGCAGCGGCCGCGCCTTCAGCGGCCCGGCGTCCACTGCGCTGGTGCCGCACCTGGTGCCGCAACAGCATTTCGTCAATGCGGTCACCTGGGGCGCGACTGTCTTTCAGTTCGCCAACATCATCGGTCCAGCTGTCGGCGGCCTGTTGTTCACGCTGCCGCTGGTTGTTGTGGGCTTTCCGCGCCTCGCCGGCTCGCCCGTCGTCTTCCTGTTCACCATCGTCACGCTCATCGGCTTCCTCCTGCTGGTCGGCCAGCTTTCCGTGCGGCCCGGTCGCATGGAACCGAAAGCAACGTCACTCAACACCATCTTCGCCGGCGTGCGATACGTTTGGAATGCGAAGCTGCTGCTTGGTTCCATCTCGCTCGACCTCTTCGTCGTCCTGCTGGGCGGCGCCGTCGCCCTGATGCCGATCTTTGCCGACACCGTGCTGCACACCGGCGCACGCGGCCTTGGATTGCTGCGTGCCGCACCAGCTTTCGGCGCGCTCACCGTTTCAGTCTGGCTTTCATTCCATCCCATCCGTCGCAAGGCCGGCATGCTCATGTTTACCTGTGTCGGCATCTTCGGCGCTGCCACCGTGGTCTTCGGCTTGTCTCGACATATCGCTCTCACGCTGGTTGCCCTGGTCGCAATTGGCGCGTCGGACATGGTCAGCGTTGTCATCCGCAGCTCCGTGTTGCAGCTTGCGACACCACCTCAGATGCGCGGCCGCGTCAGCGCCGTCAATTCGCTCTTCCTGGGCGCATCGAATGAATTCGGCGAGTTTGAAAGCGGTGTCACCGCGCAATGGCTGGGACCGGTGGTCGCCGTGGTGCTGGGCGGCATCGGCTCGCTAATCGTCACAGGATTGTGGGCCGTCGGCTTCCCCGAACTCCGTAAAGCCGATCGTCTCAGCGCAGATTCGCTCATGCCGGCAGAATTGCTGCAGGCCACGCAGGAACCCATCGACTGAATTTTCCTAGCCCGCGCCGCAACACATTGCATCCCAAACTCTGACACGCGACCAAGGAGCTCCCACGTATGAAGCCATGGCAGATTATTGGACTGATGACTTTGCCGGTCATCCTGTTTGCTGCGTACTGGATCTATCACACCGAGCAGCAGCGCAATGCGCCGGTCAACGTGCATCCGGCCTACGTGAAGAAAAATCTGACCGCCGACGAAGCCGTGGTGCCGCGCAAACTATTCATTGATAGCGTCCCTTCCGCGAAAGTACTGATCGGCAAGCCGGTATGGCTGCAATCCGGCTATCAGTTGAACTACTTCCCCTACAAAGCCGGTCATATTGATTTCGCGCACGAAGCCGGCCTGCTGCCGGGTGCCCAGGAGCTCGATGTGAAGGGCATAGAAAAAGTGGCGACGCCAGCCAGCTTCAAAACCAGGCTTGGCCGCGGCGATGAAAACATCTTCATGATCTTCGCCTTTCCGGAGTCAGGTCCGGGCGCGAAGCCCGAGGCGAAGGGCGAATTTGCAGCGCCCTTCGGCGTCGTCGGCGGCGAAGGCCTGCAGCCGCGCGAATCCCGCTACTACTTCGATGACCTGCTGTACTACGACGACCCGCATCAGCTCTACAAATTCTGGCCGGCAGATGTCTGGAAGACCATCGATGCGCACGAAGCGAAAGCGGGCATGAGCGAGATGCAGACGACCATGGCGCTCGGGCAGATCCAGGAGTCAGGCTCGAAAGACCTCGGCAATCGGACGGTGGAATACACCTACGGCGATCATGCCGATAAGAAAGCCAGCGTCACCTTTGTGAATGACAAGGCAACGACCGTGAAGGCGGAATGATGCTCAGCCTTCTACTCGACACCCGCTGAACACTTGGCATCGCGACCGAAGCCAGGCGCTGTGGAGAGCGTCTACAAGTCCGCCAGCACCATCTTCCCGATCGTTGCCAGCTGCATATTCGAAGTACCCTCATAGATCTTGCCAATTTTCGCATCGCGGTAGAGCTTCTCGACCGGATAATCTTTCACGAACCCATACCCGCCGAAGATCTCAACAGCATGACTGGCTGTCCGCTCAGCTACCTGTGAGGAAAAGTATTTCGCCATCGCCGCTTCTTTGACGTAGTCCATCTTTGCGTCTTTCAGACGCGCGCTGTTATAGACCATCAGTCGTGTCGCTTCGATCTCCGTCGCCATCTCGGCCAGCCTGAATTGCACACCCTGGAACTCGGCGATCGGCTTGCCGAACTGCTTTCGCTCGAGGGCATACTTCGCTGCATGCGTCCACGCACCCTGCGCCAGTCCCAGCATCTGTGCGGCAATCCCGATGCGGCCTTCGTTCAGTGTCTCGATCGCGATCTTGTAGCCCTTGCCGACCTCGCCCATCACGTTCGCCGCCGGAACTACCACGTCCTCGAAGATCAATTCGCACGTCGACGAAGCGCGGATCCCGAGTTTGTCTTCCTTCTTGCCAAGCTTGAATCCAGGCATGCCCTTCTCCACCAAAAAGGCCGTAATGCCCTTGTACCCCGCGCTCCGATCGACCGTTGCGAAAACGATAAACAAACCGGCCTCGTGCGCATTCGTGATCCACAGCTTATGACCGTTGAGAACATAATCATCCCCGCGCTTCTCGGCACGCGTCTGCAGCGCGAATGCGTCCGAACCTGAACTCGCCTCGCTCAATGCGTAGGAGCACACCATGTCTTTCGCGAGCCGCGGCAGAAAGCGGCGCTTCTGTTCCGGATTCCCCCAGCGCACCAGCGCATTCACGCAAAGCGTATTCTGCACATCGATCAACACACCAACGGACGGGTCCACTGCTGAGATTTCTTCGACCGCAAGAATCGCCTGGAAGAAGGTGCCGCCCGCGCCGCCATACTCCTCCGGAACCTCGATGCCCATCAGCCCCAGGTCGAACAGGTCCTTCACCAGGCCATCGGCGAAATGCTGCTGCTCGTCCATCTCGCGCACGATCGGCTGGATGGTTTCCCGCGCAAACTGGCGGACGGTGTCGCGAAACAGGATCTCTTCTTCGGCAAGGTGTGTGACTGGTAGTGCGGGAGCTGGAACAAGCAAAGCTTCAGACATGGGAGCAACCTCGACTGGTCAACCTGCGAGTGTAGCCCGCCGGCCGGTACACAGTAAATTGCGCATGTTGGCCCGGTCAGCAGCCTTTGCCATTACTTTGCGGCGGGTACGTGGAAGCTGCGCAGTGGTTTGCGGGTCGAGCGAAACACAATCTTGAGCTTCTCCCGGTCCAGGATCTTGGCCACCTGGTCGCGCGCATGCTTCGCCCACTGCCCGCTGCCATCCAGTCGCAGGTAAGCCGTCCAGTGCCTCAGCGCCCGCCGGCGCTCTGCACTGCGCTCATAGGCGAGTGCCAGGTTGTAATGCGCATCTGCATACTTGGGCGCCAGCCGTATAGCTTTCCGATAGGCTTCTATCGCTTCAGGCAGTCTCTGCAGTTCATCCAGCACATTGCCGAGATCGAAAAACGCCAGCGCATAGTCGCCGTCTGCCAGCGTAGCGCGGCGATACAGTTGTTCAGCACGCAAAAACTGGCGCTGGTTATAACAAATCGTACCCAGGTTGATGCAGGACGGCGCATGCTCCGGATCCATCGAGAGCACCTGTTCATACAGCACCGAAGCTTCTTCGTTCTTACCTGCTTCTTCCATCTGCACGGCCTGCATGAAGAGTGCGGAGGCGTGCGCATCGCGGCTCGCCTGGCGTGCCGTACTGTCTCCCACTTCCATCAACGGACCCTGCAGCGCCCCATCGAAATCAAGCAGAAACTGCCGGGCGATTGGTTCAACAACGGACCCGAAATGGCGGAATGCGACGCGTGAACCGTTCACGACGGCACTCGACTCCAGCAGCGGATCACTGACCCCGGAAACAGCGCGCATGGCAGTCACAGAAGCCTGGATCGTTGCAGCAGAAATGCGGCGCGCTCGCAGGTCACGGAGCTTGATCAATTGACCCAGATCGGCAAAGCCATATTCAGCCTTCACCGGAATCAATCCCGCGCGTTCCCAGGCCTGTAGTTCCCTGGCACGCATGCCCAGCATACGGATGACATCTTGACGGAGGTACCGGGTCACAAAGTGTGCTCGCTTGTTGAAAGACCGTCCGTTGTACGTCCAACCACGCCTAATTGCCGACCTGCTGTGCCGATTATGCGCAGGTGCGCGCCTGCCTGCAAGCGCCTGCATGCGAAAAGGGGTGGATAACCAGGTACCAATTGAAATTTCAGCGCGACTGCATGAAGAAAACCGCCGCAGGCTGCTCAACCTATCTACGCAACCTATCTAAGAGAGTTCGGCCGGAGATTCGAGATGAAACGGAGTCACAAACGGTTCCGTCGCATAGCCCAGGTCACGCCAGGCATCGAGTCCGCCGCGCAGCAGCCTTGCGCGCGTATACCGCAGCGAAAGGGCCCGCCGGATAACAATGTGGGCAGTGTTGTCCGTCGGGCATGTGCAATACACAATCACGTCCTGGTCCAGCGGGATCAATCCGGGCAGCCGCTTCAGCTCTGAAGGAGCAATCCTCAGGCTCCCCGGGATGATCATCGAATGAGCCAGCAGATCCAGCGGCTGGCGCACATCGTAAAGTAGAAAGGGATCGCCCGACTCCATCAGGCTGTGTAACTCCTCGGGCGAAATACTGTGCTCCTCGAGCTCTTTTCGATCACGCCGCCGCTTCACCTGGATCACCATCAAAGACGCCAGAATAAGCATCACGAAAATGCTTAGAACAATGGTCATGGTGCACTCCCTCCACCAGGAAGAATCCGGAAGCGGGCCCTCGCTCAGGCCCTGCTCCGCCAACCCTGTGTCACATCGCGGATCCGCCCGCAACAGTATTCCTCACGCCGGATCCTCGCTCGCATTCATTGCCAGCCTCCGCCCAGGGCGCTGTATAGCTGTACAAGCGTCAGCGCTTCCGCCTGCTGGGAAGAGACCAGGCTCAGCTGCGCATTGAAGAGATTTGTATCCGTGGTCAGCACTTCAAGATAAGCCGTCGATCCACCCTGGTAGCGTATGCGGGCCAGGCGCGTTGCATCCTGCGTGGCAGCAACAAGCTTTTCCTGCTGCTCGCGATAGATGCGCTGCTTATTCAATGCGATCAGCGCATTCGATACATCATGCAGTGCCGTCGCTATAGCGCGCTGGTACGCAAAGACATCTTCTTTCTGCGTCTCGCTCGCAAGCCTGAGTTGACCTCGCAGCTTGCCTCCTTCAAACAACGGCTGCACCAGCGAACCAAGCCCATAAATAGTCTTGCCGTCGGGACTGAAGATGCTGGAAAGACTGTCGCCTCCTACACCGCCCGAAGCACTGATCGAAAGCTGCGGAAAGAACTGCGCACGCGCGACACCAATCTGCGCATTGGCAGCGACAAGTGTCGCCTCCGCTTGCTGAATGTCCGGCCGCCGCTCCAGCAGTTGTGTCGGCAGTCCCGTCGGCAGCCCCTGCGGGGGAGGCGTCAGTGCATTCGGATCAGTATGTGTGACTGGACCAGGATTTCTGCCGAGCAGCAGGTTCATGGCATTTTCCTGCTGCTGAATTTCCTCTTCGAGCTGCGGTATTTGCGAAGTCGCGGCATACAGCAGCGCCTCTGCCTCGCGAAGATCGGAGAGCGGTGCAGCCCCGCCATCCGCAAGCGTCCTGGTCAGGTTCACCGAATCCTGCCGCGACGTCAGAGTCTGCTTGCTGATCTCAAGCTGCCGATCGAGCGCACGCAGTTGCAGATAAGTAGTGGCCACACTCTGCACCAGCGAAAGTCGGACGGCCCGCTGCGCCCACACCTGTGCCAGCAACTGCGCGCGAGCAGCCTGTGTCTGCCTGCGATACAGACCCCAGAAATCCGGGGTCCAAGCAGCCGAAAGATTGAATGACCCGAACGAGATCGGGCTCGAGATACCATTCGTTCCGCTGCTCGAACCCAGTGCCGAAGAGTTGAAGGAAGCACCAACGCCCGTCCCTCCAACCGACAGGGTCGGAAATTGCTGCGACCCCGTAATCTGCACCTGCGATTGCTGCTCGGCCACGCGCTGCGCTGCAATCTGCACATCGTAATTGCTGGCCAATGCGGTCCGGATCAGTGCCTGCAATTCAGGCTCGCGGAACACTGTCGCCCATTGCTCATCGCCAACAGAATTCCCGCTTGTGTTGACCAGCGGAGTATTATCCGCGCCCTGGTAGGCCGGCGGCGTCGCATAAGCCGGCCGCTTGTAGCGCGGGCCTACCATGCAACCCACAAGTCCCGTCGCCACTAAGCCGCTTGCAACAAGCAAAGAGAACGGATAAAAGTGCCAGGATAGCCTTCTCATGCGCGCCCCTCAGGAGCGGGAGCCAGCGGCGGCGGCCCTCCCCCTGCGGCTTTTCCAGCTGCCACAGGATCAAAATCGGCCTTTGAGTCCATCGTCGTGCCCTTGCCACCCCGGCTGAAGCGATGAGAGATGTACTCGACCACCGAGAAGGTAACCGGAATAAAGATCAGTCCAATCGCGGTCGACAGGAACATGCCGCCGATCACGGTGGTGCCGAGGATGCGCCTGGAAGACGCGCCGGCGCCAGTAGCAACCCACAGCGGGAGGCAGCCGAAAACAAACGCCAGCGCCGTCATTACGATCGGACGGAAACGAACGCGTGCAGCACTGAGCGCAGCATCGCAGATACTCATCCCTCCTTCGTAATTCGTCTTGGCAAACTCCACGATCAGGATGGCGTTCTTCGCCGAAAGACCGATCAGCATCACAACACCGATCGTGGCAAAGATGTCGTTCTCAAACGATCGGACATGCAGCGCGATGTATCCACCGAGGATCGCCACCGGCGTACTCAGCAGCACACTGAATGGCAGCGTCCAGGACTCATACAGCGCAGCCAGGATCAGGAAGACAAACAGCAGCGATAGACCAAAAACCGCGTAGGTCGGAACACCTTTCTGCGCCTGGTCCTCCTGGTAGGAGATACCGGCATAGTCGAACCCCGCGCCCGGCGGCATGGTCTCGGCAAAAGTCTTTTCAAGCGCAGCCCGCACCTGTCCCGAACTATAGCCAGGCTTAGCTGTAATGTTCACCTGCGCGGCATTAAATTCATTGAAGCGAAAGATATATTCGGGCCCTGTTATCTTCCTCACGTTTACCAGCGAGTCCAATGGAACCTGCCCGCCGTTCGCACTCTTCACATAAAACTGGTTGATATTTTTGATGTCCATGCGTGAGGAGCCTTCCGCCTCCACATAGGTCTGCCACTGGCGGCCAAAGCGATTGAAGTAGTTCACCAGGTAGCCGCCCATGAATGTCGACATGGTGGTGTACACATCAGCCAGCAGCACCTGTTGCTGCAGAACTTTATCCTTGTCCACCTTCACATACAGTTGTGGTGCCGCGGGCGAATAGGATGGCAGCGCGGCCGCGACTTCAGGCAATTTGCTGATCGCGCCAAGGTAAGTCATCAGGTTTTTCGTGAGAATATCCGGATCATCTTTGCCGGAACGATCCTCGACCACCATGGTGACGCCTCCGGACGTGCCGATACCCGGAATCGAAGGCGGTGGAAAGGCAAATGCAATTCCATCCGGATTTGCCGCCAGCTGTTTGCCCAGGCTGGCCGTGATATACCCAAGCTGCTCCTGCTTGCTCTTGCGCACTGCCCATGGTTTCAGCGCGACAAAAAAGAAACCCTGGTTGGTGCTCTGCACTTGTGTGAGCAGCGAGAAATTCGTAACCGCGATCACACCCTGCACTCCCGGCGTCTTCAGCAGCGCCGCGGTAATCCTCTGTTGCGCTGCGTCTGTACGCTGTGCCGAGGCACCGTCCGGAAGCTGCAATGCCAGGAACATGTAACCCTGGTCCTCCGTCGGCAGAAAACCGCCCGGCAGAGTCTTACCCAGCAGCACACACAACACCGCCGCGATAGCAATGCCCGCCATGGCGAGGTAGGACTTGTGAATCAGCACACTCGAGGTGTGCACAAAGCTGTCCGTCGTGCGTTTGAAAAACTTGTTGAACAGCGCAAAGCCTTTACCCAGCAGGCCGCGCGTGCCTTCCTTGCTCTTCGGCCTTAGCAGCAGCGACGCCAGTGCAGGCGACAGCGTGAGCGCGTTGAAAGCCGAGATCAGAACCGAGATGGCAATCGTCACCGCGAATTGCTGATAGAGTCGCCCCGTGATGCCAGGAATAAATGCAGTTGGAATAAAAACGGCTGCAAGAATCAGCGCGATCGCTGTAACCGGCCCGCCAACTTCTTCCATCGCCTTGATCGTGGCAGACTTCGGATCCATCCCTTCGTCGATATGGTGCTCAACAGCTTCGACCACAATGATCGCGTCATCCACCACCAGCCCGATAGCCAGCACCAGGCCGAAAAGCGAAAGCGTGTTGATGGAGAAGCCGAGCAACGGAAAAATAATGAATGTCCCGATCAGCGATACCGGCACCGCCAGCAGCGGAATCAGCGTCGCCCGCCAGCCCTGCAGAAAAATGAAAACGACAATGACTACCAGGGCCAGCGCTTCAAACAGCGTCAGGATAATTTCGTGAATACCCGAACTCACTGCCTTAGTCGTATCGAGTGGTACGTCGTACGAAATGCCGCTGGGGAACGTTTTAGCCAGCTCCCGCATGCGCGCGTTTACCGCCGCAGCGGTTGCGACAGCATTGGATCCCGGCAGCTGGTAGATGGCCATCACCCCGGACGGGTTCTGGTTATACCTGCCGGAGATGGCATACGCCTGGTCTCCCATCTCCACCCGCGCCACATCCGACAGGTGCAGCACGGAACCATCTGCATTCGCACGCAGCGTGATATCGCCAAAATCTTTCGGCGTCACGAGCCTGCCCTCGGTCCGCACAGTGTAGGTAAACTGCTGGCCTTTGCGGATCGGCTCCGCACCAATCTGCCCGGCGGGATTCACATTGTTCTGCGTCTGGATCGCAGCAATCACCTCAGGTGCCGTCACTCCCAGCTGTGCCATCCTGTTCGGATCAACCCAGATGCGCAGCGCATACTGGCCGCCGAAGATCTGCACCCTGGAGACGCCTTTCACACGCGTAATCTGATCCTGAAGATTGATGATCGCGTAATTTGTAAGGAAGTCCTGGCTGAGCTTGTTGCCGGGCGAGTTGACCGCAATCAGCATCAGTGGCGATGTGATCGCCTTCTGCACAGTAAGACCGGCCGTGGTCACCTGCGCCGGCAGCTGCGACTGCGCCTGGTCAACCCGCAGCTGCGAAAGCACCTGGTCGATATTCGGATCGGTCTTGACATCAAAATCTACAAACAACTGGACGACGCCATTGTTGGCGCTCACCGAGTTCATGTAAATCATGTTGTCGACGCCGTTCATCTGCTGTTCAATCGGCGTCGCTACTGCTTGCGCCAGCGTCTTCGCATCCGCGCCAGGATATGTAGCAGTTACCAGGATCTCTGTTGGAACAATGTCCGGAAACAGCGAAGTCGGCAGCGACAGCAGCGTGACGCCGCCAAGAATTACCGTCAGGATCGCGATAACAATCGCAACAATGGGCCGATTGATAAAAAACTTGGACATATTTATTGGCCGTCCGTCTTGATCGCTTGGCCTGCCGCCGCAACCATCGGACCTTCATGCGGCGAGACCGGTGTCCCTTCGGCAAGTTTCTGCAGGTTGTCGATGATCACCTTCGCGCCCGCCGACACTCCATCTTCGACAAGCCAGCTCGTCCCCACCTGCGGACCAAGCTTCAGCGTAACCAGGTGTGCCTTGCCATCCTGACCCGCCACAAACGCCTGCTCCAGTCCCTGTGTCTCCTGGATCGCGACCTGCGGAATCAACAGGGCGTTATGCTGCAGCTGCGTCTCAGCCCTGATCCGTCCGAAGGCTCCCGGACGCAGCACATTGCCCGCGTTCGGGAACGCCGCTGCAATGCGGATAGCCCCCGTCTGTGCATTGATCTGCCGGTCGACAAATACGATGTGACCCTTTTCCGGATACGTTCCACCATTCGACAGGGTAAGCGTCAGCGGAACATTGGAAGCATTCTTCAGCAGGTCGCCGCCGCCCGTGCGGGCGCGCAGCATCAATGTGAGATAGGCACTGTCACTGATTGAAAAATAGGCCTTGATCGGGTTCAGCTGCGAAACCGAGGTCAGGATCGACTGGGTGTTCACCAGGTTGCCGACCTGCAATGCAGCCTGGCCTGCAACGCCACTGATCAGCGAGCGCACCTTGGTAAATCCGAGATTCAGTCTCGCAGTCGCCACGCTGGCTTCGGCAGCAGCGACATTCGCCTGCGCAGACCGCACCGCAGCTTCCACCTGCGCTTTCTGCTGCGTGTCATTATCGAACTGGCTCTGTGAAATTGCCCGCGCCTGCGCCAGGGGCGTATCGCGATTGACGTTGATCACAGTCAGACCAAGCTGCGCCTGCGATTGCGCCACCTGTCCCCTGGCCTGCCCCAGCTGACCAATCGCCTGGTCTAGCGCCGCCTGGAACGGTCGCGGATCAATCTCGAAGAGCACCTGCCCCTTCGTGACCTGGCCGCCTTCACGATAATTCTGCTTGATCAAATATCCATTGGCCTGCGGCTGGATCTGCGCATTCACGTAGCCATCCAGGATCCCGACCCACTCGCCCGTCACCGGTACATCCGTGGGCTCAAGCTGCAGCACTGTGACTGGCATGCTCGGCGGTACAACCGCCGCCTGCGTTTCGCTCTTACATCCCGCAACCCCGGCAAGACCGACCAGGAACGCACCGGCCAGGACAGGCAACTTGTAGATCGACAGATAGCGTTCGACGACAGACTTGGTGGGCGACTCACACATGGATCGACTCTCCTTAATTCATTGCGGCGGGCAGGCTGTTCGGCAGAGTTCCAGGGCTCAAAGGGTCAGAGCTGCCTGACCAGCCACAGTGTGAACAAATGCATGAATCAATCAATCACTGCAAGCATGCGCTCTTCCTGCAGATCTGCATGGTCACTTTCGCTCACAGGCACGGACTGGCCCGCGCAATTTGAAAGGCGCGGCAAGTAATGCAGCTCTGCGGATAGGCAATCCAGCCGGCTGGAATATTGGTGGCCGGCAGAATGCCACCGCAACCTGGACAGTCTCGACCGCAGCACGGCCATGAAAATGGCAAGTCTCAGGTGGAAGGGTGCACGCGGCCATGCCATGAGGCTGACGCGGTGATGCGGCGAAAGACCGGCCAGGCAGCTAACAGAAAATTGCTGGTGTGGACGAAAAGGAGCGGGCTGACGTGGGTTGTGGCTTAGGGCTTTTGTCCGCTTCGGGGGACGGCGGATTGTTCATTAAGGCAGCCTGTGCCCCGTGCACATAGTTCGATGGAGCCGACGATCCGGATTGAACGGACGATTTGCTGATTACGGATTACAGGGGCGCGGCTGAACTGATTCCCGACAAAGTGTTGCAAGCAATGCACTTAATCGAGGTCTGATCAGCATATGAGCATCTCAAATAGAGCTAACTTTCCCCCTGCAATACCGGGTGATCCTTGCCCGCCCTTGTACAAAATTTGCAAAACCGAACCTGACACAGAGCGTGCTCGTCAGGGTCGAGCTGAACGTGACCAAGCCGCTGTCCGGGGGCTCATTCCTAGCACCGACGGTGTGACCACCCGGCCTGAGTTGACGCCTCCTGCCAGCTGCCCCCTAAGCACTGCAGCCGAGTTGAAGGGGCCCCATCTGTCACTCATTCGGTTGTTGCACCGGCATGATGACGGCTACATTTCTTTCCTGGTGGCCGACGGAGAAGGAGATATTCGCTCCCTCGTTGCCATCAAGGCGAGCGATCTTGCGACCAGTCTCCCGCGTTTTGCTCCTGAGCTGCTTCGCAACTCCTTCTTCTCTGTCAATGCCGGGTACGGTTTAGCTGATCGCTCTGGTGCCGCTCACGGTCCTCCTCTTCACAATTCGGAGTCTCTGCGTTATCTCTGCGCCGCCTATGTGGACATCGACTATTACAAGGCTGGCCTTGAGCGCTGGAAGGTCATGTCGGAGTTGGAGCGCATGTTTGGAGTTGGCGAGCTGCCCGAGCCTTCGCTGTTGATCGATAGCGGTCGCGGCATCTGGTTGCTTTACCTGCTGCACGACCCGGTCTTGATAAATAAGGCGCACTTGGGCGCTTACGGCGATAACCCCGATGATCACCTCCAGCTTTATACCCGCATAAACAAGGCACTGCATGACAGGCTGATGCACCTTGGCGCAGACCCAATTTCTGACGGTGTTCGCCACATTCGTGTGCCTGGTTCTTTTCGGACAGACGTAGGTGAGGAGGTGCGATGGCGCATCTACGGCAGGTCCGACCAAGTGGTCAGCCATACACTCAAGGGTCTGGCCACAGCTTTGGGGATACCTAAATCGCGGAAGGCGGCGAAGCATGGGGAGCCGAGCATCATGCGGCAGCCATCCGCGACCCGAACCAAAGCGTGGAAGAAGACGAACGAGAACCGGCTCGTGGCTTTTCTCGCGCTTAAAGACCTACGCGAAGGGGGTTTTCAGGGGGGCCGCCGGAATAAGGCGGCCTTCATTTTCGCATTGTCTTCGAGGGGGTGCGGTATTTCACCGCAGCAGGCTGAGAAGGCAGTGCTTGCCATGGGAGCTCGCTGTCGCCCTCAGCTGGGGAGCGCCAAATGCCAGCGTGCAGTGCAACGCGGGTATAAGGCCAAGAGGGTGAAACTCGCCTATCAGACTATGGCGGATTGGCTTGACGTAGCTCCGGGAGAGGCCAAGATCATCACTCAGAAGCTATACGGCGATCAGTGTTACAGGCCCCGTATCTTCCCGGCCGCCAAGCGATTTGGGCCGAACGTACCTGCGACTGGCACCCCGGGCGGAGCAAGTCGCAGCGCGAAGCGTTTACTCCGACACGAGGCGATCGGCCAGATTCTTGCCGAGTCTGGCGGTTTCCCCGGCGTCAGGAAGATGCAGGCTGAGCTGAAGAGGCGGGGCATCGCCGTAAGCGTAGGGACTGTGTTCAGGGACCGCAAGACGTGCGAGCTGGCGAAAGGCCGAGGGCAGTCCCGAGCGTAATCGCCAAATTCCATTCAGGATCGTCGGCTACCCTCTGGAGACCCTGGTGCAGGAGATGTTCACTTTGGTGTGCATATATAGAGTGTGCCCTTCCTCCGCCTCCCCAAGGCCCCACGCGACATTCCTCGCTCCACCTTCGAACGTGCATCGCCAGGCAATCTTCCCGCCGAACCTGCCTCCATTCCAGCCGCCTATGTAGACGCTTCGCCCAGAGCATCCATCCACTGCAGTCGTTCTGCCACTCAGTTCAGGCAGCCGACGACTGAACCCGAAACATGAGGGTCGCGGGGGTAAGTGGTGATGCTCTGGTCGTGCTTTCCTGAGTGCCGCCGGCTAGCCGTTGAGCTTTATGGCAGATCGAGCGCAGTCAGCTCAGCACGGGGACATCCAGCAACCGCCCTGCCGAGGTGTCGTAGACAAAGCGTGTAATCGATCCATCTCGCATACGGCCCATCACCTCTTCGATCACCGGGAAGGGCACAATAAACCACTCCCTAGGCTCAACAAAATTGCCGAAGCGATCTGGAATGCGGATCTGAAGCTGTGCAGAGCCGAAGACGCGATGGATCGTCTGCTCGAAACGGAATTGCTTGATGTTCGCCAGCTTCCAGGTAGCCACGACCTCAACGGGTGCTAGGAGGTAGGTCGGGTCCCGCTCGGCATTGACGATCCGATCTTCCACGCGCCCGCCTGTCACCCCGATCTTGTGGAGGACATCTCCGAGTGCGACAATCTCCGGGTTCTTCGAGAGGCTTCGCAGGACGTAAATCGTTCCGCTCGGAAGGTCGTCGGGTTCGAGCGTGTCACCGAAGAGCGGCCCCAAGTCTGGCGCCGTGAGCCGTCGGCCATTTCGGTGCTTCTCGTAGAGGGCACGTTGCAACGACCTCAGGAGAATGTTGCTTTCAGTGCCGTTGGAGTAGACAGCACGCAGACGTCCCTGTGTGTCGGCATTCACAGTCCGGAAGGTTTCACCTATGGCGGCCACATAGACCATTTGGCCGTCGAGGATGAAGAAGTCACCCTGCTCGATGCTGGCGTCTTTCTCAAACGGCTTTGCCACACGGCGTCCGGCTGCGATATCCGCCTCGGCAGCTTTGAAGAGGGGACGGTAGAGGTCGAAGTCTGCACACTTAACGCGTTCAGCAATATACCCGGCAGTCTCCGCTTGAGATCTTGTCTCTGGTGACCGCACATGAAGCAGCGTGCCGATATCGTCCATCTCATCCCTGGAAAGTGCTTCCAGTAGTTCATCATCGCTCAAAGCCTCCACGCGTTCGTTACTCGCCACAGGCGCAACAAGCAGGTCATAACGGTCACTTTGGCGCAGCAACGCGAGGTGTTCCTCCGGCAGCTTGCGGATCTGGTCAAGCCGTACCGCGTAGAGGCGTTCGAAGATGTCCAGGTGCTGCCCATGCTGTGGTGGGTGGCCGTGAGTCTCCCTGAAGCGAACTATGTCCTCGAAGCCCGCAAGAATGCGTTCCTGTCGATGTGTATAGCCGCCAGTCTCAGGCTCTTCGACTTCTACGCCAAGGGCGTCGAGGAGATGGTCGCCCTCAAGTTCCTGCGCCTTCGTCATGCCATCTCTCCTGCGCTAGCGGCGTTCGCTTTCCTGCGTGCCATGTAGTTCCGGTAGGCTGCGACGCCCTCGGCCAGCCGGCGCTCCCAGGCGTCGGCAGAGGTAATCTAAACAGGCCGTCCCTTCTCTCGTTGCCACTCCAGAGCGCGCCTGGCAAGTGCCAGAGCCTCATCCTCAGGTATGGACACCTTCTTCGCTGCGATTTTCTCCTGCATCTGCCGCAGCGTGTCAGCGTTCAACGTCCGAGACAGCACAGCGTATGCCTCGCCGAAGGGATTGATCGAGTCGATCAGGTCCACGCTCAGTTCGCGCACGTGTAGCACGAAGCGACGGACGCCCTCCAGCAGGCCGAGGTTGGCGTTTACCTTCTCTTCGGTCTTCACAGTGGTCTGCACCAGTGTCAGTGCCGCAACAGCCCGCTGGCGGATGGCCTCTATATCTTCCTCAGGCAATTCAGGATAGCGTTCGCGGATGATCTTAGGAATTCGCACCTGCGTCGTCTCTTGAGGGACATTGTTCTCACTATTGAAGAGTCCCTGGCTCAGCGTCTCCTTGTCTTGCACCACCGCGGCGATTACCTCGTTAAGGTCTTCGCGGCAGATGCGTTTCGCCTCCGGGCTCATCTCCTTAAGACCTTTGATCTCGATGTGGACAGTACCGTGCTCCACGTTGACGCCGACGTTCGTCTCGCCCTCACGGTAGCCATCCGGGTAGACGAAGCCAGCTTTCGGGCCGGAGTCTTTCGGAGTGAAGTCAAAACGCGGCGCAATCACCTGATCCATCAGCAAGCTCGCGGCGATAGCCTTCAGCGTGTCGTTGACAGCCTCTACCACTTCGCTCTGATCAGCCACCGGTTCGGCGATGAGGTTGGTGAATCGTGCGCGCGTCTTGCTAGGCGCGTCGCGGGTCACGCGGCCGATGATCTGCACGATTTCGGTCAAGCTGCTACGGTAGCCGACTATCAGCGCATGCTCGCACCAGATCCAGTCAAAACCCTCCTTGGCCATGCCGAGCGCGATAATCACATCCACGTGGTCGCGGTTGTTGCGATGCGCTGATTCACGCAGCGCGCCCAGCACCTTGCTCCGTCGGTTTGAGTCAGAGTCATCGACCAGATCAGCCACCTTCAGCACGCGGCCCGTCTCGCGCTCGCGGACAAGGTGAAAGTCAGTTGCCGGATCGCGGCCCTGCCACTCACCCAGCACGCCCATGATCTCGCTCACCTCGGCGTACTTATCTGTGGAACTCGCGCTGGAATTCACATTGGGAATGTGCACGATCGTCTTCAGCTTGGGGTCCAGTACCTCGCCGATCGCCTCCAGGTAGCTGCCGGAGTAGAACCAGTAGCCCAGGTCTAGAGCCTTCAGGTACTCGTAGCCGTTCAGTTGCTCGTAGTAGGTGTAGGTCACGGTTGCAAAGCGTGCCTCATCCTCGGGGCTTAACACGGCCGCTGTGTCGCCGCGGAAGTAGCTCCCTGTCATGGCGACGACGTGTACCTTGGCACGATTCAGCAGCTCCTTGAGCTGCATGCCGAGCACGTTCGTCTCATGCACGGCGACATGATGAAACTCGTCTATAGCGATCAGGCGATCGTCGAATGCCTCGATGCCCAGCGCCTCCACGGCAAAACGGAAGGTGGCGTGCGTGCAGACCAGCGCCTTGTCCGAGCTTGCGAGGAACTCGCCTACGGCCTTCACCTTGCCGGTAGCAGCAGAGCGCGTTTCTTCATTGCCAGGCATCGCGCAGAGGTTCCATTTTGGCTGCACGCTCCAGTCAGCCCAGAAGCCATTTGCGGAGAGCGGCTCATCCGAGAAACTTGCGCCGATTGAGCGCTCCGGCACCACGATCAGCGCCTGCTTCACGCCCTGGTTTCTCAGTTTGTCGAGTGCGATGTACATCAGTGCGCGGCTCTTGCCGCTGGCCGGAGGCGACTTGATCAGTAAGAACTGCTCACCACGAAACTTGAACGCCTCAGCCTGCATGGCGCGCATACCTAACTCGTTGGTGCTCTTGGAGCGGCCGGTGTGGCTTACTGCTATCGAGACGGAAGGGCTAGTCGCTACGCTCATGCCTGCACCTCTTTCTTCTTGTTGCTGCGTTTTTTGCCGGCAGCGTCTTTGACCTCGGCTCCCGTACCTTTGGTCATCTTCGCGTACATGGCGAACAGCGTCTCCAGCCGCTCGGTGTCATTTTTGAAGCGGCGGCCGATGTAGATTCGTTCTAAAGTCTCATCATTGCAGTCATGCGCCGCACGGAGGTTCTCCGGCATGGTCTCGGGATCGTAGAGGTCGGCTATGGTTGCGGGGAAGTGCGCCTCCCGGGCGAGCAGGATGTCCTCGGCGCAGCGGGTCAGGTCGGTCTTATCCTGATCGGTCAGTGGCGGAACTGGGAAGGTATTCCAGCCAAGAGTGTTGGAGTAACGATAGTCCGTCTTAAGCTTCCCGCAGACCGTCGCGATCCATACCAAGTGCAGCTTTGAAGCGATCAGTGCCATGTTCCACAGTGCGGAGTCGAAAATTGCGAAGGCGAGATTGCTGATGATGGATCTCCCCGGAAGCAGCCCCACAGGCAAATACTCCCTGCGCTCTGAGGAAACACCGGGATTGCGATTGCGGAATACTCAGAACCGGTTTGCCGGACTTCTCCAAAACTGTAACCCCGCTCAGCCAAGCTCACAGTCGTAGCTCTGGGCGAGGCGAGGCGAGCGGCACTGTTCGCTTGAAAACGCGCACGCAGCCAGTCATTCTTGTAAGCTCGCTTGAACTCGCTGGCTCTGATCCAAATACAATGCCGCTGCGTTCCTCTAATGAACTCACTGGAACCGACGAATGGGCGGATATAACCCCGCTCAACGCCGTGCAATGCAACTGCTTCGTCAGCTTCACTTTTTGAAAGCAGCAAGTTGCCAGCGTCATTTGCCATGCTCCCGAACGTCATGAAAGACCGAGGTCCGATGCCGGTTTGCCGGCCCTCTACGTAAGTATCTGCAGAAGGTACGAGATACGCATTGATGTGATCAACGACTCTCATCTCGACCGTCTTCAACGCGTCGCTCGTAAATAGTTTGTGAGCGGTCGAGCCCTTGCTCAATCCGACGATGACCACGATTACACCCGCGTTCTGTGTCGCAAGGTTCTGCCATTTGAATGAGGTGTAAGCGAAGGAGATTACGATACCTTCAGTGCAGACGCGTGGCCAAAGACTTTCTACTTGGCGGCCCTGGCAAATAGAGTTTGTTGCAACAAATGCAGCTGAAGCAGTTGTCGTCTTTAGGTATTCAGCTGCTTTAATGAACCATCCGCTGACGTGGTCCAAAGATGCATGGCTTACACCTGATCCATGGAATGCTTCGCGAAGGTCGCCTTTCTGCAGAGTGTCTTGACCCTGACTTCCCTTGTAAGGAGGGTTACCGCAAATGAAGGTTTCGCCTCCCTCGTTCTCGAAGTTGATCTCCGGCTGTTCAAATGGGGTTTGAAACAGATCATCCGAATGCAGCTTTACGTTAGTGCCTTCAGTCGGACACACGTCAAGCCAATCTAACCGCAGCGCATTTCCGCAGGTGATCCAGTTCATCTCATCCAGTGGCAGGAATACCGCTTTGGCGGCAAGCCGACCGCGGTGAAGCACGTCGCACTGGTACTCTGCAATAACGAGCGCTAGCCTTGCGATCTCTGCAGCGAAGTCACGAATCTCGATGCCACGGAAGTTTTTCTTACTGATAAGCGTTGGCTCCATCGGCTCGCCGCGCCGCTGGTTGATCTCCGCTTCGATCTTGCGCATCTCCTTGTAGGCGATGACCAGGAAATTACCCGAGCCGCAGGCGGGATCGAAGACGCGGATGCGGCTGAGCAGCTTACGCAGTTTCAGCAGCGTGCGCGGATTGTCGCCCGCGGCCTCTAGTTGCGCGCGCAGTTGGTCGAGAAATAGCGGGTTCAGCACCTTCAGGATGCTGGGATAGTGCATACCCAGCGCCCCGCGCTCAGCCTCATCAGCTACTGCCTGGATCATGGAGCCAAAGATGTCCGGATTGATGTGCTGCCAGTCAAGGCTGCCTGCCTGGAGCAAATAGCTGCGGGCGATGCGGGTAAACTGCGGGACGTCGGTGGAACCAGCGAAGAGGCCACCATTCACATAGGGGAAGACATTGGCGTATGCGGGCAGGTTACTTGCCTGTCGCTCGGCGATCTTCGTGTTCATCGCCCGGAAGCAGGCTTCCATCACCTGATGCGTATTGTTCCCATCCGACTCGCTGAATTGTTCGACAGTACTGGTGAACAAACCCCGACTGTGGAAGATGTCCGTGTCTTCAGCGAAGAAGCAAAAGATGAGCCGCGCCATGAAGTGGTTCATGTCATGGCGCCGCCCATCGGTACTCCACTCCGGGTTCTGGCGCAGCAGTTCCACGTAGAGCTTGTTGAGCCTCCCAGTCGCCCGCACATCGATCGGGTTGTCCTTGATTTCGCGTACGGTCGAGATACCCGCAAGCGGCAGGAAGAAACCGATGTGATCGGCGAACTTCGGATACTCCGAGGCTATGGCCTCGCCGGTCGAAAGCTCCTCAGCCTCCAGCGTCTGGCCGTCAATGGCGAGGATGAACTTGGCTTTTGCCTTTGCAGTCTGCGGGCTGGCCTTCAGAAGGCCGAGCGTGGCGTTGTCTCACCTGCCGGGCAGACGGCTAGATGGATGTTCGACTGCAGCAGCACTCCGCCGGGCATGTCGGAGCGATTCGTGTCGCCCTTGCGTAGCCGCTTGAGCTGCGTCTCCTTCTTGTCGAAGGCCGCCAGAAACTGGAACGGGAATTCGGCAGCATCAAAAGGCTGCGCTGCAAGATCGGATACGGCTGCCTCAATCTCAACTGCATTCATCGTGGATACCTTAGCAAAGTATCGCTGACGGTGCTGCCGCTCCTGCAAAGCTAAATGCTCTGGTAGGCGAAGACATCTCGCGCCAGTTCGACCCAACCCCACCTCCAAAAGGCGGTGTCTTCTCATCGTGCATCAGCTTGCGCCGAGCCTTCGGTTCCCTGAGCAGCCTGGAAGCGTCGAGTTGCGTCTGGCACATGGTCGGGTCCCTCTTCTTTCGGAGGGTGCTTGATTCAGCTGCTATTTGGCGCTGGAGATCGGCGAGATCCCTCGTAGCCTCAACGATTAGCTCTCGGGCTCAGGCACTATCAATTCCTGTACTGCTTCCCGCGCCTGATCCGGGTTGTGTCCCGCTTCCTGATACTGGTTCATCAGCCGGATGCAGTCGAGGGCCGTCTCCTGCATTTGGCTCCGGTAGGTTCCCTGCAGTCTCAGGCTCTAAACGTACTTCGGGCGCCACTGCTGCCACAGGCGCTCGATCATCGCGTCCAGCACTGGCCGGCGTCCGTCCTCCTCCGGCGGTGTCGAGACTTGTCGGTGCTGCGGTTCGTTCTCCATCGGCGGGGACTCCCTTCACATACTTGGTGGGTACAGTGTAGTCCTGCCCGTCCGCGCCTTTCACCTTTGTCAAGGCGCCCAGCGTAGACGGTGTCAGTCCGTTGAGCTAGACGCGCTCTGGCAACGGCCTACTGCAACTGCCCGGACTGTTCCAGTCCATCCCTTGCGAGAATGTCGCGCATGCCGGACCATTTCATGCCAGGTCGCTTGACAAGTAAGTCCTGGGTACCATTTTCTTACTCGCCGGAGTACTTTCAGATGTACATTTGCCACAGCGAACGTTGAAGCAAATGTAATGAGGTCAGGCGCATGGCGAAGGGAACATTCATCAGCTATCTGCGGGTGTCTACAGCACGGCAGGGGGTTAGCGGCCTCGGTCTAGAAGCGCAGCGCGAAGCAGTTTCACAGTATCTGAATGGCGGAAGCTGGTCGCTTGTAAAGGAAGTGGTTGAGGTCGAAAGTGGCAAGCGCAATGACCGGCCGGCCATCGCTGAAGCCCTTCGCCTCTGCCGGCTGAACCGCGCTACGCTCATCATCGCCAAGCTGGACCGTCTGGCGAGAAACGTCCATTTCATTTCATCGCTGATGGAGTCAGGTGTTGAGTTTGTCGCTGTTGACTTTCCTCAAGCAAACCGCCTAACCGTCCACATCCTCGCCGCAGTTGCCGAGCATGAAGCCAGCATGATTTCGATCCGCACGAAATCGGCCCTCCAGGCTGCCAAGGTGCGAGGGGTTTCTTTAGGTGGACAAAGAGGCAGTCGCGAACGCATGGGGCGCATGGCGGCCCAAGGGAATGCGGCTAGCATGCAAGTACGGCGTGAAACCGCTGACAAGCGCAATGCAGATCTACTTCCAGTTATAGAAGAGATCCGGGCTGGTGGGTGCACCGGCGATGGGCGTATCGCTGATGCCCTTAACGCTCGGGGTATCACAGCGGCGCGCGGCGGCGCCTGGTCCGCGGCGCAAGTGCGCAGACTAGTCAGGCGCACAGCATCTGCATCACTTGAGGATGCTGTGGTTAGCAGCACCGTTCGCAAGGGTTGCGACTAACACTTAGACCACGGGGCCTCTATGCAAGCCTTGAGACGAGCCGGCGCGAGCGCTCGACGCCCGCCTGCTCTTCTTTTAAATATTCACGCTTGTTGACGATGAAGGCTAGACTCCGGGAACTACTGCATACTCGCGAGCCTGCTCTACCACTACGTCCCTCAACACTTTCGGGCGATGGACGCCCGGCTCGACGATCTGGCCGCCGGCGAATTCATGGTGGTGTACAAGCACCTAGGGCTCAAACATCAGCGCATCTAACGGCGACTGCTTACGGAGTTCCACAATCGGAAACTTCACCGGCACCTCAACGCAGCCTTACCTCTTCCTCCCCGCATCCTCGGTGAAGGCCCAACCGACAAAGAAAGAAGGGAAGGAATTAGGAAGAGAGGACGCGCGGGACCTCAACACGTACGACCAAACCCCGGACCTGATCGAAAGCGCCATGACGGACGACTTCGTGGCCCGCTGCGCAAATGGAGCGGATGCCCTTGCGAGCTGAGTACAGGCTCCGTCCCGACCAGCTGGTCCAGCCGCTTTTTGCTGTTCGGTATTGCCGGTGAAGTAACTCGGTATTGTGGCATTACAGACCCCTGCGCGAGCTTTAACGTTCACGGCCTCATGGCAGCAAGGTAACCACCTCAAGTGCCATCCAGGTGATCAATTACCCTTCCGCAAAAACAACCGAGACAATAGCCTGGCCATCAATGGCGCTGTTAGACTTCGCTTGCATTGCTGTCTCCGCGCGCGACGCCTTTGTGCTTGAAACAACTCGCACTCCCCCAACATGGAGCGCCCGCGCCAGAGGAGCTCCCCTCGACCCACGTCGTATCAACATCACCACCGGGAATTTATCATGTCGCTTCTTCATCGCTTCGCTCCACTTTCGGCGGCCCTGTTAGCTGCCTGCGCCTGCCTGCCAATCAGTGCTCAAGCACAGCTATCGTTTTCACCCAAACAGGCGGCGACCTTCCAGGCCGCTTCGTCCCTCTACACCCATGCTGACTTCAACGGCGATGGCCGCGAAGACATCATCGCGAACACCTACGATTCATCCAGCAACCTGATCCAGGTCATTTATCTGTCAACTGCTGACGGCACCTACGATGCGCCCAAGACTCTGCCGGCCAACGTCCAGGCAATCGGAGACTTCAACGGCGACGGCAAGCTCGACTTCGCGACTACAAGCTATCGCGGCAATCCCCTCTCGGTCTTCCTGGGCAACGGCGACGGCACGTTCCAGGCTCCCATCGTCTCCGGCGCGCCTACCAACTCCGTAAAGCTTCTTGCTGCTGATCTCAACCATGACGGCAAAACTGATCTCGTCGAAGTCCTGAACGGCTACAGCCCCAGTCCTCTCGTCACCCTGCAGCTGCTCATCAGCAACGGGGACGGCAGCTTCAAGCAGGCGCAGTCCATCGTGGCCTCCTCCGGCACACTCGCCAACCAGACCACGAATGTCGCTGTCACGGGCGACTTCGATGGCGACGGCAAACCCGACGTCGCGCTGATCTTCGGCAGCGTGACCCAGAACGCCCAATACGTGCCAGTCGCCAGTACGGTTGCGGTCTTCTACGGAGACGGCGCCGGAAACCTTGGCACGACCCCGAGTCTCTTCGCCGACCCAAAGAAAACTAGCGACACTGCTGCATTTGCTTTTGATCTGAATAGCGATGGCAAGAGCGACATCGTTACCGTCGCAGCCAATCCAAACGGCGGTCAGCCTGCCAACGGTACCTTCTCGATCTTCTTCGGCAATTCCAACCGCACACTCAGCAACGCCGCTCTTACCAATAACGATTGTGCCGGGCCCGACGGCACCGGTATCACCGCGGCCGACTTTAACGGCGACGGCATCAACGATCTCGCTTACACAGCGGTTCCGTGCAACAGCAACTCCGTTGCGACCAGTGTGTACGTGCGTCTCGGCACCGGCTCCGGCACCTTCGGCGCGGAACAGAACGTGTACCAGAACCTCTACCAGCTCGGCGTGCCAATGGCTGTCCGCACCACCCTTGGCACCAAGCCGGACATCGCCTTCAACCAGTTCAACGGCAACACGACCAGCAGCTTTGAACTACTCAGCAACACCAGCACCGGCAACTTTCCAGGCTGCGGCTTCTCCGGCGCAGCGGAAGGCATCACTGTATGCTCGCCTTCAGCCACTTCCAGTTCTCCGGTCCAATTCTCCGTGGCGTCTGGCGGGCCAACCGTAATGCGGACGGCAGCGGTCTGGGTGGATGGTGCGAAGGTGTCGGAACAGCTGACACACGCGTTCTCCAACTACTCGTTCCTCGATACCTCGCTCACGCTCGGAGTCGGTCCCCACGCCATCACCATCTTCGGCACGGGGTGGGACAACTCCCTGCAGAAGAAAAGCTTCACCCTCACCGTGGGTGGGTCGAGTAGCGGTGGCTCCTGTGCTGCTCCATCTTCACCGAGCGTCGTGATCTGTGCGCCGGGCAACTACACGACGGTTGCTTCGCCGGTCACCGTATCGGCGGCAGCAGCTGTTACCGGGACCTTTCAGCGGATGGAGGTCTGGATCGATGGCGTGAAGAAATACACCGAGACAACCAGCAACTCCTTCTCGACGTCGTTCGTGATTGCCCCTGGCACGCACGTCATCGACGTCTATGCAGCCAACACTGCCGGAGGGCTTTGGAAGGACACCTCCAACATCACGGTTAGCGGATCGACCGGCTGCTCCGCACCGGCGTCCCCTGGAGTCAATGTGTGCGCGCCAGTCAACGGCTCTACAGTCGGCTCGCCAGTGACCGTTACGGCGGCGTCGACCATCGTTGGTACCCTGGCGCGCATGGAGGTTTGGGTGGACGGCAACAAGAAATTCACTGAAACCACCAGCACCAGCTTCAGCACCACGCTGACGCTGCCCACCGGTTCGCACCAGTTCTCCATCTATTCGGTCAACACCGCGGGGACCAAGTACGAGACAAGTGTCACCGCAAGTGTGAAGTAACGGCACGTCTAGCGAATGAGGGACGATAGACCCAACTTATTCGAGATGGGTCTGTCGCTCCTCATTATTCGTTCCGGTGTGCTTGGCGATTCGAGAGGCGAAACAAGCGCAAGGATTGCAGGCCAGCCTTCGGCCCGCACAAACGAGGTGTGTAGGATCGCACAGCCCTTCTAACCGGGATGGCGTACGGTGCCAGACAGTACCTTGATGAACGTTGCGGTACGCAAAAGCGGGCAGGTCAATGCACTCAGTTCTCAAGTTCTATCCACATAGCACCTACCTCGATGGGTCATGCACATCCATCTGTGTGCGTTGTTTCCGCACGATATGGGGAGATGATGCAAAGAAGCTCTCCGTAAGCGAGCGTGAACATGTCTGCCGGCCTTGAATGAGCGCTACGTCGTAAAAGATCAGGTCGGCAGCTCGTTACGCGCGCCGCGACGAGCTTCCTGTGTACTACCCGCAGCTGCTCTGCCTTGGCTTGCTTCGAGCGCTAGGGCAGCAGGGGTTACAGAGTCAGGACGTGGCGATCATGAAAAGCCAGCCCATGATGGTGAGCAGGGAGAGCAGCAGCAGGGTGTATTGCCGATTTCCCCGCGACAGTCTCCAGCTGAACGCTGCGATCGCGAGCGCACCCATGACGATGACGATCCAGAGATTGATGGCCATCGGCGGCCAGCGCATTGCTGTGCGATGCTGGACGCGCTTGAAAACGGTCCAGGCCGCCAGCAACAGGTTGAAGGTGTTGATGGCGAGTGTGAACCGCGACGTGGGTTGACGCTCGGGCGTTCTGAAGACATCGCTGAGGCGGGGTTGGTCTGGCATAGGGTCGGTTCCGTCCGTGGTGAAGGGTCAGGAGGTCATCAGCAGGAAGATGTAGCAGACAACGTTGTCCCCGCCATCAGCATGGTTAGGGCTCCCGGTATGTGCCGGTTGGCCGTCTCAGTCTCTAGGTGAAGCACATGATGGTGATCACTGCGAGGCTGATGCCGAGGGTCAGGTTGAGGGTGGTGACCAGTGGATGCGGTGGCGGTGGACATGGCTATTGACATTCCAGAAGCCGATGGCCACGTTCGCGGCGAAGATGTAGAAAGTCAGCCGCTTGGGTGGTTCGGGCGGCGCATCGAGCGTCTCAAAGGTGTGCGGAAACTGTTCCATGGTTCTCCGCCTAACGCATGAGGATGGCTGTGTAGAAGAGGCCGACGCCGCCCAGTATCGCCACGGCCATAAAGAGCCGCGCTACCGCTGGCCGGTCCTCGGTCTGTCCGATCCGCTGAGCAGACAATCAGACCCCGAAGCAAATCATGAGCAGGCTTACAAATCGGATGACGTGATAGGTGTGCGTCATGGGATCAGCCGCCCTAGAGAACGGCGAAGCTCCACCACAGCATGCTCAGCACCAGAATGAGGGCGTGCCCGCTCCTGCTTGCTCGCGATGCCGCTAGAGATGACGCGCACCACCACCACGAGGACCAGCGCCACCAGAAACAGGCTAGCGATGAGGCTGGGTGGATAGTGGAGCGTGTGCTGGTGGGCGTGGCGGACGAAGGCATAGAGCGCCGCCAGCGCGAAGACGATGGATCCATAGAGGCTGATGTTGGGGTGCGGCGTGTGGGGCGCCTGGAGCTGCTCAAAGGTGTGCGGATACTGTTCCATGATGCCTCCTAGTTGCAACTGGCGAGCTGGTGGTACAGTGCGCGCAAGGCCCCGTAGATGGTGATCGCCCCGTGCAGGGTGAGGTAGTAGGCGCGAGACTCACCGTAACCACTGCTGCGGATAAGGTAGGAGTCTTCGACTGGTCCAGCATAGCCGACTGCGATCCTCGGCAGCATGCTCTATCCCGCTGGCGAAGTTGCAGCACGAATGCAGTCGAATTTGATACTAGGTAGGCGCAAACTGAAGGAGAGGTACCCATATGCCCTCCTCCATTAAAGGCCACAAGCGCTCGCCTGAGCTCTCCCCGATCACAGAGCAGGAGATCAAGTATGCGCACCTCCTGATGTGCGGCAAGCACACCGACATGGCAGCGGCCGAACTCGCAGGCTTCAACCGCAACTTCGCCTCGCGGCTAAAGGCGAAGCTGCGCGTGCAGCAGTACATGCTGCTCTACCGCACCCAATTTGCAACCATGATGGCCAATCAGGAGCTCGCCGCCATCCGCAAGTTCGACATCAGCCGTACCTCGCTGATCCAGCTCAACTGGACCCTCGCCAACCTGCCGCCCGAGCGCACCCGGGGCACCATCTCAGGCCAGGTCGAGGCGTCGCGGGAAGTGGCTGAGCTGCTCGGGCTGCATCTCAAACCCGAGGGCAACCTCAAGGGCATGACCGACGAACAACTGCGCGAGTACCTCCTGCCCAAAGGGCAGGGCCCGGTGCAGTAAACCGAATGGACGCTCACCATCGCCTGGGCTGCCCTGCTCACGCTTCCAGGTAGCGCGGGTGATCCGAAGGTGAAGCGTGTGATCAAGGAACGCCTAGAAGCCGTCACCCGTGCTCACGGCACGCCTCTCATATCTTGATCCCCGCTGGTATAAGCCTTCCCGAACATTGAGTACGGCCAATTCCCGCACGACATGCTCGTGGAGTGGTGGCCGATTTCGCCATCGAGAATAGGCATCCTAATGGCGGCGCAGTGGCGCGACAAGGCGACTTCACCAACGCCCGGAGTTAGCCACCCTGGCGCACGGGCAGATCGATGCCGAAGAGGCGTCACGCGATTCTGTGCGGATAGCGTCTGCTTCAGCCAGAAGCTCAGTCCGGTTCAGCAGCCTGCGACGCTAATAAATTCCGCAGCCGTGCTTGCTCAGGCTGCAGTGCCCGTAGACGGTTCAGGGCAACATGCGCCTGCAGGTCACTCAACGGCAGGCGCTTAAAATCTGTCACACATAGCCCACACTGCATCTCGCCGTCATCCCCATAGCGGGCATCGGGACAGCCATGGTTGCACCACCACTCGTACCGCAGGGCGGCCTCTGTCTCCTCAGACGTCATCGCTGGCAACGGCCCACGGACCCAGCTGACGTGGGTGTCGTGTCCAAGCTTGCTGCAATTCAGCTTGCGGGGCGAGTTTTGAGTAAATGCTTTAGGCATATTGCGTAACCTCCTCATCTACTGCTTCGGGTAGCTTCTCGAACATCCTCATCACCGGCAGGTTGATCAACCTGGGCTTGACGCCGGCCCGGCTTTCCTACAGTCTTGCGACACCACGAAGAAGTAACGGTATGAGCATCAAGCAGCGGGCAAAATGTGGCACTACCGGTTCATGGTAGACGGCCGTTCGTTCCACGGCTCGACAAAAGAGACGTCGAAGGCCCGAGCGCAGCAATTTGAGAACGTTGTGATGGCGCGAGTCCATGAGGGAAGCTTGGAAAACGCTTGGCGGAAGAGCCCAAGTCTGGACACCTTCGCGACACAGTTCCTATCCACCTGTGAGTTACAGGTCAAAGCCGGCAGTATGGCGCGCGATAGTGCTCGCTATTACGCGAATGGCGTGCGACTGCTGAGAGAACATTATCCCCTCCTGATGAAGCGCCGTGTAAGGGACATAGCGACTCGAGATGCCGACGTGCTCACCTTTCCAGGATCCAATTCGAATGCGAATAACGCGCTTCGGACTCTAAGGCGTCTCCTGGGGATTGCGTACGAAGACGGCATACTGCAGAGGCTGGTCAAGATCCATGAACGGGAAGAGCAAGGTCGCCAGCTCCTCATCGAGCCCTGGATCGAGCAACGCCTGATGGCGCACGCTGCAGAACCCCTGCGCTCAATTCTCGTAATCATGGCGGACACGGGAATGCGTCCCGGTGAGGTCATGCGGTTGCAGTGGGCTGACGTGCTGTTAAACCGCGGCGCGATCCGGATCAGCAGATCGAAGACCTCCAAACGTACCAAGAAGGCGCGCTTCGTAGCGATATCTGAGCGGACAAGAGACGTGCTTACAGCGCAACGAAATGCAGGCGAGTGGGTCTTCCCGTCCAAGCGTCGGCCTGGCAGCCACCGCAACACTGTCGCTAAGCAGTGGCGGGCATGTGTACGCAAGGCAAACACCGACCCAGGTCCGAAACTCCCTACAGGGCTTGCTCTTTACTGCGGCCGCCACACCTACGCAACCGACCTACTGCAGGAGTCAGGAAATCTCAGTCTTGTGCAAGGAACCTTGGGGCACACCTCGATCACCACGACGACGAAATACCTGCACCCAGGGGTTAGCCGAGGCAGGTTTACACATCGATGCGAGAAACCGCCGGCGCGCTATGGGAATAGTGAAAGCTAGCTAGTTGCAGATGACGAGCAGGTCTAGAATTGCGACAGGAAGTTACACAAATCTTGCACATCAGTCAGCCGAGTAGTGCTGCCTAAACTCCCGGCCTCGACCTAACCCCTGCACTTGTTGAAGATAGTGGAGCCGACGATCCGGATTGAACGGACGACCTGCTGATTACGAATCAGCTGCTCTACCAACTGAGCTACGTCGGCGTCTCCAGTGCTGATTGTAATGGGGCACGCGGACTGCGTAAAGCGGCCCGACGACGCCTGGAAAACACCCCGAAATACCCGGAAAAGCCGCAGAAGCGCACAATTGGGGACAAACGAAAAAGCCGCCCGGCAACAGGGCGGCTTTTTCTTTAGGGAGAATAGTTCCAACGGAGGCAAGGCCATCAGAACTTTCTGGCGACATAGTATGGGGGTGCAAAAGGGGTGTCAAGGCAAAATCCGCTAATGCTTAAATGCCCTGTATTGAAACACTTAGTGCCGCGCATACAGATCGACGCCTGTATGTCAACATTTGCTTTTTGTTCGCCTTGGAGCGCTCCGCCCCCACCTTGAAGTATCGCTGACAGAGTCACTTACCCTCCAGGTTGCACCGGGAATGGTTCAACCTGCATAGGGTCGCGATCCCGTCTCTGACGAACGCCTTACTTCAGGTCCAGCTTGATGAACTCCGCCTCGTGCATCGTCGAAGCCGGTTTGCCCTGCATCTTGCGTAAAAATGCGCGGCCGCCGCCGAAGAAGATGCCCAGCAGGATCGCGATGCCGCCCAGGATCATCGCCAGCGTGATCACACCCACCAGCAGGCGTGCCGCTCGGTTGGGCTCCGAGGCGTACCCCTGCGGCTTGCTCCAGCTTACTGAGGCTTCATAGTGCAGCTGGTCCAGCAATCCGCGTGCGTCCTTGTCGTCCAATGCACCGCTGGTCATTGCCAGGATCGGGCCCGAGCGGCGCACCAGCAAGGCCTGCGTATTGCTGTCGTTCAGCGGAGCCGGCCATGCAGCCTGTCCACTGCCATCCTTCGGCGGACCAGCCTTGAGAAAACTGTTGATTGCCCGCTCGCGATCCATCGCAATCTGTGGCGTCGGGTACTCGATCAGCGTCAGCTGCCCAATCCCGTTATGCTCGTTGAACGTCCCGGTCAGCGCTTCGGCACCACGCTGAAAATCAACCAGCGCGGGCGGCAGCACGCCACCTGACCGCGAGTAGCTCTCCGGACCCACTGCATACCGTGTGTAGGTCGGCTCGCGATCCTTCACCGGAAGATAACCGGGCAGCGATGGCGGCACATTGCGAGCGCCGGAAGCACCCGGGATATCGTCAGCCAGTTCGCGCAGCGCAGAGGCTGATGTCACCGTCAGATGATCGAAGACTGCATCCACGAACGTCGACCCCGTCCAGAAAATGACGTGCGTGCCATTCGCATTGCCTTCACGGCCAATATCTTCGGGAGAGGTGCCGGGTACGCGATAGAACGTGAACGCGCCATAGGCACCGGTCGCGTCGCCAAAGCGAAGCTCACGGATCGTCAGCTTGTTGCCGTCCACCATGTAGGCAGCCGTCGCCAGTCGGTCGAAGCCGAATTCCTTCAGCACCGCTGCGTTTTTCTCATCCGCCACAGCCGGATCTGTACTGAGGATCGGCGCTGCCGTTCTGTGCCATCCGGCAAACGTCTCCGGCAACGGATCACGCGGCGTCGCAGTGACCGGCGCCGCCGTAGTATTTCCGGGGCCGCCATGCGATGGCCGCGGTGCGGGAGTGGCCGCGAGCGAAAGTGGGGAGACAGAAGCGGCGAGACCGAAGGCGAGGAACGTACGCAGGAATGACGACATCACGGTGACCTGTTTGGAGGGTATCACTGCTGACTGGAGCCGGATCGCACGTCTCCAGTGGGATGAACCATCGCGGACGTATGCATCTCAGCCCGTATTTCGCAGTCCGGCGGAGATGCCATTGATCGTTGCAGCCAGCGCCCGGTTGATGGCATCGGACTCATCGCCCGATCGCTTGCGCCGCAGCAGGTCAATCTGGATCAGGCTCATCGGATCAACATAAGGATTGCGCAGCCGGATTGATCGCGCCAGTACCGGATTTTTTTCGAGCAGTTCCTTCTGCCCGGTAATCGCCAGCACACTCTGCGTCGTCTTCTCGAATTCTGCCAGCAGCATCTGGTAGACGCGGTCGCGTATGCCCGTATCGGCCACCAGCGAGGCGTACTGCCGTGCAATGCCGAAATCGGATTTGGCCAGCGCCATCTCGACGTTGCGCAGCATATCAAAGAACAGCGGAAACTCTGCCAGCATGGCCTGCAGGGTCGCCAGTCCATCGGGCCGCTGCAGGTAAAGACTGAACGCATGACCCACGCCGAACCAGGCCGGCACCAGGTGGCGGCTCTGCATCCAGCCGAAAACCCACGGAATTGCCCGCATATCTTCCAATGCACGCTTGCCGCCGCGGCGCGACGGGCGCGATCCGATCCGCGCATGCTCCAGCTCATCCATCGGCGTCGCCTGTTCGAAATACTGCAGCACCTCCGGATCACCATGAATATGCTCTCGATAGAACGCATAGCCGTTCGCCGAAAGTTCATCAAAGGCAGCTTCCCACGCCGGCTGCAGAATGCCGGAGTAGTGGCCGTCTTCAAAGTGCTGGTTCGGACGCGCCAGCGCATCAAGCGAAGCAGCAATCATCAATTCGAGATTGCGTTCAGCCAGGATTGGATCTGAGTATTTCCAGTTCAGCACTTCGCCTTGTTCCGTGATGCGGATCTCGCCTTCGAAGCCTCCAAAGGGCTGCGCATAAATAGCGCGATGCGTCGGTCCGCCTCCCCGGCCAACCGTGCCGCCGCGGCCATGGAAAAGGCGCAGCGTCACACCGCACTCTTTCGCCACATCATGTAAAGCGCGATGCGCCCGGAACACTTCCCATGTACTCGTCAGCATCCCGCCATCTTTATTTGAGTCGGAGTAGCCCAGCATAATCTCCTGCCGGTTTCCCCAGCTTGCCAGCAACTGCTTGTAGCCCGCCGACGTCCACAGTTCACGACAGATTGCGGGCGCAGCCTGCAGGTCTTCAATCGATTCGAACAACGGCACAGGCATCAGGCCGGGATCGCCCTTTTCCGGATCCGCCTCCACCCGCACGCCGCCAAGCCGCGCCAGCCACACCACGTTCAGCACGTCCGCTGCCGACCCGGCGCCGCTGATCACGTACTGCCGAATCGTCGCGGGCGCTGACTGCTTCAACTCTGCGATCACGCGGAATGTATCGATCACATTCGCCGATTGCTCGGTCAGTGCCGGTGGCGCCGTGTTGATCAGGTCAGGATCGCAGCGCCAGCGCGTCGCCTCCTCCAGTGCGGCCGCATGCTGTTTCGCATGCTGACGGACATCCAGCGTATGCAGGTAGAAACCGAATGTCCGCACCAGCAGCAGCAGCGGATCCAGCAGTTCATGCGCCAGCCGCGGACCCCGGTTCGCCAGCAGGCTGTCCCGGATAATTGTCAGGTCAGACAAAAACTCCGCAGCGTCCGCATAAGGCTTCAGCCCTTCGATCCGTGCAGCCTCGTCCGGCCCGGAAGTATGCGCCAGTCGCGCGGCGACGCATAACAGCAGGCGCCGGTATTGCTCATGCTCATAATTCGCGCCGAAGGGCGTAGCACCCGCCACGTTGATCTGCGCCGCATACTGATCCAGCCGCTGCTGCAGGGCAGCGCTCACCGGAGTCTGCTGTTCAGAGCTGGTGAGCAGGTCAAACATATGCTGCACTTGTTCGCGATAGTGCGTCAGCAGATGGTCGCGCGCCGCAGCCACAGCATCACGCGTCACCTGCGGCGTCACAAAAGGATTGCCATCACGGTCGCCGCCTATCCACGATCCGAATGTAAGCAGCAGCGGCAGATTCGCGAGGTCCATGTGAATGTCGTACTCATCCGCGAGCGCAGCCGCAACCTCTTCGTAAAGATCAGGCAGTGCCTCAAAGATGGAAGCGTTGTAGGTATCCAGCCCCATCTTTACTTCGTCGCCGACAGTTGGCCGCCGCGTCCGTACTTCGTCGGTCTGCCACAGCGCAGTAATTTCGGCGGTCACGGCTTCCTGCAGACGCAGTAGATCTTCCTCCGGCACCGGAATGCGATCCAGCTGCTCAAGCAGACTCGCGATGCGCCTTCGCTTGTAGAGCACGGATCGTCGCGCCACCTCGGTCGGGTGTGCCGTAAACACCGGGATCACCTGGATGCGTGTCAGGAAGGCAAGTGCGTCCTGCGCAGAGATACCAGCCTTGCGCATGGCTCGCAATGTGCCCCGGATCGTTCCACGGGCTACCTCGCTGGTCTTCGGATCCGTCGTGCGCAACCGTGCAGACTGGCGCCGGCGTTTGCGGTGATTCGTCTCCGCAAGATTGATCAGGTCGAAGTAGAACGCGAAGGCTCGTGTCAGATGGTAAGCATCCACCAGGTCCAGTGCCTGGACGCTCGCCAGGGCTTCTTCCATCAGCTTGAAAGCCTCTGCATGATTGCCCTCTGCATCGGCTTCTCGGCGGCGGATGGCCAGCTGCCGCAGTGCTTCTTCCCGCGCATACAGCTTGTCGCCCGCCTGGTCCCGAATGACCTCGCCAAGCAGCATGCCCAGCGAACGAACATCCCGTCGCAGCGGGGCTTCCTTGATTTCGTCAGAACGCGCTTCCAGTTCCGCGAGACGCACTGACCAGCTTTCCGGCTTCCACAGAGGAGCAGACATGTTACTCCAGTATGCCCGATAGAGGGCTTGGCAGTTTCAGCTATGCGCGCGAAGCTGTTGGACGTGCAGGTAAAGCTGCTCCAGGTCCGCTTCTGAACGGATGATCGATACTTCCCTGCCGGTTGCTCCAAGTTGATGTTGTGTGCTGATCGTGACGCCTGCCTTCGGACAGAGCTTTATACAGTCGATGCCCACGATCCGCACCTCCGGCGCATCGTTGTCCGCCTTGCTTCGCCTCTTGAACCACTTCTTCAGGCTTGCAAAACCGGCGGAATGTTTGCGCTTCTTCAGCTTCTTCTGGCACTTGCTGCAGGCCAGGATCAGTTCGCCCCGCCACGGCGCCTTGTAGCCGCGCAGGGCGCTTGGCTCAGTTGGATTCATGGTCAGTTGGATGCGAGCTGCTGCCCGGCAATGCGCGGTGTAACTAAACGCTGGCCTGTTCTTCCAGCAGCATCATCAACTCTTCCCATTCGTTGCTCAGCATGGTGTGTTGTTCTCGCAGATTTTCAAGCAGCACGGTCAGCCGCTGCGTCTCATCCACGCTCACATAATTGCCAAGCGATGACTCCGTATGCGCAATCGAGGCCTCAATTCGGGGAATCTCTTCTTCCACAAAAGCCAGCCGCTCCCGCATCTGCTTCAGCTTGATCGGGTTCAGCTTTCGCGCTCGCGCAGCAGTGTCAGTGGCCATCCCCGCAGCTGCAGCCGCAGTGCTCTCAGCCGCAGCCGCACCATTTCCATTGCGCGCTGCCCGCGTCTCAGTCACCGGCGGAACAGCAATACCTTCCTTGCGGCGCAGATAGTCTTCGTAATTTCCCGTGTAGACATGCACGTGCCCACTCTCGACCTCGATCACCTTGGTCGCCAGTGAATCAATGAAGTAGCGATCGTGCGAAACGAACACAACCGTTCCCGTAAAGTTGCGCACTGCTTCCAGCAGCACATCCTTCGCACGCAGATCCAGGTGGTTCGTCGGTTCGTCCAGCAGCAGCAGGTTCGCCGGACTCACCAGAATCCTCGCCAGTGCGTAGCGATTTCGCTCCCCACCGGAAAGCACGCCAAGTGGCTTGAACACGTCATCGCCGGAGAACAGGAAGCAGCCCAGCAGGCTGCGCAATTCCGTCGTGGCAATGCGCGGCGCCGTACCGCTCAGGTCATCCAGCATGCGTGCTTCGTGGTTCAACACCTTGTACTGGTCCTGCGCAAAGTATTCGACCGTCACATTGTGGCCCAGCTTCAGCGTGCCGGATGTCGCCGACTCTTCCCCTGAAAGCATGCGCACCAGCGTCGACTTGCCAGCGCCATTAACGCCAACCAGCGCGATCCGGTCGCCGCGGTCAATCGTAAAGCTCACGTCCTCCAGCACCCGCTTCGGTCCGTAGCTCTTTGACAGGCCCTGCACCTCGACCACTGTGCGGCCGGAGACCGGCGGCTGCGGAAACGTGAAGTGAATCGCGCGCTCTTCTTCTGGAATCTCGATCCGGACAATTTTTTCCAGTTCCTTGATGCGGCTCTGCACCTGCTTCGCCTTGGTCGCCTGCGCACGAAAGCGATTGATGAAAGCTTCGAGGTGTTCCACCTGGTCGCGCTGATTCTTGTAAGCCGCCTCCAGCTGCAATCGGCGCTCATCTTTCTGCTGTAGATACTTCGCGTAGTTGCCGGAATAAAAATGCAGACCCTTGTTCCATATCTCGACAATCTTGTTCACCGTGACGTCAAGAAAATAACGGTCATGCGAGATCAGGATGAAGCCATTCGGATAGCTGCGCAGATAATTCTCAAGCCAGTTGCGCGTTTCGAGATCAAGATGGTTCGTCGGCTCGTCCAGCAGCAGCAGGCTCGGCTTGGCCAGCAGCAGCTTGGCCAGCGCAATCCTCATCTGCCAGCCGCCGGAGAACTCCTGCGTCTGGCGCGTCCAGTCCTGCTTGGTGAAACCAAGGCCATCCAGGACGCCGCCGACCTGCGAGTCCAGTGCATACCCGTCGTGCGCGCGAAAATGTGAATCAAGATGCGAAAAGCGACTCGCCGCCGACTGGTACTCCACGCTTTCTGGATCAAGCTCCGCCAGCCGCGTCGACAATGTTTCGAGCTCGGCTTGCATACCGCGCAGTTCATCGAAGACCGATAGGCATTCATCAAAAACACTGCGTCCGGATAACGCGAGGCCATCCTGCGGCAGGTAGCCGATCGACGTATTGCGGGCGCCCTCGGTACTGCCGTAGTCCAGCGACTCCAGGCCCGCCAGCACCTTCATCACGGTTGATTTTCCGGTGCCGTTCGCACCGACCAGCGCAGTCTTTTCCCCCGGCGTAATCAGCCAGTTGGCGTTTTCAAACAGGAGCCTGGGGCCGAAGCGCTTGCCGGCGGATACGAGCTGGAGCATGACGTGTATGCAGCAAAAACACTGCTGCTCTCATTGTCGCATCCGGCCCGCTGTTTACTTCGCCGTCTTCTTTCTCGCGGGCTTCTTCCGGGAATGCACCAGCAGCTTCCAGTCCTTCTCCGTCTGGTCCGCATATGCCTCGGCAAACTGTGCAATCGCCTCATCGAATTTGTCGGAAGTTCCCAGGTAGCCGCTCAGCATGAGCGCATCACCGGACCGCGCATGGCCGCGTGCCAGCAGCTGGCCGCACAGCTCCGCATATTCCAGCAGCCCCTCGCCCACCAGCGCCTCGAGCGAAATCGCTGCCTTGTGGTCATTCAACTGGCGCACCAGGTAGTTGCGCTTTTCAATCGTCGTCCAGCCCAGCAGCGGGTCGGAAAGATACTGCATCGCACGCTGCCCATCCGCTACCCGCTGGCCGCCGTGCTTCGCAATGCCTTTCGCCTTCACATAAGGCGCCCATGCGGATTCCACTTCTTCCTTGATCTGCAAAAACAGCGGATCCGTCACGCCATTGCCTTCCATGTACACCAGGTAATCACGCAGCCCGACACTGCCTGTTCCCACCACCTTGAAGCCCACATCACAGGGCCGGTACTGCGCCAGGAAATGCCTGCGCTCCGGAAGCAGCGTCGCCGCATACTCAGGCAGTGCATCGATCACGCTGCGTGCCTTCGCTCCCGTCATGCGCGTCAGCAGCGGAGGCTGCTGCTTGAAGTGGCGGTTCTTACCGTTCTTCTCAGCCACTGTCACTTTCTCGAGTGTCATCTGCGGCGTGGCCGTGCGCGCTTTATCGAGAGCGGCAGATACCGGCTGCACATGCGTCATGCGATGCACCTGGTAGTGCGCCAGTTCGATTACCGGCAGCGTTGCCAGCTGACCAACCAGGTTGCGGTAGCTCGCGATAAAAGCCATCACTGCTTCTTCGCAGTCCTTATTTTTTGCGCCCGCTTCCCTGCCGGCAAGCACCAGGCTTGCAGCTAGCCGCTTCACGTCCCACTCAAAGGGCGCACGCGTAGTTTCATCAAAGTCATTGATGTCGAACACCAGTCGCCCATCCGGCGCAGCATAGGCACCAAGATTCAGCACATGCGCATCACCACAGATCTGGTTCGTAATCCCGGCATGCGGCATCGCTGCAAGGTCTGCCGCCATCACCGGCACCGCGCCGCGAAAGAAGCCGAACGGTGAAAGTGTCATGCGCTCGTACTTGATCGAGCGCAGCGAAGGCAATCGATCACGCATCGAGGCGCGCAGCAATGTAAGTGGCGACACCCGCGTGGCCGAGGGCTTCCACGCAGCATGCTCCTGCCGGGCCATGTGTTTGCGCAGGGCGCGCCCTTGTTCAAAACGTTCTGCAGGTGGGGCAAGACCGGGTAATTTCTTCTGGCTCAATTCATTCCGTTCAGCCGGTTGCCCTGGCGCTCGTACAGCACTGACCAATGATAGCCGTGATCGCTTCGCGCTGTGCATCCTCGAGCTTCGGCATCGCGCCGCGCTGCGAAGCCATCCACGCGCCCCAGCGATTGCCCGCTTCATTCATCACCGCGAGCGAAGCACCTTCCAGGTAGTAATGCGCCAGTGCCGCAGTAAACGAATCGCCCGCGCCCACCGTGTCCACCACTTCACAGCGCACGCCGGGATGACGGTCGACCTGCGAACGCCCAACCAGCAGGCTTCCCTGCCCGCCCATCGTGATGCACACCAGCGTTAAGGGAAATTCATCGATCAGCGCGCGTGCACCGGCAACCAGCGCATTGGGAGAAGTCTCGTCTGTATGCGGCATGCCCAGCAGGTCCAGCACCAGCGGTACTTCACCGTCATTCATCTTCAGCACTGTCGTAAAGCCCAGCGAGCTTTCCAGCGTTGCCGATGTGTAGTAGGGCTCTCGCAGATTCACATCCAGCAGCCGCAGGCAATCCGGCCGCGTCTCTGCGACAAATCCCTGGATGGTGCGGCGCGAGTTGGCGCCGCGCTGCGCCAGCAGCCCGAAGCACACCGCGTCCGCCCGCTGCGCCAGCGCAAGCCAGGCCGGCGAAAACTCCAGGTAATCCCATGCCACCGGCTCATGGATGACGTAGCGAGCCTGCCCCTCGTTGAGCGCAACCGAGACCGAACTCGTCACATGGTTCGCGTCTACCTGCAGATAGCTGCTGTCTACCGGAAAGCCTGCCAGCACCGCCTTCGCTTGGCGGCCCATCGCGTCTGCACCTATGCGGCTCGCGATGACGGCATGGTCCCCAAGCCGCGAACTCATCACCGCAAAATTTGAAACAGCTCCGCCCAGCTGCGGTCCATCGGGCAGCATATCCCACAGCAGCTCCCCTAGCCCGACAACGACCTTCCGGCTCACTGGATCGCCGCTTTCTTCGAGCCCTCTGCATGCAGCAGGTTCTGCATCTCGAGATAGACTCCGTTCGTCCATCCGAATCCCACCAGGTTTACCTTGTAGCCCGCCGTCACCTGTACATCCGCATTCGCGCTTACGACATTGTATTTTTCGTGAATCGCACCATCTACCTTGAAGCTGCTGGCAACCGTCTTCGTCCACTCGCTTGCAATCATGCGCGCATCTTTTTCAAAGCCGTAGCGCTGCATCGCTGACATCGCAAAGTATTGCAGGGGCGCCCATCCGAATGGCAGGTCCCACTGGATGCCGCTCGCATAATCACTGCAGGCAATCCCACCCTTGCGATTCAGAATCGCTAGGTTCTTCTCCAGCGCAGCCGCTTGCTGCTTCGTCGCCATGCCCGCCCACAACGGATAAAACATCGACGCGTAGTTATAAGTAGATTGCTTACCCGTGGTGAAATCGTAATCGTAATAGACGCCCTTCTCGGCATTCCACATGTACTGGTCTACTGCCTTGTGGCGGGCCTCGGCCATCTGCTGCCAGCGATCCGCTTCGCCGGATTTGCCCAGCATCTTCGCAAACCGCGCCATGTCCGTCTCATACTTGAACAACAGGCTGTTCAGGCACACTGCCGCATAACGCTCGGTCGAACCGCTGAACGGACCAAACCGGAAGCTCACGTCAAAGCCCGATTCGCGCACCGCCCGGTCGCCTTTGTAAAAGTCATACGTCAACCGATAGCCACCCACCCACGCCTCTTTGCACAGCGTCGAAGTGCGCACATCGCAACTGGTCTTCGCCAGCTCTTCTGCTTCGGCCGCGTCAGGATTCTGCGAAGCCTTCAGCAGATAATCCGTCTTCACATCCGGATGCGCCAGCAGCCACGTAATCACGTTCTGGTAGTAATCGCTGTGGTCCGCAATGTCCGGAACGGGTCCCACGCCCAGGTCCCAGTAACGCGCCAGGCCCGTGTCGCCGGCCTTGTGAAAGTCACGCTCCCACAGCGAATGATCGCGCACAGCATAGCTGTAGGCATGCGCCAGCCATGCATCCTGTTTTGCGCGATTCGCCGCGGAAGGATCATGCCGCAGCTCTGCGTCATACACAGCCAGGATCATCGAAGTCAGCAGCGGCGGCTGCGAGCGCGTTAAGAAATAAGTCCGATTCGCATTCAGCACCGAACCGTAATGCTCAATTTCGTAGAAGAAGTTCTCCACCATGCCGCGCGCGAAATCAATGCGGCCATCGTCCACCAGCCCGAGAATAATGAAGTAGCTGTCCCACCCAAACATCTCGTTGAAGCGTCCGCCGGGAACCACATACTTGTTCGGCAGGTACAGCAGGCCGGCCGTCGGAAAATCAGACGGCGCCAGGTCGCCAAGCTTCTCGATCTTCTTCGGCAGATGCTCGATCTTCACCTTGCACTGCGCATGCAGCTTCGTCAGTTCGGGCGGCTCGGGCACATCGATCGGGATATACATCACCGGGATCGTGTTGACCTTCGGATCAACCACCGAATCGCACTGCCCCATCGAGCGCGCCAGCGTATCCCAGCTCCGATGGATGTACTGGTCGATCGTTGCGGCCTGCGGTGGAGCCGGCAGCGCAGCTGTGGACGTGGCAACCTGTCCGGACAAATTCTGCGGCAGCATCGCAAGCGCCATAGACAACGCAAGCCACAACCCAGGTGCGACAGCCCGTCTACAAAAGCAGCAGCTCGGCAATGAAATCTCCTTTGCGCTCTGCGCATTGTGGACGTACGATTCGCCACGCCCGGGGCGCGAAACCGAGGTTACCATGCGTCGCCAGCCTCTGCCATCCCGCTTGATGAAGAGGTTGTCCAGTGCCAGCGCCTCTATGTTAGCCTTCTGTGCCAAACCAACTCGGCTCCACGCCACTAGCTGCCTGAAACGAGATACCTGACATGACAACTTCCTTTCGCCGCCTCCTGCAAAGCAGCCTCGCCGCCAGCCTCCTGACGCTCAGCCTCCAGTCCCCGCCGGTACTGGCCCAGCAGGCCGCCGCCGCTCCCATCAACAAGGCCGCCGCGCCGGATGACGTGTGGTGGAAGCACGCCCTCATCTATGAAATCTATCCGCGCAGCTTTCAGGACTCGAACGGCGACGGCATTGGCGACCTCAACGGCATCACTCAGCGCCTTGACTATCTCAAGACCCTCGGCGTCGACGCCATCTGGATCTCGCCAATGTATCCGTCCCCGCAGATCGACTTCGGCTACGACATCTCAAACTACGAAGCCATCGATCCGCAGTACGGCACCATGGCTGACTTCGACCGCCTGGTCGCCGAGGCAAAAAAGCGGGACATCCGCATCCTCCTCGACATGGTCATGAATCACACCTCGGACAAGCACCCGTGGTTCATCGAATCCAAAAAGTCGAAGACCAATCCCAAGCGCAACTGGTACATCTGGCGCGACGGCAAGGGTCCGGGCGTGCCTCCGAACAACTGGCAATCTGCTTTCGGCCACTCTGCCTGGCAGTACTATCCCGAAACCAACCAGTGGAACTATCACAAGTTCTATATCCAGCAGCCAGACCTCAACTGGCGCAATCCCGCGGTCGAAAAAGCCATGTTCGGCACCGTCAGCTTCTGGCTCAAGAAGGGTGTCGCTGGCTTCCGCTTTGACGCGATCCCCACCCTTTTCGAAGACCCCGACCTCAAAGACGAGAAGATTCTGTCCGGCACCAATCCCTACGGCGATCCAAACATCGACGGCTCGCTCACCGAAAATCTGCCCGAAGTGCATGACGTAATGCGCCGCCTGCGTAAACTCAGCGACTCCTTCCCCGGCAACCGTGTCCTGATCGGTGAAACCTACCTGCCCAACGTGCAGGAGCTCGACAAGTGGTACGGCGGCGCAAAGCACGACGAGCTCCACATGCCGATGGATATGCAGGTCGGCTTCCTCAACAAGCTCGACGTCAACACCATGCGGACCCGCATCACGGATGCCGAAAACAACATCGATGGCAACCAGCCGCTCTTCGTCTTCGATAACCACGACAATGTCCGCAGCCTCAACCGCTATGGCGACGGCAAGCATGACCTCGATATCGCTCGCGTGCTGGCCACCGTCCTGCTCGCCACCCGTTCAACGGCATTGATGTATTACGGCGAAGAACTCGGCATGACCACGACCGTGCCGACCCGCATAGAAGACGTCAAAGATCCAGTCGGACGTACCGGCTGGCCGAAAGATAAGGGCCGCGATGGCGAGCGCACTCCGATGCAGTGGGACAGCTCTCCGGAAGCCGGTTTCACCACCAGCGATCATCCCTGGCTGCCCGTCCCGTCCAGCGCCAGGACCGTCAACGTCGCCGACGAAGTGAAGGACACCACTTCGCTGCTTAACTGGTACAAGATGCTCATCGAACTGCGCCGCAGCAATTCCACCCTGCACAACGGCTCCATGACCATGCTCAACACCAGCAATGACAAGGTGCTTTCATGGATGCGCCAGGAGCCCGGCCAGCCAACCATCGTCGTCGCCTGCAACTTCACCGCAGATCCGCAGACCATCGATCTTTCCGGCAGTGGCAAACAGGGCCGCACCCTGATCAAGACGCCAGGAATGAGCGATCCGGCCGCGCTTGACAAGGTGAACCTCGCTCCATTCGGCGTGTATATCGGGCAATTACAGTGAAGGTGCGGTGCGTACGTTATCAATGTACATTAGCGTACGCAACTGCTTTGCTAAGCCATGCCAGTCACTATCACGCAGCTCCGGAAAGACATTTTCGAATTAGCCAGCCAAGCCCTCGATGGGAAGGAAATATCCTTCATTCACAAGGGGAAGTTGCTGAAGCTGGTGCCCTTAGAGCCCGCCGAGAGCAAACTGCAACGGCTCACACCCTTGCACGTGATCAATGAAGACTTTGTCGAGCCGGAGCTGTCATTGCTGCAGGAGATGCAACTCGAATGGGAGAAGGACTGGGCCGATCTTTGATCGCCTACCTGGATACCAACGTAGCCATCTGGCTTGGGCAGGGAACATTGTCCCGTTTGACTGCTAAAGCTCAGCGCCTGGTTGAAGATGCCGACGTAGTGATCTCCCCGATGGTCCTCCTGGAGATGGAATACCTGTCGGAAATTGGCCGACTGAAAGTAAGCTCCAGGGACTTGCAGATAAAATTGGAGAGCGAGATCGGTGCCCGGGTCTGCGCCCTTCCCTTTCGACAATCGCATGGATGGCTTTGGAGGAAAGGTGGACGCGTGATGCCTTCGACCGCATCATCATCGCCAATGCCAAGGCAAACGGCCTCGCCTACCTGATCTCCGCGGACCAGCAGGTCGCCAGGCACTATCCACGCACCGTGTGGTAAAAAGTGCAGCAGCTTTTACATCTTGCTTAACGAGGTTCCTCTCGCCGCTCGACCCGCACAGCGCACTGCGAATTCGTATCATTCTCTGCATATGAAGATCGTTGCAGGCGACACCAAAACAGCTAAGGAACTGGGCATCCCGGACGTTCCCCCGAACCGGCGGTATGACTACGCAGGTTGTGAAATGGCAGAAGAGATCAACGAACGAACCGGGGCTACGCTTTGGACGGTCAAGCATAAGTGGCTCGCCACTGAAGATCGCAATCAGTCTGGCGACCGCAGTCAATCAGGAGATCAAAGCCAGGCTGCCTAGGCTCGCTGCCGTGCGCCGCTAGCGTGTATGCGCGATGTCCGGACCGGCATCCTCATCCGCATCTGCCTCAAGATAGTGCTCCGTCAAACCACTTTGCAGCAGGGCGAAGGCATGTTCCGGGGTGTCGGCCATCTGAAACAGGTCGACATCCTTCGGAGAAATAGCGCCCTTCTCCACCAGCACATCGAAGTTCAGAACAGCCTTCCAATACGCCGATCCATACAGGATTACCTTGATCTTGGTTTCGAGTTTGTCTGTCTGCGCCAGGGTCAGTACTTCAAATAATTCATCCAGCGTTCCAAACCCGCCCGGAAATACCACCAGCGCCTTTGCCAGGTACGCGAACCAGAACTTGCGAATGAAAAAATACTTGAATTCGAAATTCAGTTCGGGCGTGACATACGGATTTGGCACCTGTTCAAACGGCAGCTTGATATTGAGTCCAATGCTCTTGCCGCCTGCCTCGTAGGCCCCGCGATTGGCGGCTTCCATGATTCCTGGACCGCCCCCGGAAGTGACGACAAACCGGTCGCGCCGGACCTTCAACGTCATCGCCCACTTCGTCAGCTCATACGCCAGCACCCGTGCGTCTTCGTAATACTGCGCCATTTCCACCGCGGCTTCAGCCCGCTTCCGACGCAGTTCGCTGCTCTCTTCAGGATCCGTAGCAGGTTGCTCTTCGAGCGGAGCAGGCTTCGCCGAGCCGGTATTGTCCAGCAGCCTGAGCTGGCGGTCGGCATCGGCTGCACCGTGGAAGCGGGCCGATCCGAAAAATACAATCGTGTCCTGGATCTGCTGCTGGCGGAACCGGGCGAGCGGCTCCGTAAACTCAGCCATCATCCGGATCAGCCGTCCGTCATCACTGTTTAAGAACTCGGTATTCTCAAACGCCAGCGGTGCTCTTTCAAGCCGTGGCGGTGAGCCGTACGTCCGTTGCTCAGTCATAGCATTTCCGTGCTCAGTGGTGACGGGAACCGCGGTGGAGTGTCTCCTCCACAGCTACCCAGAGATTCAGCAGGCCCAGCCCGGAGATCACGCCGCGCGTCGCACCATAGGAAAAGAACGTCGCGAGGCGCGGATATTCCTGCAGCAGGTGATTGTTGTCCCACAACGGCGACCAGGGCAGCACCAGCACAATCACGCCAATAAAAATCCGGACCATGATCGCCAGCAGAAACTCTGCTGCCAGCAGGATTCTGCCGAACCGCTGCCTCGTCGTACGCCGCGTAGATCCGGGCTGTAGAGCGCCGGGTTCGCTGGCAGCTTCCTTTGGCCGCGTAGCGGACGTTGACCCTTCGGTGCTGGAGGAAAACAGGTTCGGCTGTGGTGGCGGCATGCGTCTGGGAGAACAATCAGGAAAAAGTGACGGAAACCGCCGCCCCTTGGCTTTGCAACAGTAGCAGACAGCGTCGACAGCCTGCCGCCTCAAGAAGTGGGCGAAGCCGCTGCCCTACCTGCAGCAGGCAGCTTCGTCTACCGTTTATGCCTGCGCGTTCGAGAAAGCATTCCGCTTCGGCCGGCGATTGGCCTGCAGCACTTTCTTCCGCAGACGCAGCGACTTCGGCGTGACCTCGACCAGTTCGTCTTCCGCGATAAACTCGATCGCCTGCTCCAGGTTGAACGGCTTTACCGGCACCAGCCGAATCGCATCATCTGCCGAAGAAGCACGCATATTCGTCAGCTTCTTTTCGCGTACAGCATTCACGTCCAGATCGTTATCGCGTGAATGCTCGCCGACAATCATGCCTTCGTACACATCCGCTCCCGGGTTCAGGAAAAGAATGCCGCGATCCTGCAGGCCATCCAGTGCATAAGCAGTGGTCACACCAGTGCGGTCAGCGATCAGTGCGCCGGAAGCACGCTGCGGAATGTCACCCTGGTAGGCTATATAGCCGTCAAACAGCGCGTTCATCACGATCGTGCCGCGCGTCTCCGTCAGCATCTCCGAGCGCAGCCCGATGATGCCGCGCGAAGGCACACGGAACTCCATACGCACGCGGCCGTAGCCGTGATTGTGCATCTTCAGCATCTCGCCCTTGCGTGGTCCGAGCCGCTCAATCACCTTGCCGACAAATTCTTCCGGCACGTCGATCGTCAGCTGCTCCACCGGCTCCATCACCTTGCCGTCCACCGTCTTCGTCACAATCTCGGGACGGCCGACCTGCAGTTCGTAGCCCTCGCGGCGCATCATTTCGATCAGGATAGCCAGCTGCAGTTCACCGCGGCCCAGCACCTTGAAGCTGTCCGGCGACCCGATATCTTCCACCCGGATCGACACATTCGTCAGCAGTTCCCGATCCAGCCGCTCACGCAGATTTCGCGAAGTCACGTACTGTCCTTCGCGCCCGGCCATCGGCGAATTGTTTACCGAAAACTGGATCGCAATCGTCGGTTCGTCAATCGTGATCTGCGGCAGCGGTTCAGGATTCTCAAGACTGCAGATGGTCTCGCCGATCGTGATGTTGTTGATACCCGCGATCGCAACAATGTCGCCCGTCTCCGTAGCCTCGATGTCGGTCCGCTTCAGCCCCGCGAAGGAGAACAGCTTCGTGATCTTCACCGGCTGCATACTGTGGTCGAGCTTCGCAATATTCACGGTGTCGCCGGTCCGCAGCGTGCCGTTAAAGACACGCGCGATGGCCAGGCGGCCCAGATAATCCGAGTAGTCCAGGTTGGTCACCAGGATCTGCAGTGTTCCATTCGGATCGCCCGCAGCCGGCGTGATCGTCTTGAGAATCGTGTCGAACAGCGGCTGCAGATTCTCTCCCGGCACCGCCATGTCCAGCGTCGCCAGACCAGCCTTGCCGTTGGTGTAGACGACCGGAAAGTCGAGCTGGTCTTCCTGCGCATCGAGATCGATAAACAGGTCATAGACTTCGTTCAGCACTTCCTGCACCCGGGCATCCGGGCGGTCAATCTTGTTGATTACCAGGATCGGCTGCAGCTTGGCTTCCAGCGCCTTTGAAAGCACGTAGCGCGTCTGCGGCAGCGGCCCTTCCGACGCATCGACCAGCAGCATCACGCCATCCACCATCTTCAGCGCGCGCTCCACTTCCCCGCCGAAATCTGCGTGGCCCGGGGTGTCGACAATATTGATCTTGGCGCCCGGCAGCTGGATGGCCGTGTTCTTGGCCAGGATGGTAATGCCGCGCTCTTTCTCCAGCTCGTTCGAGTCCATTACACGCTCGGCAACAGCTTCGTTGGAGCGGAAAGTACCAGCCTGGCGGAGCATGGCGTCGACGAGAGTCGTCTTGCCGTGGTCAACGTGGGCGATAATAGCGATGTTGCGGATCGGTGTCGTCAAGGCGTTCGTGTTGTCCTTTTGTCCGGCATGCAGGGCCAGGAATACTCCTCCCCCGTCTCCGGTCAGGCCCTCCGGATATCGCTATCCGGGAGCATCACCGCAGTGGCAGCCGTAAATATTTCAATCATTTGGGTTAGACGCAGAAATAACAAAACAATCGACTTAGCTCGAGGATGACGCCTGGTGCGCCCGCTTCCCGCCTCTAGACCCTGCTTCTAGTGTACCGGATGGACGAAATTCGCCTGCTAACGTTGTGTGAAGTCCGGCCCGGCAGTGCACCCTCGCATTCAGCTGGAGCCCGCCGGCCTGGTCGTGCGATCCTCCTTGGCATGCGCCTCTGCCTGCGTGCCGCGGTCCTTCTCCTGATCGCCCTATGCCCACTCGCCTTTCTGCATGCCGCCGATCTCGCCTGGACCACACCCCTCCCACCCTTCCGCATCATCGGCAACCTCTATTACATCGGCAGCCAGGATCTTGCTGCTTACCTCGTCGTGACCCCGGCCGGCAACATCCTCATCAACAGCAATCTCGAAAGCTCGCCCCCGCAGCTCGAAGCCAGCGTGGAAAAACTCGGCTTCCACTTTGCCGACACCCGGATCCTGCTCATCAGTCACGGCCACTATGACCATGCCGGCGGCAGCGCGAAAATCAAGCAGCAGACCGGCGCCCGCTACATGGTCATGGATGGCGATGTGTCCGTAGTCGAAGATGGCGGCCGCAGCGATTTCGCTCTCGGCCGCGAAGCCCGCTACCGTTTCCCTCCCGCCAAAGTCGACCGCATCCTTCACGACGGCGACACCGTGCAGCTGGGCGGCACAACCCTCGTCGCCCACCGCACCGCCGGCCATACCCGCGGCTGCACCACCTGGACGATGCAGCTCACGCAAGCCGGCCGCACTTATCACGTGGTCATCATCGGTAGTACCAGCGTGCTCGACAACTACCGGCTCACCAGGCGCGAAAGCTATCCCGGCATAGCCGCAGATTACGAGCAGACCTTCCAGACTCTCAAAGCGCTCCCCTGCGATATCTTCCTCGGCTCGCACGGCAGCTTCTTCGGACTGAAAGAGAAGCTGGCGTCAAAGCAGCCCGACCCTTTCCTCGATCCAGCCGGCTACCGCTCCTACATTGACGACAGTGAGCACGCCTTCCACGCAGCACTGGCAAAGCAGCAGAAAGCCTTGAGGTAATCCGGTGCCCGTCTGGACTGCCATGCTGCGCGGCGTCAATCTCGGCAAACGCCGCATGAAGATGGAAGCCCTGCGTGAAGTCTTCACTGCATCCGGATGCAGCAATGTCCAGACCTACGTCCAAAGCGGCAACGTCGTCTTCCGCCATCCGGAAAAGCGCGCAGCGAAGCTCAGCCCCCAGCTGGAAGCCGTCATCGAAGCACACTTCCACTTCGCAGCCCCTGTCGCTTTGAGAACAACAGCCGAACTGCAGCAGGTCGCCGCCTTCAACCCGTTCCCCGCGCAGGCACAGACCGAGCCGAACAAAGTCCAGGTGATGTTCCTCTACCAGGATCCCGGCGAACCAAAACGCCAGCTGGTCCGGGCCATGAACACAGCGCCGGATGAGCTGCGCCTGCAGGGTCAGGAAATCTTCATCTACTACCCCGCAGGCCAGGGCCTCTCAAAGCTCAAGTGGCCGCCAATCGAAAAAGCCCTGGGCACGTCCGGCACAGCCCGCAACTGGACCACCGTCCGCACCCTGCTCGTCATGGCCACAGCACTTGCCCCCGATTAGCCCGGCCCGCAAACATCACCGTCAGCGTTAAAAGTCATAGCGCAGCGAGAACTGCATCCGACGCGGTTGCGTAAGGAGCACACTGGCGACCCCAAGATTGCCGGCCGTCAGACCGCTTCCCACAGACTGCGGATCAAAGCGAACCGTGTTGGTGACGTTATAGACTTCCCACGCAAACTTCAGCGAACCCAGCTCGCCCAGCTTCCACGCCTTCGTCAACCCGTCATCCAGGCTGATATACCCGTCGCCGTTGAAGTTGTTGCGCTGCCCCGCTTCTCCCGGATAGGGCAGCCGCACCGGCGTCCCGCTCGCCACCCCGGAGTTGATCGTGGCCGGGTTGTCGAAATACTGCGGATTGCCATTCGCATCAAAGTGCCTTCGCAGTTTTACCTTGCTCGTCACTACGCCGTACGACTCAATCTGCCAGTCCGTCGACCAGCCCGGCTCAAAGAGTGAATAGGGCAAGCCGCTGGTCGCGCGGAAGATACCCGACAGCTGCCATCCGCCGATAAACGCATCGACGAATCCATTGACGCCCCCGAGATACGCCTGGCTCCTGCCGACCGGCAGCTGGTACACAAAGTCAGCCGTGATCAGGTGCTTGGTATTGAAGTCCGAGACACCCTTGCTGAGATACGGCTTCCACGTGTTGGTAATGTTGCTCGATGATTTGGCAGTGCTGGTGGAAAACTCCGACGAACGTTCCGCATCCGACCCCATATCAATCGACCGCGAGAAGGTGTAGCTCACATCTGTCTGCAGGCCATGGCTCATCGGGTGGCGCAGCGTTAACTGGCCGGCGTTGTAATAGCTCATGCCGATCGTTGACAGCGCATACAGCGAAGAGAACTGGTCCTGCCAGAACTTGGACTGGTACCCGGCAGGGCAGCCATACGAGCAGTAAAAGTCAATATCAGCCAAGGCCGTCGTAGCGCCATACTGTGCGCGATACGGTGCCCATTCATTCGAATAGATACCTTGCGTCGCACTTGGTCCGATACTGCTGGTCCCGGCCATGAATGGAAATACATTTTCAAAGTAGGGAATGGGCTCAACCGCCGCCGTCGGGTCCCCTTTATTGGCGTCGACAGCAGCCGACAGCTTGGCACCCGCACTGTAATAGTCCCCTCCTCCAGACGGGTCGGTGAAGTCAACTGGTTCCGCCAGGTCCAGGCTCTGCAGCAGGTGGCGGCCCAGCCGGCCGACGTACGCCGTCTCCAGGGTGAAACCACCCGGTAGCTGGCGCTGCACAGAAACGTCCATCGACTCGGAATAGGGCGTCTTCAACTTGCTATCGAGTCCCCACGTGATCGCGAAGTTTCCAGTCGGTGCCGTGAACGGAAAGGCCTGTGTATTCGGCGCAGCAGGCGGTTGCAGCGATGCCGGCAAAGAATGACGGCCGTTGAAGCGTGGAGAACTCGTGTAGGTCTGCACACCCGCAGAATTGCTGACCGCCGTTGCCAGGCCGAACGAGCCATTCTGGTCGAAGGTGTTCACCAGGCTCTCGCCGTAATGATCATAAAAAATCCCGAAGCCGGCGCGGATCGAAGTCTTCGTATCCGGCGAATACGCAACAGCAAAGCGCGGCGCAATATTATTCTTCGACTTGGGCCAGAAGCCTGGCTTCTTGTACACCGGCCCCGACGGAGCAAACTGCAGATCCGGCTCGTATACCTGGCCCTGCAGCGCCGCGACCTCTCGCTGCGTAAACCATGTATGCGTATCGATGGTGGGCTGAACCTGCTGCCCTTTCGTCTCGTAGGGAGTCTGCAGAATCGTGTGGCGAATGCCGAAGGTCAGTGTGAGATTCGGCATCGGCCGCCACGAATCCTGTATGTAGTATTCGAATTCGTTCGCCTTGAAATGGCGATCGATCGCCACTCCGTCGCCCAGCAGCGCGCCAGCCGTCGCACTGGTCACCCTGTAGTTGGAAACCTGTGTGACCTGCGGCACAGTGCCGACCAGGTTGGCGTAAGCGATGGCATACGAGTTGCTGAAGCCACCGTCCACCGCGGGAAGTCCAAGTGTTGCAGGATCCGGCGGACTGCCCTTCAACCAGTAAGGATTGGTCGTTGCACTGTTGAAGGAATTGATATCCGAGTTGCGATTCTGGTGAACCAGCCGCCAGTTTCCGCCAATCTCGATACTGTGCTTGCCCTTCGTCCAGTTGAAGTTGTCGACAATGTTGTTCAAAGGACTGCTGACGATCGTGTTCCGCGTCTCCGCCGTGGCCGTATCCAGGAAGCGGAAGTCGACATAGTCACCGGCACCCACGCCGGACTGGCCAAAACCCTGGCGGATGTAGCCGTAGCGAATGTCATTCACCATCGTCGGCGAAATTGTCCAAGTGTCGCCAAACGTCATGCCCTTGGTATTGTCCGTCAGGATCGAACGCGCACCCTGGCCGGGATATTGTTCCGTCCCGCCGGTGACGTCTTTCTGGAAATTGCCGCGCGCAAAGATGCGATGCTTCTCGGAAGGGATGTAGTCGATACGCGCAATCGAAGTATTCAGCCGCTTGGGATTCGGCGATGAAAACGAGTAAGAGCCTTCGTTCAGACCATCGCCAAGATTGCTCCCGTTAGCAGCTGGAACAGAGTTGAAATATGCCAGGGCATTCGGATTGGGCCCGGGAGGGTTCGGATAAGCAGCTGTATTGCAAACCTTGCAGCCTGCATCAAGCGTGGCCACCTGGCCCGGGGTAACGGAGACTGTTGGCATGGAGCCATCCGCAGCGTCGCCCGTGTACTGAATTATGCCCTGCTGGTATGTGGCCGTCGGCGCTGTCTCACTCACCTGCGCATTCTCAGCGAGCCGGCTGCCCTCGTAATTGCCGAAGAAGAAGAGCTTGTCCTTGACGATGGGACCGCCAAGATCACCGCCAAAGATATTGCGGATCAGCTTGCCGGGAACGTTGGCCTGGCCGCTGTTTGCCTGCGCCTGCTTGTTGAAAAAGTCGTTAGCTACCGTGAACGTCGGCCGATGATACTCGTAAGCGGCGCCATGGAATTTGTTGGTGCCGGACTTGGTGACGAGGCTCACCTGCGCACCCGATGAGCGACCCGCATCGGCGTTGGCATTGCCCGTCGTCACGCGAAATTCTTCAATGGAATCCTGCGTCTCGCGCAGTACACCGGTAAAGGCAAAGCCATTCACCTGGTCGTTATCGTCCACACCGTCCAGCGTGATGTTGCCCTGGTCCGATCGCCCGCCATTCACTGCACCGCTGCGGCTGTCCTGCAGCGAGGGGTTCGTCGGCTGCGGCAGAAAAAAGACGCCTGGCTGTAGCGAAAGCAGGTCGGGAACATTGCGCGTTTCGCTCGGCAGTGACTGGATGGTGACATTGTTGAACGAGTTGCCGAGCGACGCATCCGTTGTATTCAGCGTCTCTGCCGCTGCCGTCACATTGATCACTTCATTGCCGGACTGCAGTGTCAGCGCAAAATCAACCGTGGCCGGCTGGTTCACCAGCAGCTCCGCCGTCTTCGCCTGTGTCCCGAAGCCCGCAGCTGTCGCTGTAATGGTGTACTTGGTCGGCTGGATCTGCGTCAGCTGGTACTCGCCGCTCCCGTTGCTGGTAGCCGTCAGAGTCTGACCGGTCGTAGGGGCGGTCAGCGTTATCGTCGCACCGGGCACAACGGCACCGCTGGGGTCTTTCACAACACCACGCAAAGACGTCGTTGCGTTCTGAGCATGCAAAATCAGGCCGCTGCCAAGGATAATAGCGAACAGCAGGACGAGGTCCCGTAGACGTCGTGTCAAAGCTTCCTCCAAAAGAAAGGCAAGGTCGTGCGGGCCGACGGGGGCTGATCGCTTGAATCAATTGTTTTGTAATAAAGATGACGCAGAGATGCGAGCAGGCGACAGGACGAGGTCGCTGAGTTACCCGATTGTGTAGCAGAGTCGCCACGATTGCAAGCGCAAAGCAGTCACCGGGATGGCAGGTGACTCGCTGCTCCTGCCTCGATGCTGCGAACGTCTCGTTTCCCACATACCCGGCCAGTCACATCGCATCCCAACGGCAGCAATTCGTCCGCGTCGCTACAATGCGGGCAGGAGATGACCTTGGAAAACGCTGGCAAAACGCGACGGCAGTTTCTCACCCAGACTTCACTCGGACTGGCCGCAGTGGCCGTCGGCTGCCACGGCGAAAAGCAGCAGGATGCGCAACCAGCCGCGCCTGCCACCAACACCACCAGCACACTACCCGCAGGAGCCCCGCCCGCCTTTGCGACCGCCCCCGAAGCCGGACCACGCGTCTCCGCCGCCGCATTTACAGAAGCCGAAAAACTCGTGCAGTTCCCCCTCACCTCGGCCGAACGAGACGAAGCCGCCAGTAGCTGGCGCAGTGCCATGGCGCCACTCTACGAGCGCCGCGTCGGCCCGCGCAAAGTTGCACTCGAGCCGTCCGTCTCGCCCGCCTCGGTATGGCATCCACTCGCCGACAGCAAACCTGCAGCCACCGGCAAAGGCACCTTCACGCGCAGCCATCTCGACCCCGGCCCCCTTCCCTCCAGCGACGAAGAGATCGCCTTCGCACCCGTAACCAGGCTCTCCCGCTGGATTGAGCAGAAAAAGATTACGTCACAGCGTCTAACACAAATCTACCTCGACCGTCTCAGGAAGTTCGATCCGAAGCTGCATTGTGTCATCACCCTGACCCCGGACCTCGCCATGCAGCAGGCTCGCCGAGCCGATGAAGAAATTGCTGCAGGCCACTATCGCGGTCCGTTGCACGGCATCCCCTGGGGCGCCAAGGATCTGCTCGATACCGCCGGCATCAAGACCACCTACGGCGCCGAGCCCTATCGCGACCGCATCCCAAAAGACAATGCTGTGCTCGTCCAGCGGCTGGCAGACGCCGGTGCAGTCCTGGTCGCGAAGCTCAGCCTCGGCGCCCTCGCCTTGAACGATGTCTGGTTCGGCGGCCAGACCATGAATCCCTGGCTGCTCGAAGAAGGGTCGTCGGGCTCAAGCGCCGGACCTGGTGCCGCAACCGCCGCCGGCCTCGTCGGCTTCTCCATCGGCAGCGAAACCGGCGGCAGCATCGTCAGCCCGAGCATGCGCTGCGGCGTCAATGGCCTCCGTCCCACGTACGGCCGTGTGGCGCGGACCGGCGCGATGACGCTCTGCTGGTCGCTCGACAAACTCGGACCGATGGCGCGCAGTGTCGAAGACACTCTCCTTGTGCTCAACGCCATTTCCGGCCCTGATGCTGGCGACGTCGCCAGCGTGCCGAGTGTGCTCAACTACAGCGGCAACACACCCGTGAAGGGCCTGCGCGTCGGCTACTTTCCCAGATGGATGCACGAAGCACCAGCTACCGACGTCGATCGCCACGCCCTCGAAGTGGTGAAGCAGCTCGGCATGGAAGCGAAGGAAGTCTCCATTCCTGACTGGCCCTACGACTCGCTCAACCTCATCCTGTTTGCAGAAGGTGCCGCCGCCTTCGAAGAGTTGACACTCAGCGGCGGCTTGCCAAAACTCACCTCGCAGGAACCCGATGCGTGGCCGAATATCTTTCGCCAGGCACGCTTCCTCTCTGCCGTCGACCTGGTGCAGGCAGACCGCTTCCGCCGCAAGGTCGCTCTCGAAATGGAGCGCGTCTTTCGCGATGTTGACGTGCTGCTGGTCCCCTCCCTGCGCGACGAAATGCTCACCATTACCAACTTCACCGGCCAGCCATCGCTCACCCTGCGCGCCGGCTTTGTTGAAGTGAGTGAGGCCCGCAGTGACTGGGCTCCCGATCCAAAACGGCCTCTGCCCAGATTCGCCCCGCCCCGCCGCGTGCCTCACGGCGTCACACTCATCGGCAGGCAATTCGACGAAGGCACCCTTGGCCAGGTAGGCCTGGCCCTGGAGCGGTCTTTTGGCGTCGCGGGAGAAGCGCCAAAAGGCTTTTAAGCTGATTCAGCTCTCTTCCATCAGTAATCAGCACGTTTTCGGAAGAAACACGCTTTCACCAACCCCCTCACTGCCGCAGGCAGGGATTTCGCATCGAACGATTGAAGGTCAATAGACACATGAATCAAGCAGACGAACAAAGATTGGCAGATGCAGTAAAACGCCTCGAGCATCACGGCATGGCAATGAAGATCGCGAACAAGGTCGGCGTACCCGTCGACGTGTTGATGAAGCGTTTGCCCATGCCCGCCCAGACAGCCATTGCAAAAATTGTCCACAGCAGCCTGGAGCGTTGTCTGCGCGTTGCGCTGCGCGGCATGAAGGCTAATGGAAACGCGGTCCCTGACAACCAGAAACATACAGTTCTGGCCGCTGCCTCCGGAGCAGTGGGTGGATTTTTCGGGATCGCCGGACTTGCCTTCGAGATGCCCGTCTCAACCACGCTCATGCTGCATTCCATCGCAGAGATCGCCCGCAGTCACGGCGAAGATCTCGACCATCCAGAGACCGCTCTAAGCTGCCTCGAAGTCTTCGCCCTCGGCTCAAACAGCAAGGGCAGCAAGGTAGACAGCGCCTACTACGCCACCCGCACTGCCCTGGCCCAGGCCACGCGCGAAGCCGCAGCTTACATCGCGCAAAAAGGTATCGCAAAATCGGGGGCACCGGTGCTCGTGCGTTTCGTGTCGATGATCGGTTCCCGCTTCGGCGTGGATGTCGCCGAAAAGATCGCCGCACAAATGGTGCCGATCGTTGGAGCCGCTGGCGGCGCTGCCCTCAACGTCATGTTCACCACTCACTTCCAGACTGTGGCTGAAGGCCACTTCACCGTCCGCGAACTGGAAAGAACCTACGGTCCGGAAGTGGTACAGCGCGAGTATGCGCGCCTCGCCGGGGGCTCAGCAAAGTTGTCACCTGCCTGAGCACTCCCCGTCGCCGCAATGCCGCTGCGGTCGCGGTATAGTGGCAAGGTGCAAAGCAATGCGAACGAGGCATCTGTACAACAGCGACCGGATGCCCGTTTCACCGCGGCCAGGCCTCATTCCTGGCATGCGGATCTACTAGCCAATCTGGCCCTGACGCTTCCGTTCCTGCTGCTCTACTGGGCCGACCTCTGGCACCACACCCTGTTCTTCGACGAAGTAAATGCGTGGGCCATTTCCGCAGCCAGCGCAAACCTCAAAACCCTTTTCTACCTGGTTCATTACGAAGGCCACCCCTGGCTCTGGTACTTTCTGCTTTGGCTGCCTTCGCGCTTCACGCACGATCCAAGGGCTATGCTCTGGGTCGTCGCTCCCTTCGGTACCGCGGTGTATCTCATGCTCGGAGTGCTGTCGCCCTTTACCCGCATCCAGAAGGCCTTGCTGCTTCTGGGGTACTTCGTGGCTTTCGAATACACGGTGATGAACCGGATGTATTGCGTCATGTTTCTGCTGGCGCTCCTCTACGTCTGGCGCCGCTGCCGGAAGCCGGAAGCAGTCATCGGCAATGTGTTGCTGCTGGCCGTAATGACCAACGTGGACATGACAGGTGTGGTCCTCTCAGGCGTATTGCTGCTGGAGTATGCGTCCTCCTACTGGTTTGCTCAACGCAATGACCTTCAAAAAAGAGCCAGCCATCGATATGCCGTAGTCGCACTCATCTGCTACGTAGTCATGCTCGCCCTCTCTGTGTACACCGCGCTTCCCTCTCCTGATATCAGCTGGCAGTCTTCGGGCCACATTGGCTCCCAGGCACTGACCGCTAAACGCATCGTGCGCTCAATTGGCGACGTGACCTCGGCACCATGGTGGCCCATCTCTCACGAATGGCCGCGTCGCTTCTGGGAGACCGAAGTCAAGGACCAGAAGCTCCTGCTCGTGATGGTGCCCTTCATACTCGCCGCTCAGTGGTGGACGCTGCGGCGAGACAAGAATCTCTTGTGGATGATGGCCACTTCGCTGGTCTTCGCCATTCTCTTCGCAGACATCGTCTACGTCGGCCGCGTTCGCCACTGGGGCATCACCTACGTCACACTGCTCGTAGCGTTATGGATGAGGAGTGACGCGCAGCGCAGGAAGAGCCTGGACAAAGACGCATGGCCATGGACCGCGTACGCTTTGATGGGGTTGAGCGCGTTCTCCGGAGTGGTAGCGACTGCCTCCACTTGGACCCATCCGTTCTCTCAGGCCAGGGCCACCGCGCAATGGTTAAAGCAGAATCATCTCGCCGGCCCTGCAATGATCGGCTCGCCGGACGTTAGCTTCGCCAGCGTCGCCGAAGAATTGCAGCAGCCCGTTTACTTCATGGAATGCGCCTGCTTCGACTCCATCAAGCTCTTCTCCCGTCATCGCGAAAACTTTTCCGAAGAGCAGCTGCCAGACCGCATGCTGCTAGCAGCGAAGAATCTCAACACCACATCGCTGATCTTCGTCTGGTACCGGCCGATGACGCCGCATGATGACGAACTACTGGCAGCCAGCTCACTAGAGGCGATTCCGTTGCATCAGTTCCAAGGCGCAGACACCTTCGCCGAAAGCTATTACATCTATCGCATCGTGAAGCGTTGAGCCGCCCGCCTCAGCGGGCCCCGGCAACACTGCGATACGCCGGAGTAAATCCCAGCTCCTTCGCATACGCCAGGATCTTTTCGAAATTGAGCGAAATCGTGGCGCCCGCCTTCTGCGTCACTTCATCCTCGATCGGCAGATCAAAGTCGTCCGCTCCGTACAACAAACCCTCCAGCGCACGCTCATTCTGGGTCAGCACCGACGTGCGGATACGCGGTATGTTGTCCAGGTAAATGCGGCTTAACGCAAGATGGCGCAGGTATTCGGCGGTCGAGATTTCGATGCCGCCAATCTGCGTAAAATATGGTTTGTAGGTCCAGCAGAGAAAGCTTTCGAGCCCCCGCGTACCGGGAATTTCAGCCAGAACTTTATCCTGGAACGCACGCGTTCGCTCCAGGTGCTCCAGCCGCTCATCGAGCGATTCATCAAAGCCAATGACCATGGTCGCGGTGGTACGAAGGCCGGCTTCGAGAATCGCCCTCTGTGCCTCAAAATACGCAGCAACGGTGTACTTGAACTTGGCATGGCGTTTGCGAAAATCCTCGGTAAGAATCTCTGAACCACCGCCGGTAATCCAGCGCACACCAGCTTCTTTCAGTTGCTGCGCGGCAGCAGGCAGAGAAAGCTTCGCGTGATCGGCCAGGTATAGAAACTCTGCGATCGTCAGCGCATAAAATTCCAGCTGATTTCCATATCGAGTCCGGATAGCACTGAATAATTCGCAGTAATACGACAACGGCAGGTGTGGATTGAAGCCGCCATTGAAGGCCGCCAGGTCGCCGCCCAGCACCAGCAATTCATCCAGCTTGGCAAACACCTGCTCCTGCGACAGCACGTAGCCCCCATCCTGCGAAGGCAGCTTGTAAAAAGCGCAATAGTCGCACTGTGCCACGCACACATTGGTGTAATTGATAATCCGCATCACCATGTACGTCGCAGCGTCCCGCGCGTGAAAACGCGAGCGAACCTGCATCGCCCGATCCCGCAGTTCGCCATCCGCCGCCTGCTGCCAAAGCAGGCGCGCTTCATCCATGGAAATGCGATCTATCCCGCTGGCCGTCTGCGTCGATGCGTACACATTCCAAGTATATGCATCGCGTTACAACAACGCCGGCCACGTTGAGCCGCCAGGCCACTGTGCCGTACCCTCGAAACATGCGCACCACTGCAGCGATGACAAAATTACGACAGAGTCAAAACGCTTGATCAGCCGCCGTCAATTTCTCACGGCAGCCGGGGCAGCCGCTGCCGGAACCGCCCTCTACACCGGCGAATACGAGCGCCACAATCTCGTCATCGAAAACCATGACGCCGCTCTCCCCCGGCTCGCCGACGCCTTCCACGGCATGCGGATCGTGCAGATCAGTGACATCCACTTCCAGGAGTTTTCGGAAGCCTTCTACATCCGCCACGTCGTCGAACAAGTCAATGCACTGCAACCCGACATGGTCGTCCTGACCGGCGACTACATCACCATCGGTCCGTTGCCTCGCCACTTCGCCGCACGCTGGAGCTATCACTGCGCCGCGCTGCTGGAGGCCATCCAGTGCCCTCTGCGCTATGCCGTGCTTGGCAATCATGATGCCGTCGTCAACATGGCCGCCGTGACTGACGCTTTGCAGACCCACGGCATCCCCGTACTCGCCAACCGCTATGTGCCCATCGAACGTGACGGTCGCCGCTTCTGGCTCGGAGGCGTCAGCGATGTGAGCGAAGGCTTGGCGCGGATCGAAACCGCCGTGCCGCCTCCTCCCACCCGCAACAACGATCCGGTCATCCTGCTCGCCCATGAGCCGGACTACGCCGACACTGTCGCGCGCCACGGCGGCGTCGACCTCATACTCTCCGGCCACACCCACGGCGGGCAGATCCGTCTGCCCTTCATGAAGCCTCACTTCCTACCCGACTACGGAAAGAAATATGTTGCAGGCCTTTTTCAGCTCGGCTCGACCCGTCTGTATGTCAATCGCGGCATCGGCACCGTCATGCTGCCAATGCGCCTCCGCTGCCCTCCGGAAATTACCGTCCACACTCTCTCCTCGGAAAAATAAAGGGCTGGAAGTATGCCGACACTGCTGCCGCCCCGTCCCTCTCGCGGCGATACACTGGTAGAGAAAACCATGCAGCATCTTCTGGAAAAAATGAACCCGCAGCAGCGTGCCGGCGTCGAGGCTGTGGATGGGCCCGTCCTGATCCTGGCCGGCGCTGGCTCAGGCAAAACCCGCGTCATCACGCATCGCATCGCCTATCTGATCGAAGCCCGCGGCGTCTCACCCGACTCCATTCTCGCCGTCACCTTCACCAACAAGGCCTCCGCCGAAATGCGCGAACGCGTGGAAAAGCTGTTGTCCGGCTCGACCCTCGCACAGCCTCTGCTCTCCACCTTTCACTCCTTCTGCGTACGCGTCCTCCGGCGCGATATTGAAGCACTGCGCGTCGGCACAGGTCCTGACGCCGGACTCACCCGCACCTTCGCCATCTATGACGAAAGCGACCAGCAGGCCATCGTCAAGCAGGCCATGCGCCGCATGGGCATCGATGATAAGCAGCTCACGCCGCGAACCGTCCTCGGCCGCATTTCATGGGCGAAAAATCACATGATCGATCCGCAGGAGTTTTATCTCAACTCCACTGATCCCACGACGGAAAAGATCTCCCACATCTACGAGGCCTATCGCAAGGAGCTGCGCAAAAACAATGCACTCGATTTCGACGACCTGCTCGTCGAAACCGTGCGCCTGCTCAAGTCCTCAGCCGAAGTCCGTGAACGCTACAACCGCAAATTCCAGTACATCCTCATCGACGAATATCAGGACACCAACCGGCCGCAATACGAATTGATGAAGCTGCTCGCCGGCAAGAAGCACAACATCTGCGTCGTCGGCGATGAAGACCAGAGCATCTACTCCTGGCGCGGCGCGGATATCAAGAACATCCTCGAGTTTGAGAAAGATTTTCCGGAAGCCAAAACCATCCGGCTCGAGCAGAATTACCGTTCGACGCAGAACATCCTCGAAGGCGCGTCTGCCGTAGTCGCGCGCAACATCCAGCGCAAAGGCAAGAACCTCTTCACCGAGCGTGTAGGCGGCTCGCTCATCGGCTACTACGAAGCACCGGATGGAGAAAACGAAGCCCTCTTCATCGCGGATTACATCCAGAAATATTTCCGCAAAGCCGGCGAAGACGTCGAATCGCCGCGCGTCGCCGTCCTCTATCGCACCAACTCGCAGTCGCGTCTCATTGAAGAAGCATTGCGGCGCTACGGCATCACCTACACCATGGTCGGCGGCTTTTCGTTTTACGACCGTTCCGAAATCAAGGACCTTCTCAGCTACCTCAAGCTCGTACAGAATCCGCATGACTCGATCGCATTAAGCCGTGTCATCAATGTGCCGACCCGCGGTATCGGCCGCACCACGCTCGACACACTCGAACGTCTTGCCCTTGAAACCGGTGCCAGCACCTGGACCGCCATCTCGCACGCCATCAAGAACAAGCTGCTGCCACAGCGTGCACTCACTGCGCTCGAAAGCTTTCGCAACATGATCCAGGATGCGCATGCAATGCTCTCCGAGGATTTTGCCGGCAAGCTCACCGCAGACCTCACCGCTATTGCAGGTGAGCCCGCCCGACAGGATCAGACCCGGGAAGGCTCGACTGAAGAAGCGCCTGCCGATCTTCCCGTCCACACAACCTCGCGCAACGAAGCCGCAGGCGACCAGAGTGCCGATGTCGAAGACGATGTCAGCTTTGAGTTCGGCGAAGAAGAAATGATGGGCGAAGAACCCGCAGCCGAAATCAGTGAAGACACCAGCTTTGATTTCGGCGATGAACTGCAGGGCGGCTTGTTCTCACTCGAATCCGATCCGGATAGTTCAAGTCCACAAGCCGAAGCCGAAACAGCATTCGACCCCGCCAGCTTCAATCCCTTTGCAGGATCCACGGCCGCCTTCGCCACAAAGGGTCCCATCGCACTGCCGTCCGGGCCGCCTCCGGTAACCGGCTCGCAGCGCATCGACGGCTTTCGCGCTCCGGGCGACGCGGCTACGCTGCCCGAGCTCATCCGTTTCCTCATCGACCGGTCGGGCTACATCAAGGCACTCGAAGATGAAGGCACGCCCGAAGCGTTCTCGCGTATTGAAAACCTCAAGGAACTGGCCAACGCCGCGCAGGACGCCCAGGAGCGCGGCGAAACCCTCTCCGAATTCCTGGACCATGCCGCCCTCGTCTCGGACACCGACAAGTACAACGCAGATTCGCGCGTCACACTCATGACCCTGCATGCGGCCAAGGGGCTGGAGTTCCCCCTGGTCCTGCTCTCCGGCATGGAAGAAGGACTCTTCCCCAGCTCGCGTTCGATGAATGAGCCCGCCGGCCTCGAAGAAGAGCGCCGCCTCTGCTACGTCGGCATGACCCGCGCCATGGACACGCTGATCGTCAGCCGCGCGCGCTTTCGCCGCCGCTACGGCAACGACATGCCGGATGCTTCCGTCGCATCGCGCTTCCTCGAAGAAATTCCCGAGCACCTGCTGGAAGATCTCAGCGGCGCCGGCAGTGGCAGCAACTATGGCGCGCGCATGTACGGCAATTCCGTTACATCCGGCGGCTACAGCGGCGCCTATGGCGGTTATCGCAGCCGGCGCGCCAATGCCGACGACGACGAAACAGGCAGCACCAGCCGCCATTACTCCTACGAGGATGAGGACCAGAGCCCTGCTTCACGCGCAACTTCCGCCGCGGCCGGAGCCTACCGCGGCGCCGGTGCCAGCTCGTCCAAACGTGGAGCACCAGCCGCAAGCGGCGGCCGCAATCCCAACTCCATTGACAACATCGCCAGCTTTTTCGGAGGCAAAGGCGGCATCAAAAACACTGCCGTCCCGCGCCCCAAAATGCCAGTGCCAAAGGTCAGCGGCAAGACCGGCTTTCAGAGCGGTCAGCGCGTCCGGCATCCCAAATACGGCGAAGGTACCATCCATCGGCGCGAGGGTGACGGCGACGACGCGAAGCTTACAGTACAATTTGTAAAGTTCGGTATCAAAAAGCTGGTGGAGAAATTCGCCAACCTGGAACGCGCATAGCTGCACTGCTGGCAGAAATCAAACAAGCCACCGTCGTCTGCTGTCGTTCCTGTAGCCAGAACAGTTTGCGATCACCCCGTGAGCCTGCGCTCCCCCGTGGTTTTATCTGTTCCCGAACACATTTCAGCATTCAAGAAGGTTGACCATGGCAAACACGAAGAGTATCGAAAGCACCGAAGAACGCAAGAAGGTTAAGCGGGCCGCACGCAAAAAGGCAGCACCCAAGCCCAAGCGCACACAGCCCCGCGGCGCCGCCAAGCAGAAGCTTAAGAAAGCCGCACGCGGTCAGAACAAGCGCTAGGCAGACGCCTGAGGGCACCGCGGCCTTGCGGCGACAGGCGGGACGCCTTTCTGAGCCCCGCCATAGTTTCGTTGTCGTTACAACCGCAGCGCCTGCACTGACGTTGAGACGGCGGCCCGCATCTTCGCTCCGCGGGCTGCTCGCAAACGATCCGGCCACGTGTCTCGCGACAAAGATGTGACGGGAAGTTAGGTCTGGGATAAGCTTGCGCAAAGCTGTTCCAGTTCGCTTACGGGCTCGGCAGCCGGACT
>CAZZYN010000009.1:64536-75401 GCA_964658265.1 uncultured Acetobacteraceae bacterium | reverse complement strand
TTATTGCCTGGCTGAGTGTGAAGGAGCCGGCCGCGGTGCGCCGGAGGGACGCGAGATGGGCGCCGCAGCCGAGCAGCTGGCCGAGCTCATGTGCGAGCGAACGGATGTAGCCGCCAGCGGACACGTCTGCTTCGAACCAGGCGGTGTCCCCGGCAACCCTGGTGATCTGAAAACGCGCGACGTGGATGGCAACGGCTTTCAGTTCGACCGGCTTCCCTGCGCGGGCGAGCGCATGCGCAGATTTACCGTCTATCTTTTTGGCACTGTAGGCCGGCGGCATCTGCTGGATCGAGCCTTGCAGAGTTCCGGCCAGGACGGCTAGTTGTGACAGGTCGAGGGAGACCGGCTGCGGCTCGCCCGCGGCCTTGCCCTCTGAGTCCCAGGTATCCGTGGAGAAGCCGAAACGAATGGAGCCAGAATAGCTTTTGTCCATCTTGCCGAAGAACTGCGCAAGTCTTGTCCACCTGCCGAGCAGGAGCGGAAGTACGCCGGTGGCCATCGGATCGAGTGTGCCAAGGTGTCCGACGGAGCGCTCACCGGTAATTCGTCGGATGCGATTGACTACGTCATGCGACGTCATCGCCGGCGGCTTGTCCACGATCAGGAAGCCGTTCATGCGGGTCAGCTTCCGCCGGAGGTTCGATCGCGCACCAGAGAGAGGAACTCCGATCGTGTCTCCTGTTTGCGGAAGGCGCCGAGCATGGCTGAAGTCACCGTGGAAGAGTGCTGCTTCTCGACGCCGCGCATCATCATGCAGAGGTGACGCGCTTCGATCACGACGCCAACGCCGAGCGGATGGATCGCGTCTTCGATCGCCTCGGCGATCTGGCGCGTGAGGCGTTCCTGCACCTGCAGACGGCGTGCGAATACGTCTACCAGGCGCGGCACTTTACTCAGGCCTACGACTTTTCCATTGGGGATGTAGGCGACGTGCACTTTTCCGAAGAAGGGCAGCAGGTGATGTTCGCACAGCGAAAACATTTCGATGTCTTTGACGATCACCATCTCGTCGTAATCCACGTCGAACAAGGCTTCCTGCAGGATCGCTGCCGGGTCCTGGTGATAACCCTGCGTGAGAAACAGCATGGATCGCTCGACGCGCTCCGGTGTCTTCAGCAGGCCGTCGCGAGAGGGATCTTCGGCGTACCGGCGCAATAGCTCGGTGTAGATGTCCTGCGTTGCGATGGAGGAAAGAGCGGTGGCGTTGTCAACCAAAGCAGAACCGTTTCGGTCTGCCTGGCTGGTGGGATTGCGTGGGGAGTCAGGCATGTTGGCCGGCCCTTTCCGCAGGCTCACCGCTGTACTCGAAGAAGTTGTTACTGGTCTCTTCTATCCGCACGCGCGAGAGGTGGGCACTGCCGTATCGATGCTGGTCCGCTGCCGAAGTGAGAAGCTGCCAAGTGACTTGGCAGAGGTTCTCTGTGGAGGAAACTTCAGCTGCGAAGTGCGGGTCGAGGTTGAGATTGCGCAGGTCGAATCGTTCGACGACGCGCTCTTTGACAAGTGCATCCAGGGCGACGAGATCGACGACCATCCCGGTTTGAGGATGCACGGCACCGGTGACTGTGACCTGCAGTGTGTAGTTGTGACCGTGGCCGTGCGGATTGTTGCATTTGCCGAAGGTGTCGCGATTCTCTGCATCACTGAAGGCATCGACATGCAGGCGATGAGAGGCACTGAAGCGATAGCGCCGCGAAAAACTGGCTTTTTGTATCACTGGCGGTTCTCCTCGCCGGAGGATGGTCCGAAGTAGTCTGCGAAGAGGTCGGCCATCTCGTAGATCCGGATTTGATGAAGACGGGCTCCGGGCAGTTCGTTCTCGATGGGCGCTGCGAGCCGCTCCCAGATACTGATGGCGATGTTTTCGGCAGTCGGAATGCGGTGTCTGAATTCAGGCACTTCGAGATTGAGATGGCGATGGTCGTAGATATTCAGAACCTGTGCCTGGATGAGGTCCTTCAGACGTTTCAGGTCGACGACAAATCCGGTGACGGCGTCTGCTTCGCCGGCAACCGTCACCTCGAGGGTGTAGTTATGTCCGTGTCCGTGGCGGTTGGCGCATTTTCCGAAGACACGTTCATTTTCCGCGTCGCTCCACTGGTCGACCCAGTAGTAGTGTGCGGCAGCGAATTCGGCTTTTCGAGTCAGCAGGATCATAGGCTCTGACACAGATGCTACGCGCACCGTAAAAGACTCGTATTGCGGTCGCGGGATGAAAGATCGTCAATGTGCTGGCTTGGTCTGCTTGATCGCGTCCAATGTATTCTTCTGGAGAGGATCGTTCCATTGCGCCGCACCTGGTTACTGCATTCGACGTGCGTTCAAGCGTGTCTCAGCCTGCTGCTGCTGGCTGGCTGCGATCGCGGCGACCATCCAGTCCACATGGACAAGCCGGCACCGGACTTCACGTTGAAGGACGGGGCAAAGGTGGTGAACCTGAGGGATTACCGCGGCAAAATCGTCCTGGTAAATTTCTGGGCGACCTGGTGCCCGCCCTGCCTGGAAGAGCTGCCCTCGCTGCAGGCTTTGCAGAAGACCATGCCGCAGGTGGTGGTGCTGGCTATCTCGGTTGACGAAGATACGGATGCTTATCAGCGATTTCTGCAGCTGCATCCACTAAATCTGCTGACAGTTGAAGATCCTGAGCGCCACGTGAACGAGTTGTTTGGAACGTCCCGCTTTCCGGAAACCTACGTGGTCGATCAGAAGGGACTGATCCGACGGAAATTCATTTCTTCGCAGGACTGGGTCAGCCCCGAGATTGTGAATTACCTCAGCCACCTTTGAGGGCTTCAGCGGATCTGTGCGCTCAGCTCCTGCGGGTAGACGAGACCGAGGGTGTCGCGGGCGCGATCGAGGATGCGCATCATCTGTCTCGACATCGAATGGGTCATCACGGGGCTTTCGCGTCTGCCGGTCCGCAATAGTTCGCAGAAGTGTTCGGTCTCGTAATTAAAGCCGCTGGAGACGATCGGTTCGGCGAGTTCGACCACGCGCCCGTCCAGATAGCGAACGGTTGCGGCAGCCGGGTTCCACCACTTGGCCGGGATCGCTACATTCCCGAGGGGTCCGGCCAGCAGCGCATCCCCGTGGCCGTGCAGACCCAAACCGCAATAGAGCTGCGAGAAGCCGTGTTGATGCTCGGTCTGGAGGCTGGCCCAGACGTCGACACTGGAGGCGTTGTGCCTGGACCCGCTGCTGCCATTGAGGCGGCCGAGCGTCTGGATACTCAGAACGGGACCGAGCCAGTCCAGGGCGAGGAACGCCTCATAGGGCGCGATGCCGAGGAGGCTGCCGCCACCACGGTTGGCGTCGAAGAGCGGGTGGCTGGCAGGAATGTCGGCGAGCGACGAGCCGGCACGCACATATCCGACCTGCCCGATCGGATCATCTGCCAGTTGCTGGCGGAGCCGCCGGTAGACCGGAAAGAAGGGCGGCTTCATCGCTTCCATGAACAGGAGTTTGCGAGCTGTAGCGTCGCTGAGGACGATATCGAGCTCCTGCTCGTTGAGCATGGATGGCTTTTCGCACAGGACGTGCCGGTCGGCTCGGAGCGCGGCGAGTGAGAAGCCGAAGTGGCTGTCAGGATGGGTACCGATGTAAACCGCGTCGATGGGAGACGAGAGCAGTTCATCGAGGGTGGAAGCGGCATGTCCGCCAAACTCCGCGGCGAATGCTTCTCCCCGAGCCAGGCGCCGGGTCCAGACGGCTCCAACGGAGGTACACGGGACGTACCTGAGTCCTTCAGCAAATCGCGTTGAGGCATCACCCGCACCGATGATGCCCCAGCGAATGCTTGACGGCTCCGTCTTGTGTCCGTTGCTGCCCGGAAGGTCTGTCATGATCTGTGGTTTGCCGATGTCAGCGTGATCCAGCTTTCAGGAACGTCGTTGTCGATGACAGGCTTTGTTTCATCCGAGAAGCTTTGTGCTCATACCCGGATATGGACAAGCTACAGTGTGTTTCCGGCCATCGACAATCCCATTTATACCCTGCTGACCCGCGCAGACAAAAGCATTACAGGCGTTGTTTGACTTCAGCAAACAACTGCGTTTACGCAGACGCCCTGGCGGGCCACGTCATCTGCCCGCCATGCAGATAGGCGAGATTGCCGATCTGCCCTGCGCGTGCGGCAGCAACTCCGGCCTCGACGGGCGCATTCGGTTCCTGCCGGCTGCGCAGGCATTCGAAGAAGTTCTCCATATGCGAGATGGTGCCATCCCGATAACTTTTCGCGGTGAGGACTGGATTGTCACCCTTCTGCATGCCTTCGCGGTAGACCTGGAAGCCGCTGCGATCGAGCTTCAGCGTGGCGTCGGTTCCGCGAAACTCCAGACCGCCGTCATCGATGGACGAGGCCATCATGCCTTCGTACACCACGTCGAAACCGGGATAGCGAAAGGCGGCCTGGATGGTGTCCGGACAGTCCCACTGGTCGAAGATATATTTGTCTGCCAGCATCTGCGCGGTGCGTGGCTGGTCTGTCTTCATGGCCCAGTGGACAACGTCGATCCAGTGCGCGAAGAGGTCAGTCATGGCACCGCCGCCAAAGTTCCAGTACCAGCGCCAGTGGCTATATTTTTCATCGCTGAAGGGCTGATCCGGTGCTGAGCCGAGCCATAGTTTCCAATCCAGCTGCTGCGGGTCCAGCGGTTTCGCGATCCAGCTGCGCTGATAATTCTGCCACCAGTAGGTACGGACCTGGGCGACCCGGCCGATACTGCCGCCCTGGATCAGATCGACGGCGTCCCGGAAGTGGGACCAGCTTCGCTGCTGCATGCCGCATTGCAGGATTTTTTTGCTGGTGCGGACGGCATGCGTCAGCTTCGCGCCGTCTTCGATGTTGTGGGTCACGGGCTTTTCAAGGTAAACGTCTTTGCCTGCTGCGAGGGCGTCGAGCGCCATGGGGACATGCCAGTGATCGGGAGCGGCAATCAGAACAGCGTCGACCTGCTGTGCCAGAACTTCCTGGTAATGCAGATGGGTGGTGGCCTGACCATTGGTTCGCTCTTTCACGGCATCGCGGTGGGGCCCGTAGACATCGCTGACTGCGACGATCTGGCTTCCGCCTGCTTTGTCGGCTGCATCCATAAGACTCTTCATGCGGCCGCCAGCGCCGATTACGCCAAGACGGATCGTGTCATTTGAGCCAAAGGCCCGGCCGGAGGCAAGAGCAGTTAATCCACCTGCAATTAAAAAGCTTCGTCGATTCAGCAAGCGCAATCCTCCAACGAGATTCGTCGCCGATCATACTCTGCCATGCCAGTGGAAGGCACGCGAGGATGGGATTTTAGAGATGGCTTTGCAGATACGGAGCGAGAAGTGGAAGTCTACTTGGGGGGATGCTGGAAGATGGTGCGCCCAGAAGGAGTCGAACCTCCGGCCTATTGATTCGTAGTCAATCGCTCTATCCAGCTGAGCTATGGGCGCGTCCCTGCAACTCACAAAGAATACCAAAGTCCGGGCGATTCACCAACCGGCGCGATGCATTCGGAAATGAGCGGAGCTGGTACTATGCTCGCTCAGTGATCGTCGTCAGTCCGTTCCATCTCTCATCGATCGAGCACGTTGTTCTGACCGAGGCAGCTGTGCCCCGGTTGTTGATGGCGTGTGCCATGGGCGGCATCGTGGGGCTGGAGCGGGAGTGGCGTCACAAAGACTCCGGTCTACGCACGAACATGCTCATTTGTATGGGTGCCGCACTGTTCACACTGATGGGTGCAGCGCTGGCGGGCGACTCCCAGGATAAGAGCCGCGTTGCTTCGAATATCGTGCAGGGTATCGGCTTCCTGGGTGCGGGACTGATTCTCCATACCAAGAATCGCGTACTTGGTTTGACCAGTGCCGCATCTGTGTTCGTGGTGGCTGCTATCGGCATGACCTGCGGTGCCGGCCTTTATTTCGAGGCTGCGTTTGCGACAGGGATCGTCCTGATTTCGCTGCAGGCCATTGGCGCGTTCGAAGCGCGGCTGGGATGGAAGCGCTATCCGATGCTGTATGAAGTGCGAGCAGATATTGGCATGGCGCTGGCGAAGCAGACAACTACACCAGCGCAGGCGGACGCGGAGGCAGAGGAGCGGGAGGCAGCGCGGCATCGTATGTTCGCGGCCGTTCTCAAGGTGCTCGATGCAGACGGCCAGCGGCTGCATGTGATTGACCGCGACAATATCGCGGGGCTGGAGCGGGTCTCTTTCTCGGTCACGGAAACGCGCCAGGGGCATAGCCGGATCCTGGCTGGACTACGTGCCAGCGACACCAATGATTCGGTGATTGCCTTCGCTGACGAGAATGACGAGTAGCAGTTAGCTGGCGGGAGTTGGCTCGGGCTCGGGCTGAACGGGGATCAGCGGCATACGCTCCACGATGTCGATGCCTCCGCGCCGAAGCATCTGTTCGACGACGGGCACGGTCAGACGGGTCGCATCGTATTCTACTGTAATGATTTTCCACTCTTCATCAATCAGCACCCTGCGGATGCCATAGACCTCTTTCAACTTGCTGATGGCCAGCATTGAGTCTTCGGTCGGGTGATGCTCATAGCGGAACTTCACGTCCATCTGTGTCATGGCACAACTATACCAACCGGTTGAGAGGATTGTTACGCGGATCAGCGTAGTGTGTGGCGGCGGCGGCAAAGAGAAGGCCTGCGCTGATGAGAGCGCAGGCCCGGCCTTCCTGTGATGCGGATCAGTAGATGCGGAAGTTGATCTCTACAGAGATCTCGACGGGTACCGAACGACCCTGCATCTGTGCTGGCTTGAAGCGATACTGCTTGACGGCTTCGATTGCCTTTTCATCGAGACCCATGCCGAGCGGACGGGAAACATGCGGCCGCTGGACATTGCCCTGTGCATCGACGATGACCGAGACGACGCAGACACCCTGGTACTTGGCGCGCCGTGCTTCGTCGGAGAACTCAGGGTCGACAGAGTAGATGAGCTGGGGGGCAGAGACGCCACCGCCGACGTGGAAGAGGCCGCCGCCGGTACCGCCGTTACTGCCGTTGCCGAAGCCATTTCCGTTACCGGAGCCGATGCCGCCGTTACGGCCGGTGCCCATGCCGGCGCCCGAACCTGTGCCGTTCGATTGCGCGCCGACCACGTTGGTCTTCGGATTGCCAAGGTCAGGCAGTGCACTGGGCGGCTGCTGAATATTGTCCGGCATCTTGATTGCCGGTTCTACGGCGAGCTTTGGTTTTTCGTTCACGATCACCATGGGCGGGGTGATCGGATCCTTTTCGAATTTGGGCAGACGACCCTTAGGGGTCTGGATAATGTCATGCGAGCCGCCGCCGCCGCCGCCGCCCATCTTCTGCGCGTTGGGGGCAATCGGCATGAACTGCGGGACATCAATGGCGGTGACGACTTCCGGCTTCTTGATCGGCTTGATGTGCAGGTGCGCCAGGTAAATGAACCAGCCGATGAGCGCGATGATGAGGACGTGAACGCCTATGGAGACGCCGGAGGAGACCGGATCGCGCTTGACGGCGAAGGGGTCATTGACCGGGATGGGCGTGGACGTGAGTTCGAGTGGCGGCAGCTTCTTTGGCGAGATGATCTCCCGAACACTGGAGACCATGGACTGCCAGGTGGACTCCACAACGATCTCGTCCGCGAAATGCGGTTCAGGCAGCCGAGAACGTGACGCTTCGTCGTTCGATTCGAGATCCGGGGGTGTTAAGAGCTGATTCGCCATATCGATTCGGTCCGGGGAGTGGCCTAAAGGCAACCAACCCAGTAACTCCTATTATGAACGACCGTTTACCCTGCTGTCTGCTGTAAGCCTAAAGTTGTGTGCACCAAAGGAAGTACTTTTTGCAAATTCGTACCGGAAGATCCTGGCGACCCGCAGACAACCTGCTGCCGGAAGCTGTTGATCACCCAATACGGACAGGAACGGCTTTCCAGATAGACGGCTGAGTGCGCTTATTAGTCACGAACCCTGCAGATCGTTCCTTTCCTGTTGCTCGCTAGAGGCGCCGACCCTGCACTCTCTGGGTTATTCCTAATAGAATCAGGAATAAGGCTACAGCGAATCAACACCATAAAGCAGGGTGAACCAATGTCCTCAACGCCGCTCAAGGCGACGCTTCTCCTTCCACAGACCAAATTTCCCATGAAGGCGAACCTGCCTCAGAATGAACCGGCGCAGCTGGAAGAGTGGGCCAGGCGGGGCATTTACGGCCAGATCCGGGCGGCTCGCGCTGGTGCCCCGAAGTACATCCTGCATGACGGTCCGCCGTACGCAAATGGCCCGATCCACCTCGGCCACGCTCTTAATAAGTCGCTGAAGGACTTTGTAGTGAAGTCAAAAACCATGGCCGGCTTTGATGCCCCCTATGTGCCGGGCTGGGATTGCCATGGTTTGCCGATCGAGATCAAGGTGGATGAGCAGCTCGGCCGCAAGAAGCTGGAGATGGATCCGGTGGCGGTGCGCCGCGCCTGCCGCGAGTATGCGCAGAAGTATGTGGATCTGCAGAAATCCCAGTTCGAGCGCATCGCGGTTTTTGGACGCTGGGATGATCCGTATCTCACGATGTCCAATCAATACGAGTCGAAGATTGTTGAGACCTTTTACGAATTCTTCGAGAAGGACTTTGTCTACAAGGGGCTAAAGCCGGTGTACTGGTGCATCCATGACCGCACCGCGCTGGCAGAGGCTGAAGTCGAGTACGAGATGCACACATCGCCCAGCGTGTATGTCCGCTACGCGCTGACGTCGGACGCCTCCGCGCTCGACGCAGGGTTGGCGGGTAGACCTGTATACGCGATCATCTGGACGACAACACCCTGGACCCTGCCCGCGTCGCTTGCGATCGCTTTCCATCCGGACTTTAAATATGTCGCGCTCGAGAATACGGACGGCAATGTCTACATTGTTGCCGAGGCACTGGCCGAAGCAGTGAAGGCGGCCTGCAAGCTGGAAGCTGCGGTCGAAATCGCTCGCTTCGAGGGCGCGGCGCTCGAACGGACGACCTTTCAGCACCCGTTCCTGGAACGCTCCATTGTCGGCGTCAACGCAGATTACGTCACGGCCGACCAGGGTACAGGCGCAGTGCACACGGCACCCGCGCATGGTGCTGACGACTTTTATACCGGTGCGCGGTATGGCCTCGATCAGACGTGTTTCGTCGACAATGCGGGCCGCATCCAGAATGGCCTGCCGGAGTACGACGGTCTCACAGTGTTCAAGGCGAATGCGCCGATTATCGGACTGCTGGAAGCCCGCGGCGCGCTGATGGGCCGCAACGACATCTACCACTCCTATCCGCACTGCTGGCGCTGCCATAACCCGGTCATTTTCCGGGCTACCGAACAATGGTTCATCGGTATGGAGACGCCAATGGCCGGGCCGGGTGGAGGCGAGACGACTTTCAGGCAGCTGGCTCTAAACGCAATCAAGCAGGTGAAGTGGGATCCGGCGTGGGGCGAGGAACGCATCTCGAACATGATCGCGACGCGTCCGGACTGGTGCATCTCCCGCCAGCGTATCTGGGGCGTACCGATTGCTGTGTTCCTCTGCCAGAAGTGCCAGAAGCCGCTGAAGGATCCGGCGGTCAACCGCAGTATCGTCGAGTTGTTCGCGAAGGAGAGTGCGGATGCGTGGTATGTCCACGATGCCGCGCAGCTGCTGCCGGATGGACTTGCCTGTCCCTCCTGCGGTCATGGCGAGTTCCGCAAGGAGATGGATATTGTCGATGTCTGGTTCGAGTCCGGCGCCAGCTGGCATGCTGTGCTGGAAGCTGATCCTGAACTTCACTGGCCGGCCGACCTTTATACCGAAGGCGGCGATCAGCATCGCGGCTGGTTCCACTCTTCCCTGTTGACGTCAGTCGCGATCCGCGGAGCTGCGCCGTACAAAACGGTGGCGACCTCCGGCTGGACACTCGATGAACAGGGGCGTGCATTTTCGAAATCGCTCGGTAATGGAGTCGATCCGGTTGACGTGGCGAAGCGTCTCGGCGGCGAGATCGTTCGCCTGTGGGTGGCCTCTGTCGATTTCCGGGAAGACGTTGCCGCAAGTGAAACGCTGATGCAGCGCGTGGCCGATAACTACCGCAAGCTGCGTAATACGTTTCGTTTTCTGCTGGGAAATCTCGACAAGTTCGAACCGCGCGAACATGCCGTGGGCTGGACGCAGCTGCAGCCGATTGACCAGTACATGCTGGTGCGTCTGCGCGAACTGACGGAGCGCGTAACCAAGTGGTACGGGGCCTTCGAGTTTCATCGCGTCTACCAGGCTATCAACGAGTTCTGCGTGGTCGACCTCAGCTCGCTCTATCTCGATGTATTGAAAGACCGCATGTATACCTTCGCGCCGACCGATCCGGCGCGACGCTCGGCGCAGACCGTTCTCTGGACGATTACAGAAGCGCTAGTTCGGCTGATTGCCCCGATCCTCAGCTTCACCGCGGAAGAAATCTGGGGCTACCTTCCGGGCACGGCGCAGCGGGAGAGCAGTGTTCATCTCGCACACTTTCTACTGCCCGATGTACTGATCGCGCCGGAGTTTGCGGTGGATACTGCACGGATAGCCGCCGACTGGACCGAACTGCTGATGATCCGTGATGTGGCGATGAAGAGTCTCGAGGAAGCGCGCAAGGGGGGCAGTATCGGCAAGGCTCTCGAAGCAAAGCTGCGCCTGGAGCTGCCTGAAGAATTACTTTCGCTTGCTCACACTTACCAGGGCTGCCTGAAAGAACTGCTGAACGTTTCGCAAGTGGAAGTGGGCAGGGCACAAAAGACGAACGCGAACGATGCAGCTTCGGCGATTTATGCCGAGACGCTGCCTGCGGATGGCACGAAGTGCGAACGCTGCTGGAACTACTCGACCCACGTGGGTGAAGATGCGCGGTGGCCAGTGGT
>CAZZYN010000009.1:0-64526 GCA_964658265.1 uncultured Acetobacteraceae bacterium | reverse complement strand
CTCGACGCGATCGGCTTCCCTCCGATGACTGCAGAAGAGGGAGCAGCCTGATGACACTGGAAGTGAACGAGGGGCGGCACGAGCCGGCGAGCTTGATCCGGCAGAAGGACTGGCGCGGCTGGCTACTTGCGCTCTCGATGCTGGTTTTGTGGGCGGACCGGCTGAGCAAACAGTGGATCGAAAAACATCTGCCCGTCGGTCGCACCATTCCAGTTATTCCGCACACCTTCCGGCTGTCACACGTCTACAACAACGGCGCGGCCTTCTCGCTCTTCGGCGATAGCTCTTCCCCGCAGAAGGTGCGCTGGGCGCTGGTAGCTTTTTCTCTCCTTGCCGCGGCCGTCGTGTTTGTGATGCTGATGAGACTTGGCCGCCGCATTACGCCAACGTCTGTGGCGCTGGCGCTGGTGCTGGGCGGAGCGATCGGGAATTCGCTGGATCGTATCCATGTCGGTTACGTAACTGACTTTCTTGAAGTGCAGCTACACCTGGGAAGCTGGCATTATCACTGGCCGGACTTCAACGTGGCGGATTCATGTATTGTGATCGGCGGGCTGCTGTTGATGGTCGATGCGTTCCGGAGTGCCAGGACTGACCGAGGCAGTGAGATCAGCTAGGTCAAGCAGACACCCTGCATATGTAATGCATTTCTGCATTACAGGTGATAGATGGATGAATTGACAGTCACGGCACGCGGACAGGTCACTTTCCGCAAGGATGTGCTGCGACATCTCGGCATTGAGCCTCGGCAGAAGATTGTGCTCGATAGGCTTCCAGGCGGCAGGATCGCTCTGAAAGCGCAACGGCCGGCCGGAGCGATCACTGATTTCATTGGCCTGCTGGCGGCCGAACGAAGAAGGTTGCGACGCTGGAAGAGATCAACCGGGCTGCTACCGCAGGATGGAGCGGCGACCGTGCCGATCCGAAGGGATGAATGTTACCGTCGACACCAACATTCTCATTCGGGCGGTCGTGCAGGATGATGAGGCGCAGGCAGAAGCCGCATCGAAGTTGTTGAGGGAAGCAGACCTGATTGCCATCACTCTTCCCTGCCTATGAGAGTTTGTCTGGGTCCTTCGCAGCGTCTACGGGTTGCCGCTGCAGGACATTTCCGCTGCCGTCACAGCCTTGCTGAATACAGGCAATGTAGTGGTGGACCGCGCTGCTGTCGAGACCGGTCTAACCATGTTGAACCAAGCTGGAGATTTTGCCGACGGCTTGCTTGCCCACGAGGTCGACCGGCTGGGCGGTGGGACTTTTGTTTCCTTCGACAAAAAGGCCGTCACATTAGTGAGAAAGCAAGGTCAAAAGGCTCGCCTGCTGAGTTGATTTTGATGTCTTGACCGAGCGCCAACGGGGACTGTGAAACGCTCCTATAATTGCCACAGGAGCAGCCTTGACTGACAGCATCATCATTCGCGGTGCGCGGACGCACAATCTCAAGAATATTGATTGCGAGATTCCGCATGGCAAGCTGACTGTGGTCTCCGGGGTTTCGGGGTCGGGCAAGTCTTCGCTGGCGTTCGATACGATTTATGCCGAGGGGCAGCGGCGGTATGTCGAATCACTGTCGGCCTATGCGCGGCAGTTTCTGGAGCGGATCGAGAAGCCGGATGTCGACCTGATCGACGGGCTGGCACCTGCGATCGCGATCAAACAAAAAAACCAGACGCGCAATCCCCGCTCGACGGTCGCCACGGCAACCGAGATCTACGATTACATGCGGCTGTTGTATGCGCGCTGCGGCACCATGCACTGCATAGCCTGCGATGGGATCGTCAAGCGCGATTCGGTAGATGAGATTGCGGAGCGCATTCTTGGTCTCGGCGAAGGCATTCGGCTGCACGCGCTCTTCCCCGTCGAGCCCCGCCAGCCACTTTCTTCAGTGGATGCCACGGTTGAAGATCATCCGCGGCCAGGCATAAAGAAGCGTGCCACGAAGAAGTCGTCAGCCAAGCAGGCCGCAGTTCCGTCGATTTCCGAGTCGTTGAAAGAACGGCTTGCGGAGCTGCGCAGACTTGGCTTCAATCGGCTTTACCAGGACGGCCGGATTTATGAGTTTTCCTCGCCAGAGTCGCTGATCGATGTCGACTTCTCTCAACCGGAGACCAATCCCGTCTACATTCTTATCGATCGGATCGCGGTCTCGCCGGAAAACCGTGCGCGGATCGTCGACGCCGCAGAGATCGCTTATCGCGAACGAGGAGAGGTCGTCTTCGAGATTGTTCCGCGCATGGCGGAAGGGGAAGTCGAAACGACTCCGCGGCAGCGCATACGGTTCTCGCGCGAGTTTGAATGCAAGAGCTGCCACCGACTCTATCGCGAACCTGAGCCGAGACTCTTCTCGTTCAACAATCCGTTCGGCGCGTGCCCGCGCTGCCAGGGCTTTGGCAACACGATCGATTTCGATCTCAACCTGATCATTCCCGACAAGACGAAGACACTTGCCGAGGGCGCGATCGATCCCTGGACGCGACCAAAGTACACGCCTTATCAGACCGAGATGAAGCGCGTGGCAAAACAGCACGGCATCCCGCTGGATGTGCCGTGGCTTGAGCTGGAGCCGGGCGACCAGGCCTTTCTGCTCGACGGCAGCGGCGGCTTTGTGGGCGTGCACGGATTTTTCGCATTGATGGAGCGCAAGAAGTACAAGCTGCACGTGCGCGTGATGTTGAGCAAATACCGTGGTTACGCCACCTGCCCGGATTGCAAAGGGCAGCGGCTGCGGGCCGAAGCGCGCGCTGTCCGCCTGGGCACCGGGAGTGACGCTGTAAATATCTGCCAGGCTGCCGCGCTGACTATCACTGACGCGCACAAATTCTTCGCCGAGCTGAAGCTCACGCCCGAACAGCATGCGATCGCCGGCACGATCCTGCATGAGGTGCACCAGAGATTGAGCTTCCTCGACGCAGTAGGACTGGACTACCTGACACTCGACCGCCTTGCTTCGACGCTTTCAGGTGGAGAAGCGCAGCGCATACAACTGGCCACGTCGCTCGGCTCACGGCTCGTGGGTGCGCTGTATGTTCTGGACGAGCCTTCGATCGGTCTGCACACGCGCGATACAGCCAAGCTGATTCGGATTCTTGAGAATCTTCGTGACCTCGGCAACACCATTCTTGTGGTTGAGCATGATCCGGATGTGCTGCGCGCCGCGGACTACCTGATGGACCTTGGTCCGGGAGCGGGCGAATATGGCGGCAAGCTGCTTGCGGCCGGAACGGTTGAGGAAGTCGAGCACAATCCGGATTCGCTGACCGGGAGATATCTGAGTGGCGTGCTCACCATTCCGGTGCCACAGCGGCGGCGGCAGCCACAGACGGGCCGCAATGCCGAGATGCTTACTCTCAAGGGCGCACGGGTTAACAATCTGCGCGGCGTCGATATTGAAATCCCGTTGAATATGCTGGTGTGCATCACGGGAGTGTCGGGTTCCGGCAAGTCATCCCTGGTGCACAATGTGCTGTTCAAGGCAGTCGCGCATGCACTCGGCCAGACGGAAGGCGGCGATCCGACGGGGCTCTATAAGGAGCTGAAAGGTGCCGAGCGCTTGAACGACATTGTCCTGGTGGACCAGGCGCCAATCGGCCGCACGCCGCGCTCTAATCCTGTGACGTATATCAAGGCGTTCGATGCAGTCCGCGAATTGTTTGCTTCGCAGCCGGAAGCTCAGCGGCGCAATTACGGGCCGGGCTTCTTCAGCTTCAATGTGCCTGGCGGACGCTGCGATACCTGCAGCGGCGATGGCACGGTGACGGTCGAAATGCAATTTTTGGCGGATGTGGAACTTCCCTGCGAAGAGTGCAATGGTACTCGTTACAAAACGTCGACGCTTGAGATCAAGTACAAGGGCAAGAGTATCTACGACGTTTTGAATATGTCGGTGAAAGAGGGGCTGCGCTTCTTTGCGGGTCAGTCGAAGATCCTGGACAAGCTGGCGGTGCTGAATGAAGTGGGCTTGAGCTACGTGCGGCTGGGCCAGTCGGCGACCACGCTTTCCGGCGGAGAAGCACAGCGCGTGAAGCTGGCCTCTCACCTGGCGAACAGCCGGGGCGCAACGGCGAAGGACGGGTCGACAGCAAAGACGAAATCGCGGGTACTGTACATCCTGGACGAGCCGACAACCGGACTGCATTTTGATGATGTGGGCAAGCTGCTGGCTGCGTTTCACCGCCTGATCGATGCTGGTGGTTCGTTGATCGTCATTGAGCACAACCTGGACGTGATCAAGTCCGCGGACTGGGTAATTGATATGGGTCCGGAAGGCGGATCTGCGGGCGGCCAGGTGGTTGCCGTCGGTACACCGGAGCAGATTGCAGCGACCGAGGGCTCGCATACGGGCCACTGGCTAGCTCGCGTTCTAAGCAGCCGGCAGGAAGCGACAGTTTAGGTGGCTTCGCTGTACTACCTCACGCTGCTTGTTGTATCGCTCGCGTTGCCGTTGGGAGCACAACAGACGCTGCCTCCAGGGACCGAGGCACCGGGCACGCCAGCACCGGCCCAGACCTCCGGGGCGAAGGGGCTGACGATCGCCGCTCCGCTGGCCGCGATTGAAGACAAGATTGCAGCGCGGCAGTACCAGGCGGCGAAGTCTGAATTGCTGGTGTACCTGCAGTCAAACAGTACGGACGCGCGCGCCTTGTACGATCTCGGCTTTATCGACGAGGCGCTTGACCAGGACATAGAAGCGCAGGCTGAGTATCGTAAGGCGATTGCGGCGGATGCGCAACAGTTTGAATCGCATCTGGCGCTTGGCCTGCAGCTTGCACGGGAGGGTAAGCCGGAAGCTCATGAGCAGCTGAAGGCGGCGACAGAGCTGCAGCCTGCCGGGCCTACCGGGTCGGACGGTGCGAAGGAAGCCCAGGCACGGGCATGGCGAGCCCTGGCACAACTTGATATCAGCATGGCGCATGACGGCAACGCGGACGCAGCGGATGCGGCCGAGGCGAAGACGGCACTGCTGCAGGCATTGAAGCTGTCTCCGGAAACGAACGGCGACCTGTTGCTGACGGCGCGCATTGCGGCTGCCAATGACGATGCAGCGACAGAAGAAGCCAGCTACCGGCAGCTGCTGGCGCATCAGCCGGACTCGGTCGAGGGCATGGCCGGGCTTGCTCATGTCCTTCTACAACAAAAGCGGTATGACGAAGCTGAGTCTCTTTTACGGGCTGCGCTGACCCGGATTCCGGAGGATCCAGGCCTGAATATGCAGCTTGCTTCCCTGCTGGCTGCCGAGGGTAAGGCAGGCGAATCGGTGACGGCGCTTGAGAAGCTGCACACGGCGGAGCCGGAGAATGAAGCGGCGACCCGGATGCTGGGTGACGCCTACCTGACGGCGCATCTTGCTGACAAAGCAGAACCTTTGTTCGCGAAACTTTTAAAGTCCCACCCCGATGATGCCGATCTACTGATCAGTGACGGCCACACCCTGATCATCGCCAAACGGTACAGTGAAGCAGCTGATGCATTCGCACACGCGGTGCGCCTGCGTTCAACCGACCTGGATGCGTGGAACGGGCTGGCCTTTGCGGATTCCGAACTTCATGATGATGAAGGTGTACTGAAGAGTCTTGCCACCAGAGCAAAATTGGCGGAAGATACGCCCACGACATTGTTTCTGTGGGCAACGTCGTACGATAGACTGCATCAGGTAAGGCCGGCGACAGCGTATTACCAGAAGTTTCTGGCAGCTGCCAACGGTAAATTCCCGGACCAGGAGTGGCAGGCCAAGCATCGGCTTGTGGCTCTCGGGCAGGCACATTAAACGACCCTTCTGACTTGCCGCGCAAGCGGAGGTGCATCATGCGGATCGTCGCAGCATCCCTACTCTCCGTCTTCATGCTGGCCTCTGCCGGCACAAGCTACGCTGTGGATGAAAAGGTTCCGGACTCGCTGAGCATGGGCGCGCTGGCTGCCCGGGCCGACCATGCAGCGGCGCGCGACCAGTGCTTTCTTTATGCAGAGCTGGTTCACCAGATGACTGAACTGGCGGGCCGCCAGATGACAGCCGGCGACGATGCGCGCTCGACGTTGAAGTCAGTGCACGAATACGCGCAAAAGATTCACATGGATGTTGCGAGCGACAGCAAGCGGCTGAAGAATGCGCAGATCCTGGTGGAGCACACCGCGTTTCGGTTGAAGGAAATTCTGCACTCGGCAGAAGCTGATGACCGCCCGGCAGTCGAGGCGACACTGAAGCAGCTTGACCAGGTACAGACCGAGCTGATGATGCAGGTCTTCAAGAAGTAAGCACGGTCAGACGCGGTTGCGATTACAGGGTGCCGGACGACTCGGTGCTTCGAATATCCTGATGATCAGGCCAGCGGCTTTTCGAGTGAGCTGCGGACGCGCGGCGCCACTTCTGTGCCAAGCAGCTCGATCGATCTGAGCATTTTTTCGTGCGGCAGCATTGCGACGGTCATCTGGAAGGTGAGTCGCGAGATGCCGCCGAGTACTTCATTCACAAATAATGCTTTCTGCGCCACGGTCTCCGGATCGCCGATCAGGAGTGCTCCCTGCGGCCCGCGGAGTGCGTCGAACTGGCGCCGGGTCACGGGCGGCCAGCCTCGTTCTTTGCCGATCTTCGTAAAGGCATCTGCGTAGCCAGGATAGTAGTCGTTGGCCGCCTGCTCCGTGGTATCGCCAAGGAAGCCGAGGGAGTGTACGCCCACTTTCAACTTTTCGGGTGAGTGTCCGGCCCGCCGTCCGGCTTCCCGGTAAAGGTCGACCAGCGGCCGGAAGCGGGCATGCTCACCGCCGATGATAGCAACCATCAATGGCAGACCCAGGGCACCGGCGCGGGCGAAAGATTGCGGCGTACCGCCAACTCCTACCCAGATTGGCAATTCTGCCTGCAGCGGCCGTGGATAGACGCCCTGGCCGGTGAGCGGTGCGCGATGTTTTCCCGACCAGGTGATGTTGGTCTTCTCGCGGATCTTCAGAAGGAGCTCCAGCTTCTCGATGAAGAGCGAGTCGTAATCTTCAAGAGCCAGGCCGAAGAGCGGGTACGCCTCGATAAACGAGCCTCGTCCGGCGACAATTTCTGCACGGCCACGCGAGATGAGGTCGAGCGTGGCGAACTCCTGAAAGACCCTTACCGGATCGGCCGCACTCAGCACGGTCACGGCACTGGTGAGCCGGATGCGGCTGGTTCTTGCTGCGGCTGCTGCCAAAAGAATGGGAGGGGCGGAGTCCAAATATTCGGGCCGGTGATGCTCGCCGATACCGAAGACATCCAGCCCGACACGATCTGCCAGTTCAATCTCTTCAAGCAGGTTGCTGATCCGGTCGGCTGGCGTGATGGTCAGACCTGTTGAGGAATCAGTAATCGCTGCGGCGAAGCTGTCGATGCCAATCTGCAAAGCGTTTCTCCCGGCTGCACGGGTTGCCAGGTCAGCAACACCCGGTAACTGCACGTTCGATGCGATCCAGGCATGATCGATGCAGTTAAGCCGTTTGGTGACATGGCTGCATAGCGATTCTGCGTGACAGGCAGGGCATACTGGCGCGAACCAGGTGAGGTATGCTGGTGGCGATGAATCCTGTTCATGGTCACAGGTCGATGATCTTCGCACGCAGGTTTTGCCTGCTGCTGGCCGCACTACTGGCTCTTGGTCTGCAGGGGACTCTGGCTGCGCAGGCCAATAAGGATCCGCTCACCAACGACCAGGTGGAACAGGTGCGGGATACGGGAGCCGATCCGGTCCAGCGCGTCAAGTTGTACATGAAGTTTATCGAGGAGCGCACATCGGAGATCCACCGGATCGCGGGAAACGTGCGTGCGCAGCGTCCCAGCGGCCAGGTGCATAACCTAATGGAAGAGTTCACGCGACTTGCGGATGAGCTCCAGGACAATCTCGAAACCTCGTCCGACAGCCACATCGATATGCGCAAGACGCTGAAGGAGCTGGTTGATCACAGTGCCAAGTGGGAGAGCTCGCTGCACGAGCCCAAGCCGTCGCTCGACTACGACTTTGCGCGCAAGACCGCATTGGACACGGCGCAAAGCACGACCGAGCTCGCCAAGAAAATGCTTGCTGAGCAGGAGCAGTACTTCGCCACGCACAAGGGTCAGAAGTAGTCCCTGCGTCTTTTTGTTGTGACCGGCATCCAATCGGTCGTTGAGCCGACTGGCAACGAAGAGGATTCCGACTTGGAAATGCTGCTGCAGGTGCTACAGGATCTGGTCGCCTTGACCCTGGCGTCCATTGGCATTGGCGCCGGCGTGATGACTGCTCTTGGTGATATTCGCGTCTTTCAGAAGTTTACCCTGCGCATCCTCGCAAGCGTGCTGTTCCTGGGAGTCGGATTGTGGATTTTTTATACCGGGATCCGTCATCTCGTCTCGGGCTGAGCGGCTCCAGGATTCGGAGCTGATTCTGCTAGGCTAGGGTGAAGTGACACTCCCGCTGCACAGTGTTTTTGAGACGGAATATCGCCAACTTCGTCCTCGTGCGCCCATGCCGCAGTTTCATATACGCTTTCGGCGATTCACCAGCCTGAATACCACGATTCGCCTGCGCGCGGGAGAGATCCACGTCAGTCTTTCGGACCTTCTTGAAGGCGCACCGACGCCGATCCACCATGCAATTGCGCATATCCTGCTGGCAAAACTGTATAGGAAAGAACTTGACCCGCTGCATACCGGGCGCTATCGCCGCTTTACTACCAGCGAGCCAGTGATGCGGCAGACTGAGCTGATCCGGCAGACGCGGGGCCGCAAGAAAATGCTGGGCCCACAGGGTGAGTATTACAACCTGAACGAAGTCTTCGACAGCCTGAACCATCGCTTCTTTTTTGGATTGCTGGGGCGGCCCGAGCTGACATGGAGCGCGGTCGCGGCGAGGCGACTACTGGGCCACTATGATCCTGCGCATAACACGATCGTGGTCAGCAGGGTTTTCGATCGAAGCAATACACCGCGGTATGCCATCGAATACCTGGTGTATCACGAGATGCTGCACCTCAAGCATCCCGTGAAGATCAGGCGCGGACGCCGCTGTGTTCATCCACGGACGTTCCAGGCGGAAGAACAGTTGTTTCCGGAACTCGCGCTGGCGAAGGAATACCTGAAGAGCCTGTAGCAGGTAAAGAATCGCTTCTGGTCATACGGATGGAAGACAGTCTGTCAGGCGATCGTCCTGTGGCTGAGGATTCCTGCGAATGCTGCCCGATAGCCATAAAAAACGATGATCCACAGGAGCGCCGTGACCAGCGCCACTGGTATGCCTTCGGGTGCCATCAGGAAATGGAAGAGCACGATATTGATGACGACCGGACCGAGGATCGTCAGCGCGAGCGGCACATACCGGCCTGCCAGGAGAAGCGCGCCGCCGAGAACCTGCACCGCTCCGATAAAAAGTAGATAGTGGGAGACAAACATGGCGCCCATGAATTGTCCCGCAGCGCCGGTCATGGGCTTCATCGGGATGAAGTGAAGAAAGAAGTTAAGCCCGAAAACCAGGAAGAGCAGACCGAGGAGAACGCGGGCGATCAAGACGGCAATTTTCACAGGCATCCCTCACATCGTATTGGGAAACTTACTCAAATACTGTACGCCTGCCAGCTGGCGGGAGAGGCAGATTTGCTTTGCTACGCGGGCAGCGAGGCGGCGCGGGCTTCGTTAGCTGCAGCGTAGCGGCGCGCCCAGACGATGAGCCCGATGCCGACGGCGATGGACCCGATACTAGCGACCTGGGCATTCGTCAGCCCCCAATAGATTTTTGGGTTGATCCGGATAAACTCGACTGCGAACCGGGCCACTCCGGAAAGAATGAGGTAGGCCCCGGTGATTTCTCCGACCGGCCGGGCCGGGATCTTACTGCCCATCCGCCAGAGGATTGCTGCGATGACCACGGCAGCAAGGAGTTCATAAACCGGCGTTGGATGAACTTTTGCGTACGTCGGGACCAGGCCGTGCGGGAAGCTCATGGCCCACGGCAGGCTGGTCGGCTGGCCGTAATCGCCGTCGCCGGAAACCAGGCAGCCGATCCGGCCCACCCCATAGCCGATAGCAGCCGACGGCGAAGCGAGGTCGAGCATGGCGAGCGCCCCTGTGCCGGCCTGCCTGCCTTGCCATAGAAGAGTGAGTACGCCGGCTACCAGGCCGCCATACCAGGCAAAGCCGGCGCGGTCGAAAATCATGCCGGCTGGATCCTGCATGAGCAGGCCGGGGGTTTCGAGGACATGCCACAGCTTCGCGCCAATGACGCCCAGGACTGTGGTCAGGGCCACTACACTGACGGCATCGGCCTGGACGCGAAAGCGGCGAAAGTTCAGATACAGCACATATCCGGCGCTCACCGCCGCGAACCATAGCAACAGTCCGAATGTTCCGATCGTCACGCGCCCGAGATGGATGTAGGGATACATAAGCTGGTTAAGTATATAGCTCGGTTCGCGTAAAACCTCGGTGACTGCGTCCATCTGCCTGCCTCGATCGTGGATACTGTAGGCACACCGACGAGGTTCACAAAAAACATGGAAGCTTCCTCCTACCCGGTCCTGTTCTCACGGGAGCAGATAGCCGCAAGGGTCGCCGAGATGGGCGAGCAAATCAACCGCGACTATGCCGGCGAGAGTGTCATCCTGGTGGGCGTGCTGAAGGGTGCCGCTATCTTTCTCGCAGACCTGGCCAGGCAGATCACATTTACCTGCACGTTCGACTTTGTTGCTACATCGAGCTACGCGAAGGGCAGCAAGACGTCCGGTGCAGTCCAGCTGATCAAGGACCTCGATCGCTCAATCCAAGACTGCAACATCATTTTGGTCGAGGACATTCTCGATACCGGCCTAACGCTTAACTTCCTCAAGCGCCACTTTGCCGGCCACCAGCCTCGCTCACTCAAAGTCGCTGCCCTGCTGGATAAACCTTCGCGCCGTATTGAACAGGTTGTTGGTGACTATGTGGGTTTTGAAATTCCGAATGAGTTCGTCGTTGGTTATGGGATGGATTATCAGGAACACTTCAGAAATCTCCCGGACATCTGCATCCTGCCGCCAGAACTCTATAAGGAGTAGAAGAGTTCTTCTCCCCGGAAACTGGATCATCCAGGAGCTTTATGTCATTTGCTGCATCCACTACGACGCCCCGATTTACCGCACAGCCTGTCTCCAGCGAGCACGACCTGGCCGCAACCATTGACCACACGCTGCTAAAGCCCGAGGCGACCCGCTCGCAAGTCGTTGCTCTGTGTGAGGAGGCGGCCCGGCATCATTTCGCCTGTGCGATGGTCAACCCGGTGTGGGTGCCGCTTGCCTATTCGTCGCTTGCAGGCACTGGTATCCCGGTCGGGGTGGTCGTAGGGTTTCCGCTGGGCGCCAACATCACGGCCACCAAGCGGGAAGAGGCTGCCGAGATGGTGAAGCTTGGCGCTCATGAAATTGACATGGTGATGTCTGTGGGCATGATGCGTTCCGGCATGCACGCGCAGGTAGAACAGGACATTCGTTCCGTTGCTGAGGTGGTGCATGGTGCCGGTGCCATTTTGAAGGTAATTCTTGAAACCTGCCTGCTGACTGTGGAGGAGAAGCTTCGCGCCTCAGAGATTGCGATCCGCGCAGGCACAGACTTTCTAAAGACCAGCACAGGCTTTTCCACGCATGGTGCCACGGTTGAAGATGTGGCCATCCTGCGAGGCGTTGCAGGGAATCGCTGTGGCGTGAAGGCGTCGGGAGGGATCCGGACGCTGGCCGAGGCGACAGCCATGCTTGCGGCAGGTGCCTCCCGGCTGGGCTCCAGTGCGGGTGTGCAGATCCTGGCGGAGTTCCGCCAGTCACGACAGGGGAACGGTTAGATCGCGGAGGTACCAGTGGTTTGCGCGCAGCGGCACCCTGCGCACCTCTTCCGCGACTGGTCCGTGCCGGGCAGGTGTGCGCTATGATGACTCGATTGCCAGATGACCAAGCCCAAGCAGGACGGAGACGAGCTAAGCAGCGCACCTGAAGCTGCGAGGGAAGCTGACGCTGCCCTGCACAGCGCGTTCGAGGGAGACTATCGCCCCGCCTCTCCGGCGGCACCTCTGCTGGCAACGCGCTTTCAGACCGACCCGGTGCAGATCGAGTTCCTGATGCGCCTGGCCAACGCGCTGAACACGACTCTTGACCTGCAGACGCTGATGCACCGCACTGCCGAGCTGGTGCGCGTTGTTATCGACTACAAAATCTTCGCTATTTTGCTGTTGAATGATCGCACCAACGATCTGCGCATGCGCTTCCAGATCGGTCATTCCGCGGAGATGGACCGTAAAAGAATCCGTCTCGGCCAGGGGATAGTTGGCCTTGCAGCCGAGCGGAAACAATCCGTGCTCGTCAACGATGTCTCTAATTCGGAAAACTATATTGCTGCGGTCCCGGGCGTGCGCTCGGAGCTGGCTGTGCCGCTGGTGGTGAAGAACAAGCTGATCGGCGTGCTTGATATTGAAAGCGAACAGGTCGACTTTTTCCAGACGGAGCACATGCACCTGCTGGAGCTGACTGCTTCCCGGGTGGCGATCGCCATCGAAAATGCACGGCTTTATACACGCATCTCGCGTCAGGCCGAGATGCTGGAGGTTTTGAACGAGATCAGCCGCGATCTCACCTCAATCCTAGAACTGGATCCGCTCTTTGAACGGATCGGTCAGCTGCTCCGCCGGCTCATCGATTACCAGATGTTTTCCATCCTTCTGATCGATGATGTGGAGCAGGTGCTTGACCTGCGTTTCTCAGTGCGCTTCGGCGAGCGCTTCTTTTCAACGAATCGAGTGCCACTGTCTGATGGACTGGTGGGCCGTGCGGTGCGTGAACGCATGCTGCTGAACGTAGCGGATGTCCGGAAAGACACACGCTACAAAATGGTCAATGCAGAGACCCGCTCCGAGATGGTGGTGCCGCTCATCTACAAAAATAAGGTGATTGGCGTCCTCGACCTGGAGCACACGCGTCCCGGCTTTTTTAACGAAGAGCATGAGCGCGTCATGATGACCATGGCCGCCACTGTTGCCATCAGTATCGAAAATGCGCGTCTTTACCAACGGGTCGCGCAGCAGGAGCATCGCCTAGAAAATGACCTTGCGATGGCGCGCGAAGTACAGCTGCGGCTGCTCCCGCAGAAGAAACCGCAGCATGCCCATGCGGAGTTCGCCACGCGCTTTCTCCCGGCCCGGATGATCGGCGGCGATCTGTACGACTTTCTTCGTTATGACGATTTTCGCACCGGCATCGCACTGGGCGACGCCAGCGGCAAAGCAACTCCCGCCGCACTTTACTCCGCGCTGGTCAGCGGCATCATGCGCGCCGGGGCGCCGCAATGTCCAAGCCCTGCAGAGATGCTCAAGCTGCTAAACGACTCGCTGCAGGAACGGCAGATGGATGCGCAGTACATCACGATGGTCTACGCTGTCTGGAATGACGAAGATCAGACTCTGCAGATCGCCAATGCGGGAGCTATTCAGCCTCTTTTTTGCCGCGGCGGCGAGGTAGAGACGATCCAGGCGGAAGGGTTTCCGCTCGGACTTTTTCGCGAGGCAAATTACGAGCAGTTCACGCTCTCGACCCGTCCGGGCGATGCCATCGTCTTCTTCAGCGACGGCATTGTCGATGCACAGAGCGCGGCTGGAGAGATGTTCGGCGACAAGCGACTGATCGAAGTTGTGCGCGATCATATCCACGCGTCAGCTACTGAACTTGCCGATGCCATCATGCACGAGGTTGGCAGATTTCAGGCCGGCTTTGATCGGTTTGATGATGAAACTGTGGTCGTTCTACGTGTGCGAGAGCCGCTGAATTCATAGCTGGCATTTACGATAAAGCTGTCCCTGCCTCATCAGTATCCCTTGGAGCAAAACACCTTGTCTCAATCGAACGATTCCCTGCTGCATGGCTCACACCCGTCGGCTGTGCAGACGATTCAACCCGCCAAAAGCCTGATGGGCAGTCTCCGGCTGCCGGGTGATAAAAGTATCTCGCACCGCTATGCCCTGCTGGGGGCCTTGGCGGAAGGTACCTCCCGCTTCACCAATTTCTCGACAGGTGCCGATTGTGCAAGCAGCCTGGCTTGCGCTGCTGCACTCGGCGCCAAAGTTGAACGAGATGGCACCGCCGTAACAATCGTCGGCTGCGGCGGCACCTTTCACACTCCCGCGGTGCCACTCGACTGCGGCAACTCCGGCTCGACCATGCGCATGCTCGCCGGCCTTCTGGCACCGCAGCCGGGCAGCTACACACTGATTGGTGACGATTCCCTTTCACGCCGTCCCATGGAGCGCGTGCGCAAACCTCTCTCACTGATGGGCGCACGGCTCTCCCTGTCAGATGGCCATGCGCCTGTCGAGATTGTGGGCGGCCCCCTGCAGGCCATCGATTACTCCACTCCGATCCCGAGTGCACAAGTGAAGACGGCCGTCCTCTTTGCAGGTTTGCAGGCTACCGGCACCACCACTCTGCGCGAATCTGTCCGCACACGTGACCATGGCGAATTGGCGCTGCAGGCTTTTGGCGCGCAGCTGCATCGCGGCACGGAATCCATCACCATCGAGGGTGGTCAGAAGCTCAAAGCAATCGACGCAGTGATCCCGGGCGATCTTTCCTCTGCCGCATTCTTTCTGTGTGCCGCAGCCTTGTTTGCAGATTCAAGCCTCGTTTTTGATGCCCTGGGTCTGAACCCGACCCGCGCCTCGCTGCTGGATGTTCTTGGGAGTCTGGGGGCGCGTACCAGTGTGCTCGATCTTGAAGAAAAGCATGGCGAGCTAATTGGCACCGTTCAGATCCAGGCGCCGCCGGAGGGTCTCGGCTCAACAGTCATCAGCGGTGCGTTGGCAGCACAGCTCATTGATGAGCTTCCCGTACTTGCAGCGATCGCTCCTTACACACGAGGAGGCATCCGAATACGTGATGCTAAGGAGCTTCGTGTTAAAGAGTCTGATCGCATCGCCCTTGTTGTCCAGAATTTGAAGGCAATGGGCGCTTCCGTTGAAGAATTCGAGGATGGCCTGGACGTGCCCGGGCAGCAGGAACTGCACGGTGCGGTCATCCAAAGTGGGGGCGACCACCGCATTGCTATGGCCTTCTCTATTGCAGCGTTGCGGGCTAAAGGAGCTACCGAGATACACGGTGCCGAAGCCGCTGCCATCTCGTTTCCGGAGTTCTTCCAGCTATTGAATCAGGTGGCTGTGCGATAGGCACGACCTGTGTCTACTGCGGCGGAGGAGAAGGTGGTGCCGTGCCAGGTGAACTCATCGGACTGGGTGGCACCGCTGGCGCCTCCCGGGTTTTCTCAAGCTGCTGTTGTTGTTGCGGCAGGCCGGCTTCCGGCGCCTTCGGGGCTGGTTCGAGCCCGGGAATCATCGGCGATGAATTCATCTTCCCAGTCACTGCATCCCCCTGATTGATCCCGTACTTCTCGAGTGTGTTAGCCAAAACCTGCTCCAGGCTGGCACGGTCGATAGCATAGGTTGCCAGGTCAGAGATCACTGTATTTTCCGCCGCGGCCAGACTTCGCTGTTGTTGCAAAACAGCAGCACTCGTTGATGCACCGAGCCGGTATTTCTTTTGTTCCGCCAGCAGCGCCTGTTGGTTGTAATCTCGCGTGGCCATGGCTGCCTGGACGGCTGCACGATCGTTCGTTAACGCATATTGCTTGTTGATGACCTGGATCCGCACCTGGACATATTGCTGCTCCAGTCTCATCTGGTCCTGGCGATACTCCAGTAGTGAGCGCGCCGCGGCGGCCTGCGCCTGGCGATTTCGCAATGGAATGTTGATGTTTACGCCAACTGCCTTATCCGGTCCACTGCTGTTGAAGAGGTTTTGAAAGACACTGGAGTAGCCGACAGGTGCCACGTTGCAGGATTCCGCTCCGAAGTATGACGGGCTGCAGAAGGGGCTGACGGCGCCGCCGATCGCATTGCCGCTGTAGTAGGCATAGAGATCAACTGTCGGCAGAAGGCCATTCTTGATGCCCTTCACAGTGATCTGCGCGTTCTTCAGATTCAACAGAGACTGCTCGATTTCAGGCCGATTCGCATAGGCTTCGGCCACCAGTTGATCCACCGGTGTCTGTTCTTCCGGAGTCTCAATCAGCGAAACACGATCGGTCGGAATCACCGGTGCCGCCGTGAGCATCGGATCATTCAGGTTCCGCGCGATCGCCTGTTTCATAACCAGCTGCTGGTATTGCAGGTTGGTCTGCGAGCTGATCAGCGCCTGTTTATCCACGGCGACGGCATTGTCTGCGTTCAGTACATCGAGCGGTGCCAGTGTGCCGATTTTCAGTTGTTTGCGATCATCCGAGGCGACCTGCGTGGACTGATCGACTGCCCGCTGCTTGGATTGGGTGTCTTCATACGAGCTGACCAGCGCCCAGTAAATGTTCTCCACCTGGTTGATGGTGTACAGCAACTGCAGCCGGAAAGACGAGTCAGTGATTCGGCGATCGTTCATTGCTTCTGCGATGAATCTGCCGTTAATGGCGGTGCCGAAACCCTGCAAAAGATGCTGTGTCACCTGCGCCTTGAAGTTTGACGACAGCGTGGGGCTGAAACTGTTCACGATACTGTTACTGGTTTGGCGCGAATTGTTGAACGACACGTTCAGCCCGGTGCCGGTCAGGAAGCCCTGCTGATAGCCGAAATTGTATTCGTCGGTGTTCTGATTGAGCGTCGACTGGCCGGTCAAAAACGTTGTCGACTGCGGAACGCGCGTTCGTTCCAGTTGCACAGTTCCCGTTAAAACGGGATCCAGCACCTCGGGACTCGGACCCAGGCCACTGGTCTGCAGGCCGGTGCTTCCACTGGTGGCACCGCTGGCACCTGCCGTGGTGCCACCGGGGCCGCCGCCCGAACTGAGTGTGGAACTGGAGCCGCCGAGAGTTCCGGTGACCAGGCCGGAATTGACGCCCAGAATACTGAAGGCACCAGACTTGGCGCGCAGAATGTCGGTATCTGCGATGTCAAGGTTGTAACGTGCAATCGCGATATCGTAGTTGTTTTCCAATGCGAGCAGGATGGCGTCGCTGAGCGACAGGTAGATCTTCCCGTCCTTCAAAAGATCGGTCAGACGAGGCGAATTGTAGAAATTCGGAGTAGCCACCGGCACCGACATATACGGTTTGAAGACAAGTGGAAAGGGCCGGTTGGGCTTACTGTAATCGCGTACACCCGGGTGCTCGACGCCCAGCTTTGTCGCATTGGGGGTCGGCTCCGCGGGTAAGCCTGCGCTCACGTTGCCGGTGTTTAGCGGCGTCGTTTGTTGAACCTCGGCAAAGGACAGGGTTTGACTCAGGAGCAGGCAGACTATCGCGGTAGTGGACTGTAGCTTCATGCTTGGTTATCAAGTCCCATCACAGATTCGGCACCAGCGGGAACAGCGGCCGTGCGCATATTCAGGTACGGAACGACGGGCTCGTTCGTTCCATCGGTGCTTCACTATCCCTGGTTCCAGGTTTCGCAGCGAGTATACCGTACCGCTGGCGCGTATCCTGATCAAAGCATTGAGCTTCAGCAATGTGTCATGGACTCCCTGATGGAAAGAGAATCATCGTCGGTAGCGTTTGGCGGCGCCGTCACCTGGAAAATTGTAGTCGCTTACGATGGCACCGATTTTTGCGGCTGGCAGGTCCAACCTGGCCGGGCCACGGTCCAGGGTGAATTGGCCCGGGCTATACATCGCGTCACAGGTGAGACCGTTTTGCCCCAGGGTTCAGGGCGCACCGATGCCGGTGTTCATGCGCTGGCGCAGGTTGCGTCATGCGAATTACAGGCGCCGATTCCCCCACCCAGCCTGGTGCGCGCACTCAATCAAAAGCTACCTGAAGCAATCCGGGTCTTGTCTGCAGAAACGGTGGCTCACGACTTCCATGCCCGGCACTCAGCGCGCCGGAAAACCTACGAATATCGCATCATCGTCAGCGACCCCTTTGCCGCACAGGTTTGTCTTCCATGGCATTCACGATTCGCTTACGTAGTGAATCGGCCGCTGGATCTTGCGGCCATGCAGGATGCGGCAGCCCGCGTGGCAGGAGAACGCGATTTCACATCCTTCGCAGCTTCCGATCCGGATTATTCCGCACGAGCGAATGACGCCGACAAGGCCGGGACAAACAACGTCCGCACCATCTATGAGTCGTCGTGGACGATGGCTGATCGCGACCGGCACCTCCTCGCGGATGACCGGCACCCTTCGCTCAGTGAGCATCCACCACTCCTGATATATCGAGTCAGCGGCAGCGGCTTTTTACATCACATGGTGCGCAACCTCGCCGGCACCTTCCTCGAAGTTGGCTGGGGTCTGCGGAGTGCGGCAGATATGCAGGCGATCCTTAGTGCGCGGCATCGGAGCCGCGCCGGGCGTACAGCACCTGCGAGGGGCCTCTTCCTTCACCACGTGGATTACTGACACTTTAGCGCACACATCATCCGCGTCGGCGAAATGCTACGCTGATGCCATCCCGGATGTCCTCGACCGCACCCAGTACGCTGTTCGCCCGCATCGGCCGCCTGGCCAGCGATCGCCGTGTTCACCAGGCCTTTCGCTGGTTTCACCTCAACGACGGCAAACTGATGGACTGGCAGCGTGCCATTGTCTCTATCCCGGCTCCTCCCTTTGGAGAGACAGACCGAGCGCAGTGGATGGCGGAGCGGCTGCAGCAGCTGGAACTGGATGACGTGCATATCGACGATGAAGGCAATGCGGTCGGCGTCTATGCGCGGCATCGGAAGCATTCGCGCCCGGGCGCCTACTGGAATAGCGTTTCGCCCGACAGCTTCGAGGATCCTACGTTCTCTTCCCGTCCAGTGCTGCTGATCTCGGCTCACCTGGATACTGTCTTCCCGGCGGATACACCTGTCGACTTCACTCTCGTCCACCGACGCCTGACAGCACCAGGGGCCTGTGACAATGCAGCCGGGCTGGTGGGGCTGCTTGCCCTTGCGGCTGCGCTGAAGTCCGCAGAGATCGACACCGGCTGTGACATCGTCTTCGCCGGTAATGTGGGGGAAGAGGGTGAAGGCGATCTTCGCGGTATCCGCTACCTCTACGCTCATTCCATATACAGCGAGCGCATTGCGGCTCACATCGTTCTGGATGGTGCCGGCGACCAGATCGCCGTGACGGAGGCGCTTGGCAGCAAACGCTTCATGATCACGATCTCAGGCCCGGGTGGTCATTCATGGAGCGACGCCGATGCTCCGAACCCTATAGCCGTCATAGCCGCTATCATTTGTTCGCTCTCAGCACTGCAGCTTACAGGCTCACCCCGCACCACGCTGAACGTCGGCACCATCGAAGGCGGCAGTGCTGTGAACGCGGTACCTGAGCATGCCCGCGCACGCCTCGACCTGCGCAGCACAGATACTGCCGAGTTGGAGCGTCTAGAGGCAGAGGTGCGGCGCGCAGTAGAGGAGTGCCTGCAGCGCGCCAATGGCCGTCCATATATGCACGGCAGACCGTTAACGCCCCTCACTGCTGCAATCGAAGGCATTGGTGACCGCCCAGCCGGCAGACTGCCGGATGGAGCGCCGATTCTTGAGACGCTGCGGGCGGTGGATCGCCACCTCGGCCTGCAGACGCAGCTGCGGATCGCCTCCACCGACGCCAACATTCCGCTTGCACTGGGTATACCCGCACTGAGCCTGGGAGCCGGCGGCGATGGCGGGGGCATTCATACGCGGAGTGAATGGTTTGACGCTACCAACCGTGAGCTGGCCCTGAAGCGAGTGCTGCTGTTGGCGCTGGCGCTGGCTGAAGAAGTCGCTCCGTAGTGATGCTCGGATGGTGCCTGCCATGCAGCCACGCAGCGCAGGACCCGGGCTATACACTCTGAAAATGATTTGCCCTGTTTCGTCTCGCCCACGCCTGAGGCTTTTCCTACTCGCTTTGATTGTGGCGCCGCACTGCCTGCTGGCGGCACCTCTCGACGGCGCACAGGCACCGCAGCTTCCGCGAGGTGCCACGCATGCGGACGCCATTTTTTACAACGGCACCATTCTGACGGGTAAGCAACTTGAATCGACACCCGAACACATAACAGCAATGGCACTTCGCGACGGGGTGATTATTGCTATCGGCAGTGACGACACTATATTGCAGCTTCGGGATGTGAAGACATCGGTGGTGGACCTCAAAGGTGCCTTTGCCATGCCTGGCTTGAATGACGCGCACACCCATCTTGGCCTGGCAGGCCGACAGAAAATGTCCGTTGACCTCGATGGCGTCCGTTCCCTGGATGAATTGAAGGCACGCGTTCAATCCGCCGCGGCCAAAGCTGCGCCCGGGACCTGGCTTCAGGGCGGCGGATGGGATCACACCAAGTGGAGCGATCCCACACTTCCCTCCGCCCGCGACCTGGACAGCGTCACCGGCGATCATCCTGCGTTTTTGGAACGGACTGATGGACACATCGGGGTAGCTAACTCGCTCGCTCTGGCCGCCGCCGGACTGGATGCGTCTTCACGGGATCCGCAGGGTGGTCAGTTCGACCACGCCAGCGGTGCCGGTAGTCGTTTGACGGGGATTGTGCGCGATACCGCCATGGGACAGATCTTGTCGCACATCCGGCCGCCCACATCGCAGCAACGCCGCGAGGCACTCTCTCTGGCTCTCGCAGATGCTGCTGCTCACGGGCTCACCAGTGTGCAGGATAATTCTGACTGGGACGACTTTCTTGCCCTCGAGTCCCTGGAACGCGAGGGCAAAATGCCGGTGCGGGTGAGTGAATGGCTTGCTTTCTCTGATCCGGTTTCGGTGCTCCTGCAGCATCGAAGCGCGCACGCAGCAGCCGACCGGATGCTGCATACGGGCATGCTGAAAGGCTTCATGGATGGGTCGCTCGGCTCACGCACTGCTGCGCTGAATGAGCCTTATAGTGATGATCCGAAGAACTCGGGTCTCACCCGTTACAAACAGGCCAACCTGGACGACATGACGACTGAACGCGTGGCAGCGGGCTTTCAGATCGGCTTCCATGCGATCGGCGATCGTGCCGTTGAAATGGCATTGAACGCCTTTCAGCAGGCAGAGGCGGCACATCCGGAAGCGAAAGCGCTGCGGCCGCGCATCGAACACAGCCAGGTACTCGGCGCTGGCGATTTCAAGCGCTACCATCAGCTCGGCGTCATCGCCTCGATGCAGCCGAATCACCTTTTAACGGACAGGAAGTGGGCAGAAGATCGGCTGGGGCCGGCTCGTGCGCGCTACTCGTATGCCTGGAACAGCTTCCTCAAAGCAGGGGTGCCTCTCGCTTTTGGGACCGACTATCCTGTAGAACCCATCACACCGTTTCGCGGTCTGTACGCTGCTGTGACCCGCCAGGGAGAGCAGCCGCCCGGCGTTCCGTATTTCCCCGCAGAGCGCGTGACCATTGCGCAGGCACTCTCTGCCTACACACAGGGTTCTGCCTATGCCGAGAAGACGGAGACGTATAAGGGGCAGCTGCTGGTCGGATTTGTAGCCGACTTTGTTGTTCTCGATCGCGACCTGCTGGCCATTCCGCCGCGCGAGATCCTCAATACCCAGGTGCTGCGCACAGTCGTGGGCGGGAAGACCGTGTACGAGGGTCAGCCGGACCGCACCTCACCGGCACCATGAGTACCAGCACCGGCACCATAGCGAACGCTGCGGCACTCAAGCTGCGCGCACAGTGCCTGTTGCTCTCCGTCGTGGCCGTGTGGGGCGCGACCTTCGTGGTCGTAAAAGGGGCGATCGATGATGCCTCACCCTTCCTTTTTAACCTGCTGCGCATGGCAATCGCCTTCGCCAGCCTGTCCCTTATCTACAGACGGCACCTGCGGCACCTCACCAGAAAAGCCATAGGCGCGGGTGCCATGGTTGGTGCATGCCTGGCTGCCGGCTATCAATTTCAGACCACCGGGCTGGCACGCACGACGCCGTCGAAATCAGCTTTCATCACCGGACTCGTCGTGGTGCTGGTACCTCTCTTCGCTGCCGTGCCCTGGCTGCGGTCAGCCACGATGCAACGGCCCCGCATCAATGCGTGGGCAGGTGCCGTCCTTGCATTTTGCGGCGTTGTGCTGCTGACCACTCCTGCCGGTGTGAGTTTCCCTGGAGACTTCAAGAGCATCAACCTGGGCGACCTGCTCAGCCTGGGCTGCGCAGCCGGCTTTGCGCTGCACATCATCGCCCTAGCGCACACTTCGTCGCGCATCGATCTTCCGCAGCTGGCTACGCTGCAGGTGGGTTTCTGCACGCTGTACATGGCGATCTGTCTTCCATTTGACCGGCATATCTACCTTCATCCCACTCCACGCCTTCTGACTGCGCTGCTGGTCACAGGCCTGCTGGCAACTGCGCTCGCTTTCACGGTCCAGTCGTGGGCACAGCAACACCTTCCCGCAGCGCAGACCGCCCTCACGCTGGCCCTCGAGCCAGTGTTTGCCGGGATCACTTCTTTCCTGGTGACGGGCGAGCGTCTGCATGCCCGTGCAGCGTGGGGCGTTGCGCTCATTCTGGGGGGAATCGTGCTTACTGAACTGCTTACAACCGCCCCGCCGGTGACGGCGCATGAAACTGTTTAACCCCTGCGCGTGACGGATACGCGATCGTTGCGTCTAACGCAATAGTGGTTGGCCACGCAGGTCCAAGGCAGCTTCCCGCCCCGGCACATCGCTATACTTGGGTCTTGGTAGGTCATCGCAGACTCGCAGTAGCAGGCTTGCAGTACTGGTACGGGTGGATCGGTAAAGCCGATGCCCGAAATCTTGGCACGAAGAAAATGAGGTAAGACCCGAAATGAACTCGCTTGTCGAACGGCTGCGTCTGCGTCGTCTCGCTCCAACATTTGCAATTCTTGCGACCCTTTCCACGGGCATCGTGATCGGCTCGATTTCCGCACATGGCGTGAAGGGGAAAGAAAACCAGGTGAACAGTTCGGATGCGACGCCACTGTCGATTCCGAACCCCAAGATGCTCTCCAACCAGTTCTCCCAGATCGCGAAAGAAGTCGGTCCAGCAGTGGTGAACATCAGCACGGAGACGCTGCCGAAGCAGAGCGCGGGTGGACGGCGCCGCAATCCGCACATGGGCGTACCGATGGCACCGCAGGGTGGTGACGACGACCAGCAGGGCGACCAGGAAGACCAGCCCGGCCAGGGCGGCGGCCAGGCGACACCGCAGGGCCCCGGCGGCGAGCAGAATTTCCAGGACTTTTTCAATAAATTCTTTGGCGGGCAGGGCGGCCAGGGTGAAGCGCCCGGTGAAGACGGCCAGGTGCGCGAAGCTCTCGGCTCGGGCTTCATTGTTGATCCGCGCGGCTACATCGTCACCAACAATCACGTGGTCGACAAGGCTGACAAGATCTACGTCAAGCTGTCGACAGATCCTGATTCTTCTGACCTGGGCCGTCCCGCTAAGGTTGTCGGCGTCGATCCGGATACCGACATCGCTGTTATCAAGATCGATGCGCCCAGCCCGCTGCCAACCGTGAAGATGGGCAATTCGGAAGGCGCGCAGGTCGGTGACTGGGTGGTCGCGATCGGCAGCCCGTTCAGTCTTTCAAAGACTGTTACGGCTGGCATCGTCTCTGCCAAAAACCGGACGATCCAGCCAGGAGCAAAGGGTCAGTTCCAGCACTTCATCCAGACGGATGCAGCCATCAATCCTGGCAATTCCGGTGGTCCGCTGCTGGATATGGCCGGCGAAGTGATTGGCGTGAATACGGCGATTTATACGCAGTCGGCTGGGTACGAAGGTATCGGCTTCGCGATGCCGTCGAATACCGTGATCCAGACCTACAACGACCTGATCGGGCCGAACCACAAGGTCACACGCGGATCGATCGGCATCCAGTTCCAGCCGAATCTTTCAAGCGCGGTAGGCCGCGTCTATGGCTTCAAATCGGGTGTGATGATCTCGCAGGTCAAGCCCAAGGGTCCGGCAGACCAGGCAGGTCTGAAGGCAAATGACATCATCGTGTCGGTGGACGGCAAGGCGATCAAGGATGGTGACGAACTGGTGACCATCATTGCCGAGAAGAAGCCTGGCACGTCGGTCAAGCTGGGTTATGTGCGCGCCGGCAAGACGGATAGTGCTTCGGTAACGATCCAGGATCGAGCCAAGATCTTCAGTCCGGACGATCAGACTGCAGCGGTGCCGGAAAATAACGCTCCCAATGCTCCGGATGCTGGTCAGACCAAGCTGGGTCTGACGGTACAGGACATTCCTCAACAGTTTGCTTCGAAGGGGATTCACGGAGTGATCGTGCAGAGTGTCAAACCGGGTTCGTTCGCGGACGAGATCAGCAGTCAGCAGGTCAACCTGCAGGGTGCTGTGATCAACGCGATCAATAAGACGCCGGTCAACAACAAGGCAGACTTCAACCGGGTGGCTTCCGGTCTGCAGTCCGGTTCGGATGTGGTCTTCTCGATCTCCGACCCGAGAAATCCCAACGCAGGCAGCACGCTAGTCGGTGGAACCCTGCCTTAACACGAACCAGGATGCTAACGGCGGCGTGGAGGAACCACCCGCCGCTGTTAGCAGGATGTCTGTTTCCATGCGCTCTTTCCGGTACCAAAGTACTAACAACATCGACCGGACGCCCCTCTCTAGTAAGGGATTCCCGCCCTTTTTACGGCCTGTTAACCTTGCCTTCATGCACAGCACTCGGTAGACTTGCGGAAGTCTATAAACCAAGTTTGTTAAAGGAATCCGGATGAGACTTTCCCCGCTCAGCAGGACCATGATCCTGATCTTCAGCCTCTCGGCACTGCCTGCATTCGCGACGCGCACGCACCGTACGGCGGCAACGGGACATGGCCATGCCACTCTCCGGCACACCTCGGCGAAGCGGCACGGCAAGGCGAGGAAAGTTCCTGTGGTACGTGGACAGCGCCAGATTGACCCGGCACGTGCCAACCAGATTCAGTCCGCCCTAATCCAGCAGAACTACCTGACGGGCGCTCCCAGCGGTCAATGGGATGCCGAGACCGAAGCAGCCATGCAGAAGTACCAGGCTGATCATGGCTGGCAGACCAAGCTGACCCCCGACTCACGTGCACTTATCAAGCTGGGCCTTGGCCCCAATCCTTCCGATGCGGCACCTGCAGCAGCAAGTGTTCAGACAGCGGTTGCTCCGGTTACCAACGACAGCAATACACTGGCGTCAGCACACGCAATTCGCGAATAACCGTTCCCATCCTGTAGAGAGCCCCGCATAGCCGGGGCTTTTCTGCGTTTGAGGGTTGCAGCGCTGCTACTGCTCAGCCATCAGCAGGTCGCGCATGGTCTCTCGCCGTCGTATCTGTCGGACTTTTCGGCCGTCTACCAGCACCTCTGCTGCTCGCGGCCGGGAGTTGTAGTTCGAGCTCTGCGACATGCCATATGCGCCAGCGTCGAGGATCGCGAGCAGGTCGCCAGCGGCCACTTCTGGCAGCAGGCGATCGCGAGCAAAGAAATCGCCGGTTTCGCATACCGGGCCGACTACGTCGACCGTCTTTGCCGGCCCCTTGGGCTGGACCGCAACAATCTCATGGTGCGCCTGGTACAAGGCAGGACGGATGAGGTCGTTCATCCCGGCATCGACAACGACAAAGGTTTTGGCGCCATTCTGCTTTACATAGAGGACGCGGGTCAGCAAAGCACCAGCCTGCGCTACGAGAAACCTGCCTGGTTCAAGAAGCAGTTCGAGCCTGAGTCCGTCCAGCGCCGAGAGGATGGCTGCTGCATATTCCTTGACCAGCCCGGCGGGATCAACCTGTGGATCGAGGGTGTAGTCGATGCCCAGACCTCCGCCAACATCGAGCGAACGAAGAGGAACTCCGGCTGCCCGCAGCTGTACCACCAGGCCTGCCACACGTGCCACGGCATCGCGAAAGGGCTGCGCAGACTGGATCTGGGAGCCGATGTGCACACTGATGCCATCTGCTTTCAGCCAGGAAGAGCGGAGTGCCTTCTGGTAGAGCGCGGCAGCCTGTTCGATCGCGACACCGAATTTGTGCTCGCTTAGACCAGTCGAGATGTACGGGTGTGTTTCGGCGAAGACATCCGGATTGACCCTCAGCGCGAAGCGAGCCTCTTTTTTGAGCGCGGCGGCCCGATCCCCGAGGACTTCGAGTTCTGCTTCGCTCTCTACGTTAAAGAGCCGGATGCCGGTCTGCAGGGCGAGATCCATCTCGGGCACGGTCTTGCCGACTCCAGAGAAGACCACGCGGCTGCCCGCCCGGCGATCCGCGGCCAGGACGCGTTCCAGCTCGCCGCCGGAGACGATGTCGAACCCCGCGCCAGCCCTGGAGAGCAATTTGAGAATGCCGAGATTGCTGTTTGCCTTGACGGCGTAGCAGATGAGGTGGGGCACACTTTCCAGCCCTGCCTGGAACATCTTCAAACGCTCAAGTATCTGTTGAGAGGAATAGATGTAAAGCGGTGAGCCGCAACGGTTTACGATCTCCGTTAATTCGGCTTGCTCGCAGTACAAAGTGCCCTTACGGCGCGAGTAGCCGAATGGACGTGCCGGCAGCGTATCAATCTTGTCGAACAAAGGGTTGCGGGTTCCTGAGGACGGAATTAGCGGGCAAGGTGCTTCCGCTCACCCATTTATACAGGCTTGCATCAGGGCTGATGGTCTCAGCCCTGACTGACGTACGTAGTACTTGCCGGCAGGGCAAGCGGCTCTTCCGGAGCGACCAGCCAGACCAGGCCATAGATGACGATGCCAACTGGGAAGAGCAGAATCGCCAGGATCAACATCACGATTCGAATAGCGGAGACGTCCCAGCCATAGTGGTTGGCGATGCCCTGGCAGACGCCGGCAACTTTCCGGCCAACGCGCGGCCGGGTCAACCTGCCGGCAGCGCGGAACGTGGCTGCTCCCGGCTTGCCTGCATTTACGTGCAGCAGCGTGCCACAGGCTGAGCAGAAATGCGCCTCATCCTGACTCTCCCTGCCGCAGTGTGCACAATAAACAGCCATGGTTCCTCCCTGGATTGCAGCAGCAAAAAACTGCATGCAGCTTACATGCACAAATACGCAGAAAAGTGCGCGACGGTTCCGGTGACGGTCCGGACTGATACAGGCCGGGAGCTGGCGAACCTACTAGTCATTCCGGAAGGGCGACTGCAGGAATTTCTGTGCCTCGGGAGCCTGTGGGGAATCGGTGCCATCGCGAAGCACGGCCTGGTATTCCGCCGTCGCCTGATCGCGCTGCTTGAGGATGTCGAACTGCTGACCTGCTGCCAGCTCGGCACGCCGCTTGAGATCAAGATTCACGCCGGGCTGCTGGGCAGCCTGTACAAAGGCAGTGGCAGAGGCGGCTGTCTCATGCTGACCGCGCAGAGTGTCGGCGAGTCCGTACCAGGCGAGTTCAAGATGCGCGTTAGGAAAGTACTCAGGTTTCTTCGCCTGCTCGAGCGTGGCGCGGTATTTAGCAATTGCCTGGGGAGCATCGCCTGCATCCTTCATCAGGTTGGCCTCTTCGAGCCAGAAAAGGAAGTCGCGCGGATACTCGCTGCGGAGGCTCCTGGCAATCTCGGAGGCCTCGGGATATTTTGCCTCCCGCCGCAGGAAAAGCATCAATGCGGTGCGAGCCTCGACTGAAGTGATCACGCCATGCTGGCTGGCCTCGCGCAGCAGGGCCAGGCCCCTCTGCTTGGAACCGCCTTCACCGACCAGGCCCGCCATCATCTTGAAAGCCAGGGGGAGGGACCCGGCTACATACTGATGGACGCCGACGACAAGATCTGCATCGACATACGCCGGATCGATGTTCAGGACCTTCTCGTCATCGCCTCGGGATTGCAGTGCCAGCCGCAACGCAGTGATAAAGCTATGCTGCACCAAACCGACGTAGGTTGCCTTCATACTGCGTGCCCAGCCGCGTGCGTAGAGGGCATCCACATTCTTCGGAGACTGTTTGAGCAGGGCGTCCGATTCATCGACGACTCTGTCCGCCATGCTGAAGATCTGCGCGGTGACCTGCTTGTTCTCTTCGACGGGATGCTTGTTACTCAGAAAGCCATCGTGCGCGTACAGCGTGGTGTCGAGCAGATTGAGGCGGTAGAGCTCCGAGAACAGGGTTGCATCGAGAACATAGTCTGTTGCGAGTGGATCGCCCGGGTGGGCCTGCTCGATTTTCTGAAAGCGTTCAAGTGCCCCGGCATAATCCAGGATGTAAAAGCGGTCATAGGCCGCGCGGACTGCGGGGTCCCGGTTGAGAGCAGCGGTATGCACTTCCTTCGCGTTCTGCGCGGAGAGATGATGGCCCGGAGCGACGATGGCCCACACGACAAGCACGAACCAGGCTTGAAATCCTGGACGCCATCTGGACTCTCGGTCCTTTTGTAGATGCTGCTTCGGGGTCATACCAGATGGACGCATGAGCCGGCGTTGAGGCTCCAGGTGAATCTTGAAGACAGGCGCATGATTCCTCTTACCCAGGCACTACGGCTACGACAGGATACATGCGTAAAGGCTTAAGCTTGAAGCAGTGTATGCACTCCCGGAGAGGCAGGGCGCACTTGCTCGTTGAAGGTGCGAAAGTGAGCAAGATCACTGTTGACTGCCTTACAAACTAGTGACACTGTTCATCGAAGACTCCTTTGCATCGGTATGCCCGGCCAGGCTTACCCGGGAGTCAGGCAGTGAACCAAGTGCAGCAAGGCCCCCGGGACGGTGACGCCATGACCAGGCAGCAGATGATAGAACTGCTCCTCATGCAGGCGAAGCGCAATGGCTTCGAATTTCGTAAATGGTATCGCAGCGATCTGCAATCTGCCTGGATCGATTTTGAAGCTTCGGTGGCCAATCTGGCTCGGGGCAAGCGTTACTATTCCCTGCTGTTCTCCCACGATTTTGCGCGGCACTTCTGGAAGCCCGGTGGACAGATCAGCTTCATCGTGCCGACCTCGACATATACCCGCCGCAACAAGCAGGGAGAGATGATCACGGTGACGCGCAAAGCGTTCACGCGGCGCACGCTCAAGTCCGATGCCTGGATGTATCACCTGCGCGAGATGGCTGCGCGTGAAGAACCGCTGGAGTATATTCGCCGCTTCGTGGTGCGCAAGGAAGATCTCGAGCAGTATCGGTCCTCCGGCCACTTTGACGATGGCGTGCCGACCTTCACAGACTCCGCAGATCGCAGGTCGGATGAAGAACTGGTGCCAGCGCTTCGAAAGTGAGCGTCGGGTCGGTCTATACGGAACTCGACGTGCCTTGCGCTCGGTCGCGAGCAAATAGGTGGTGCATCGGACCGCGGCCTCTGCCGACCGGGTAGGCCTGCCGCATGGCCTCTTCCACGTAGCGCTTGGCGGCGGCAACGGCCGAGGCCGGACTGGAGTCCGAGACTACCTCGCACAGCAGTGCGCTGGATAATGCGCAGCCTGTTCCGTGGGTAGCGCGTGTGTCGACCATCGTGCCGGATATCCAGATTCCTTCGCGGGAGTGAGCAGCGAGCAGGTAGTCGTCCGGGCGCTCCAGGTGGCCACCGGTGACCAGCACATTCAGGTTTTTGTTGCCGGACTGCCGCGCCAGGTCCGCCAGGTAATGCGCGGCTTCGGGGACCATCTGCCGGTCTTTTACGGACATACCGGTTAACGCGGCGAGTTCATCCACGTTGGGAGTGATCCAGCCTGCGAGCGGCAGCAGCTCTTTCTGCAGGCACACCACTCCATCGGGCTCGAGCAAAGCGGCTCCCGAACTCGATACCAGCACCGGGTCGAGGACGATCTGATCCCGCGGGAGGCCTGCCGCTGCCAGGAATTCCGCAACCGCCCGGGTGTCTTCTGCCGTCGCCAGCATGCCTATTTTGACGCCGGCGATTGAAAAGTCCTGCTGCAGGCAATCGAGTGTATCTTTCAGCAGCGATGCATCGACGGGCTGTACCTGCCGCACGCCCTGGGTCGACTGTACCGTGAGTGCCGTGATGCAGCTGATGCCAAAGTAGTCGTGCGCCGCGAAGACCTTCAGGTCGGCGGTAATGCCGGCGCCCGATGAGGGATCGAAGCCTGCGATGGTCAGAAGAACGGGCTGGCCTGGCCTGCCGGTTCCGGCCTGGAGATTATCCGACTTTGTTGCCGTCCCCGCCATGTGCGCTCCTAACTGCCAAAACTAAAGGGTACGCCGACTGCCTCAAATTCGAGGACCAGCACGGATACGGCGCCTTCGCATCGCCTGCTTTCAGGATGCTGCCGCAGGCTGCTCAATCTAAAGAGGCTAGCCGCCAGTCGCTAAAGATCGTATAGGCGAGACATGCGTCTGACACATTGGTGTTAAGCGGCTTTTTCCACAATTTGTACGCTGGGCAGTTCCATATTTCCGCCGAAAAACCTTGGTAACCCTTGTCAATACTTTGACTTAACCTGCATCTACTCCCTAGAATCGGCAGAGGAGGAATATGTACCCTATAGCGAAACATACGAATCGTCTCCTACGAATCCCTATCGTCGCTGGTATGGCCATGGCTCTGACGGTCGTACTGGCTACGCATGCAGATCGAACGGATGCGGGCGGCGTGTCTGCTTCTCTTCCCGAGGCATCTGCCTCCACGCTGCCAACGCGTCCACATACACACTGGTTTCAGTTCGGCCGCGCATCCTGGTACGGCCATGCACTCCAGGGTATGGAGACTGCCAGCGGCGAAGCCTATGACATGAATGGCATGACGTGCGCGCACCGCAGTCTGCCCATCGGCGCACTGGTCCGCGTAACTAATCTCCGCAATCACAAATCAGTCATTGTTCGCGTGAACGATCGCGGCCCTGTGCCCGAGACCCGCGTCATCGATCTTTCCTATGCTGCGGCCAATGTGCTCGGATTCAGTCATCGCGGTCTCGCGTCGGTGCGGATCGATGTCGTTTCCATGAAGCCGAGCCGCTCGGAAGTGGCACAGCTAACGTATCCCGAGTTGCACGGAGAATAGTTCCGGTCTTCAAGGCCGAAGACCGCGCAAATTCCAGGTGCGAAACGCCACCGGCAAGTGTGCGAAAGTGGATTGAGTATGAGTCCCGCCGCAATGGATGTTGCTCCCGATCCTCAGGCTCCTGGCAGTGAAGCACGGAGCCGCCTGATCATTGCCCTCGACTACCCGGATCAGGCGCAGGCGATCGCCGTCGTCAATGAACTTGGCGATGCTGTCCGGTGGTACAAGGTGGGCCTGGAACTCTACCTGGCGACGGGCCAGTATCTGGTCAGCGCGCTTGTCGATCGCGGCCTATCTGTCTTTCTCGATCTCAAATTACATGACATTCCCAACACGGTTGCCGGGGCGGTACGCAGCGCTGCGCGGAGCGGCGCCTCGTTGCTGACGATCCATGCCGCGGGAGGACCGGCGATGATCGCGGCTGCGGTCGAAGCGGCTCATAATGGCGGCCAAGGGTCGCAGCGACCGCCAAAGATTCTCGCAGTGACCGTGCTTACCAGTATGGACGCGGGGCAGCTTGTGTCTACAGGCATTAGTGCGACACCAGCAGAACAGGTGCAGCGGCTTGGGGCGATGGCGGTGAACGCGGGCGCGGACGGGCTGGTCTGCTCTCCTGCAGAGGCTGCCGCGCTGCGGAAGGCACTGGGCGCCGGTCCGCTGCTGGTGACACCTGGCATAAGGCCGGAGGGTGCGGCTGCCGGTGATCAGAAACGAATCGCCACGCCGGCTGCGGCGATCCGAGCAGGTGCGAGTTATCTCGTGGTCGGACGGCCGATTACGCAGGCAGAGGATCGTCGTCGGGCGGCAGAGCAGATCCTCGCCGAAGTCCAGGATGCTCTTTAAGAAAGGCAGATTGTTTCTGGACAGCAAAAAGCCCGGCAGCGAGCCGGGCTTTTCAGCAACAGAAATGACTAGAGCTTTTCGAAGAACTCACAGGCGGAGCAGGAGATGTACACTCCACCGGGAACACCGCGCTCCCGATCTTTGACCCGCTTTACGATGCGGGTGGCCTTACTGCACTTGGGACAATCCGTGCTCTTGGATGTGTCCATGACTTTCTTACGATCACCAGTTTTGGCAACTTTGGCCATACTACTTCTCCTTCTTTACCCAGCGGGCAATGGACACGCAGATGTATGCGCTCCGGAATCTGAGACGCGGCCTGGTTCCTGTGCAGTGTTCGCTTCCGGGAAAATGCAGAAAGGTACGGCGCGCTGTCCAGATTCTACAACACTTCGTCTGCCAGACTGCGGGCCACCGCTGCGGATGACCCCGGCACTGCCGGTCAGTGCACCAGCTGTTGATTGGGCCCTTCGGGAAGTGCGCTGGGCTTGACCGGGTCCGTAGGATTGTGGACCGGCTGCATGGCGCTGGGCGGAGCCTCTTCTCCCGGCCGCCGGAGGGATGGTGCCTGCCCGGTGGGCTTGTCCCCATTAGCTACCACGACTGCGTCGCCGACTGCGACGGTGCGGGCTGGATGCCCATTGAGGTAGCCGTCGGTCTCATCCTCGCTGCGGATGGTCGGCGTCCTGCCGAATGGCGCTACCTCGATCCGGATGACACGATTGCCGTTGAAGCGGACGAACTCGATAGGCTTGGGCGTTGCGCCATAAATCCATTCTTCGTACGGCATGTTCCCTTCCTTCTCGCGGACTTTCTGCTCTGGCTGGCCGAGAGCGTACGTCACCATTTTGCGGTCCATGCCGACCAGTGCCTGGTGATCAAGAATAGCCGCCTTCAGCTTGGGAGGGAGTGTATCCGTATAAGCTTCGATTGGACTTTTGACACGGAAGTCGATGACGGGCTGGATCAGCGCACGGATCTGATCTCCGTCAATATTTGGAACGAACTTGTCGAAGATGAGCGTCAGACGGGTGCCCGTCGGCTCCTGCCCGTCATCCTGTACGACCGGATTGGTGTAGTTGGGACTGGCACCGATCGAAATGTGGCGCAGGATATTGTGCTTCTTCTGCGGCCCGCCATTGAAATCAAAGACGATGCGGTCCTTGAGGATACGAAAGTCTGTGATCATGATGCGGTCGCCGGCCTTAGCGGAAAGACCCTTCTTCACCAGGCTGTCGTAGTAATCGCCTCCACCGTACTTGAGAGGGCCGTTGGCATGCATCATCAATCCCGGCATTCCCAGCGGAAGCGGACGCATGGCGAAGCCCTGTTCCGCGGCGATCGAGGTGATCAGTTGCTGACGTCCGAGAGCCGTGATCGGTTTTTTGGAATCGAATTCGACCTTGGTCGGCTTGAACTCGGAAACGCCTTTGGGCTGTTCCCTGCCGACTACGAAGACCTGACCGAAAACAGGTACGCTGCCGGAATACAGGCAGGTCGACAAGGCGCCAAGGCAGAACACTGAATGCGTGATGCTGCGCCGCCAAATGGTCGGAAGAGTTGAATGTCGATCCTTGCGAGCCGTTCCCATCGCGGACCTCCCCAAGACCCAGCAAGCCTGAGTGAGAAGATGATGACCGCTTTTCGAGCGCCGTGCAAGTAGCATCCCGGTCCGGCGGCCGTGACCGTTCAGTCGATGAACATAGACGCCGCGAAGTCTCAATTTGGGCAATCAGGCGAGAAAATCAGACGGCACGACTTGTTCTTCCGGCTATAAAGATGGTCGTTCTGCCGGGATCGGCCTACTCGGACGAGCCTGGGTCGGGTGGCCGGGGCGCGCCCTGCGGCGGGAGCGAACCGCCGATCTGGATGAGCCTGGGCTCGCTCGGCTCTGCTGCCGCTCCCGGACCGACGCCCGCCTGATGCTGCAGCCTGGCCATCGCATCGATATCCACCGGGATGCCGGCAGGGATGATCTCGGGAACCGCATAGCGGTGTGCATACTCTCTTGTCGCGCGCAGCAGAAAGTAGAAGGCGGCAATGAGTACAAGGATGGTCACGAACGCGGCACTCGGACCATAATCTGAGCCGGTGAGCCACTCTGGTGCGCGCGCAGTACTCTGGACCACTGGCGAATAGCGCGAGATCCCTTCGATCGGTAGGCCGAAAAGCAAGCCAATCGCTGCGTACCAGGCAAAGCGGATGCCCCACGATACCCACAATGCCCGTGTTCGCAGATAGGCGAGACACAACAGCCAGGCTAGAAAGAACGCGACCCAGAGGGAGGAACGGGGAGCAAAGGCATCCAGTTGGAGTACTGCCGCGAGAACAGCGATGAGGATGGTGGCCAGTGTGCCGCCGACTGCATCGATCAGGCGCTGAAAGGGGTAGCCGCGAAAGACAATCTCTTCCGTCAGCGACCAGAGCAGCAGGACCGCCAGGTCAAGCAGGAGTAGAAACCATTGTCGCGGGGCCGTCCAGACATTGACGTAAAGACCACCGATGAGCACGACCGGCAGGATACTGACGACGACGATCGCCCAGCCGAGCGCGGCACCGGTTCCGAATTCACGTGTCCACTCTGGACGCCGCACCAGGCCCATGGCTGCCAGCGGCTGCTGTTGCCGCTGGAAGACGTAGGCCATTACGCCATAGCCGACCAGGATGAGGAACAGCACGAGCACTCGGTAGACCAGGTCGAACCAGTCTGCCGAGGCGAGACCGGCAGCGGCATGCAGAGCGATCGCACGCGCAGCATAGTAGTACGCGATAGCAATCGCCGCGAAGCAGAACGAGCGGATCCGTTGCACGGCCGTAAGAGAAATCAGAAAGACCTCGCCAACACCTAGCTAGTGTAGAACTGCGCGATGTTGCGAAACTTGGTCATTCGCGTGGAGACCAACTCCTGCACCGGCATTGTTCGCAAGACCGCAAGGTGCGCGGTAAGGGCTTCATCCAGCATGGTGATGGCGCTCTGTGGATCGTTCTGTGCGCCACCTGCGGGCTCGGGCACGACGGCATCGACACAACCCAGGCGCAGAACATCGACTGCTGTAGCTTTGAGCGCGGCTGCAGCGAGTGTCCGCTTGCTGGCATCGCGCCACATGATCGACGCACACGCTTCGGGCGAGATTACAGAATAGATTGCGTTCTCAAGCATAAGCACGCGGTCGGCCACAGCCAGGCCCAGCGCGCCGCCCGAGCCGCCTTCGCCGGTCACCGTCGCGATGATCGGCACCTGCAGGCGCGACATTTCGAGCAGGTTCCTCGCAATCGCTTCTGCCTGGCCACGCTCTTCCGCACCGAGGCCCGGATTGGCGCCCATGAGGTCAATAAATGTGAGCACCGGCCGCTTGAACTTTTCCGCGAACCGCATGGCACGCAGCGCCTTGCGATAGCCCTCAGGATTCGGCATGCCAAAGTTGCGGCGTACCTTGTCCTTGGTCGATTGCCCCTTCTGGTTCCCGATCACCAGCACTTCTTCGCCGTGGAAGCGGCCGATGGCGCAGTACATCGCCAGATCGTCGCCGAATGCCCGGTCGCCGTGGATCTCGCTCAGGTCGGTGAACAGTGTTTCGATGAACTTCATCGGGTCCGGCCTTTGCGGATGCCTTGCCAGTTCGGTGCGGATCCATGCGGCGGGAAGCTGTACTGCAGACGCGGCGTCCTTATGACCAGGTGCCGCCTGGGAGCCGGCAGATTGCTTTGGTGCCGCGGGCCGGGAGGCTTTCTCCTGGCTCTCGTCGACCAGCTTCTTTGGAGTCAATACGGGTTCTGTCATTCGTCCCTTGCGTCGCTGCCTGGAAGCCTGCTCCGCCTTCGTGATCTGGAGCGGACTCCGTTCCGTGCGTCCATCCGATTGTATGGAAGCGCGCTCTCCGGGACAACCTACCCGGCCCCTGCTTCCAATTAGCGATGCAGAGGTCCGCTCAAGAGGTCTCGACGGGTCGCGCCGCGGGCATCGCATCTCTGGGAATAAATCGCCGGCGCATCCAGTCGCGAAGGATGTTTTTCAAGTGGTTGGTCGGAGTTGCGAGCGAGATACCGATGGCGACCACTACCAGCAGGATGGCGTACTTTGCAAGGTCGCTGCCGTGATTGTACGGAACCAGCGCGGCGATGAGAACCATCGCCGGAAAGTGGAAGAGATACAGTGCGAAGGTTCCTTCCGACATATAGCGCAGGTATTTGACGCCGGGCGACCGGCTGTTCACATTCAGGCGGTCCGTCCAGAGCAGCGTCCACAGCAAGAGGAAGGCGAATGGAAAGCCTGTGCGGTAATACCAGGTGATCCATGCGAGGTCGAGAGGCTTGTGATGAAAGTGCCAGAAGAAGAGGGTCTCGAAGGACTTTACCCGGTAGATGAGCCGCACGATCGGCGTCCATATGATTGCAGTGACTGCGGCAATTGCCGTGAAGACGAGATTGAGGCGGAGGAAATTGATATCCGGCATGCGCAGCCGCTGGTATAGCTCGTGCACCACACAGCCGAAGGTCCATAGCGGTACCAGCATCAGCATGTGCGGCCCCATCAGCGCGAGCATGAACACTACCCAAAAAATCTGCTGCACGCCTGCGAGATAAAAGAACACTCCGTACAGCGCGTAGTAGAGACACTCATACGACAGCGTCCAGAACGGGCCATTGGAAAACAGCGAGACATCGTGCGACCAGATCTGAGAGAGAAAAGTTACGTTCGCAAGGATGCGCAGGAGTGGCTGGTTCCACGCATACCCCCAGTTGCCCAGATAGTAGGCGGGGTTGGCATGCGAGGACACTAGGTCGACGACAATGGTGAAGAGGATAGCTGGCAGAACGACAGAGTAGATACGCGAGGATCGGTCGACCCAGTATTCGCCCAGGCTTGAATATTTCAGCTTCGTGACATAACGGATGACGAAGCCGGAGAGAATGAAGAAGACGGCAACTGCTCCGAGTCCTACGCCATTGATCAGGTCAGGCCAGCCGGTCGAAAAAAACGATTGCGCAAGATGAACGATGACGATGGCGATGGCTGAACCGAAGCGGATGATGTCGAGTGTTAATGAACTCGCCGTCGGCAGCTTCTGAGTTTTGGCCATGCCGAATTGTACTGAGATTGAATCTCCTGGTCACTCACCCATGCGCCGCCTTTAGTGCTGTAGTACTTCCTACCTGTTAGTCAAATGCCTGCACCGAACCACGGCCAAGCAACTGCTCCGCACGCTCAATGAAGACTTTGTCAGCGGCGATAGAGAAGCCCTCCGGCTCCAGCACGACAGTGAACTCGCCTTTTTGTTCGAGGTTGATGAGCACCTTACCGGGACCGGGCGCGGCTTCCATCATGCCGCGAAGAGAGATGAGGGTTTCGCCCGTCGAGCGATCCAGTGTGACCTTGATGCGGACATTACCCGGCAGCTTCACGCGCACGTCTTCCAGAGCCTGAATCGAGGATACGCAGAGCTTGTTGGCTGCTTCTTCCTCGGCACGGAGCTGCCCTTTGACCAGCACCGGCACCTCGATCTTAAGTGCCTCCGCGAGCCGCGCAAAGTCCTTGGGAAAGCAGATCAGGTCGATTTTGCCGACCGTATCTTCGAGCGAGGCCTGTGCGTACATCTCCCCGGAACGCTTGGACTTTGCCACTTTTAGACCGACGATCACGCCAGCGAGTGTGACATCGTTTTCCGGCTGCTGCTGACCTCGGCGCGTCGGCGGCGGCGCCGGCTTCATTTCTAGCGCGGCCGCCGTATCCAGTGCGCCGACATTCTTGATCTTGTCCGCATACTTGTCCAGCGGGTGTCCTGACACAAAGAAGCCCAGGACTTCCTTTTCTGCCTGTAGCCGTTGGTGTTCATCCCAGTCCGGCACGTTCGGCAGCGCATCCCGATGTGCATCATCGTGCGCGCCATTACCGTTCGCGGCGCCGTCTTCGAAGATACTTCCGAGCATCGCGGCAAACAGGCCGTGCTGGCCTGCAGCCAGATCGCGCTGGGACTTCTGCGCGCTCTCCATGGCCTTGTCGACGCCGGCTATCAGGGCCGCACGCCGCCCCGCATTCTGTGCGAACAGGGAGTCAAAGGCGCCGCTCTTGATGAGTGATTCAATCACGCGTTTGTTCAAAAGGCGCAGGTCCACTTTTTCGCAGAACTCATTCAGCGACTGAAAGCCGCGATCCTTTTCCTCCTTGAGTGCCTTTCTCGCGAGGAGGATCGATTCGATTGCATTCCGTCCGACGTTCTTGATCGCCGTTAATCCGAAGCGGATGGATTTGCCGATCGGCGTGAAGTCGGAATCCGAATACTGGATATCCGGCGGCTGCACCTCAATGCCCAGCTCGCGGCACTCCTTGATGTACTTGACGACATTCTCGGGCTTCGAGATTTCCGATGTCAGCAGTGCCGCCATGAACTCTACCGGGAAGTGCGTCTTGAGATAAGCCGTGTGATAGGCAAGCAGTGCATACGCAGCCGAGTGTGACTTGTTGAAGCCGTAGCCGGCGAACTTTTCCATCTGGTCGAAGATGTAAACGATCTTGTCCTTCGGATGTTTTCTACCGCCGCTACCGTTTGTAGCGCCCGTCGTAAATCGTTCCCGCTGCTTGCCCATCTCGGCGGGATCTTTTTTGCCCATTGCTCTTCGCAGCAGGTCGGCTTCGCCGAGTGAGTAGCCGGCGAGTACGTTGGCGATCTGCATCACCTGCTCCTGATAGACGATGACGCCCAGTGTCTCCTTCAGCAGTCGTTCAAGCTCGGGTAGTTCGTACTCTACTTTGCGTCGTCCCCACTTACGCTCAATGAAGTCGTCAATCATGCCGCCTTGAATCGGTCCCGGACGATACAGCGCGTTCAATGCAGTGAGGTCTTCAATCGAGGTGGGCTTGTAGCGACGCAGTACATCCCGCATGCCGCCTGACTCAAACTGGAAAACTCCTGAAGTCAACGCGCGATGGAAGATATCTTCGAACGTTCGCTGATCATCGAGCGGAATCAACTCCATATCCACGACTTCGTCGCGATTGCGCTTTATCAATTTCAGGCAATCGTCGATCACCGTCAAAGTGGTCAGGCCCAGAAAGTCCATCTTGAGCAGACCCATCTTCTCGACGGCCTTCATGTCATACGCTGTCACGATTTCTTCGTTCTTTGATCGCACGAGCGGGACAAGTTCGGTAAGCGGCTGCGGCGCAATGACGACGCCGGCAGCATGCACTCCGGCCCCGCGCACCAATCCTTCCAAACGCTTGGCTGTATCAATCAGCGACCGCACAGAAGGCTCGTTATCGTATGCGGCCTGCAAGGCCTGCGACTCGTGCAATGCCTTTTCGATCGTGATGCCAATCGTTGGCGGAATCAGTTTCGCAATTCGGTCGACCTCGCCGTAGGGCATGTCCAATGCGCGGCCCACATCCTTGATCGCTGCCTTCGCGGCCATGGTGTTGAAAGTGATGATCTGTGCAACCTGCTCGCGACCGTATTTGCGCTGCACGTACTCGATCACTTCGCCGCGGCGGTTCATGCAGAAATCGATATCGATATCCGGCATCGAAACGCGTTCGGGATTCAGAAAGCGCTCAAACAGAAGCTCGTTCTGCAGCGGATCAATATTGGTGATCTCCATCACGTAGGCCACGAGGGATCCTGCCGCTGATCCTCGACCGGGCCCTACGGGGATGTCCTGTTCCTTCGCGTAGCGGATGAAATCCCACACGATCAGAAAGTATCCGGGAAATTTCATCTGCTTGATGCAGGCAAGTTCCCGTTCCAGCCGCTCCTGGTATTCCGAAAGCGTATGACGCAGCTGGCCGCGATCCTGCAGATGCTTGATCGCAGTCTCCATCCGCTTCTTGTAGCCTTCACGGCATACTTCTTCGAAGTAGCTGTCGATGGTATGGCCCGGCGGCACGGCGAATTCGGGGAACGGATTCGAGACCTTATTCAGCTTGAGCGAGCAGCGTTCTGCAAATTGCATCGTGCGGCTCACTACTTCCGGGTGATCCGAAAACAGTCGCTCCATCTCGTCTGCGGACTTCACATAAAACTGGTCCGTATCAAACTTGAAGCGCTTGTCATTGTGGATGGAATCGGCCGTCTGCACACACAGCAGGACCTCATGCGCATGATGATCGTCTTCGCAAAGGTAGTGACTGTCATTGGTTGCAACCAGCGGTATGCCCAATTCCCTTTCGAGCTTGAACAGGTCGGCATGGATCTTCTTCTCAAGCGCAAGTCCCTGGTCCTGAATCTCCAGGAAGAAATTGCCGCGTCCAAATATGTCCTGATACTGCCCCGCAGTTTTTTTTGCTGCCTCGTAGTTGTCCTTCATCAGGTGCTGCGATAACTCACCTGCGAGGCAGCCCGAGAAGCCGATCAGGCCGGAGGCATGCTTTGCCAGGAAATTCTTGCTGATGCGCGGCTTGCGATAAAACCCGTGCAGCGCTGCCTCAGATGTAATGCGGACCAGGTTGCGATAACCCTCTTCGTTTTCTGCCAGCACCAGCAGGTGGTTGTACTGGTCGCCGCTGGGGTCGGCGCGATGATCTTCTTTCTGGCAGATATACAACTCGCATCCCAGAATCGGCTTGATGCCCCTGGCTTTTGCCGCGTCAAAAAAATGCACGGCCCCGTAAATATTGCCGTGGTCGGTGATTGCAACAGCCTTCTGGCCAATACTGTCGACGTGCGCAACCAGTTTGTCGACGTCGCAGGCGCCGTCCAGCAGCGAATAATCGGTGTGCAGATGAAGATGAGTAAATTCAGCCATGGGGTTCTCCTCATTCTAGGCTTCTCTCCGACCGTGTTCAGGGCTGCAGCCGGGTGTGAAACCAACGGCGCTTCTGAGGAAAACAGGTCCGCTCACGGCACAGCGCGGCTCCCCGGCATCTGAACCATCGTCAACTCAACTGCTGGCAAAAAAAGGAATTCAGTGAAGTTTTTAAAATCGGCAATCAGCCTTGCTCTTCTCGTCCTGCTCTTCCCGATATTTCGAGGCAATGCACAGCAGGACAAGGCTCTTACGACCTCAACCCTCATCCTCCGGGTCACCGGGGTGCATAACAAGAATGGTGTCATCCGGTTCGCTCTTTTCCCATCGCCACAGGGCTGGCCTGAGGACAAGAGCAAGGCTGCAAAGTTTGGCAGTCTGCCTGCCAACGGTGGTGTCGTCACGTTTACAGTAGGAGGCCTGCCGGAAGGCACCTACGCCATCTCTGTGATCCATGACGAGAACGAAAATCATAAGCTCGACCGCGACCTGTTCGGACGACCGAAAGAAGGCATCGGCTTCGGCAACAATCCGAAGATCCGGTTCTCGGCTCCCAGCTGGAAGCAGTCGTCTGTTCATGTCGCAGGTCCTTCAATCGAATCGAGTATCGACCTGCGATACCCTTGACGTCGCCGGGCACGAAAGGAATTGAAATATGGCGTCGAAGACAGGCCGTGGGCACCGGACTACCCGTGCATTCGCTGCGATCGGGGTGGGCGCACTGGTGCTCTACAGCTCAAAGGTGCTGCTTGATTTCTTCGGTCCTTCTATCGCCTATGCGATGGAGAGCAGCGACGCCTTTGCACTCGATTCGGCGGAATTCATCCAGTTCCTGAGCCTGGTCACGGACGGAACTGTGCGCCACTCCCGGATCACGCGGCTGAAAAATGGTGCAGAGTTTTACCCGGCGCAGATCGCGGCCATCTATCGCGCGCAGCATGCCATCAATCTTGAGTTCTACGAGTTCAAACCAGGCCGCGTTGGCGACGATATTCTCGCAGCCCTTAGCAGCCGCGCACGGGCCGGCGTGCAGGTCCGCGTCATCGTGGATGCACTTGGCAGCTTCTCGACGCCGGCTACCTACTTCGATGAATTGAAAGCTGCGGGCGGTGAGATGTTCTGGTATCACCCGCTGCGCTGGAATACCTGGCAACAGGCTAACAATCGCACCCATCGCAAACTGATCGTTATCGATGGCCACACCGGCTTCATCGGCGGTGCAGGCATTGCGGACCGCTGGCTGCTGGACACTCGTTCACTCACCCAGGGCAATGTTCCCGCGTGGCGCGATACCGTGTTCTGTGTCGAGGGCGAAGCAGTCGCCGGCCTGATCTCCACGTTCTCGGAGAACTGGCTTGAGTCTTCCGGCGAGATCCTGTCCGGACGCGAGGAGTTTGCTTTCCAGGCCTGTCCGGATGGAGTGACCAGCTTTGTTGTCTCCAGTACACCGCATGGTGGCGGGACGCAGGCGCGTATTCTTTTTCAGGCCCTGATCAAGAGCGCGCGCAAGACGATCCGCATCACTTCACCCTATTTCCTGCCAGACCGCAGTGCCCGCCATGCCCTGATCGAAGCGATCGAACGCGGCGTACGCGTACAGATACTAACAGCCGGGCCGAGGATCGATCATCCCGTAATCCGCCGTTTGAGCCGACGCAGTAGTGTCCAACTGCTCGCGGCGGGCGCAGAGATTTACGAGTACCAGCCAGCCATGATCCATGCCAAGTTGATGACAGTCGACAGCCTGTGGAATGTGGTCGGATCCACCAACTTTGATCACCGCTCCTTTGCTTTAAATGACGAAGTCAATCTTGCCGCTCTTGACGCAGAGCTTGCAAAAGTGATCGAGCGCGACTTCGAAGAGGATCTGAAACAGAGCCTGCCACTCTCCGAAGAGGATGTACGTGCACGCAACCTGCTAAGCAGCGAAACCATCCTCGACCAGATAGCTCAGTGGGAAAGCTGACGGCGCCTGTCATTTCCTTACTGCCTGCAGATGACGAAAAGCACCAACCAGCATTGGGTAAGTCTCAAAAGCAAAAAGGTGACAGCTGAGCAGCCATCACCTTAGCAGGACTTATTTGCTGACGAACAGCGAGTCCGTTCGTTGCTGTAATCAGTACATCAGCGCTTCTTTTTGACAGTTGTCTTCTTTGCCTGGGACTTGGACACTGGCTTCTTCGTGGCAGGAGCCTTCTTCACCGGCTGCCTCGCCTTGACCACCGGTTTTGCTGAAGCCTTCTTGTGCGGAACAGCTGACTTCTTTGTCACAGATTTCTGGGCCGTCGACTTACTCTTTGCATTTACTTTCTTACTGGTCTCGCGTCCGGCCTGGGACTTATTGTTTGCCGTCTTGGCCGGCTGCTCGGCATGCGCGCTTCTGGCTGCTGGCTTGCTCGCCGCTTTCGGATGCGGACTCGCCTTTCCGGCTGCCGGCTTGCTGGGCTCGTGGGCTGCCGAGGCATGCAGCATCCGGCCACTCTGCGGCTTCGCTGTCTCTTTTGCAGCAGTGACCTTTACAGGTCTGGCTGGCTCGCTGACAGCCTTCTTCGCAGCTGGAGAGGCTTCTTTGATCTCCGGCTCTGCTGCCGGCTTGTCGGCGGGTGCGGATTTTTCGACTGCTGGCTTCTTCACTGCCTTCGCAGCCTTCTTCGGTGCCTCTACCACGGGCTCGTCTGTCTCCGGAGAGTCGGCATCCTGGTCTTCTTCCTGGACGACTGCCTGCTTTGCAGACTTCTTCGATTCGGCTTTCTTGACGGTTCGCCCGCGGCGCACATTGACTGTGGGGGGCGGGGCTGGCGGAGAATAGGGTTCGAGGAACGCACGGATATCTTCTTCCGTCTTCAGCTTCCCGTCGATCAGGTCATAAAAGTAGTTTTCGACCAGTTCCGCATAGCGCGGCAGCTCTGGCGTGATCCGCATCTCCTGCATCATGGCAGCAGGCAGCTGCTGCTTCGATTCGGGCCAGACGGTGAAAAAGTTCTTGTACTTGGTCTGTGTCGCCGAGCCTTTGCCGGTAAGGCCAAGCCATAAAACCGCTGCCGCGTTTGCAGTCTGGAAGAGCTTCCAGGTTGCGGATGGGGCAGCAGACTCCCTGGCCGTGAGCTGCTTTGAAAAGTCTTCAGCATCCTTCGCCAGACGCGCCCAGTCCTTCACAAAGCCCTGTCGCACGAAGCTCTTCTTCAAAGCCTCCAGATCCTTGGCCTGCATCCGGGCTGTCAGCAGCTCCATTGCTGCGGTGGACGTATCCGGGTACACACCCTGCATCTGCAGGCGGGTTAGGATCTCGTGCATCTGCTCCAGGCCGCCTAGATCTGCGCTGGCAGGCGTCCAGGCCGGGAAGAGTTCCTTCATCCATCCCTGGGCTTCCAGAAATTTAAGCGTCTCCAGAGGATTTTCTTCGTGGCCGATCTCTTCCAGCTCGTAACCCTTGTCATACGCGGACAGCTGCTGCATGAAGCCTTCGTCAACTGCGTTCTGAAGACGGGTCTGGGTTTTTTCATCGACCGTCCACTGCAGCCTGTGCTGCAGGCGGGCGAGCCGCAGCATCCGGACCGGCGACTCAATAAACCCATAATTGCTGACCAGCCGCAGAATGCGCTGCTCGATATCCGCGACACCATTCAACGGATCCATCAGTAGGCCGAAGGACATATCATTCAGCGACAGCGCCATGGCGTTAGCCGTGAAGTCGCGCCGGCGAAGATCGTCAAGAATTGTGTCCCAGATGTATTCGGGCTTTCCCGGTTTGGGATACTCTTCACGCCGCGTGCTGGATACTTCAACCCGTACGCTGCCGGGAAATGAGAAGAAAATGGTCTGGCTGGGAAGATGCTCACCCCAGAACGTGCCGCCTGCTTCGGCCATTGTTTTCTTCAGGTTAAGGGCATTTCCCTGAACCGAAAAATCAAGATCGCGAACGGGTGAGCCCGTGGTCAGGTCGCGCACTGCGCCGCCTGTAAGAAAGACGGTCATGGACTCTGCGCGTGCCGCATCCCGCACGATCCTGACAGCTTCGCGTTGAGGCGGGGAGAGGCGGTTTTCTAGAAGGTAGATATAATCAGGCATCGCTTGCAGCAGCACCGCTCATTCATGCATAACCTCAGCCCTATGAATGAGTTACCTATCAAATTGACGGAGTAACAAAGGTCAAAGATATCATAGCTATCAACTACTTGGCTATGCAGTTGCCCTAATTTCGTTGCGTTTCTACGATCACTGCGTGCGACAATCGCTTCCGGTTCGATACAGGCCGTCTGCACCGGCTTCAAGGCAACCCTCCCCAGGCCATGTCCAATTCCCGAAAAAAGGTCATCTTCCGTAAATGGAACCAGGAGTGGATCCCTGGCTATCTACCTGCAACTGACTTCCAGCACAGCCCAGCTATCGAACTGCTGGACCTGGAAGGTAAAGTGCAGGCTTTTCAGGCGTCTGATTTGAAGTGGGTGGCCTTTGTGCGCGATTTAAATTCAGGCGAGTTGGCCAATCCTGAACGATTGATCCGCAAAACCTTCGCCAGCCGTCCCCGTTCTGCGGGTTTGTGGATCCGGCTCCGCCTTACCGACGACGATGCCCTTGAAGGCATTGCTGACAACGACAGCACCCTGATTCACTCGCGGGGACTATTCCTGACTCCCCCGGACACACGCTCGAATACCCAACGACTCTTCGTTCCCTCAGCTTCGATCGCCGCGATGGAGGTTCTTGGCCTGATAGGTACGCCGGCTCGTCGGCCTGCCGCCCAGGCTTCCGACGCTCTCGCTGCCGACCCTCAACCCACCCTCTTCAAAGGCTGATCCCGGATGCTAGTCTCCTACAATGGCGTTGAGAACAAAGGCCGGTAGGCTGGGGTATTCATGAAGCTGGGCGAGATTGCGGACCACCTCGGAGCGCACATCGATTCAACGCTGGCTGAGCCACGCGAAGTGGAAATTAGCGGAGTTTCCGGGATCGAAGAAGCCGGCGCGGGGCAGCTGTCGTTTGTCGCGAATCCCAAGTACGCAGCAGCAGCCCGCACGACTTCCGCGTCTGCCCTGCTGGTTGCTCCCGACTTTCCCGCAATTGCCGCCACCACGCTGCGCCTCGATAACCCCTACCTTGCATTTTCGCGGGCCATCAGCCTTTTCTACTGCGAGCCGAACTACCCGCCTGGCATCCATCCGACGGCTGTGATCGATCCCACGGCCAGGATCGGCTCCGGCGCGCATATCGGGGCCTATGTGGTCATCGGAGCTGGATCGACCATTGGTGATCATGCCACCATCCTTCCGCATGTCGTGATCTATCCGGACGTCACGGTTGGCGACCATTTCTTCGCTCATGCGCATGCGGTGGTCCGCGAAGGCTGCCGCCTGGGCCACCGCGTCATCCTGCAGAATGGCGCGATCGTCGGTGCGGACGGCTTCGGATTTGCACGGGATGCAGCCGGCGCCTGGCAGAAGATTCCACAGTCCGGGCCGGCCGTGATCGGCAATGCCGTTGAAATCCAGGCGAATGCCTGTATCGATCGCGCCAGTGTTGGCCAGACTTACCTTGCGGATGACGTCAAGGTCGATAATCTGGTGCAGGTTGGCCATGGCTCCACGGTGGGCGAACATACCCTGCTTTGTGCGCAGGTAGGCCTCGCCGGTTCGACGGTGATCGGGCGCAACGTCATCCTGGCTGGACAGGTTGGCGTAGCCGGCCACTGCGTGATCGGGGACGGGGTGGTCGCTACAGCGCAGTCGGGCATTCCGAATGACGTAGCCCCTGGGAGCATCGTGAGCGGTTATCCCGCGATTGAAAATCGCCGCTGGCTGAAAACCGTTGCCATCTTCAATCGGCTTCCCGATCTGATCCGGCAATTCGAGCGCAAGCCGCAACGGGATGAGCCCGCGAAGAGCGTCGATAAAACTTGAACACGCCGCATCTCCATGGTGTGTAATGGCTAAGTCACAAGCCTTCAATCATTTTGGCAGCAGCTAACCCGGCCGACAGGGCATCAGAGCATTCGAATGAAAGAGATGGATCCACCCGATAACGTGACCGTCATCAATGCGAACCAGGAGAAGCCTATCCGGGTTCTGCTGCTGGATGATCATCCTGAAAACCTGATCCTGCGCGCCACCATCCTGCGCAAGCACGGCTACGTTACGGAAACCGCGGACAGTGTGCCCGAAGCAGAGAAGCTGCTCGATCAGATTGACATCGCTGTGCTCGATTACCACCTCGGCGCAGGTCAGTTCGGGACCGAAGTTGCGACAAAGCTGCGTGAGATTCATCCTGAGGTGCCGATTATTATTCTGTCCGCGACTCTCGAACGCCGTTTTGGCGGAGTCGAGGATATGCACCTGTTGAAAGGCTACAGCTCGGTTGACGACCTGCTGGCAGCCCTCCGCACCTTTGAAGCCAAGCTTCGCGGCAAGCCCGTTGTCGTCAATGCGCGTGATTTCTTCTACTCCCGCATCAACATGGCCATGGGGGAAGATGTCGTGGTCGAAATCCTCGATGCCGACGGCACATGGCATTACGTGAACGAGACCAGCGCCAAACTGCATGAGCGGCCGCGCGACTGGTTTCCCGGACGCAACATGTTCCTCGAGATGCCGGAATTGGCCGTCGACTGGCGCGAGATCCTGACGGAAGTTGCACTGAAGCGGGAAACGTACATCGATCGCACCTTTCGCGGCCTGCTTAATCTGCCGAGTCGCGGCGAAGAGTGGGTTTGGAATGTACTGGCGTTTCCGATCACCCTCCATAACAACCGGACTGGCGTCGTGTTGACTGCCCGTATCCTCGAACGCAAGTCCGTCCTTTGATCAGCCTGCTCAAGCCGCGCTTCCGGTGCGCTCCCGCCTCGCTGCCGGGAATGCTGGCCTTGTTCCTGCTGGGATTTATGCTGACGTCCTGTCGCTCTGCCTTCGTGCAGACGACCGTCACCAACCTGGGCGCCCCCATACATACGCTGGAGATTGACTACCCGAGCCAGAGCTTCGGGGTGCAACAGCTCGGCACCAACCAGGTCTTCCACTACCGTTTCAAGGTGCAGGGCACGGGACCGCTCAAACTGCAATACTTCGACCCCTCCGGGAAGGCGCACAACTCGACCGGACCACAGCTCAGTGATGGAGCCGAAGGCAACCTGACCATCCTGATAAAGGCTTCCGGCGACATTGAGTGGCGTCCCGGTCTACATCACTAGGCCATCCCGCCCTCCATGCCGGAAGTGAACCTCAACGCCCATACAACTCCGCTGCCGACACGCTATAGTGTTGCGGAGGCAAAAACATGTTCGCTCGTATCACTGCAGGGCTCATCCTGTTGACCGCGGCAAGCGCCACACCTGCACGACCGGCAGCTTCCGCAAGCATGCTGCTGGTTATTCAAAAAGGCAGCGACAGTCTGGGTATCTACAATCCGGACACCGGCCACGAAATCGCCTCAGTTCCCGAGGGCGGCACTACGGGCCACGAAGTGACAGCTTCGCCAGACGGCAGGTACGCGTACGTGCCCATCTACGGCAACTCCGGCGTGGGCAAACCCGGCACGGATGGCAGCAACATGGTGGTGATTGATCTTCAGGATCACAAGGTCGTCGGCAATGTCCATTTCGGGCACGGCCTGCGTCCACACCTGCCCGTCTTCAATCCGAAGGACGGCCTGCTGTACACGTCTACAGAACTTGACCATTCCATCACTGTGCTCGATCCCAAACTTACGCAGGATGGCACGCTCAAGGTTGTTGGCTCCATCCCGACCGCGCAGGCTGAGTCGCACATGTTTGCGATCTCGCATGACGGCCGACGCGCCTACACGGCGAACGTCGGGCCGGGAACGATCTCGGTCCTCGACCTGGTTACACGCAAAACCATCACGGTCATCCCGGTTTCCGGAGAGATTCAGCGCATCTCGATCTCGCCCGATGACAAGTACATTTTCACTTCGGACCAGAAAGCAAATCGACTTGCCGTGATCGACACGGCGACGAATAAGCTGAAGCAGTGGATTGCGCTGCCGACTACCGGCTACGGCAGCTTCGCCACCCCTGACAATCGCTGGCTGCTGCTTACATTGCCCGCCACACATCAGCTGGCCGCAATCGATCTTTCGACCATGACGATTGCTCACACTGTTGATGTTCCCGCAAACCCGCTGGTCGTCCTGGCGCGTCCGGATGGCAAGCGCGCCTATGTCACATGCGGCGGCAGTGATGCAGTCGCAGAAGTCGATCTGACCACGTGGAAGGTGTCACAAGTGATCCATACCGGGAAGTCGCCAGATGGACTTGCCTGGGTCGCAGCCCGATAGCTTTGAAGGAAGTTGTACTTGGAAACCAATCTCGTTGAGTTCAAGCTGCGCTGGACCGGATCCAGCCTGATGTTTGCTGCCGAGCCGGTACGCGGCGAGCGCCAGAGCTTCACCATGACCGGCATTCAGACTCAGCGCGTCCGCCACGAACGCGACGTGCTGCAGGCACTCGAGCGGGCCGGGATCGGTCGCTGGTCAGAGTTTCCATCCGACCACATCCTCGCGACAGTGACGCGGGATCAGCTTTGGGCGATGGGCTTCAAGGGTGTTTACTGATCGTCCACTTTAAGGAAGCATTCAGTGTGAGGCATCCTGCATGATGGCCGCCATGAACTGGGCGGCGCGCAGGTAATTTTCGACGCTGATCCGCTCATTGATGCCATGCACCGCGGCCACATCCTCCTCGTCACGGATGGCTGGGAAGAAGCGGTACACATTCGGCGTCAGCTGGTAGTAGTGAACCGAGTCGGTTCGCGCCACGAGCAGGTTGGGCGTCACCGGCGCGTCCGGAAAAAACTCCTGGACGGTCCTGGAAAGCAGCTTGTAGCCATCGCTATCAGTGGGCGAGATGGGGCTGGGCTCCCCGGATGCCGAGGGATACAGTGTGACCGCAACCCCCGGATCAGCCGTCACAGTCCGCACGTGGTTCAGGACGTTCTGCACTGTATCGCCAGGGAGAATCCGGAAGTTTGCGACAGCTGTGGCTTGGGTCGGCAGGACGTTATCCTTCACCCCTGCATTGAACATGGTCAGCGCCGTAGTTGTGCGAATCAGTGCGTTCCCGGAGGGAGTCTGCTCCAGCGACAGCTTCAACAGCGGTTCCAGCAGCCAGCGGTTGGCCACTACCAGGCGGCTGACAAAGCTCATTTGCGGCGCCAGGGCGTCCAGCATCTGTGCCGCTGCCGGCGTGATGCGGGCGCTCATCTGGTTCTTCTCCAGTCGAACCAGCGCGCCGCTGACCCTGCCGATCGCGGTATCCCGCGGCGGCCGCGATGAGTGGCCACCCGGAGCGTTTGCCTGAAGCTGCACACTTGCGATTCCTTTTTCGGCGATGGAAATCAGGGCGACATCCCCGGCTACACCCGGCACGATGTTCCTAGCGACAAAACCGCCCTCGTCCATCACGGCCTCGGGATGAACGCCTCGGCTCTGCAGCAGGGCGGCCAGGTGTTCCGCGCCATGGCCGTCATTTTCCTCGTCATCGCCGAAGGCAAAGATTACCGTGCGCCTGGGGGTGAAGCCCTGGCCGAGCAGGGTCTCGGCTGCCTCCAGCACGGCCAATACCGCAGCTTTGTCGTCACTGGCACCGCGGCCCCAGATGTAGCCGTCGGCAACGTCGCCCGAGAAAGGTGGATGCTTCCAGCGGTTCAGGCTGGTCGGATCGACCGGGACCACATCCATGTGCCCCATCAGCAGCAAGGGTGCGAGCGAGGGATCGCTGCCCTGCCATGTGAACAAGAGCGCACCGGTGCCGGTGCCGTCGTCTACCAGTTCACGCTTTGCCGCAGTGTGCACACGGGGAAACTTCGCTTCCAGATAAGCCTGGAAGGTTGCCATGGCAGGTTCGTCCGACGGAGCCAGCGGCTCGGAGATGGTCTGAATGCGGATCGCGCCGGCGAGCCGTTCAACTGCTCCTGCTTCGTCGATGGCGATGTGCGGTACGAGCGACGATCTCTTCCCTGCAGGCCTAAGACGCAGCGTGCGCACCACGCAGACAGCCGCCAGGACCATGACGACGAACAACACTGCCAGGAAGAGCCGTTTGAGCAAAGCCAAACCTCGTTTACCGTGTGAGTTGCCGAAGTCTAGCACGCTGCCTGTTGAGCCCAGCCGGAGAACGACGCAGCCTTCTACACACGACAAAGGCCGGGGATGATCCCGGCCTTCGTGATGGATGTATGAATGTGGAGACTTACTGGACGACGGATCGGAAGAGCGGCGACTGCAGCAGGCTGGCGAACTGGCTGTCTGATGTCGCAAAGTTGACGTTCAGCTTGCCCGCCTGGGAGTCGATCGTCGTTGCGTCGATCGCGGTCTTTTCGGTATCGGTGCCGCTCATCTTTTTATAGAGCGCAGCAGCATTCAGCAGTGACGCCATGGTGGCGGCCGAAAAAGTATCCGGCGTCAACACTGTGAGATTGAACTTCACGCCATTCTGAAAGTCCATGGTGTACCAAGAGCTCAGCAGCCGCTTCTTCACAGTCTCGTAGTCCGCGACCTGTGAGGCCTGACCCATCACACCGCGCATCATTGTCTGGGTACCCTTCTGATCGAGGATGCTCCAGATCGGTTCGCGGTCGACCGAGGTCATCATGTCAAGCATGGTGTTGTTGGTAAGCAGGCTTGGTGCGAGTCCATCACGCGACGCCAGGGCATCTTTCAACGCAGGACCCTGACCAAAGACCATGGTTGAGGCGCTGAGAAATACCACCTGCATGCCGGATGCACCCATCGGGTAGAGCTTGTTGGCACGGACCAGGGTCGGCTTGATCTTCTTCTTTTTGAAGTTGGCCATAATGTCGTCCAGTGGGAACTGCCCCTGCGCGACGCCGATGATCCGTGTGATCTCACCGGAGTTTGCGTAACGGAAATTTGCGAACGCGAGGCTCTCAACATCGTTGTTCTCGCTGAGTCCGGAGGTCTTCAGAGCCTCTTCCAGACTTTTCAATTCCGGCGGCATCACCCGCGACTTGAGCTGCATTGCCGCAGGAGAGTTCTGCATGGCGCGATAATCGACAGCCACCAGCTGCTGGATATCTTTTGGGATCACTCCTCGAGCGTCCCCATCCAGCTGGGCTGCCATCGCCGGCATGGTGATCGCCAGGGCAGCTGCGCCCGTAAGCGCAAAAATCGCATTCTGAAAAAGCTTCACGGATGTACCTCTCAAAGTTGGCGCGGGCGCAGAATGGCGCGCATCGCTATATCTATCTTACGCCGCGAACAGGGCATGTAGATTTCACTTTAGAGTTAGACGAGCCAGCATTGTGACGGTCACAGAGCCAGTGTTCAGCGCGGCAAAATACTCTACGGCCAGGGCAGGCTCTCTTCCAGCCGTCGCTCGAGTACCTTGAGCGACGGGTCGAAGCCACTCAGTTGATGCACCCACGCGCTGTCCGCCTCGTATGCGGCTTCAGGGATCAGCCCGATCAATTCCCCGTCCGTCACACGCACGTGATGCGGACCGGCTTTGCGTTCGATCGCGGCGAAGACCTCCGAAACCGGCGTGGTCCGGAAATCAGTGATGTTCATGGAAACCTGTGCGCGCCCATGCACCAATGCGCCCATGGCTTTGACACCGCGCAGTCCGCCGCTTGAATCGCGGATCTCTTTGGCAATGGCTCTTGCCGCTGTGACATCGGGCTTATCAAGAAAGACATTCCAGGCGATGAGGAAGCGGCGTGCACCGATAGCACTTGCCCCGGCTGTCGGATGGAGATCGGGGCCGCCGATGTCCGGCCGGCGCGCCGGCTCTTTCCGCACGGCATCGCGCAGACCTTCGAACTGGCCACGGCGTACATCTTCGAGGTTGGCGCGATCAGGACGCGCTGCAGCGGACTCGTAGAAATACACGGGAATACCGTGGCGCCGCCAGATCTCTGCGCCTGCCTGGCGCGCGTACATGGCGCACTGTTCAAGCGAGACACCGGCAACCGGTACAAACGGGATTACGTCGGCCGCACCGATGCGTGGATGCACACCGGACTGCCGTGTCAGATCGATGAGCTCGGAGGCACGGCCGGCGGCCCTGACTGCAGCCTCAATCACGGCGGCCGGCTGACCGGCTACGGTGACGACAGAGCGATTGTGGTCTGCATCGAGCGACCAGTCCAGTAGCTGCACGCCATCCACATGCATGGCGTTCACGATGGAAATTACTTTTTTACGGTCCAGGCCTTCCGAGAAATTCGGAACGCACTCGATCATCATCGGCGATGCAGGATTGGTCGTCGTCACAGCCATTGCCACTTATCTTTCAAGCCGAGCCAGTCATTAACAAAAGCCATGCGTCCCGGTGAGCACGAATGCACGTAAGTCTATCTCCACCACGTGTAGCCGAGGGCGAACTGAACACTCGCATTCACCCCGGGATTGGTATCGCCGAGACTCGCACTCGAGATATGAACCGCATTGGCCTGGAAGGTGATCGAGCGCTTGGGCTTGATGAAATACTGGACGCCAATTCCGAATTGCGGTGTGAAATTAAATACGCTCGCGCCCTGCTTGTTGGGGAACTGGAACGGGCCGACTGGCGGGTACTTATGGTTCGTCCAGATCAGTCCGCCACCTCCCTGTAGAAACGGCAGCAGCCGCCGGTGCGTATCCTGCCGGCTGACCAGGTTCCACCGCAGAATGATGGGCGTGATGCTGATGCCGTTATAGTTGCCGCCGGTCGGATACAGTGCTGTACAGGCGACCTGCCCCTCCTGTGCGAAACAATTAGCCCGCTGAAACTTCGGTGTTCTTCCCTGCCACCAGGGCATCAGGTCGGCGGCATATTCAAACTGCCCGTAGAAGATGCTGCGGCCAAATGGCGAACCCAGTACCTTGCCGGCGTGCAGACCAGCGCTCAAAAAACTGTAATCGCTGCGGTCACTGGTGCCGAAACCGCCGTTGAAGAAAGGGCCATACTCCCAGGGATGGGTAGCCAGCAAGTGCCTGGTTGACGGTTCGCTACCAGCCGACAAGGCTGAGGTGCCGTTCGAAGTACTGACCTGGCTATGCAGTCCGGGTGCAATCAGGATAGAACCGGCAGCCACTGCTATTGCTGCCACAAAGTGAAGCCACAACTTACCCAACATTCATTCCTCTCATCTACTGAATCCGGCTCCAGGATCGAATTTCGCTGGCAGCACGAAGGAGCTCTGACAAATATGGTGCTGCCGTCATCATCCCGCAAATCGGGCGGCTCTGCGAAGCCAGGCAAAAGAAAGCCGCCGTGGCAGGCGGCTCTCCAGGTCGGGAGGATTGATTGTCGGGTTGTTTGCAGAAGCTCCGGCGCTATCCGGCTACCTCTTCCATCTGTGCAGCGTCCATGTCGAAATTGGAGTAGACATTCTGCACATCATCGTGGTCTTCCAGGGCTTCCAGCAGGCGGATCATGGAGTTTGCAGCAGCTCCTTCAAGCCTTGTATAGGTCGAAGCAATCATCGTGACCTGCGCCATCTCGGTTTCGATCTTGGCAGCCTTGATTGCTTCGTGCACCGTATCGAATGCTGCAGGCTCGGTGATAATCTCCCAGCTCTCGCCCTCATCGTTCAGGTCGTCGCCGCCATTTTCGAGAACGATGCCCATCAGCTTGTCTTCATCGGCTGCGCTCTTCGGTACAGAGATGACGCCCTTCTTGCTGAACATGAAGCGAACCGAGTTGGTTTCGCCGAGGTTGCCGCCGTTCTTTGTCAGCGTATGGCGAATTTCGCTCACGGCACGATTGCGGTTGTCTGTCGTGACTTCGATGATGAGCGCCACGCCGTGCGGACCGTACCCCTCAAAGGTGATTTCTTCATACAGGGCTCCCGGCAGTTCGCCGGTGCCGCGCTGAATGGCACGTTTGATGTTGTCCTGCGGCATGTTTTCTGCCTTGCCTGCTGCGATCGCTGAGCGCAGCCGCGGATTGCCATCCGGATCGCCTCCGCCCTGCCGTGCAGCCATGGTGATTTCCTTGATCAGCCGGGTAAAGATCTTTCCCCGCTTGGCGTCGAGTGCGCCCTTCTTGTGCTTGATGGTTGCCCATTTGGAATGGCCGGACATGTGGACCTCTGGTTCCGTAGAACGTTGGAGTAAGACTCTGAATCGAAAGCACCGGACGGCTGCTGAAGTCGGTCCAGCGCCTTGTTTAACTCCCTAATATAGCATCGGCACAACGACTTCGGCACCCGCCCACACTCCGATTGAAACGCCCCGGACGAAGGCTTAGCGGGCTACTGCATCGAAGGGCAGGAACAGCGTGAAGACGGTGCCACTGCGTCCCGGCCGTTGGCAGCTTCTGACCCGCAGCTTGCCTTGATGACGCTCCACAATCTCATGACTTACCCACAGGCCGAGGCCGGTCCCGTACTGCCCTTTCGTCGTGAAAAATGGCTCGAAGATGCGACTTAAGATCGTCGGAGGGATGCCCCCGGCTGTGTCGGCTACAGTTATGACGATCCCTTTGCGGTCACTTTCTCGATTGGTGGCTTCGCGACTCCGCAGCAGCAGGCGGCCACCGTTCGGTGTCATGGCGTCGATGGCGTTGCCGATCAGGTTGTTCAGGATCTGCCGGATCTCGCCCTCAAAACAACAGACCGCCTGCTTTGCCCGCAAACGCTTCTGAACCACGACTTTGGGATTGAGCAGTCGGCTTCGATAGACCAGCAATACTCCATCCACAAGCTCATCTGCCGTAGCCGCCGTCGGGTGCGCCGGCTGCTTATGGAAGCGCAGGGTCTGATTTGTGATGGCCGCTACTCTGCGCAACTCATGCTCTGCGATGCGCAGATACCCCTGCACCTCGCCCAGGTCCTGGCTGGATGAGCAAAGGAACAGCAGGTTCATCACGGACTCGAGAGGATTGTTGATCTCGTGTGCGATCGATGCAGCGAGCCGTCCTACTACTGCCAGCTTCTCTGTCTGCATGAAGGCTGCCTGCATTTCCTTCAGAGCAGTAATTTCGACGGATGAGGCGACGATGGTCTCGACTTTGCCATTCAGGATGACCGGGATGTAGTCCGACTGCCAGGCGCGACGAACCCCGGGCCCATGCGCAAGTTCCCCCTCGATGATCTTGCCGAAGACCGGCGTTCCCTCCGCAGCCTGCTGAAGAGCCTCATGCAGGCCGGCGACGTCATTGGCGTCTTCGAAGACGCGGAGACCAACGATCTCGTCCACATGCACGCCGATCGTCTCGGCCAGCCGGGGATTTCCCCGCACATAACGAAACGTTACGGGGTCAATCATGGCCAGGGATACCGACGACGTTTCGTAGATCGCCCGCATTTCGTTGTATTTCAGGCTCAGCTCGGCAAGCAGCTGCTCGCGTTCCTTCTCGGCGCCGCGGCGGGCTTCCACATCCCTAAAGACCAGCACCACGCCGCTGATCTCGCCTTTTTCATCGCGGATCGGTGCCGCACTGTCGTCGATGTGGGTTTCCACCTGGTCCGGCCGGATCAGTACCGTGTGATTGGCAAGCCGTACCGCCTGGCCGGAACGCAATACCTCTTCCGCCGGGTTCTGAACGGCCTGCCGGGTCGACTCGTTCACGATGTTGAAGATCTCGCGGAGCGGACGCCGGCTGGCATTTTCCAGCTTCCATCCGGTGAGCGCTTCGGCCACTGCGTTCATCCGGCGGACGCGGCCCTCGGCATCGGTAACGACCACTGCATCGCCTATGCTCTGCAGGATGCGCGTAGAGCGGGCCTCGCTTTCGCGCAGGCGCCGCGACAGCAGAACAGCATCAGTGGTGTCACGCAGTGCAAGGTGCACGCCAGCGATAGTGCCGTGCTCGTAGACCGGCGTGAATGAGTAGGTGATGAACAGGGGACGGCCTTCTGCTGCAGGATCGCTGTCTTCACACTCGGTGCCTTCACACAGGCAGATATTTTCCTTAAGCATGGTAGTGCCGGCTTCGAATGCACCCGCCATCTCAGCGCCCAGCGTCTGCCAGGTCACCGGCCAGCCCACGCGGCACGGCTTTCCCAGCGCCTCCGCACCGACGCCGACAGCGGTACTGAATGCATCATTGAACAGCATGATGAAGTCGGCACCCCAGAACAGTACTGACGGGAACGCCGCCGCAAGCGTGAAGTTGACGATGGCAATCCGGTCGTCCGGCCACTCGTCGATTGCGGCAAGGGCAGTGGTGTGCCACGGATGCCGCCGCACCTGCTCGGCCATCTTTGACATGCCGCGGATGCGTCCCTGCGACGATCCGCCGGATTGCGTAACAGTTCGCCTATCAAACCGGGAAGACTGCACGGGGTACCTGGCCTATCGATGCGGCCGAGAACGACCAGAAGCCGCCAAGTCACGTACGTTCAGCCGATGCGCGTCTGAACCTCTATCTGAGATGCAGGGAACCCACCGGGTTTGCCTCGTAAAACAGCACCTGTGCTGTATGCCTGTATGTGTCTGCAGGAAAAGCAATTTGTTCGGATCCGAACATTTCTGGTCATCGTCAGCTTTTCTGCTCGCGTGGCCTGCGGAAGGCATACACGATTGCCAGCAGCGGAGGCGCCAGCAGCACACCCCAGAATGGGATCAGGATACCCAGCAACACTGGCGCGAGTATTGACATCCAGACCGGCACTCGCGTCACTTTCTTCATCAACAGGGGCTGCAGCAGCAGTTGATCGAAGACAACGATCGCCGCATAGACGCCGAGCACATAGGCCAGCCGCTCCATCTCCCGCCCACTGACCAGCACCGTGAACACCGGGCCCATGACCGAAAAGACTCCGCCGAAGTGAGGAATGAACGTCATGGCACCGGCTACCAATGCCCATGCAGCCGCCAGGTTGACGTGCAGCAGGCGCAGGCCGATATACCAGAGGATCGAGACGGCGAGCGCACGCAGTGACATGGCTTTCCACCACTGCCCCAATGCGGAAGCTGCAGTCTTCAGCTGCGCACCCGCACCACGGCGCAGCGACCCGGCGGCGGGTTCCAATGCAGCGTCATTTGCCGTTGTCGGGGGCTCGCCATTTGGGTGCATCGAAGGCAGAGTCCGATCTACAGTCCGACCATCCGGTTCCAGCATTGCAAGCTCCTTCTGCATAACCGCACGATGCAAATCCCGGCACAGGCTGCTAGCCTAGTCTCATGAAGTTCGGCATTCCTGTGTTCCCCGGATCCAACTGCGATCACGACGCCTACCACGCGATCGCCGAAGTAGCAGGTCAGCCCGCAACCTTCCTCTGGCATGAGTCGGAAGATCTGCAGAACTGCGATGCCATTCTCGTCCCCGGCGGTTTTGCCTATGGCGATTATCTCCGCACCGGTGCCATCGCCCATTTTGCTCCCATCATGCAGTCCGTGAAAAAGTTTGCTGCCTCGGGCGGCCTCGTTCTCGGCATCTGCAACGGCTTCCAGATCCTCTGCGAGGCTGGCCTGCTGCCTGGCGCACTGATGCGTAATGAAGGCCTGAAGTACATCTGCAAACAGGTTCACCTGCGGGTTGAGACGACGCAGTCTCCATTCACACAGACGTTGCAGACCAGCCAGGTGCTGAAGATTCCTATCGGCCACATGGAAGGCAACTATTTTTGTGATGATCAGACGCTCATGACCCTGGAGAGGGATGGCCGGATCGCCTTCCGCTATGCGACACCTGATGGAGAGGTAACGCCGGATGCCAACCCGAATGGATCCCTTGCCAACATCGCCGGCATCCTCAGCGAGGGACGAAACGTGCTGGGCATGATGCCCCATCCGGATCGCTCCAGCGAAGCCCTGCTCGGCTCGTCGGACGGTCTAGCCATCTTCGAATCGATGATCTCTGAAATGGCGCGGCACTAAGCGAGTCCGAACGGAAACCTTTCAGAACTGCGCAAGTAAAAGGTAAGACAACGTTTGATCGACATTCACCACCATCTTCTCTTTGATCTCGACGACGGCTCCCGCAGCCTTGAAATGTCGCTTGCCATGGTCGACATGGCGCTTGCCGATGGCATCACACATATCGTCTGCACACCGCATTCCAGTGAGCGTTTCCGTTACCAGCCATTGGCCAATTTCGAGCGGCTCACGGCCATCCAGGACGCAGTCGGCGACCGCATGCAGCTGGGTCTTGGCTGTGACTTTCACCTGATGTACGAGAACATCGAAGACGCGCTGCAGAATCCCGCGAAGTATTCCATTAACGGCAAGGGGTACCTGCTGGTCGAGTTTCCTGACTACTCCATCTCACCAAATACTGCGGAGACTTTCTATTCACTGCGGCTTTCAGGCATGACGCCCATCATCACGCATCCGGAGCGGAATCCCATGCTCTCAAGGCAGCCGGAGCGCATGGGCGAGTGGCTCGACGCCGGCGCAATGCTGCAGATCACCGCGGGATCCCTGCTGGGCCGCTTCGGAACGCATGCCGAAGCCGTGTGTCACTGGCTGCTGGAACGCAACTGGGTCCACTTTCTGGCTACCGACGCGCACAACATCACTACGCGGCCGCCACAACTGCGTCCCGCGTACGAAATTGTCGAAAAAAAATACGGCCGCGATATGGCTGAGCGGCTCTGCCTCACCAATCCGCACGCCGCTTACTTTGGTGAAGCTGCTCCGCCGCAGCCCGAACTGCTAGGACTGGATGTTGCACGGGATGCCAGCCGTTCTTCCCAAAAGCCCGGCGGCCCCAAGAAACCAGGCGTCCTCAGCCGACTTTTTTCGCGCGAAGGCTGACAAGGGTGCACTAAGCGGGCAGCACGACCCGCTGCTCATCCGGAATACGGTCGATCGATTCCCCACCGAGTTTCAGGTGGTCCATCACCAGCAGGCGTGGCGTATGACGCAGCCATTCATTCAGTGAGAAGCTGTCATACCGGTTGGCCTTGAACATCTCCAGAAATACCAGGTCGGTCGTCCCGGTATTTTCGATGTAGTGGCCGAAGGTGCGCGGCACATATCCGACATCGCCCCCGTTAAAGTCCATGGTGCGCGCTTTGCCGCCATTGATGAAAAGCGTCATCCGCCCCTTGCCGGAAACGTAGTACTGCCACTCATCCGCATTCGCGTGCCAGTGCATCTCGCGCATCGCGCCCGGCTTCAGCGTTACGAACGCTGCTGCCATTGAAACAGAGATTGGAAAGTTGCTGGTATCGACGATCTTCACACTCCCACCTGCGTTCTGGTGTGTCGGCGCCATGCTGTGCATCTTGAAGTCGAATGCCAGCGGCGACATGCCTTTGGCGCCTGCAGCAGCACGCTTCTCTGCCTGCAGATCGCCCGGCAGCTTGCCCTGGAAGATATACAGCTCTTCCTTCGGCATACTTTTCAGAGCGCTTTCCGGAATGCCGAAATTCTTTGCCAGCACCGAACGCGGCGTCCTGGAACACCAGTCTGACACCAACGTCGTTTCGAACTCTGAAAATGTCCCGTCATCGAAGACCAGAAGAAATTCGCATCCATCCGGACCGAGGCCCTGGATCGAATGTGGAACGCCGGTCGGGAAGTACCAGAGATCGCCTGCCTCGACATCGTTCACATAGCTTTTGCCTTCGTTATCTATGGCCGTGAGCCGCGCCTTCCCTGTCAGCATCAGCGACCACTCTGCTGCTGCATGCCAGTGCAATTCACGAATGCCGCCAGCATTCAGCTTCATATTCACGGCGGCAATTTCTTTCGCCAACGGCAGGTCCTTCACGTTCTGCTGACGTGCCCAGCCACCCTCCTGCACGCGCCGGTGAGCGAGAGAAAGCGAGTACCAGAAGGTTGGAACATCCCCGTGATCAGTCGACGGCGGCACGAGCGAATCGGGATTCTCGCCAGCGAGTACCGCGTTCTCCGGCCCCGGGTTGTCTTTACTTACGTCCTGCTTGCCTTTTTCCTGCTCGGCCGTCTGCTGTGCACGCAGGGAGGTCGCGCTGAGTGCCGCGCCCGCCAGCACTGCTGTGCCTGTCCCAAGAAAGCTTCTCCGCGAAACTCCACTATCCGGCAGAATCTCCTGCCGCGCCTGCTCGTCCATTTCAAAGCTCTTCCCCGCCTGATCAGCCAAGAAACCCTCCTCCCGCTTGGATGCAGGAGGGCGCACGATCAATCGGCCGGAGTGCGTCAAAGCGTTTGACGGCAAGGCAGCGTCACGAGAGCTCAAACATCAGGTCATCGGGATAGCAGTAGTACCAGCTCTCACCAGGTTCGAGCGACCGGATGATCGGATGCTTCGTGGCATGTTCATGCTTGGTGGCATGTTTTCCAATCGACGTGTCGCAGCAGCCTACATGCCCGCAATGCGTGCAGAGGCGCAGATGAACCCACTTCTGGTGGAGCTTCAAGCATTCTTCGCAGCCCTTGGTATGGGGTTCAACGGCTTCGATCGTATCGAGGTGAGAACATTGCTTACTCATGGCTTGACGTCCTTCCGTGTGTCTCTTTAAGACTCCCCGATGAGTGCCTGGGATGCACCTTTCCACCACACCGGAGCCTCATGGCAGCTGGACGTTCTGCTCGCCGGCGTGCAGAGGAATTTCCTGCCCGCGCCAGAGGACCGAGCCGGGTAGACCATTCGGCAGGCTCACCTTTGCCGTCCACCCGGCACCGCTTTTTACATAACGCACCGAGACCAGTCCCTTCGGAGTGGGCATCACTGCCGAAGCCTGCTCAAGTGGTCCGAGGTGCGGCGTGATCCGGACACTTCCGAATCCGTTGGCACCGGGCGCTATGCCGGCCACGATCGTCAGCAGGTCCAAAGTCGGATGAGCACTCCATGCGTGCGAGTCGGAGCGCGTCGGTTCCGGGTTTTCAGCCCACGTCGACAAGCCCATTCCCAACATCTTGCGCCATGGTTCCAGCTGCGCGATGTACTCATCACCCAGGCCGGCATGCACCATCCCGCGCGCCACGTAGAAGCGAAAATAGTAACTCGCCTGCGACAGCGGCACACCCTCTGTCTGCCCGCCCGTCCTTGAAGACGCCAAGACCTTCTCCATCACGCTCTTCTGCTGTTCTGGTGGGACGACATCCAGAAGCACTGCCAGTGAGTTTGCCTGCTGGCTATAGGTCTTCTTCTCCGGCGTGTCGGCAACCAGGCCGGTCTTCTCATCCCAGGCAGTCCGCATCAGGCCTTCCGCCGCGTGCTTCGCCAGTTCGCGATAACGGGCTGCCCGCTCATGTCCACCCATCGTCTCTTCGAGCTCGGCGGCATCCTTCAACGCGCCGATAAACTGCAGCGTGATGACAGCAGAGCCACCGTCAGTCTGTTGTGGAGGGGAACCACCCGCGTAGGTCGGCGGACTCCAGTCGACGAAGGGCCACCACTCTATCCGTCCCATCAGGCCATCCGCCCGCTGCCGAGCCGCGAACCAGTCCAGCACACCACGCGTTCCGGGCAGCACCGACGCGACGAAACCCGAATCGTTGCGATACATCCAATAGTCGTGCAGCATGCCCACCCACAGCAGCGAGAAAGGCGGAATGACCTGGGTCAGCGAAGACGGATAGCGGCTCTGCGTTAGGCCGTCGGTCAGCAGCGAATCGCGGTAGGCCATGATTGCCTGCCGCCCCAGCCGGTCGTCGCCGGTTACTGCGTAGGAAATCAGCGCCTGGATGCGGGTGTCGCCCACATACTGCAGCTGCTCCCAGTACGGCGTATCCATGTAGGTCTCGTGCGAACACAACTGGGCGGTGCGCCAGCCTGTTTCCCAGATCTGCGACAGCACCGGATCATTGCTTTCGAATCGAGCCTGCGCTTTGAATGGATAGGCGGTGTAGAACGCAGTCAGCTTGTCGATTGTAAGAGGCTCCGCCTCAGTCTTGACTTCCACCTGCATGTAACGCCAGGTCCGCCACCACAGTGTGCGATAGGTCCGGCTGCCGCCATCACTCACAACGTGATCGCTGATCCCGATAATGTGGCGGCCATCAATCTCGTTCCGATTGCCCTTCTGGCCATTGGCATCGTAGAGGGCCTCCGCATACGTCATGTCGACCGTGGCATCTTTGCCCCCATGCAGCGCGAGCGACGGAAATGCCGTCGTGAGCTCTTTGCGATCCAGCAGCAATGTCACAGCCGTATGCGCGGGAATGGTCATGGGTCTATCCAGAACCGGCATCCCATCTTTCGCTGCGGCGCCCTGCGTACGCACTACTTCGCCGGGCGAAATCTCCCGATACTGCATCTGCGGCAGTTCGTCTTTCTGCAGGATCCATGGAGTAGGACTATTCTCCGCGCCGCGCGGCCCGGCTGACCCCAGCACCAATGCCGGCCGCCAGTTCACATCGCTCGTGCCTGCCTGGTCCCAGCCCCACTGCATCCTGCGGCCATCCATCACCTCCTGCGGCTCTGCTGCATAGTAGTCCAGCATCTGCAGATGACCGACGGTCCTGCCCGGCTCCTCAAGCGTCTGCCAGCCATTACTGAAATCAGTCATCGGCTTTTCGCCAGGCGCTGGCCGATGAAGCGGCACGCCGGTATTGACAGCAGCCTGGCTCGCATCTTCTGCCGACAGCACAAAAGCATTCTCCAGGCCCATCTGCGAGACCGGTGCCGAGCTGCCAAAGTTCCACACCATCGCGGCTACTTCGTTGCTTCCGGCATGCAGATACGGCGCAAGATCCACACTCTCGTAGCGCCAATGCTGCGCGTCTGCCAGCGCAGGCCCGGCCGCCACACGCTTTCCGTTCACGTGCAGCTCGAAGCGTGTGTCACCACTCACATCCACAACGAAGTGTGCCGGTACCTGTGACAGGGCAAGCGTCTTCCGAAAATAAGCAACACGGTAGTCGCGGGAAGGGCCGCCGGGCGAGGTGATCCATTGCGCGGACCATACCCGGGGTAACGCGGCAGTCTGCGCACACAAGCCGGCCACGCCCAGCAGCCATACGGTCACCAGCAGGTGCGCGAGCCGTGCACTGCCCATGCAGGATCGATTTGCTACGGCCTGCTGTTCAGTTAAATGTTTCAAGGATTGGCCCTCTGGCAACAATTCCAATGCAGGAATTGACGCGCCCACGACTATACCAGCCGGCTCTATGCGCCAGCGACGCGGGTCTCCCCTGCTCAGGCAGTCCGCATCACTCTATGCAGCAGGATATTCCGCACGCGCACAAAACCGAGTCGTTCATACAACGCGATCGCGTTCAAATTATCTGCCGAGACGTGCAGAAACGACGTGACATTCTCGCGGCGATGTTCTGTGACCACTCTCCAGATCAGTTCCGCCGCGTAGCCCCTGCCGCGATGATCCGGATGTGTGCAGACCCCGCTCACTTCGATGTAGCGACTACCATCGCGGCCGCTCAAAGCAAGCCGTTCGCCGCTCATCGCGATCAACTTGCCAGCCTCGCGGATCCCGTAATACCGACCCATCCGGTACGTAGACCTGCGGAAAAATCCAGGAAACGCCACATCCGTCAACGCCACCATCTCGGCTGCATGCCTTTCGCTCAATGCCACGATTGCAGATCCGGAAGCAGGCACTGCCAAGGTCTCCGGAAGCACCATCTGCGCCACTTCCGCTCCCGGATCGGCAGCAAGTCCCGGCACCATCGGCAGGCTCAGTGCCGCAATCCAGACATGCTCTCCGTGCTGCATCAGGGACCGCAGTTCAAGCAAAGATTTCTTATTCGTAACTGTCACTGCAGCGAATGGAGTTATCTCTGCGGCAAATCGCACCGCCAGGCTTCCGCTGCGGACAGCCAGCGCTCGTTGCTCACTCTGGAGAGCGTGAAGCACTGGATCTTCAAATAAGTCAGCGGGCAGATCTTTCAAGTTCGAACCGCCTGGCGAGGCAGGATCAATTACAGACCCAGGCCGCCATCAACAGCCAGCACCTGGCCAGTGATGAAGCGGGGTGCGGTAGCGAAAAAAAGCAGTGCCGCGGCAACATCCTGGGCTGTGCCATTGCGCTTCATGGGCGTCTTTGCCGCAAAATGCTCGTAGTCCGAACCAACTTCGCCGTTCACAATCATGCCCGGCGCAATACAGTTCACGCTGATCGCCGGGGCCCAGGCCTTCGCCATCGTTTGCGTCAACATGTGCAGTGCTGCCTTTGACGTACAGTAATGCCCATGCGTCGCCCACGGATGCATGCCGCCGAGCGAACCTATATTGACGATCCGGCCTTCCGTCGCAGCGATCAATGCATGGCAGGCCTTCGCCATCAGGAATGGTCCCCGCGTGTTGGTCTCGAACATC
>CAZZYN010000008.1:21832-75464 GCA_964658265.1 uncultured Acetobacteraceae bacterium | reverse complement strand
GCATTGGCAGCACACATAAGTTTTCCGGGAATCTTCTGCGTCTGCGGGTGCGGCGTAGCCGCGCAGCAGGGTTCACGATCTATGGTATCGCGGCAGTCCCCGCATGTGCGTCAACGATTGGCTGATCGACCACGGCGTGCACCGCGGCGGCAAGCGCAATCTGGGTCGCGGCGTCGAGCTTATCGTCGTCGCGATCCAGGTAGAAAACGTCAACGGCGACTTCGCCCTCTGTATCGATCAACGCCACCTTTATGTTGCACCTGCTATCTGCGAAGGCGAGTGCAAGTTTGCGCAGAAGACCCGGTGCATCCGGAGCGACAATCTGTAACAAAGTGCTGTGAGTTGAGGATTCGTTGTCGAAATCGAGCCGAGGGGCCACCCGCACTTTGCCCACAGGGGAAGGCGCCTGTGGGCGCGAGCGTAAAAGTGGTTCGATCGGCGCGATGCCGGAAGCGATGTCAGTGACACTCTGCTGAAACCGTTCGATTTCAGATGGATTCAGCTCGAGGGTGCGATAGGTGTCAGAGAACTGAAAGGTGTCTACCACAGTGCCTTGATCGTTGGAGAAGGCGTCAGCCTTAATGATGTTCATGCCCCATGCGGAGAGAACGCCGGCTATATCAGCAAAGAGTTTCGGGCGTTCGCGACTGACTAGGGTGAGCTCGAAAAGCTGACGCACGGGACGGATCGCGGCGACAGCAGCACGCGTCTCCAACTGCAGAGACATCTCGAAATGCTGACGCACAATGTCAGGCCGGCGCGTCTGCATGTAGCGCTGCGGCAGGCCGTCCAGGAAGTGTATCAGCTGCTGCGACTGCTCCGGCACCAGCGCGGCGATGCTGCGCGTAAGCGACTCGTCACTGCGAACTCGGAAACGTTCTTCGTCGACACTGCGGTCCATAAAGTTCGACGTAGCGATGTACAGCTGCCAAAGATTCTCGGCCTTCCAGGGCGTGAGGGCGTCTGGATGCACAGCCTTGATGTCGGCGTAAGTGAGCAGCGTAAGCATGCGCAGGTACATCTGCGAGCCGGTCTTTTCGGCGAACGTACGGATGGTCTCAGGGTCGAAGATATCGCGGCGAAGCGTTGCAGACATCTCGAGATGATTGCGAATGAGGCGGCGAACAATCTGGCGCTCTTCGGGATCGAAATCGAGGCGGGCGAGCAGACTGTCGGCGAGTTCCACGCTCTGGATGGTGTGATCAGCATTGCGACGGGCTTTGCCAGTGTCATGCATCAGCAGGGCGAGCAGAAAAAGATCAAGGCGGTCGATTTCCCGCACCAGTGAGGCGAAACGATGCTCCCATTCGTCCGAAGCCTGGCGCAGCTGGTGCACATTCTGGATGGTGACAAACGTGTGTTCGTCAACCGTGTAGCGATGGTAGGAATCGCGGACGACCAGCGCATCGATGCCGTGAAACTCCGGAATCAGCAGCTCGAGAATGCCGAGAGCATGCATGCTTCGCAGCGCGTCAGCAGCATGCAGGCCCAGCAGAATCTCACGCAAGGCATTCCACAGGAAGGGACCTTCGGGAATGTGCAGGTCAAGCATCGGAAAAATCTCGGCAATGCGGTCCTCAGCTCGCTGGCTCAGCGTGTAGCCGTGAATTGCCACCAATGAAAAGATGCGGAGAATCGAGTCTGGTTCAGTAAGCGAAGCATTGTCGTCGATGTCCACACGCGTGTCATCAAGGAAAAAGTCAGTCCCGGGGATAGGCGAGCGTTTACGGCGGATACTGCGGTAAAAGGACATCCTCGCCGGCGGCAGTGCGTCGAGCATCAGCGTCACGCGGCGGTAAATCGAGCGCGCATGGCGATAGTAGTTGCGCATCCAGTACGCAGGGTCAGAGGTGCCGGCGGTTTCTAAGCCGATGCTCCGTGCGGCGGCTTCGTCCTGTGCCTGCCAGCTGAGCACGTTGTCATCGCGACGGTTGCGGATATGCAGGAAGCAGCGCACGGCAGCAAGAAACTCAAAGGCAGCTTCCGCGTCGTCGCGCGGAGGAACGACGGGACTGGCGGTGCCGGGCATGGTGCGCTGTTCGCGGATGAAGTCGAGGGTGTGCAGCCAGTGTGCGAGATTGTGGTCGCGCAGGCCGCCGGGACACTCCTTGATGTTGGGCTCGAGCTGAAAGATTGTGTCGCCGAATTTTTTATGTCGGGCGCGGGCCAGCTCGGCAACATTCTGCGTGATGCGGGAGGCTTCACGGGCTACGAGCGAGGGCAGTACGCGGCTTTGCAGTTGCTGGTAGAGAGAGTCACTGCCAGTAACGAAGCGCTGATCAACAAGGGACAGTGTGAACTCAACGTTCTCAGGAGCGAAGCGCTCACAATCCTTGATGGATCGGGTGACAGGGCTGGCACGCAGACCGATATCCCACATGCACTGGTTCATGGTGCGCACGGTATCGCGTTCGGCTTCTTCGTCGGCAGAGCTGGCAAAGATGTACAGCAGGTCGACGTCAGAATGCGGGAACAGCTCGCGTCGGCCATAGCCGCCCACAGCGACCAGCGTCATGTTGGCAGGCTTCGTGCGTGACCCCGTAACGAGGGCCAGCAGCTGACAAACCACGCTGTCGATGAGCACAGATCGCCGCCGGATGGAAGCAATCCCATCCCCTGTGCGGCCGAAGGATTGCTCAAGGGCGAGCTGCTCGGCCGCATAGATCGATCTCGCCTCTTCGATGGAGGAGAACGGCTGTTTCATTCCTGTTTGGTGGCTCTCCCTGCGATCAAAGTATGCGGTGCGAACTTTTATCTACAAGGCAGTGGGTCCGCGCTCGTCATTCCGAATTCGAATGGCTTCCTCGATCCGTGAGACAAAGATCTTGCCATCACCGATCTTGCCTGTGCGGGCAGCACCGACAATGGCCTGGATGGTTTTTTCAGCGAGCTCATCTGCGACAACGACCTCGATCTTGATCTTGGGCAACAGGTCGACGGTGTATTCGCGTCCGCGATAGAACTCGGTGTGGCCCTTCTGCCGGCCGTGGCCGCGGGCTTCGAGGATGGTCATGCCCTCGACTCCGGCTTCGAGCAGGGCGTCTTTCACGGCATCGAGTTTGGAGGGCTGGATGATTGCTTCAATCTTTTGCATGTCTGAATCTCTCAATAGTCAATCTACACGGCACTCTTACGAGGCCTGGCCAGAGGCTTACGCGGCGAAGTCATAGCCCTCTTCGCCGTGTTGGTTCAAGTCGAGTCCTTCAGCTTCCTGGTCAGCTGTGACACGCAGGCCGATGGTGATGTCAACCAGTTTCAACAGAACAAGCGTGCCGATGATCGAAATGATCCACGCCAGTGCGACCCCGACCAGTTGGTTCAGGACCTGGTGCCAGTTTCCATCGATCGCCCCCGAGGGCAGGGGATTGCCCTTGGCATCCTTGAAAATGGGATTGATGGCGCTGGAAGCGAAAATGCCGGTGAGGATAGCGCCAAGTGTGCCGCCAGCGCCGTGCACGCCGAAGGCGTCGAGCGAATCGTCATAGCCGAAGCGGGCTTTGACCCTGGTGACCATGAGATAGCAGACGATGCCGGCTGCTAGGCCGATGGCAAGCGACGACATGGGCGAGACGAAGCCGGATGCGGGGGTAATAGCAACCAGTCCGGCGACCGCTCCGGAGATGCCGCCGAGCGCGCTGGGCTTGCCATTCCTGATCCACTCGCAGGCCATCCAGGCAAGTGCAGCCGCGGCGGCGCCAAAGTGCGTGGCCACAAAAGCACTGGTGGCGAGCGAGCCGGCGGTGAGTGCACTGCCGGCGTTAAAGCCGAACCACCCAACCCACAGCATGCAGGCGCCGATAAAGCTGAGCACAACCGAATGCGGAGCCATGTGCTCCTTGGGGTAGCCAAGTCGTTTTCCGAGGTAGAGCGCGCACACCAGTGCGGAGACCCCGGAGGTGATGTGGACGACCGTGCCACCCGCGAAATCGAGTGTCGGGAAACGGCCCCCGAGAGAGGCATTGAGCAGGCCGCCCTTGCCCCACACCATGTGAGCCATCGGATCGTAGACAAGCAGGGACCACAGCAGCAAGAAGACGGCCATGGCGCTGAACTTCATGCGTTCGGCAAAGGCGCCAGTGATGAGCGCCGGCGTGATGATGGCAAACATCAGCTGATAGACCATGTAGGTTTGCAGCGGGATGGTGGCGGCATAGTCTGCGTCGGGCGCAGCACCTACACCGTGCAGAAAGATGTGGTGCAATCCACCGATAAAGGAGCTGCCAGAATCAAAGGCGAGACTATAGCTGATAAAGGCCCACGAGACGGTGATGATCGCCATCATGGCGAAGCTCTGCATCATGGTGGCAAGCACATTCTTCCGCCGGACAAGGCCGCTGTAAAAGAGTGCCAGCCCGGGACCCGTCATCATCAGCACCAGCGCAGAGCTGGTCAACATCCAGCTGTTGTCGGCGGACATGCGGGCGTCGGTCACTGCCTGCTCGAGCTTGGCAAGCCGTTCAGGAGTGACAGGTGCGGTTGCGGTATCCGCTGCGGCCTGGGTCGCGGGGAGGGTCTGGGCCTGGGCGGAGGGCAGAACAGGGTATAGACAGCAGGCACTGAGCAATAAGAAGAGTGCCAAGCGTAGAGCTGAGGCTTGATATTGACGGCAAAATAGGCGGCGCATGCGGCTCCGTGTCTCGAAATTAGGACTTGGTAGACCACGGCTCCGGGCCGACAGCAGCCCCGGGATGACGATGAGGACAGGGGATGCTGTTGGCTCAGGCTGACGTGGACTGAGCAGAAAAGCCGCTGGAAGTGGTGCTACGCGTTTGCATTACTTTGACACAAAGCATTGAGGGAGTCGTAAGGAATTCATCAACGCGCGAGTCCACAGAAAAAGCAACCATGGTCAGCGGGATGGCGGGCATCGCAACAGCTTCATTTGGAAGGTATGGCGGTATACTTTTCTCATGGCGACAGAAACCCACGACAAATACTTCTTCGGTGCTCTCGAATCGAGCGCGAAGAACCAGCAGAAAGTGCGAGAAGTCACCTTTGGGCAGGAGCAGACTGACGGCATCATTATGACGTCGCTGGACTTCGCAGTGAACTGGGTGCGCAAAAACTCTGTCTGGCCAATGACCTTCGGGCTGGCCTGCTGTGCGATCGAGATGATGTCGATGGGCGCGTCGCGCTTCGACATTGCACGCTTCGGCGCAGAGGTCTTCCGTCCCTCGCCGCGCCAGTCCGACCTGATGGTCATAGCCGGCCGCGTCTCCCAGAAGATGGCGCCAGTCATTCGCCGCCTCTATGAACAGATGCCAGAACCGAAATGGGTTATTTCGATGGGGGCCTGTGCGACCTCCGGCGGCGTGTTCAACAACTATGCTCTGGTCCAGGGTGTGAACCAGATTATTCCGGTGGATATCTACGTGCCGGGCTGCCCTCCGCGACCCGAACAGCTGATGTACGCGATCACCCTGCTGCAGGAAAAAATCCAAAGTGAAAAGGGCAGTCTTCGGCGCACGCTGAATCTGCAATAAACATATCTTTTCGTTGGACTTACCCCTCCATTGCCAGTATGCTCAGCACGAATGCCGCGTTCAAAGCAAGAGAAAGCAGAAGCGCGACCCGCATTTGGTTACTGACCTGATTCTTTGCTTAAGCGATTGAAACAGTTAGGCAACTCTCTACTGAAAAATTGCTCTAAGGTAGAGGACGTTGATGAACTGAGGTTAATTTCAGTTTCATGATGCACCAAAATCGGGATTTGATGGTCAAGATATCCCGGAAGATTATGTGGTTTTTTGTTTGATTTTCAGTAAGGTTGCGGAGGATAGACGCATGCAATTTCGCTCGTTGTCTTCTCTCAGCAGGATTCTGATCGTTACTTGTGCAGCAGGACTCGGAACAGGGAGCCTTCTGGCCCAGGACGCGCCGGCCGCTGCATCAAGTTCGGCACAGACTCCAGCTCAGGGAATGCCTACATCATCGAAGCCGATGGCTCCAACAGAGCCCTACGCTTCGCGAATCGACATCTTTGCCGGTTACTCGTATCTTGCGCCCCACGGCAATATCACGGTGCCCGGTGGATCAACTATCGGTGTACTGGGTCCGGTGAAGTACTCCTCCGTAGACTATGGTGCGATTGGTAGCGCAACGTACTTCTTCAACCGCTATGTCGGCGCGCAGGCGGAGTTTGCTGCTCATCCGGATGGCAAAAATGATGGCGCGTACGACCTTGACGCCGGTCTCGTCTTCCGTTACCCGATGGCAGACATCACTCCCTTCGTCCACGCTGATGCTGGCGCGGTGAAGCTGGGCGGCGCGGTTCACGAGCCCTACACCTGGGGCACGATGCTGGTAGCCGGCGGCGGACTCGATTACTCGCTCGGCAAGCACTTCGGCATTCGCGTTTTCCAGGCAGATTACACCTACTATCACGCCGACTTCGGTCCTCAGTTTCCGTATCCGACAGGGGGACGCGCAAATCTGAACAACGCCCGGCTCAGCGCAGGTCTGCTCTACCATCTCGGCAGTATCGTTCCGCCGCCACCTGTCACCTACGCTTGCACGGCCAGCCCCGCGTCCGTATTTCCTGGCGATCCGGTCACCATTACTGGTACTGCAAGCAATCTGAACCCCAAGAAGACGCCGTCCTACACGTGGACTGGCGCCAACGGTGTCAAGGTTACTGGCGACAACTCAACCGGCAACGTGGATACGCATGATCTGCAGCCCGGTACTTACACTGTTACCGGACATGTGTCCGAAGGTGCGAAGGCTGGTCAGTTTGCGGATTGCACCTCGACGTTCACGGTTAAGCAGTTCGAGCCACCGACACTGTCTTGCTCAGCTAACCCGACCACGGTCAATCCGGGCGACAGCGCGACCATTACGTCGCAGGGCGTGAGCCCGCAGAACCGTCCCCTGACCTACACCTACAGCGCATCGGCTGGCACTGTCAACGGCACCGGAAACACGGCGACCCTGGCCACCACCGGAGCACCAGCTGGATCGATCACTGTCACCTGCAACGTTGCGGATGACAAGGGTCAGACAGCGACAGCGACGACCAGCGTGAACGTCCAAGCGCCGCCGCCGCCGCCAGCACCAAAAACGCAGACACTGTGCTCGATCACGTTCGGCCGCGACAAGAAGCGTCCCGCTCGTGTAGATAACGAAGCCAAGGCCTGCCTCGATGATGTCGCACTCAACCTGCAGCGCTCGGCAGATGCCACAGCGGTTGTAGTAGGTGAGGCTGATCCGAGTGAGAAAATGGCAGCGAAACTGGCAGCTCAGCGCGCCGTCAACACGAAGGATTACCTGGTGAAGGAGAAGGGTATCGACGCCTCCCGCATCAAGGTAAGCACCGGAACTCAGGGCAACAAGGAAGTGGAAGACTACCTTGTACCCGCCGGCGCTAACTTCGACACCGACATTCCGGGCACCACGCCGGTGAACGAGTCGAGTGTGATGGCACAAGCCCGGGCTAAGAAGCCGGTCCGTCACCACCACAAGAAGGCAGCTAAGTAAACACTGACTGCTGGAAACGAGATAAGGCTGGCCCGATCTGGGCCAGCCTTATTTTTTTGCTCATTCGAAGTATGGTATGAAACGAATGGGTGATTTCAAGCTGGATACCTGCACGGGCATGCTGGTTGATAGTCAGTAGCGGGACACCGTATGCTCGAATTTGAATCTGACCTGCATTGAAGGAAGTGCCTCTTTGAGTTATCGCCATCTCCCCCTCGTCACCTACATCGCGGCCGTTGCAGCGCTTTCGCTACCCTTGGGTACAGCCCGAATATTTGCTCAGAACACCCCCGCGCCGGCTGCGAATCTGCTTGCGAACTCATGGGTTCCAGTGGGACCAGACGGTGGTGACGCACGTGCCTTTGCCGGGGATCCAACGAGCAGTGGACACATTTACCTGGGAACGACCAACAGCTGGCTCTACCAGTCCAGGGATAATGGTGCGAGCTGGAAAAGGCTGGCGAAGTTGTCTAAAAAAGACGATTTGATCATCGACAACATCGTCGTCGATGAATCGGATCCAAAGACGCTGTACGTTGGCGCGTGGGTCGTCGATCACCCAGACGGCGGCATTTTCATCAGCCATGACGGCGGTGACAGCTGGACCAAGGCAGCCAGCATGGACGGGCAGTCCGTCCGTGCACTGACCCAGGCGCCCTCAAATCCAAAAGAGTTGGTCGCGGGCGCGCTCAAAGGTATCTTTCAGAGCGACGATTCTGGTGTGACGTGGAGACAGATCAGTCCGCCAAGCAGCAATGAACTGCACGAAGTCGAGTCCATTGCGATTGACCCGAAGGACCCGCATACAATTTATGCCGGGACGTGGCATCTGCCTTGGAAGACGACCGATGACGGTGCCAACTGGCACAACATCAAGAATGGCCTCATCGACGATTCTGATGTGTTCTCCATCATCATCGATCCGAAGGCGCCGGAGACGGTCTACACGAGTGCCTGCTCTGGAATTTACAAGAGCGACAATGCGGGCGAGTTGTATAAGAAGATACAGGGCATTCCCTCCACAGCGCGGCGCACCCGCGTGCTGATGCAGGATCCCACCAACGGAAGCACTGTCTATGGCGGCACTACAGAAGGCTTGTACAGGACGACCACTGCGGGAACCAACTGGTCGCGGCTGACTGGCCCGGATGTCATCATCAACGATGTATATATCGACCCAAAAAATAATCAGCATGTCCTGCTCGCTACCGATCGTAGTGGCGTTCTGCTGAGCAATGACCAGGCTGCTTCTTTCAAGGCGGCCAATGACGGCTTCTCGCAGCGTCAGGTTTCTGCATTGCTGGTGGACGCGAAGGATCCTTCGACGGTCTATGCAGGTGTGGTAAACGATAAAAGCTATGGTGGTGTTTTCATCTCCACTGACAGTGGCAAAAGCTGGTCGCAGCACAGCACCGGGCTCGATGGCCGCGATGTTTTCAGCATGGCGCAGGCGGCGAACGGCACGCTGCTGGTCGGAACAGGACATGGCATCTTCCGATGGAATAACAATGCCTGGGTTCCGGATGGCAAGATCACGACCAAGGTAGACAAGATGGTCTCTGTAGTTCGCAAAGGCAAGCACGTCAAAGAGACAAGAACGAGTGAGAAAGATGGCGGAGCACTCGAGGTGCGTGTCAACTATCTCGATCTGAATGGCAGCACGTGGTACGCCGCCACGACCAATGGTATTTATCAGAGCGACAATGAAGGCGCCAGCTGGCATGGCGGCCCGGTGCTTGAGAAGACTGACTTCCTGGCAGTGCGGGGCGCGGGTCCGGTAGTACTGGCTTCCCGTCGCGACAGCCTGGTAATTTCGCAGGATAGCGGTAAGGAATGGCAGGCGACCCAGTTGCCGGCACCGTTGACAGCCGCCAATACCATCGCTGTTACCCCTGCTGGGACGCTGTGGGTAGCTGGCCGCGAAGGGGCTTTCTATAGTGAGGACAAGGGTGCGACCTGGTCACAGATGAAGACCCTGCCAATTTCTAACATCAATAATCTCAGCTATGACAATGACCTGAAACGGATCATGATCACGTCTTGGAACTCGACCATGATCTTCGCAGTGGATGAGCACACCCGTGAATTCAAGTGGTGGGATGCGGGTTGGAATGTGCGCTCTGTACGTTCCCAGGGCGGACGGCTGATGGGTGCATCACTTTTCAACGGAGTCGTGATGCAGCCGCAATTGCAGGGGTCCGGCGGGAGTGCTGGAGGCAAGTAGTTCACCAGGCCTGATTGGCGGGATCATCCTTCGCTCCTATTGCGAGGCAGACCTGGAGGCGTGTTACGCGCTTGACCAGGTCTGCTTCTCGCCCGATATTGCCTACACCCGCAGCGAGCTTCGCTACTTCCTGACACGGCGGAACGCCTACACCATCGTTGCTGATCAGCCGGGAAACTTAGGTCTCGCTGGCTTCCTGATAGCTAATGAAGACAAACCCGACCGCGCTGGAGTCCAGACAGCGCACATCGTCACACTGGACGTGGCGCCCGAAATGCGCAGGTGCGGAGTCGCCGCTAAGCTGATGGCAGCGCTCGAACAGCATTATCGCGAGTTACATTTTCAACGGCTCGCGCTCGAAGTAGCCGCGAATAATCACGCCGCGCTGTCGTTCTACGGCAAGCATGGTTTTGTGCCGGGAAAACGTTTGGCTGGCTACTACAACGGCACGCTGGATGCTATCGCCATGAAGAAGATGTTGGAGCCAGGTTGACGTTCAGTGGGCTGAGTTAGCCGATTGCGGATGAGGCTCGGCAGAGAGCAGCGGCGCGCTGACAGCGACTAGGGCACCAAGCTTTCGATCGTCAACCGGCCCTTCTGTGCGCCACTCGATCAGGCCTGCTTTGTCCGCCAACAGTACGATGAAGTTCTTTTCGCTTGGAATATGCAGAGCGGGTAGAAAACTGGTCTTGTCCACGAACAGCGGTATCGTCGATCGCCATTCCTGTGCGGGAGGAGCATTGCTGCGAAGTGAAGCACCGATCCACCAGCGGTAAAGGAAATTCTCGCGGGAGTAGATCGGAAGCACGTAGCTCTGCAAGCCCGGATGCGCATAACGGATGGGCTGAAGAGCCGTTGCCCAGGCAATGGCTGCGTCGCCCTGATCCGGCTTGAAAAAGAGGATGAGTACGTTTTGCTGGCCAGAAAGATCATCCGGCAGCGTGACCTTTATCTTGTCGAGCGAATAAGACGTTACCGACGGTATGACAGGCCTGGATTGCGCCAGTGGCATCGAGACGGCCAGCGAACCGAGCACTGAGGCTGCGGCAGCAAGAAGGATGGTCTGACTCAACACCAGCGGCAATCGCATGCATCCTTCAGAGAACAGGTCAGTGAACGAATCAGAAAGCTAGAGCGATCACGATTCCAGCTCACCAGGCCGATTTGAATCGCCATGCCCGGCGGAGTGGTCCGGGAACATCCGGATTCCGTTTGCGCAGCGAGTGGAAATGCTTCTACCCGAGCATAGTAAAGCATCGCCGATGAAAAAAGCCTCCGGCGTTGACCCGACCGAAGTTTGCGGCATCTCCAGCAGGGGGATGGAGTCGATAAGCGGTGGGCAGTATCATATGAATGTGGCCAACAACAGCTTCACGACGACCGGGTTGAGTGAAATGAGCAAAGAAACTGCGGGTCCCGACCGCTTTCGCACCTTCGATGCCCGGCTGGCGACCTTGGCCGAACGCGTCTTTGCAAAGCAGCGGCTTTCCTTTGAAGACGGTGTCGCGCTGTATGAGTCCAAAGACATCCTGGCAGTGGGCTGGCTGGCCAACTGGGTTCGCGAGCGGCTGCACGGCGATAAGACCTACTTTAATGTGAATCGCCACATCAACCCGACTAACGTTTGTGTGGCCGCATGCCGCCTTTGCGCGTTTGGCCGCCGCAAGGGTGCAGAGGGCGCGTATACCATGGAGCTTGAAGAGGCCTGGGCCGCAGCGGCGCAAGGATACAGCGAAGCAGTCACCGAGTTTCACCTGGTGGGCGGGCTGCATCCGGATCTGCCACTTGAATATTTTACTGAACTGATTTCAGGTCTAAAACTTAGATTTCCTAAGGTACACATCAAGGCCTTCACCATGGTCGAGATCTCGTTCCTGGCAAAGCGTGCCAAGCTGACGCCGGCCGCAACAATCGAGCGGCTCAAGGCTGCGGGCGTGGACTCAATGCCGGGCGGTGGGGCGGAGATTTTTTCCGATCGCGTGCGGCATATCATCTGTGATCACAAGATTGATGGCGGCGACTGGATCGAGACGGCAAGACTGGTGCACCAGGCGGGCCTGCGGTCGAATGCGACGATGCTCTACGGGCACGTTGAAAACAATGAAGACCGGGTCGACCACATGATGCGCCTGCGTACCCTGCAGGACGAAACCGGCGGATTCCAGACCTTTATCCCGCTTGCATTTCATCCAGACAACACCGCGCTCGATCACCTGCCGCGTACTACCGGACTTGAAGATCTGCAGCAAATCGCAGTTGGTCGATTGATGCTGGACAATTTTCCGCACGTGAAGAGCTACTGGCAAATGGTAAGTGCGCCAATGGCGCAGATTGCTTTGCGATTTGGTGCGGATGACGTCGACGGTACCGTGGTAGAGGAGAAGATATATCACGACGCCGGCGCAAGTACGCCTCAAGGGATGAGGCGCGAAGATCTGGAACGCATGATTCGCGAGGCTGGCCGCATTCCCATCGAACGGGACACGCTTTATAGGCCGGTGACGCGGACGGAAGAAAGCTTTACGGTCGGCGTCTAAAACTCTGCCCGACTTCTCACCAATGATTAGCGCCTACTGGTGATTCAGGTTTGCCGGTTCGGGCTCCAGAGCTACGAAAGCGACGTTAGAGGAAGGCGGATTGTCCTCGTTAACAGACGGCGCAAAAAACGCGTCGGTCGCCTTGGCCTGTTGTTCGGCAGCGGCCTTCTTCGCACGCCTCTCCTGCTGCTTCTTCCGGACTTGCCGCGTGGCGACAAACAGCAGTCCTGAGAATGTCACTGCCAGTAGCAATATGGCATAGATGCCATGCAACTGAGGTACTTCGTTGTATAGCAGTGCGAGGCCGACAAAAACGAACAGCAGGTGCGTGCAGAAGACTTCCATCGAAGCCGCGCCGAGCGTCAGGAACGGCTCGCGGGACACAGCCATCTTGACGTATTTACGCAGCCAGTAAATGACACCTGCGCAGGCGACCAGGTTGACCATGCGGAGCGGCCCGATGCGCCACTTGTCAAGCGTGTAACCGAACGCCTGCGGAGTAAAGTGCGGTCCGAACCATTCATGCCGCACGCCGATAAAGAAAATGCACAGCACTGCACAAAGCACGGTCCACTTGCCGGTGATACGAGAGAGCGGATTGTGGCCCTCTGCCGAGCGCGCGCCAATCCACATGCCGGAAACCCAGATCCACTGCCAGCTGAACAGGTCGAACGCGCCGGTCTCCTGCAGCGGAATTGGCAGGTGCGTCACGTGCACAACCAGGTTATGCATGAAGACGCGAGCACCAAATTGTGCGAGCAGCCACACCAGCAGGCTACCGCTTACGACGACCGTCCAGCCGCGCTTCATCGCCGTGAACAGAACAAAGGGCGAGAGCAGCAGGAACAGTACATACATCGGCAGGATGTCGAGCAGCGGTGGACAGTAGATGAGCAGCAGCGACCCGACGATGGCAACCACCGGATGCGCAAGATAGAAGTCCAGGAGATTGGTGAGCGCCGGGCGATGCTTGGTGACCGCCACTGCTGCGACGACGGTAAATGCCACCGCCAGCAGAATCACATGGTAGATATAGACGCGCAGGGCCCGCTTCCACAGCTTGGTCCGCAGTACATCCGGGTCGCCCGCTGATTGGCGGATATAAATTTGCGAGACCAGCATGGCGGAGAGAAAGACAAAGCCGTCGGCGGAGGACACAAAACCGAACGGCGTATTCACAACATCGCTCATCCGCGTGGGCAGATGCGTAAGAGTCATCCACACCAGGAAAAGTCCGCGCAACGCGTCGAGTTCAGGCCGACGCGGCATCGCCACCTTGTGCAGAATGGCGGCGGACGCGCTTTTTACACTCATGATGCAGCCTGGTCTTTCATGCTCGCAGATTGCTCCCTACCCTACAGACGCGATGTGCGGACATAGGTTGCTGAAATCAGCGTCTTGATTTCATAAGGTGGCCACTTTCCTAGAATGCTGGGATGCCGGTAATGCTCTGGCCGATGATGAGCGCGTGGATATCGTGTGTGCCTTCGTAGGTCTTGACCGACTCGAGGTTCATCATGTGCCGCATGATCGGGAAGTCATCGGTGATACCGGCGCCCCCAAGAATCTCGCGCGCCATCCGGGCACATTCGCAGGCCATCCACACATTGTTCCGCTTGGCCATGGAGATATGTTCAAAGCGGATGGTGCCGGCATCCTTCATGCGGCCCAGGTGAAGTGAAAGCAGCTGGGCCTTGCTGATTTCGGTAATCATCCAGGCAAGCTTTTCCTGCACCAGCTGGTGGCTTGCGATCGGCTGTTCACGAAACTGTTTACGCTGCATCGCATACTGCAGTGCCGTGTCATAGCAGGACATCGCAGCCCCGATGACGCCCCAGCTGATGCCGTAGCGAGCCTGGTTGAGGCACATCAGCGGCGACTTCAGACCGCCACTGCCAGGCAGAAGACTGCTCGCAGGGATGTGCACGTCCTGCATCGACAACCCGGACGTAATTGAGGCACGGAGCGACCACTTGCCTTTGACATCGTGTGTGGAGAAGCCGGGACGATCTGTATCGACCAGGAAGCCGCGAACCTTGTCATGATCTTCGGCGCCCGGATCGTCAACCTTCGCCCAGACCACGGCGACATGTGCAATGGAGCCCGAGGTGATCCACATCTTTTCGCCATTCAGAATGTATTCGTCGCCGGATGTTGATTTCACTCGTCGCGCGCGTGTGCGCATGCCTCCCGGATTGGAGCCGAAGTCGGGTTCAGTAAGGCCGAAGCAGCCGAGGATCTCACCGGTTACCAAGCCTGGCAGCCACTGCAGCTTTTGCTCTTCCGAGCCGAAGGTGTAAATGGGATACATCACCAGCGCGGACTGCACGCTCACGAAGCTGCGAAATCCGGAATCGCCACGCTCAAACTCCTGCATCACCAGGCCATATTCCACATTCGACATACCGGCGCAACCATAGCCGTGCAGATTAGCGCCAAAGAAGCCCATGCGTCCCATCTCCGGTACCAGCTCGCGCGGGAAGCGGCCGTCGCGATTGCACTGTTCGATGATCGGGATCAGCTTATCCTCCACAAAGTCGCGGGCAGTATCGCGCACCATGCGCTCATCGTCGGAAAGGATCGCGTCAATGCCAAGAAAATCGACACCTTTAAATGGATAGGCCATGCTTTTGTCCAGAGGCAGAATTGCCAAACATCCGAGGCTAACAGAGCGGCTGCTGCTGGAGCAAAGAGGCTGTGCGCCAGGTAGAGATGAGCGCGCGTGCTATGTTTGCCGGACTGCCAGTTGTCATCCTTTCAAAGATCCGGAAAGTGAGCATCCAAACCACCATGCACCTACTTATTCTCTGCCTTCTCCTCGGCGTGGTCTGCGGTCTACGGTCGATGATGGCGCCGGCTGCTGTCTGCTGGGGCGCCCGCCTGGGCTGGCTGCACTTTGCCGGCACGCGCTTCTCATTCATCGACAATCCCATCACGCTGGTGGTATTCACGCTGTTTGCGCTTGGCGAGCTGATCGGAGACAAGCTGCCAAAGACCCCTGCCCGGACTTCGCCTCCGGGCCTGATCGCACGCATCGTCTTCGGAGGTGCATCTTCGGCAGCGTTGGCCGTGAGTGCCAGCGCTAGCATCGGTCCGGCCGTGTTGATGGGTGTCATCGGCGCGCTCGTCGGGACGTACGGTGGTTATGCGGTGCGTCATGCCCTGACGGCGCCAGGCAAGCTGCCGGATCTGCCCGTCGCGCTCATTGAGGATCTGCTGGCAATTGCTCTGGGATTTTTGGTCGTTTCTCACATCTGACGCGAGCGGAAGCTGGCCCCCTGCTGCCCCTGGAAAGCTTTGGGTACAGGCGGAGTCCAAACCTCGGTTGGGCGCACATACCAGGATCATGAGGGATTTATGACGGAGACCACACACTTCGACGCAATTATTCTCGGTTCGGGCCAGGCTGGAAATCCGCTTGCAGCAGCCTTGTCGGCCAAAGGAAAGCGCGTCGCTATGGTGGAACGCGCCGCTGTTGGCGGAACCTGCGGCAACTACGGTTGCACGCCAACCAAGACGATGGTGGCCAGCGCGGACACTGCCCACCAGGCCCGGCGCGCGGCGGAGTTTGGCGTGCACGTCGGTGGAGTGTCTGTGAACATGGCCGAGGTCCGCGAGCGCAAACGCAGCATGGTGAAGACGTGGCGCGAGGGCAGCGAGAAGAGCCTGGCCAAGGCTGAACACGTCGAGCTCATTCGCGGGGAAGGCTCGTTTGTATCGGCGAAAGAGGTTCGGGTCCTGCTGAATGCGGGCGGGGAGCGCCGTTTGTCAGCCGAACTTGTGGTGATCGATACGGGTCTGTCGCCGGTGGTTCCACCAATCGACGGCATCCATGACGTTACCTTCCTGGACAACGTCAGCATTATGGAACTCGACACGGTACCGGAGCATCTGCTGATCCTGGGCGGCGGCTATATCGGGTTGGAGTTTGCCCAGATGTTCCGTCGCTTTGGCAGCCGGGTTACCGTCGTCCAGAAGGGCAGTCAGTTATTGCCACAGGAAGATCCCGATATCGCGGATGAAGTGGCCAAACTGCTGGCGGCGGAACAGATCGAGATTCTGTTGGAGACCAGTGCGGAACGGGTAAGTGCCTCCACAACAGGCATTGCCGTGGATGTGAGTGCAGCAGGAAAAAGCTCCCGGATCGAGGGCACACATCTCCTGGTTGCTACCGGTCGCGCCCCAAACACTAAGGCCCTGCGGCTTGAGGCGGCGGGTATCACCGTGGACGCGGCTGGATACATCCAGGTGAATGATCGGCTGGAGACGAACATCCCCGGTATCTATGCTGTTGGCGACGTGAAAGGCGGTCCGGCTTTCACACACATCTCTTATGACGACTACCGGGTGCTCAAAGCCAACCTGCTCGACGGCGGCAGCCGGTCTATCAAGAACCGCACACTGCCGTATTGCGTCTTCCTGCAGCCACAGCTTGGGCGAGTAGGTTTAAGCGAGAAGCAGGCGGCTCAGGCTGGCCGTAAGGTGCGCGTCGCCAAACTGCCGATGACGTCGGTTGCAAGAGCCATCGAAAACGGCAGGACAGCTGGATTTATCAAGGCGCTGGTCGATCCAAAGACCGAGCAGATTGTAGGCGCCGCAGTCCTGGGTGAAGAAGGCGGCGAGCTGATGTCCATGCTCCAGATCGCCATGATGGGCAACGTACCGTTCAGTGCACTGCGCGACGGAACCTTTGCACATCCCCTGTATGCAGAAGCGTTGAACAATCTTTTCGCGAAGTTTGAAGACGGCGACTAGCCGGTCTTGCGTCTGGGTGCTCGGAGTTCAACACCGTTCGTTCTTACCGGGACTTGCTTAGCTCTACACGCGGCCCAGTAGCCAGCCGCCTGTCGTTCTGCAGAGGGCGTTCAAGTGCCGCGTCGAGATACTTCTGCTCAAGTGGCCCGACTGCGCAGTTCGTTAGGAACAGGGGCTGGGCCTGGCGCCAGCTCGGATTGTGGCTGGACTGCCAGGGTAACTTGTCATGCGGATCAGGATAAATGAGCTGCAGAGCAGGCGAAGTGCCAAGACCCTGGATTAGCCGGGCTGCCGCCAGGGGCGCCATTTCGCGGAAGACACAGGTAAGATGAGGCAGTAGGTCTGCAACACTCGAGCGTCGGGAATAAAAATGCTGATGGGCCACCATGTCAGACAGGTGGCGCAATACAGAATTGGAAAGAAATGGATCAAGTCCGGCGACCAGGATCTCCGGATGTTTATGGGTGTGGGCCAGGAACGTCGTGTAGGACCATGTCAGCAGGCCATCCTGGGACCTGGCGTGCACGATTCCGCTATCGGTCCGTCGTCGTCGCGCTGACGATCCAGGAACCAGGTGGAGGCCCGTTTGTACTGTGTCGCTGTCACATTTGTCGATCGAGAACATGGCGCCTCGGTGTCCGGCTCAACGGGATTCGTACCAATATATCCGCAACCAACCAGGTGGTGGCTCAGCCGTTAATGGCCGCACTAACAATGGCATCCTGTTTACAGCTGATGCAAGGTCTTTTCCTTATCCGGAGACCACCCGGGTAGGAGGGCTGCAAATAAGTAATCTGCAGTCATACCGGCCCGTCGCGTGGCGAATCAGTCCGGTAACCAGGAAGATGCGCGAAACAAGATGCTCGAATCAGAGAACGAATCTGTCAATTTGCGCATCTCTCCGGTAATAGCCATTGGTCCTTTCACGCGTGCGCCGTCTCTGCCCGGCAGAAATCTTCTGTTCACAGGGCGCGCGGTAATGTTTCGAAGGTGACTGCTGCAGGGATTCAAGGAGTCTGAAATACATGCCGAAGGTTTCGTCGTCCAGGGTGTCAAGTGCGCCGTCGTCACAGCTGCCCAGTCTTCCCAAGCCAACAAATGGCCGCTTAAGGGTCGTCATCGAAAGTGTCACGCCGCAGGTCGATGGGGGTCATTTTCCGGCCAAGAGTGTGGTCGGCCAGACCGTGACAGTAGAAGCAGACGTCTTCGGCGACGGGCACGATCATGTTCGGGCCCGCGTGCTGTTTCGCGGACCGGGTGCCCAGACTTGGCAGACAGTCGAAATGACCGCACTGGGAAACGATCACTGGCGGGCGGCGTTCCCTGTAGCCGAAGTCGGATATTACGAGTTCTCCGTCGTCGGCGAAGTGGATCATTTTGAAACCTGGAGGAGTGAACTTGAGAAGCGGATCACCGCCGGCCAGGAGCTTGATTTGCCGCTGCGTACAGGCGCCATGCTGGTCGACGCCACCGCTGCGCGCGTCAAGGGTCCGGATGCTGCAAGGCTGAAAACCTGGGCGGCAAAGCTGCGCGAATTGTCCACAGAGGCAGCGCTTGATCCCGACCTGCTGGCCGTTATGAGCCTCTACCCTGATGCTGAACTGCAGACACGCTATGAAAAGGATCTTAAGGTCTGGGTTGATCGTGAGCGCGCCGGCTATTCAAGCTGGTACGAGCTGTTTCCCCGGTCCTGGGCCAGCAAGCCAGGAGAGCATGGAACTTTCCGCGATGTTGCCGCGCAGCTCGATTATGTCGAAGACATGGGTTTCGATGTCCTGTACCTGCCGCCGATCCATCCAATTGGGGTTGGCTTCCGCAAGGGCCGCAACAACACGACAGAGGCAGCGCCAGGAGATGTCGGCAGTCCGTGGGCTATAGGCGCCAGTGAAGGCGGCCACACCGAGATATTGCCGGAGCTTGGAACGTTGGCAGACTTTCGCTTCCTGCTGGGCCGGGTGAAGGAAGCCAGGATGGAACTGGCGATGGATATCGCATTCCAATGCGCACCCGATCATCCATGGGTAAAGGACCACCCGGAATGGTTCAAGAAGCGCGCGGATGGCTCGATCCAGTACGCCGAAAATCCCCCCAAAAAGTACCAGGATATCTATCCGATCGATTTCGAATCCACGGATTGGGAAGCCTTGTGGGATGCATTGAAAGACGTCTTCACGTTCTGGGCGAAAGAGGGCGTGCGCATCTTCCGCGTGGATAATCCGCATACCAAGGCATTCCCGTTCTGGGAATGGTGTGTTGCTCAAGTCAAGGCAGAATATCCGGATGCGCTGTTCCTTGCCGAGGCCTTCACACGGCCGCGAGTGATGCAGAGGCTGGCGAAGCTGGGCTATTCACAGTCCTATACCTACTTCACCTGGAGAGAGACCAAGGCTGAGCTGACCGAGTATCTGACCGAGTTGACGCAGACCTCGGTGAGTGCGTACATGCGGCCAAACTTCTGGCCAAATACTCCCGACATTCTGCCGGGCATCCTTCAGACGGGCGGTCTGCCTGCTTTCAAATCGCGCCTGATTCTGGCCGCGACGATGTCATCGAATTACGGCATATACGGACCGGCCTACGAGCTTGGCGACAACACGCCGTTCCGTAAAGAAAAGAGTGAAGAATATCTGCACTCTGAGAAATATGAGATCAAGCAATGGGATCGTGAAGATCCGCGAAGCTTGCGGCCGTTGATCACGCGACTCAACCAGGCGCGAGCGCGGAACCAGGCTTTGCAGACTACAAACAACCTGCGCTTCCACACAGTCGATAATCCGCAGATCATCGCGTACAGTAAAGCGACCGGTGACGGTTCGAATGTGGTGCTGACCATCGTTAATTTAGATCCCGACGCAGTACAGGCGGGTTTTGTGGACCTCGATCTCAGCCTGCTGGGGTTGTCTGTCGATCAGTCCTTTCGTGTGACGGATCAATTGACTGACAATACGTATGTCTGGACCGGCAGCAGGAATTATGTAGAGCTGCGTCCGCAACTGATTCCGGCCCATGTCTTCCTGGTAGAAGGAATCTGAACGCCGAAGAATATCGCGCAGCTACAGCAGTCAAGAAGCAGTGCAGAAGTTTCAGCAGAAAGTTATGAGGGACGGATGGCAAGTGTAGGTGAGCGGCCTCGGGTAAAACAGCAGGGAAGCGTTTCTGACCCACTGTGGTTCAAGGATGCAGTGATCTATGAGCTGCACGTTCGTGCCTTCATGGACAGCAATAACGACGGCATAGGTGATTTCCGGGGATTAATCCAGAAGCTCGACTATCTCCAGGACCTCGGAGTAACGTGCCTGTGGCTGTTACCATTTTTTCCTTCACCACTGAAGGACGACGGCTACGATATTTCCGACTATCTTGACGTAAATCCCAGCTACGGGACGCTTGAGGATTTCAGGGATTTCCTGGCTGCTGCGCATGAACGCGGCATGCAGGTGATGGTCGAACTCGTAATCAATCACACCTCTGACCAGCATCCGTGGTTTGAGCGGGCACGTCATTCCCCAAAAGGCTCCCCGGAACGCGACTACTACGTCTGGAGCGATACGGACGATCTGTATAAGGGTGCCCGCATCATCTTCACGGATACTGAAAAGTCCAACTGGAGCTGGGATGCGGAGGCACAACAGTATTACTGGCATCGCTTCTTCTCGCACCAGCCTGATCTGAATTTCGACAATCCGCATGTCATTGAAGCCGTAATCGACATCATGCGCTTCTGGCTTGATATGGGCGTAGATGGATTGCGGATGGACGCGATTCCATACCTGATCGAGCGCGACGGTACCAACTGCGAAAACCTGCCCGAAACCCACGCGGCGATCAAGCAGATCCGTGCTGCCATTGATGAGGGATACGAGGGCCGCCTGATCCTGGCCGAAGCAAACCAGTGGCCGGCCGATGTGAGACCGTACTTCGGCGATGGTGACGAATGCCACATGGCATTCCACTTCCCGCTGATGCCGCGCATCTACATGGCGCTCCGTCAGGAAGATCGTCTCCCCATCACCGACATCATGGCGCAGACGCCGGATATCCCGGAAAATTGTCAGTGGGGAATTTTTCTGCGCAACCACGACGAGCTCACGCTTGAGATGGTTTCCGATGATGAGCGGGACTACATGTATCTCGCCTACAGCGCAGATCCCCGCATGCGGATCAACATTGGAATCCGGCGCCGCCTGGCTCCCCTCGTTGATAACAATCGCCGCCGTATCGAGCTTCTGAACAGCCTGCTCTTCTCCTTTCCCGGCACCCCGATCCTTTATTACGGCGACGAGATCGGCATGGGCGATAACATCTATCTTGGCGATCGCAATGGTGTGCGGACACCGATGCAGTGGACTGGAGACCGCAATGCCGGTTTCTCGCGAGCTGTGCCGGCGAAACTCTACAGCCCGGTCATCATGGATCCGGTGTGGGGCTATGAAGCAATCAATGTGGAAGCGCAGGCAGGCGATCCATCGTCGCTGCTGAGCTGGATGCGCAACATGATCGCCCTGCGCAAACTTTTCCAGGTCTTCGGCCGGGGTACGCTGCGGTTTCTCAATTCACCGAACAGGAAAATTCTTGCTTACGTCCGTGAACTGGGTACAGAGAAGGTGCTTTGCGTTGCAAACTTGTCGCGCTTTGCGCAGCCCGTACAGGTTGACCTCGAAGGCATGGCCGGCATGATCCCGGTCGAGATGCTCGGCTATGTTGAGTTTCCGAAGATCACGACCGAGCCATATCCACTGACGCTCGCACCCTACGGGTTCCTGTGGCTTGAACTGCAGCCTTCCCCGGAGGCTGCTCTACCAGCAGTCGAGCGTCAGCCCGACCGGGCACTCCATTTGACCGGCCCCCAGGACTGGAAAAATGTCTTCGAAGGCGAGAGCCGACAGGTACTTGAATCAAAACTGCTGCCGGAATTCATTTCCAAACAGCGATGGTTCGGCGGAAAGTCGCGCAGCATCGTGAAGACAGCTGTCACAGACTGGGCGCCGTTTGCAGATGGCTCCGTAGCACTTGCATTTCTTCGCATCGAGTACAGCGCCGGGCAGCCGGATGAGTATCTGGTTCCACTTGGCATCATGCTGGGCGATGCGGGTGACGCGATGTGTGCTGCATTCCCGGCTGCGATCGTTACCGATGTAAATACGCCAAAGGATAAGGGCGTGCTGCACGATGCGATGTACAACGATGAGACCAGCCGGGCGTTGCTGCGGTTGATCGAGGATTCTGGCGAAGTTGTCACGCAGAAGGGCAGCCTGCGCGGACTGCCGAGCTCGCGACTAGGCGAGCTGGCGGGAAGCGACGCAACGGCTTTGCAGCCGAAGCGCGGTTCAGCGGAACAGAGCAACACCAGCGTGCTGTTTGGACGCAAACTGATTATGAAGCTCTTCCGGCGGCAGCAGGCCGGCCCCAATCCGGATACAGAGATCGGCAATTTTCTTACCGAGGTCTCGCCCTTCGATCACATCGCGCCCTTCGCGGGCTCGATTGAATATGTGCCGGCTGCGGATGGCGGAACGACTACGCCGCTGAGTTCCACCATCGCCATGCTTCAGGGATTGGTGCCGAACGAAGGAGACGGCTGGGAGTGGTCTCTTGAAGAAATAGACCGCTACCTGGAAGAACACGCAGGAAGAATCTTCCCCTCGGAATCGATGCCGCCACAGCGCGTAAGCTATACCGAACTGAGTGATCGTGCAGCCACCGTGTTCGAGCGCGACAGCGTAGGCGGTTATCTTGACGCTGCCGGCCTTCTGGGACGCCGGACTGGCGAGATGCACCTTGCCTTGGGCAGGCCCGATACTGAGCCAGCCTTCCTGCCTGAAGTGATGCGAACCTCTGATCTTTCAGCGCTTCGGACCGATTTGCTGGCACATGCCACGCTCGCCTTCGATGCGCTCAAAGACAATCTTTCCGGCCTGCCGGACGCTACCGTGGAACTGGCAAGCTTGGTACTGAGCAAGCGCAGAGCCGTCATCGAGCGGCTCTCAAAGCTGGAAGCAATCGACATCGATGCATTGCGTACGCGTGTCCATGGCGACTACCACCTTGGACAGGTGCTGCGATCGAAAAACGATTTTGTCATCCTGGACTTTGAAGGTGAACCAGCAAGAACCCTGCAGGAACGCCGCGCCAAGCAGTCTCCATTGAAAGACGTGGCGGGCATGCTGCGTTCCTTCAGCTATGTCGCATTTACCGGATGGATGAAGCATACGACGAGGAAACCGCAGGACGCAGATCGCCTGGAGCCCTGGGCGCGACTGTGGGAGCAGGCGGTCTCCGCAGAGTTTCTGCGGGCCTACCGGCAGGCAGTCGCGGGTACAGCCGTGGTACCGTCGTCGCCGGCCGCGCTGCAGCAGCTTCTTGACGCCTACCTGCTTGATAAGGCCCTCTACGAACTGGTCTACGAGTTAAACAATCGGCCGGCATGGGTCAGAATTCCGCTGAGCGGCATCCTGGCACTGCGCGTATAAGCATTGAATACAGCAACCGTTGCATACAGTAGCAAACATGACCGGGATTGTGGATAAACTATGGCTAAAGCAGAACTGATCGAAGAAGCGGCAACAGGAAGCATCGGACAGCGCCCCACCGATGTGCTGATCGGGGTCACGGGTGCGGTCGACCAGGCTCGCGTGATGAACCTGATGGATCAGGCGATCCCCGCCTTTTCAAATTCGTTGCCCGGCGCACGCGTGGCGGTCGCGCTGCTGGACCTCGGGCAGGATGCACAGGCATCCAGTACCGAGCCGACATCTACAAGTGCGCGAATCCTTTCCTACAAGCCTGCCAGCAGCTCGCCCGGCGCCGCAAGCTGGCTTACCTCGGGTGCGACCTATACCAGTCTCTTCGCACTCGCACGAACCACGGGTGCCCGCGCCTGTGCCATCATCAGCGCGGATTTATCTGCGCTTGAGAGTGGAGCGATCGCGAGCATGGCCGCGCCAGTACTCGCCGGAGAATGCGAGCTGGCAATGCCGGTGTATGCGCAGAGTCGCTTCGATGGATTGCTCAATGCCGGCATACTTTCGCCATTGACGAGAGCGCTCTACGGTAAGCGTGTGCGCAATCCTCTGGCGCAGGATTTTGTCGCCGCCGCCGAACTCCTGCCGATCTTCGAGCATCCCGGCAGGCGTGTGCAGGCGAATAATGAAAGCCTCTTCTGGCCGGCTACCGAAGCTGCTATCCGTGAGCGCAAGGTATGCCAGGTGCAGGTGCCGTTTCACCATCAGACAGTTGCCGAGGGCATCGACCTTAGCACCGTACTGTCGCAGCTGGTAGGGCCGCTCTTTGCAGACATGGAGGCAAACGCCGCGGTGTGGCAAAGAGTTCGTGGCTCTCAGCCCATCCCTACCAGCGGACCGGTCTTCGCGATGCCTGAGGAGAAGAGTCGCATCGACACCAGGCCAATGTCTGAGAGTTTTCTGCTCGCCTCACGCAACCTTCAGGACGTCTGGTCCCTGGTGCTGCCGCCGGTGACGCAGCTGGAGTTGAAGCGACTGACCAGGCTTGCACCCGATCAATTTCATCTGCCTGATTCGTTGTGGGTCAGGATCATCTACGACTTCGCTCTTGCACATCGACTGCGCACCCTCGGACGGTCGCACCTTATGGGCGCCCTGTTGCCGCTATACCTGGCGTGGGTCGCGTCCTATGTGGGCGAAGTGGCCACACTGAGCGACGCAGAAGCAGATGCGCGGCTGGAACAACTGGCCCTTGCCTTTGAAACGGGCAAGCCCTACCTGCTTTCACGCTGGCGCTGGCCCGACCGCTTTAATCCTTAGTCGCGAAAACTTTTGCTTGCTGGAAGCCTGAATTAACCAGTACACGATACGAGGCACAACCATATGGGTAATGAAATTCTGATCACGCTGCAATCATCAATGACCCGCGTGCTGGAACGCATTGTCGTCATCCTCCCCGGATTGCTCGCACTGATTCTTGCCATCGCCATTTTCAGCCTGATCGGCTGGGGCCTTGCACGGCTGTTGCGTTCAATCCTGAATGCTGTCCACTTCGATGAGAAGTTATCAAAGGGTTCACACCAGCTGGCCGAGTGGTCCCCGACACAGACGCCGACCTCAGTCGCGACCCGCATCATCTTCTGGCTCTGCATCGTGCTTGGCGTGGCGGTTGGCTTTGAAGCATTCGGCGCCTCTTCCGGTTCGATGATTGCAGCGGACCTGCTGGGTTACCTGCCACGCATCGTGGGCGCTGTCGTGATCCTGTTCGTCGGCACGATCATCGCGCGGTTTCTCTCCCGCAGCGTCCTGATCGGCGGCGTCAACATGAACCTGCAGTATGCGCGTTTCCTGAGCATCGGTGTGAAGTGGATGGTGCTGGTCCTGACCACCGCGATGGTGCTCGATCATCTGCACATCGGCGAAGCGATTGTCGACCTCGCCTTCGGTATCCTCTTCGGCGGCATCGTGCTGGCGCTGGCACTCTCTATCGGGCTGGGCTCGCGTGATCTGGTGAGCCGGTCCCTTGAGCGCGAGAGCATCAAGTCTGCCGTCAGTTCGGTGGAACCGATGCCGGAGGAGACCCTGCGTCACTTCTAAGTCGCAGCGACTCGCATCTCCCCTGGAAAGATCGCTGGCAAAGGAATTCTGCAGCGTACACTGGGCAGGCGCAACGCACCTGTATGCGCACATTTGCTGCGGGAGAACGCCGTTTTGGGAAAGATGAATGTAGCGATCCTGGGCTTTGGAACCGTCGGCAAGGCCGTGGCGCGAATCCTCACACAGACCGGCTTTCATGGACCCAGGCTGACCCATATTTTCAATCGCAATATCAGCCGCAAGACGGGTGAAGACTGGGTTCCCGGCGATGTCAAATGGACCGAGGATCTATCCGAAGTACTCAACTCCAATGTAGACGTGATTGTGGAGCTGGTTGGCGGCCTCGACCCGGCGGGAGAGTGGGTCCGGCACGCACTCGGGGCTGGCAAAAATGTCGTTACGGCCAACAAGAAGCTGATCGCTTACCGTGGAATCGAACTTCAGAATCTTGCCCAGCAGAATCGAAGCGAGCTGCTTTACGGAGCAGCGGTTGCCGGGGGTGTGCCGGTCATACCAGGTCTGCAGCAGGGACTCGCCGGCGACCACATCCTCAAGCTGGAAGGCATTTTGAACGGCACCTGCAACTTCATCCTGAGCCATATGGAAAAGGGTGCAGAACTCGCGCCGGTTCTCGCCGAGGCCCAGGAACTCGGCTATGCCGAACGTGACCCGACCGAAGATGTCGATGGCTTCGATGCACGGGCGAAGCTCGTCATCCTGACGCGCGTTGGCTTGCTGGCTGATGTCGCTCCGAACGACATCAGCTGCCGGTCTATTCGGAGCCTCACAGCCACTGATTTTGCCTATGCACGCGATCTGCATTGCACCATTCGCCAGATCTCGAGAGCGGAGGTGCGTGGCGGGGCGCTCCTTGCGTCAGTCGGACCGATGCTGGTGAGTGACCAGTCACCCCTTGCGTGGTCGAGGGGTACCGAGAACATGGTGATCGCAACTGGCCGTTACGGCGGCCAGACCATCTTTTCCGGACACGGTGCGGGTGGGCAGCCGACCGCTGTCGCCGTGGTGTCAGATATTCTTGCGATCGCCCATGGAGGCAGTCCGGTGCGACTCGCTGCCCATAAAGTGGTGGCCGGCGGAGAGTTCCGCCTGCCGCACTACATCCGCTTTGTTGTGAAGGATCGTCCCGGCATTGTTGCCGAAATCGCCGGAGATCTCGCCCGTGAAGAAATCAACATTCGGGCCATCCTGCAGAAGCCCGACCATCCTGCAAACGACACCGCGTTCGTCATCACGGTCGAACCGTGCCTCAACTCGCAGTTGTCAAGAGCACTTGCCCGCATTCGCAAGATGGACTGCCTGCTCTCCGCCCCCTTTGAGATGGGCATCCTGACCAATGGTCCAGAGATCGAAGTTCCAGACGCCGAGATGGTCTAAACCGGTTTGATAGTGTCACTACCGTATGGGCTTGACGTCCGCTATAAAGCTGGCATCGTATGAAGTGAGATGAGTACGAGCCCAGAATTCGCCACCATTGCAGCCGCGCGTCATGCCGGCAAGCCTGCAGTTGAAATCCTGATCGACGGTAGACCAGTTGTTGCAGAAGAAGGCGAGGGGCTGGTCGATGCCATCCTGCGGAAGAATGCCGCCTTTCCGCATGTCTGCTATCACGATCAACTCGGCCCTATTCAAACTTGCGATACCTGCATGGTTGAGATCGATGGCAAGCTCGTCCGGGCCTGCGCCACGCCAGTCCAGCAAGGCATGCGGGTCGAGTCGGAATCTTCGCGCGCCACGCGGGCACAGCGTGAGGCCTACGATCTGATCCTCGGCAATCACATGTTGTATTGCACGGTTTGCGACAACAACAATGAGAACTGTACCGTTCACAACACGGCGGCGAACCTCAAGGTTGAGCATCAGAAACATCCCTTTAAGCCCAAGCCGTATGACTGCGATACCAGCAATCCCTTCTACCGCTACGATCCGGATCAGTGCATCCTTTGCGGACGCTGCGTCGAAGCGTGCCAGAACCTGCAGGTCAACGAGACGCTGAGCATTAATTGGGAGTCGGCGCATCCTCGCGTGCTATGGGATGGTGGCCACGAGATTGCCGGCTCCAGCTGTGTCTCCTGCGGCCATTGCGTCACCGTCTGCCCATGCAATGCATTGATGGAAAAATCAATGATCGGGCATGCCGGCTACCTGACGGCTCTCCCGAAACAGGCTCTCGACAAGATGATCGACGTCGTCAAGGGGCTCGAGCCGGAAATGGGCTATGGCCCGATTATGGCCGTGTCCGAAACTGAAGCCGCCATGCGGGATGTGCGCGTCAAAAAGTCCAAGACAGTCTGCACCTACTGCGGTGTCGGATGCAGTTTTGATGTGTGGACCAAGGATCGCCACATCCTGAAGGTTGAGCCGGCGCACGGTGCAGCGAATGGCGTGTCTACCTGCGTAAAAGGCAAGTTCGGATGGGACTATGTAAACAGTGAAGACAGGCTGCGCACGCCGCTGATTCGCGTTGGCAATGACTTTCGCGAAGCAACCTGGGAAGAGGCCCTGACGCTGGTCGCAAGCAAGATCACCTCCATCAAGCAGGAGCACGGTCCGGACGCGATCGGTGTGATCGCATCATCGAAATGCACCAACGAAGAGTCCTACCTGATGCAGAAATTTGCACGCCAGGTAATCGGCACAAACAACGTTGATAATTGCTCACGTTACTGTCAGTCTCCGGCGACGCAGGGTCTCTTCCGCACCGTTGGACATGGTGGCGATTCGGGATCTATTCACGATCTTGAACTCGCCTCGCTGGTTCTCATCATCGGCAGCAATACAGCCGAGAGCCATCCGGTGCTGGCTACCCGCATCAAGCGTGCTCACAAGAAGCACGGTCAGAGATTGATTGTGGCCGACTTGCGCAAGCATGAGATGGCTGAGCGCGCCGATATATTCTTCCAGCCGAAACCGAGTACAGACCTCATCTGGCTCTCTGCCATGAGTCGCTACATGCTGGACAACGGACTGGCCAACCAGCAGTTTCTGGATCAATGGGTCAATGGCCTGGATGCCTATCGGAAGAGCCTCGAGCCCTTCACCATGGAGTATGCATCGCGCATGTGCGAGCTATCTCTGGACACGCTTCACCGCGTCGCAAAGGAGATCGCGGCGGCACCCAGTGTCTGCGTCTGCTGGGCCATGGGTGTCACCCAGCATTGTGGTGGTAGCGACACATCCACGGCAATCTCGAACCTGCTGCTGATCACTGGCAACTACATGAGGCCAGGTACTGGTGCGTACCCGTTGCGCGGACATAACAACGTCCAGGGTGCGAGCGACTTCGGCAGTATGCCGAACTATTTTCCGGGCTACGAGAAAATTGCCGACCAGGAACCTCGCGAGAAGTACCAGAAGGCATGGGGAGTCAAGATCAAGCCCGAAAAAGGTCTTGATAACCACGAGATGATTGATTCGATCTACGACGGCAAACTGCACATGATGTATCTCGCCGGCGAAGATATGATCTCCTCCGATGCCGACGCTAATCGTGTTGCCGGTGGGTTTGAGAAGCTCGATTTCTTTGTGGTGCAGGATATCTTCTTCACAGAGACCTGCCGCTACGCTGACGTGGTGTTTCCTGCCGTGCCAAGTCTTGAGCGTGAAGGTACATTCACCAACACTGAGCGGCGAATCCAGCGTCTCTACCAGGTACTGCCGACCTATGCCGATAGCAAGCCGGACTGGCAGATTGTTCAGTTATTGGCTAACAAATTGGGCGCCGGTTGGGACTATCACCACCCTGCGGATGTCATGCACGAAGCTGCTTCGCTGGCACCGCTCTTTGCAGGGGTCACCTACGACCGCCTCGCCGGCTACAACACGCTGCAATGGCCTGTTCATGTGGATGGCACAGATACACCGACGCTCTACCTGGATGAAGGCGGGTTCAATTTTCCTGACAAGAAGGCAAGGCTCTTCCCGATGGATTGGATCGAGCCGAGCGAGGTCATCAATGATGAGTTCGACATCCATCTGAATAATGGCCGTGTGCTTGAACATTTTCAGACCGGCAACCAGACCACGCGCGTACCGGGCATTAAGGAAATTAATCCGGAACGCTATCTTGAAATGTCCCCTGAGCTGGCAGAAGAACGAAAGATCACTTCCGGCCAGTGGGTGGAGATCACCAGCCGCGTCGGCAAGATCAAGGTGAAGGCGCTGGTGACGACCCGTGTAAGTGGTAAGGAAGTCTACCTTCCACTGACATCACAGTCGGGGCCGGTAAATGTACTGGTAGGGCCCGCGGTCGATCGGGAGACGAATACTCCGGCTTATAAGGAAACGTCTGTGAGCATTCGCGTCCTGCCCGAGAAGGGTGACAATCCATTGAAGCCGACGAACTTTCGGTTCAGCGGAAGTCGCACGCCGCAGGCTGGGGTTGAGGTAGAACGTAAGTGGAAGCGGTCTGATTACCGCCTGCCCGGTACAGCAGAACTGGTCCAGATCAATACCGCAAAGTAGCGTACAAAGTTCGAGGAGAATTCACTTGGCTCAACCAGTTCCGTTTCGCCGCTACATTCCGGACAACACCAAAGACGATCTGACCCGCAAGGTAGAGGCGGCGCCTACAGAGCACGCCGAAGCACTGCTCTCGATCTACCAGTTGCTGCAGCAACTGCATGACACAGGAACCCTGGACCTCCTGCGCGGCATGTTTGGAGCGGGCGACGCCGTAGTCAACCATGTCGTCGACATCGTAAGCAAACCGGAGATGGTAAACCTGCTGCGTAGTGGACTCGCCATCGGAGGGTTGGTAGCAAACATCGATCCCGAGGTCCTGGATGCAGCAATCAAGGGCACGCCGGAAGAGCGCCGAACCAAGAAGACGCCTTCATTCTGGGCAATCAGCAAACAACTACGCTCGGATGAGACGCTTCTCGGACTATCTGTCGCGACCAACCTGCTCACGGCGCTGGGAACGGCAGTGAAGAAAAGCCGTGCAGCTGCTCAACACGAAGAAGGCTGATCACCTCTGCTCTGCGCGGCGCGCTTCCCACGCCTTGGCATATTTCCAGCTGACGTAACAGGAGTGATACAGGTGCAGCAGCAGTCCTTCACGGCCGTCGAGAAATCCGGCGCGAAAGCAGTAGTTATAAATAAACGTAAAAAGCGGATTCAGCAGAACGCCGAATAGAAAAGAAGGTGGACTTGCCTTCTGCGAAACCAGCGTCGCTCCCAGCGTGCTGTAGCGATTCATATGTTCCAGGTACTGGCTCAGCGTCGGATAGGCATGATGTATCAGGTCCCCTTGTAACTCAACTATCGGAGCCTCCGTCTGAAGGGTCTCGTGCACAGCGCGCTCCGCAAACCAGGCGGCGCCCCGCTTTAACAAACGAAGCTTGCGGTCCGGATAATATCCGCCGCGGCGCAGCCGCTTACCAAGAAACAGATTCTGGCGAGACAGGGAACCTACTGCATCCGCCGGCTTTGACGACAGGAAGGCCTGGATAGCTGCCGCCAATTCAACACTCACTTCTTCATCTGCATCGAGGGAAAGTACCCAGTCTCCTGCGCACTGCCTCAGTGCGGAATTCTTTTGCGGCCCGAATCCTTTCCACGCTTCGACGATAAACCTTGCGCCGTACTGCGCTGCAATGTCAGCTGTGCGATCGGTTGACCCTGAATCGACAATCAATATCTCGTTGGCCCATGTCACAGAAGCTAGGGTTCGGCCGAGGTTTGCCTCCTCGTTGAACGTGATGATTGCGATGGAGAGAGTAGGGCTTGGACCGGAATCCTGCGAGGCAGGCGCCATGCTACTTGAGGACAACGCTATCGGTACTCAGGTGTGTATTGATGACGCGCGCTACCACAGCCTTGAGATTCTCCGCCGTCTTCGGCAGGATGAAGGCGTCTGCTGAATCAGACCACTCCAGTTTGAAGCTCGTCGAAAGTGCCGAAATCCATATCTGCCGGACCGGTGTGTTGGGAGTCACGACAAACTTCGCCGGCGGTTCATCGAAGACGATGTTCATGACGCCATTCTGTTCCTCGACTTCAAAGCCGCCATCCACCTCAGCCAGGATGAGACTCTGCTTCAGAGACTCGAGCGCGGACTCGGAATATCGACGAAATGTAGACTCATCCAGCATGTAACAAGTGTAGCAAGCAGAACCATGCGTCGCGACGCAGGTCCAAGGAATCAGCCTTTCACCGCGACACGGATTTGCGGATTCCCGCTGATGGCTGACGTCATCTCCGCAGAGCTGTGAATGACGGCAAGCACTGCCTGTGTGACCTGCTGATCGGCTTTGGCCGTGTTGGTGAGGCTGACCGGATAGCGCACCACCAGTTCAAGCCCTGCTGCTGCATATTGAAGCTGTGCGGACGGCGCCGGCACCTCAAGCAGCAGGTCAATGCGGCGGGACGATTCGGCATGCTGCCGCTCAAAGTTGGCGCGATAGCCTTCGTGCACTTTTCGTACTGCCTCCAGTACGCTCTCTGAAATCCTCCGAGCATCAGCCGTGGCAGTGAGCAGCATAGCAACTTCATGCCAGGCGTAGTCCGTGCCGGGAATCTGCTTGAACAGCGGCACCGTAGCCTGGAACAGCACCGAGTTGGGAAAGACGACAATCCTTCCGGTGGGGAAGATATCCGTCCCGGTGCCGGCCAACTCAAGGATGTACAGCCGCACCAGGCCAACGTCGACCACGTCCCCCGTGATACCGGAAATAGAGATGCGATCACCTACACGGATGCCATAGCGCCCGATCAGGAAAAAATACGCAGCAACGGACAACAGGATCGTCTGCAGGCCCACAGCGATGCCGGCCGTGATGAAGCCAGCGAAGGTCGCGAGGGAACTGAACTCGCTCACGAAGCCAAGAATGATGACGATGCCCATCAACAGCCCAATGATGAAACGGCGCATGATGAGAAACTGCCGCCGGCGGCGAACATCGTGCACGTAGCGGAAGATGAAGCGCCGCCAGATTGCAGACAGAAGTATCAGTACGCCGAGCGCGATCGCGATAGTGAAGACGCGGGTCAGCACAGATCGCAGCAGCTCGCCGTTCTCCTCTGCCAGCGCCTGTCGCCATTGCGTCAGGTTCGATCGCGATTGGTCAAGGTAGATAATCTCCTGGCTTAGAGGCATGGCTGCTGAGGAGAGGCGCTTGAAACGGGCTGTAAGCGCATCGAACTGCTGTTTGGTAGGGCCCGTGTCACCGCCGGTGCCGGACACCTCCGCTGCCCCGCGAGACGCAGACTTCGTTCGGCCGGCCGACTTTAGGGGTACCTGCGCTGGCGCCTCTGGAGCATTAGCCCAGCTGGCGGCAAGGCTCAGAGTCTTGTGTATCTCGTTGACCAGGGGCGTGCGCAGCTGCTTAGCAAGATCTTCGACAGCAAAGGTCTGCTGTGCCAGTACATCGATTTTGTGCAGGCTGCTGGCCTGCTCGTACAACAACTCGGCCTGCCCGAGCAATCCCGCCGGCTGTTGCGCTGCAAGGCCGGTTGTGGGTGTGGAAGCCGTGGCGGCCTTGGCGTTGCTCGCGAGACTGCTGGTGGCTGTATTGTTCAGCTCCGGCACACTGCGCTGCAACTGCGTGATGCTGCGCTGTAGAGAGGAAGTGCCGCCGGCACCGCTGCTCGCCGAAGATTTCGCGAGTTGATCGACCGCGGCGTCTTCGGCATTCAGCAATTCAAGGTCGCCCTGAAGCCTCGTCCGCTGCTGCTGCAGCGCTGCCAGCGCGCTTCCGTTAGCTTGCGTGATGCGACTCGCAATAGCCTCGAGCTGCGATTTGACCTGCGCAATTTCCGCATCGATCTGGGGAGCGATGCGCGCAAAGTCCTGCGACGTCTCGTCCATCTCGGAAGTGGACGCCGTCTGTGCTATGAGCGCAGCATCCGCGATTGCCGACTGAAAGGCCGCCTGCAGCGCCTGTAGCGCCAGTGCACGGGCTGTGCTTTCGTAAATCGCATCACTCGGCAGCCCAATTGTTGGCAGACCATTGCTTAGGTTGTGGTACCAGGGCAGCAGGGTATCCAGGTGTTTCAGAATTAGATCGTCGCGCCCATCAAATGCGGGCATAGGCGGGATAAGCGCCGACGATGCGGCGGCCGCAGATGAGTTACTCGCTGCCCGGGCCTGCTGCGATGGTGCTGGCTTCTGGTCCGCACTCCTCGCGTCAGCGAGCGAAGCCATTGCCGGAAAAAACATGAGCAGCAAAACCGCCAGCAGTGCGCCGCACAGAAAGCGAAGACGTACCGGTCGCAAAGATGGTTGCGACCCGGAACGCCCGTGAAGATTCAGCAGCCCGCGCCGCGACTGTCCCAGGGGCGCTTCCACTAATTCAGCCGCTGCAGGCGCGAAATGAGCTTCTGCGCGAGGTTCTCGCCGCTCTCCGACCACAGCAGGCGGCTGGAGATGCCGATATTCTGCTCGATCGCGTGTGTGAAATCGATCAGGTGCTGCACATTCTGCTGTACGTGCACTGCGGATTCAGGATCGAGATCCACCTCGTCCTGCAAAAAGGTACTGTCCACGCCAAAGTCGATTCGGATGTGGCCGTTCTGCTCATACGATCCTTCGTCGAACTGGGGTCCGAAGCCGGTAATGCGCACAGTCTGCGGTTCCTGCTTCCAGATTGCATCCAGGCCGCTGGTATCGTTGCCGCCCGTAGTCCACAACTCCCACTCTGCTTCAAACTCGTAGGCAAAGTCGTCATGCAACATCTCCGTGGCTTCAGCCACAGCCTGTTCGGGCACCGCAGCCTCTTCTTCATCCTCGTCGAAGATGCGCTGGAAGACTGGAGTTTCGCTCCACGAGATGGGGTAAGCCGCTGCAGCGGATACGGTGTTCGAGCCACCGGCTCGCGCAAATTGCTTGATCACTGCGACCAGGGCAGCGGGAAGGGAAGCAAGACGAAAATTGGGAAACCATAAACTGAGATAAAGCTGATCTGCCATCTCTTCGATTGTAATGTTCACGCCCGGCAGTTTCTACAAACCGCATCGCACATGCTTAGGGCTCCATGAACACAATCATGAATGGCAGCTGCTAGTGTCCGCCGCGCCTTGCATCCAGCAGGCGCCGCACCACATCCATCGCCGGTATACCGCCGGCAAGGATGAATGCAAGCGGCGTCCTCCCGGCAAACAACGGATTCTTGTTTGGCAGCTGCATCCAGCGGTCAGCCAGCTTTTCGCTGTACAAAATATTCAACGCTTTGAAGATCCCCACGAGGTAGGAAAGACGCCGCAGGCGATCTTGGTCGAAAGGCCGGCTCCCCGGCTTCTGCTTCAGCTGGTAGAAGCTGCCATGAGACATGTCTCCCAGCAGCGCACGTGCATCCTCATCGCGGATCTGCCAGTGGTCCGCGATACGCAGAAAAGCTCGTGCCGCAGCCGGTGTGAGACGCCGGCGCTCATCAAGGCTGGACAGGTCAGGCAGAGAAGAGGGCGCGTAGCGGCTTTCAGGATAGGTTCGCTGAGGTTGAGCAGGCATTGCACGTTGCTCCAGATATGCACCAGTATATATCCATAATTGACAAAACAGCCTGGGATATGTTTCCTGGTCGTCGCCTGTCGGCCCGCTGACGAAGCTGAATGTTGAGAAACGAAGGTTGTTGGAAGAGCGACAAACCGACTACATTCCAGAGAACCGGCAGCTGTCTTGCCGAAGCGCGCACGATGGCGTGTTACGGAATTGACGTGCGGATAGGGAACCTGTGCACCTGACAATTATCGACTGGCTCATCATGCTGGTGTACTTCGGCTTCGTACTGGGCATTGGCTTCGCGCTCAAACGCTACATGCGCACCAGCAATGACTTCTTCCTGGCCGGCCGGTCCATTCCTGCATGGATCTGCGGACTGGCTTTTATCTCGGCTAATCTCGGCGCGCAGGAAGTTATCGGCATGGGTGCTTCCGGTGCCAAGTACGGCATCATCACCAGCCAGTTCTACTGGATCGGCGCCATCCCGGCAATGGTGTTCGTCGGCATTTTCATGATGCCGTTCTATTACGGCTCGCGTGCCCGGTCGGTGCCTGAATTCCTGCGCCTGCGCTTCGACGAAAAGACCCGAGCCGTCAATGCCATCTCTTTCGCAATCATGACCGTCTTTTCGTCAGGCATCTCGATGTACGCGATGGCCCTGTTGATCCAAAGCCTTCACCTCTTCGACGGAATTTTCCTCTCGCTTGGTCTGCCGCTGAGCTGGGTCTTCCATGTCTCCATCGTGCTGTCGGCCGTAATTGTGCTTGGCTATATCTTCCTGGGCGGCCTCACCAGCGCGATCTATAACGAAGTTCTGCAGTTCTTCCTGATCGTCGCTGGCTTCGCGCCTCTGGTCTTTGTGGGTCTGAGGAATGTGGGCGGCTGGCATGGCATCCAGCAGACGCTTGGGCCAGCCTATACACATTCCTGGCGAGGCCTTTCCAGTCCGCACACCAATCCGCTTGGAGTGGAGTGGTTTTCCCTGACAATGGGCCTGGGTTTTGTGCTGAGCTTCGGCTACTGGTGCACGGATTTCCTGGTGATCCAGAGAGCCATGGCCGCGGATTCCGAAGAATCGGCACGGCGTGTTCCCTTGATCGCAGCCATTCCAAAAATGTTCTTTCCCTTCCTGGTGATCCTGCCGGGCTTGATTGCAATCAGCGTACCGAAGATGACGCAGCACTTTGCCGGTCCGCAGACCGTAGCAACGCAGGCTGCCGAGGCAGCAGGACGCGGCCTCATCCCGGCCAAGGTCAACCCGGTCAGCGGCCAGCTCGTGACTGACAAAAACGGTGCTCCGGTCCTCAATTACGATCTCGCCATTCCCAACATGCTGCTGCACTATTTCCCGACTGGCATCCTCGGCCTGGGATTGACTGCGCTGCTGGCCAGCTTCATGTCCGGCATGGCAGGCAATGTGACAGCCTTCAACACAGTGTGGACCTACGATCTCTATCAGTCCTATATCAACAAGGACGATACCGACGCCCACTACCTGTGGATGGGTAGAGTGGCGACAGTAGGAGGGATCCTGCTGTCGATCGGCGCCGCCTACCTGGCGACCTCATTCAATAACATCATGGACGCACTGCAGCTGGTCTTCAGCTTTGTGAACGCGCCGCTGTTTGCGACCTTTCTGCTGGGCATGTTCTGGAAACGCACCACTGGTCACGGAGCCTTTGTCGGTTTACTTGGCGGCACCGGCGCAGCGATTGTTCATCATGGCCTCACCCTGCCGGCAGATGCGGCGGCGGGCATTCACGGCGGCTGGATTGCGGTAGTGCATACCTATCCGAGCGAGATGGCACAGAACTTCTGGACAGCTATCTGGGCCTTCAGCGTGAACCTGGTCGTGACCACTCTGATCAGCCTGGTCACAAAGGCGCGCGATGAAAAAGAGTTAGTGGGGCTGGTCTATTCGCTGACAGAGAAGCCGAAAGAAGCGCATCTGACTTGGTGGCAGAAGCCGGCAACGCTCGCTATTGTTGTGCTTGTAATGCTGGTTTTGCTGAACCTGGTTTTTGCTTAGGTCACGGGGAGATTTAGATGGGACTCGACATCCGCATACCGCTCGGCCTGATGTTTCTGATCACCGGCGGCATCATGGCGCTGTACGGACTCTTCACCCACGGCAGCCCGATTTATGCCATGTCGCTCGGCATCAACCTGAATCTCTTATGGGGCACGCCCATGTTTCTGTTCGGACTGCTGATGTTTGTGCTCGGACGCCGTCCGCAGAAGAGTGCTGCCAGCCGAATTGAGGGCACGACGCGGCCACTGAAGACACGTGGTCATTAAGCCATCTCCTCCGTTGCTTTTTGCAATGTTGAATGGCTCGCACTCGACCGCCTTGTCGATGAGCCATCCAGTCTGTGTTTGGCTTCCGTGAACGCGAATGATCTACAGGCCTTCCGTTGCGGCTGACCAATCTGATCCGAATTTCTTCGTCTTCATCCTCACCCTCGACCCCACCCGTCCCGCCGAGCTCATATGAACTTAGTCCGTGAACTTCGTTTATCATCGGCGCAGCAACAATGAATGCAACCAGGGACGCTTGAAACGCACCCGGTAGACTAAGCGCATGAAGCCCCGCATCCTCGAGCACTACGAGATTGTCCGCAAGCTGGGCGCAGGCGGAAGTGGCATCGTGTACCTTGCGACCGACACTCTGCTCACACGTCCCGTTGTGCTGAAGATGCTGCGCAAAGGCTCCTTGAAGCTTGAGCAGATGAGGACCACAGTCCTTCGCGAGGCGCGCCTGGCTTCGGCTATCGAGCACCCGAATGTCTGCGCGATCTACGAAGTCGGGGAGTCGAGTGACGAAGCGTACATCGTTATGCAGTACGTGCCGGGCAAGCCGCTCGATGCCGTCATCCAGGAGGGTCCGGCGACTGTGCCGCTGGTGCTTTCGATCGGTATCCAGATCGCCGACGGGCTGAGCGCGGCCCATGCGCTCGGCATCTTCCATCGTGATCTCAAGCCGGCCAACGTTATGCTGACCGATGGCGGCCTGGTCAAAATCCTCGACTTCGGCCTGGCCCGCCGTCTCACCTCCGAAGAGATGGAGTTCGATCCTACGAGGACAGTCAAGCGTAAGGCCGGCGTCATTCAGCGCACCTACACTGCACGCGGCGGCACGGTGGCCTATATGGCGCCCGAACAATTTGTGACCGGGCAGAGCAGCGTGCAGAGTGACATTTTCGCCCTCGGTGTCATCCTCTATGAATTGCTCAGCGGACGGCATCCATTTTTGCGCCGCGATGCAGAAGAGTTTCAGACCATTCGCGCGATCCAGTATGCAGATCCGCCGTCGCTGCTCGAAGTGAATGAGCAGATTCCGAGGGAACTGCAAAGTGTGATCTTCCGCTGCCTGCAGAAGACGCCGTCGGAACGGTATTCGTCCGCCGCTGACGTACGCGAAGTCCTGAAGACCACCATGCGAACCATGCGCTTGGACACGGAACTCCTACCCGCCGATGCGGCATCAACTGCCGGGATGCCTCTCCAGGAGCGTGAGAAGCGTACGTCAGGATTGTTGTCGATGCTCGCGGAACGTTTTCGCGAAAGCAGTGAAGCGCGACCCCGGCAGAACACAATTCTGGTCCTCCCCTTCGCGAATTTTGGACCCGTCGCCGTCGCGCCGCTTTATGGATTCGCACTGGCTGACGCCATCGCGGCTAGGCTTGCCCGCATGCCATCGATGATCGTGCGCCCGTCCAGTTCACTGATGCAGCTGGCCACGCCAGTGCAGCAAATGGATCCGCTGGCGATCGGGCAGAAGCTCCTGGTCCACTACGTATTGGCTGGAAATTTCCTGCGTTCGGAAAAAGGCTTTGACCTGAACTGGCAGCTGCTGGATGTGCCGGGTCAGAGCGTGCGCACTGGCGGCGCCATCAGCGTTGCATCCTTCGATCTGGTTGCCGTCCAGTCCGAAATTACGAACGAAGTCTTCGCCGCGCTGCAGGGAATTGGCAGCGGCCTGGTGGTGCAGCCAGCCCAGGCCGGGGAGCGTGCCGCGCGCGCAGCATCCATGGCAGAGCAGTCTTCCGAAGAGTACCTGCAGGCACGTGCCATGCTGTCATCCTTCATGTCCCGGACCGGGCTGCGCGCTGATCTCGACCGTGCACTTGAAAAGTTCGAGAGTGTCGTCGCACGCGATGGCAATTTCGCGCTCGGCTGGAGTGGTCTTGGCATCACGCACCTGCAATATGTCAGGCATGGTTTTGGCGGGCAGATGCACCTGATGAATGCCAGGCGCGCCTTCGACCGGGCTCTCGAACTCGATCCAGGGTCGAGCGAAGCCAATCTCTATCGCGTATACCTGCTGCTCTCGCGCGGAGAGAAGGAAAGTGCACGTCACGGCGTAGAGAACCTGCTGCAGACCGCCGATAACGACTGGAATGTCCACCAGATGGCTGGCGTGACACTGCGGCTGGATGGCATGTATGAAGAGGCACTGACGCAGTTCAATCGTTCCCTGCAATTGAATCCGTCAAACGCTGCAATCACCTACAATCACCGCGCGCGCGTGTACCAGTATCAGAATCAGCTAGAGCTTGCGGAAGACGAATTGCAGAAAGGGTTGACCCTTGAGCCGCGGCATCCACTGCTGCGTACCTCGATGGCCTACCAGAACATGCGGAAGGGCGAGATTGAAAAAGCAATCGAGATCCTTGAGACGGTCATTCGCGATGATGAGCGGATGCGGCTAGCCTTTCCGACCCTCGCGATGTGTTACCTCCAGATAGGGCAGAGATCGCGCGCGCAGTCGCTGATTGAAGAAGAATCATTGGCTGCAGCCGAGGCTGACAGCGAAATGGCGTATCGCCTGGCAACCTATTTCGCCGTCGAGGGCGATGAAAGCGAAGCTTTGCACTGGCTGCGTCGCGCGATCTATCTCGGCAACGAGAACTATCCGTGGTTCTCCAAAAATCCAGCGTGGAACCGGCTAAAGGAGCATGCGGATTTTGAGCGGATCCTCGAAGACCTGAAGCGAAGTTTTCGCCGCAATCAGAAGACCTGGAAGCGGCTGTTGGAACGGGTTCCGCAAGACCGGTAGATCTGCATTCACATCCGGGAAGAAGCCGACCGGCGGCAGAGCGAAGCCGAGACTCCGCTCTGCCCAAGTCATGCCATCAGAACTAGTTCACCACTTTAGGCTCAACATACGTTGAGGCAGGCGTTCCTGTGGCAGATGGCGCCTCTGCCTGGGACATCGTGGGAGTAGAACCCGCAGCGATGGCAGAAGGTGTCAGTTCAAGCGCGCTGCTCAGTCCGAATGTGACATGCGAACCAGCCGGCAGCACTGCTGCATTGCGCTCCCGCAGCCAGTGCACCGTCATCACACCCGCACCGATTGCACCGCCCACTCCCGCTCCCACTGGTCCGGCCACAACTGCACCGATCACCGCGCCGCTGCCAGCCGTCATCCCATACTCGGCAGCAGTCCGACCCGCGTGCTCACGGTTCACGACATACCCCTCTGCGTCCGTCTTCGTGTTGGAGCCCGCAGTCTGCGTCACGATCCCGCGAAACCGATAATGCGTACTGTCCGGCAGAACAACCTCATCCGGCGTCAGGCGAATCACGGATTGACCACCGATGCGGCGACCGGCGCTCACGTCCGTGACGCGGCCGTGAATGTATGATCCCGCCGGGATCACTGTGCGGCCCATGTGGATCACATCCATCGTCAACTGCGCAGTAAAAGGCGTACCAGGCGTCACCGTGTCAGCAGAGATCTGCTCGACCAGCCGGGCATGGAACGGCGTCCCTTGGGGCAGCTGGTTGGGCACCATCGGAACCGAGGTGACGATATCTGCGTCCGGGTTGTAAATGTGCGTCTTTAGAGCTGGCCGCGGCTGTGTCGATGCCGGCGCAGCCGTCTCGTCCGGCACTGGCACTTCCACAATTCCCGCATCCGGATTTGCTGCCTTGACCGGGGCCGTGTACGCCTGCGAAGGTGCGGTGGGCGTGGGCTGCGCGGTGGGCGCAGCAGCCGGGCTTACTGTTTCATCGCTGCTGCCGTTTGAAAGAATTGGGTCATCTGCCGGCCTGGCTGTTCCCTGGCTGAGATTGCCGTAAGCACTGGGTTTTCCAGGCTGTGCGACGCCTTGCGACGTCTGCGCACCAAGAGCACCAACCGTCATCAGCGCGGCTGCTGCTAGCGAGATATGTTTCTTCATGCTGCTCACTCCGAGGGGAAACTGCACCCTTTACGCTTGAGCTTAGACCAGATTCAGCAAGCGTTGGCGGCTTGCGCTGGCTGGTAACCGTTAAGGTAAATGGCCCTCCGCGCGGAAGGTAACAGTCTTTTCGCCTGCCTCCATGCGGCTCGATTCATCTGGCATGAACCTGATTTTGTTAGACTTCGTTTGACGCGCTGCCAGGGCCTTGACATCAGTGAATGCTGGTGAACGGCACAGGGCAGAAGCACAGCCAAGGACTGGAATGGGCAACTTTATCAGTAGTATCGGGGGGGCGGCCGGAGAAGAAATTGCCGTCGATCGCCGTCCCAAACTTAAAGATCGTTTACACCACCACATAGCAAGGAGCAGCATGACTGAAATAGCGCAGATCCGCGCCCGGGAAATCCTAGATTCGCGCGGCAACCCCACGGTGGAAGCAGACGTAATTCTCGCGGATGGATCGATCGGCCGGGCGGCTGTACCAAGTGGAGCATCGACCGGCGAACATGAGGCCGTCGAGCTGCGCGATGGTGACAAGGCTTATTACCTCGGCAAAGGCGTGCTGCAGGCAGTTGAAAACGTCGAAAGCGTTCTCGCGCCCGAGTTGACCGGCATGGATGCAAGTAACCAGCGCCTTATCGATGCGACAATGATCGCCCTGGATGGGACAGATAACAAGAGCCGGATCGGTGCAAATGCGATCCTTTCCATCTCCATGGCCTGCGCTCGGGCAAGCGCTATCTCGCTCAAGATGCCGCTCTATCGCTATCTCGGCGGTGCCAACGCCTCCCTGCTGCCGACTCCAATGATGAACATTATCAATGGCGGCGCGCATGCCGATAACAACGTCGACTTTCAGGAATTCATGATCATGCCGATCGGCGCGGAGCGGTTCAGTGACGCGCTGCGCTGGGGTGCCGAGGTCTTCCATACCCTTAAAGGCGTCCTCAAGAAGAAGGGCTGCAACACCGCAGTCGGCGACGAAGGTGGCTTTGCTCCATCCCTTAAATCAAACGTCGAAGCGATTGAAGTGATCCTTGAAGCGATCGAAGCAGCCGGCTACAAGGCAGGCGAAGACATCGCGCTGGCTCTGGATCCCGCAGCCAGCGAATTCTTCAACAAGGAGACAGGCCGCTACGTCTTCAAGAAGTCCGACAAAAGCGAAAAATCGAGTGAAGAAATGGCCCGCTACTGGGAGAGCTGGGTGCGCCAATACCCCATCATCTCGATCGAAGACGGCCTGGCAGAAGATGACTGGACGGGCTGGCGTTTCATGACCGAAATCCTCGGCGAACAGATCCAGCTGGTCGGCGATGATCTGTTCGTAACCAACACTGAGCGACTTCAGCGCGGCATCGAAGAAGGCATCGGCAACTCCATCCTGATCAAGGTGAATCAGATTGGAACTATCAGCGAAACCTTCGAAGCGATCGAGCTTGGACGGCGCTATGGTTACACATCGATCCTGTCACATCGCAGCGGCGAGACAGAAGATACTTTCATCGCCGACCTGGCTGTTGCCACAGGTGCCGGTCAGATCAAGACAGGTTCAATCTCGCGCACAGACCGCATTGCCAAGTACAACCAGCTCCTGCGCATTGAAGAAGAGCTTGGGCAGACTGCCGAATACCTTGGCGGCGAAGCAGTGAATTACGGAGACTAGCTCTATCGTAGATTCAGATTTGTCAGGCCTCACGCCGCTGCAGACCGTCCTGCAGCGGCTTTTATTTTGGCCAAAAGCTTGCTCGGCCAGTCCGGATCCATGCACGGACGCTCGATCAACAGGTAGACACCAGCACTGCCGGCAAAGACAGGCGGCAGCAGCAGCAGCACCTGCAGCAGGAGATTCAAAAGCCAGTCATTGCCGACCTGTACGTGCCTTGTGACTCGGAAGACCATGGCGATGATGAAGAAGTGCCACAGGTAAATGGAGTAACACATGCCTCCAACCAGGGCGAGACCTTTAACTCGAAGTAGCCTTGAAATGTACACCCCGCGGAAAGCAGCGATGATGCTCACGAATATGAGCGGCGGCAAAAGCACTTGGTCCCACACTGTGTTGAGATAAAGACAAAGTGTCCCGCAAAGCACGCCGGCCAAGTCCCATAGCATGCTCGATCGCCACCCGGGCAGCAGCGTGAGATATACATCGCTGAGCAGCAGTCCCGTCAGAAAATACTGCAGGTAGATGAAAACACTCGCATAAATCCAGGATTCGGAGGGGCCCTGGAAGTCGCTCGTCACTGCGTACTGACTCAGCGCGATCAGACTCGCGATAGCCGTGATCATGACACCTTGTCGGAGAAGCGTCCGCGGTATGCGAAAACAGAGCGCAAGTAGCGGAGCGACCAGGTAAAACTGAACCTCGATCTCGAGCGTCCAGGTGACGCTGTTGATTGGGCTCACCCGTCCATAGATGAGTTCGTGGACATACAGGGCAGTGGCAATGAAATGAGGGACGAGTTCCAACGGCGTCCAGCGCTCGTACAAAACTATGGCTGTACCAAAGACAAGCAGGCTGAAAAGATACGGTGGTTCCAGCCGCGTCAGCCGGCGGAGATAATAGCGTCGCAGCGAAACAGCCGGACCGCCTGCGAGTGCGTGCCGTGCAAAGGGCAGCCCAAGAACGAAGCCGCTTATTACGAAGAAGAGCTCGACACCGCGGCTGCCACTCTCAAGTAACCTGCGCACCGGCAGATACCAGGTTTTCATCGGGAACGCGTAGATCGCTTTTAAAGTGCACTGCTGTTCAACGTGGTAAAGCACCACTGCCAGGATGGCGATCAACCGAAGCGAGTCCAACTCCGGGATCCATCGTTCTCGGCTGGTAATACGTCGGAAGCGATTGATCGCAGGCTGCATACATGTGTCGTCTACGCGCTTGGCAGGAAACTTAATTTAACATCTTCGAGACAGAGCGTTCCTGCAGCGCACCGGCCTCTGCAGGAGCTTCTCAACGGGCAACTCCATAGAAAATCACAGCTAACGAATGGAAAATAAGAGATGAAGCAACCCCTGGTACTGACAATCCTCGATGGCTGGGGCTATCGAGCAGAACGCGCAGCAAATGCTATCGCCCAGGCGCGGAAACCTGTCTACGATAAATTGCTGGCGCAATTTCCGAATACGTTGGTCCATGCCTCGGATCATTTTGTGGGACTGCCGGATGGGCAGATGGGAAATAGCGAGGTGGGCCATCTGAATATCGGCGCCGGTCGTGTCGTTTCAATGGATATCACGCGCATCGATGCGATGATTGCGAACGGTGATTTCTTTCGCGATCCCGTCATCATGGAAGCAATGAGCAAAGCGCGGCAGGGTCAGCGCCAGTTGCACCTGCTTGGACTCGTATCGGATGGTGGCGTCCACGCGCAGCAGGCACATCTGCACGCACTGTTGAAGGCCGCGAAACTGAGTGGCGTGGAACGCGTATTTGTCCATGCATTCCTCGATGGACGTGACACGTTGCCGACCAGCGGAGCCGGCTACCTGGAGAAGTTGTTGAACGAGATGCGGGAACTCGGAGTCGGCCAACTGGCGACAGTGAGTGGTCGCTACTACGCGATGGATCGTGACCGGCGCTGGGAGCGCGAGCGGCTGACGTTCGATGCGATGGTCAAAGGAAACGCGACCGGTGGCGCTTATCGCGATGCAGTCGGACGCGTGCGCGAAAGTTATAACAATGGTATCGACGACGAATTCATGCTGCCGTTTGTAGTAGTGGACCACAATGATCAGCCGATCACACGCGTCAAAGATGAAGATGTATGCATCTGCTTTAACTATCGAGCCGACCGTGCGCGACAGATCACACGTGTGCTTGCACGCAACAGCGCACTCTCTAAACAAGAAGGCCGCGAGCTGCCCGGCGCTGACGACCTCGACAAGGAGATACCACGTACCGAGGTGCCTGCCGGCCTGCATTACGTCTGCATGACTCAATACGATAAGCAATTCACATTGCCGATCGTGATCCATCCGCAGTCGATGGATAATTTGCTGGCCAACCTCCTGGCCCAGGCAAATTTCCGAAATCTTCGGGTCGCCGAGACAGAAAAATATGCGCACGTCACTTATTTTTTTAATGGTGGTATCGAGAAAGAGTTTCCCGGGGAAGAACGACAGCTCGTCGCCTCGCAGAAGGTAGCGACCTATGACCTTGCACCTGAAATGTCAGCGCATGGCATCGCGGACGTGGTCATCAAAGCCGTTGAGGACGCGACCTTCGACCTCGTGGTCGTGAACTTTGCAAATGCTGACATGGTGGGCCATTCCGGAAAAATGGAGCCGACCATTCGAGGTGTCGAGACCATCGATGCGTGCCTGGGCCGCCTGTACCAGGCCCTTCAACAGAAAGGTGGCCGCATGCTCATCACGGCAGATCATGGCAATGCGGAGATGCTGGTCGATCCCGGCGCAGGCGGTCCGCATACCTCGCATACCACCAACCCGGTGCCGTTGATTCTCGTCAGCGAAGATGCGCAGCACTATCGATTGCGCAGCGATGGCTCGCTTCGGGATATCTCGCCGACCATTCTTGCTATGCTCTCGATCGATCAGCCAAAGGAGATGAGCGGCACAGATCTGCGTGTCCGTCTTGATGCAGTCTAAGTCTAGGAAAACTGGCGCAGCAGCTGCTTTTTCCATTGCTTTGAGAAGAGTCCCTTCCGCGCCAGGTACTCTTCCATGCGCAGCAGAGGATCGCTGACCAAGTCGCCGTCACTGCCGTCCACACGATAGTGGGTGCAGACGATCAGGGTTGCGCCTGTCCCGTTGCGGGCGCGGGCTATGGCTTCGAAGGCAACTCTGTACATTGCAACCACATCGATTGCGTCTACCGGAATCATGATCACACCGGCTGTCGCAGCGCCGTCTGCAATTACTGATAGCACACCCTTATATTCGTCCGAGCCGGGATTTGCTTCCGGAGATAGGACGAAAATGATTGGAAGCCGATGCAGACCAGCCAGTTGCAGGGCTTCGTTCCAGGATGCAATTGACTGCGCATCGGCATCGCCGAAGCTCACCACGATCCGATCCGTCTGATGATTGCTGTTCCCAAGCGCGATGCCCGCGCCGATCGTGAGTTGCGTTCCGGTCGCATTGGTCGACGCGATAATGTCGCGTGGCACGGGCTGTCTGTCCCTGCGCGGGCTTTTACCCGACGAATCGCTCCGGCGAAAAATGACTTCACTACCCGGGGCGGCAATAGTGTCTTCTGTGCGCAGATCAAAAGTGGTGCCAACGATTACAGCTTCCAGCCCGGTGATTAATTTCGTTGAACTTGAAATTATCTTCCGCCGCGCCTGCCGCTTACCTTGGCTCTGCTTCGCTTCCTCGATTCTTCGGCAGCCCAGCATCGCGCTGTAGAGACTACGCAGTGTTTCATCACTGATGAGTGGGCGATGAGCCGACCGCTCGGGTCCGGGCAGGATGGGCTTCTTCTTATGTTTGTTCCGCGCCGGACTGGCCGCCGAAGACTTGGTAGCAAAGTCATTTTTCTTTTCCACACTTGCTGGCATTCCAAACCTCAAACTCTTATCACCGCAGGAACAACGCTGATCCGCTCTTCACAGTATTCGTGAAATTCCTGTGTAGCTGCCTGGTTCAAGATCAATTTCGCTGATCATTGACGATGCTTTCGTCCATAGTGCATAGCTTCTCATGCGAGATCAGGTGGAATAATCGGCGTTGATTTTTACATATTCGCTGGTAAGGTCGCAGGTCCAGAAACGGCAACTTCCCGGACCCATGTGGAGATCGATGTCGATCGAATACTCGCCCTGCTGCAGGTAGCCGTGCGCGCGATCTTTATCAAAGTTAGGCGATAGACCACCGGATTCACAGATGGGCAGATCCCCGAAAAAGACATCGATCGCGCCAGGATCGATAGGCACTCCCGCATAACCGATCGCTGCGAGAATTCGTCCCCAGTTCGGATCGGTGCCGGCCCACGCCGTTTTAACTAATGGTGAGTTTGAAACCGACCGCGCAATCATGAGCGCATCATCATCACTTCGCGCTCCTTTAATATGCAGCTCGATGAGGTGGCCCGCACCTTCCCCGTCTGCGACCATCTGCTTTGCAAGCGACTGGCACACCTGGTCGAGAGCCGCCTGAAAGGCATTCAGATCTTCCTCACGGCTTCCTTTGTCCGATCCGCTGGCCAGCAGCAGCACCGTGTCATTGGTCGACATGTCGCCATCGATCGAAATACGATTGAAGCTCTTGTCAACGGCTGACTGCAGACAATCCTGCAACTGCGGCGCTGCGATTCCAGCGTCCGTTACGACATAGGCCAGCATCGTCGCATGCGGCACAGCGGGCGATGCCACCAGCCTCGGCTGAATCATGCCCGCACCTTTCGTCGTACCCAAAATGCGTATTTCGGCACCGGCCATATGCGCCGTCGCAAAGGCGACCTTGGGCCGCGTGTCCGTCGTCATGATGGCAGTAGCGAACTGCATGAAGTGCTCAGCCGTATTTCCCAGCTCCGTCATCATGGCGGGGAGTGCGGCTACGATTTTCTCCACCGGCAGAAGCACGCCGATAATGCCGGTAGAAGAAGGAACGACTTCATGGGCTTCGCAGCTTATGTGTCTGGCCACCGCGGCACAGGTTTGTTCACACGCTTCCAGGCCTGCGGCACCCGTGACGCAATTAGCATTGCCGGCGTTGACGACGACCGCCCGGACCAGTTTGTTATTACGCTCGAGATGTTGACGCCCAACCTGGATTGGCGCAGCAAAGACCTGGTTACTGGTAAACATCGCAGCAGTGGCAGCGGGTGTGTTGGTAACGATGCAGGCCAAGTCGGTACGGCCGCTTGCCTTGATGCCGGCGCGTGTGGCAGCGAAGCGAAAACCTTTCGGAATGGCCAAAGACGGAAGCGCGGGATCTGCCATAAGACACAATGTAACAAGAGACGAGGGGAGCTTACCTTGGAAGATGCTGCAACAGGCGCCGAAGACGTTGCGCCGCACACGCAAGAGCAACAGGAATTTGTCCAGCTTCAGAACGTCGAAGTAGCACGTGGAAGCAAGGTCGTCCTGCATCAACTGAATCTCACCATCCGTGCCGGTGAGCACGTTGCAATCCTGGGTCCGAACGGTTGTGGTAAATCCACGCTTATCAAGACACTCACCTGCGAGTGCTATCCGCTGGACAAGCCCGGCATGAAGGTTTTGATCTTCGGCCGCAATCGTTGGCAAATCGAGCAACTGCGAAAACATCTTGGCGTGGTCTCGGCTGAACTGCCCGGCCGCGCGACGGCAAAAACGAGCGGACTGGATGCTGCTATCTCCGGCTTCTTTGGCAGCTCCACGCTGTGGCCTCAGCTTGAAGTGACGGCAGAGATGCGAGCTGCTGCTATCGCAGTCCTTGCCCTGCTCGAAGCCACGCACCTGGCAGACAAACTGGTCGGTGAAATGTCAGCAGGCGAGACACGCCGCGTGATGATTGCGCGTGCCCTTGTACACCAGCCGAAGATGTTGCTGCTAGATGAACCCACTAATGCATTGGATCTCGCGGCGCAGCGCGAACTGCGGACGGTTCTGCGCCGAGTGGCCCAGGCAGGCACCGGCATCCTGCTGGTCACGCATCATCTCGCCGACATTCTGCCGGAGATCAAACGCGTGATCCTTATGGCAGAAGGCCGCATTGTGGCCGATGGCAGCCGCGACGTATTGCTGACCCGCGAACGGCTGGGTGCCCTCTTCGGCGTGGCGGTCGAGATTGCGGAGCGTGACGGCTTTCTTCATTCCTGGTAAGCAGCTGCCTGTGGATATGCTGAAAGGCCTGCGCTTGACCTGCATGCAGGACAGGTTTACTTTTCTCTTACACGGGAAAGGAGGATGATCCAGCGAATGAAAAATTCTGATGGTAGTAGTTGTAAGACAACACGTGAGGTGACTGAGGCTTAGGGCTTCCACGCTCTAGACCTGGCGACTTTCGAACGTCTTCGCCGAGGCCCACTTCCAGGCGGTTTATTTGCCTGCGCAAGCGTGGAAACCTCAGGTCAACTCCAACAGTGCACCGGTGATCAGGCCCGCAGGCTTAAAGCTTGCGGGCTTTCACTTTTCTACTGACTTTTACAGCTTCACCTAACGCCGTGACCAACCGCCTCCAGCCTGCAGTGGGAGAATTATAATCAACTTCATGGAACCGTTAGTCATCGCAGGAAGAGCCTTCCAGTCGCGGCTGATCGTGGGCACGGGTAAATACAAGGATGGCCCCGAGACTCGGCGTGCCATCGAAGCATCCGGCGCAGAGATGATCACCGTGGCCGTGCGGCGGGTCAATCTGGATCGTTCTCGCGAATCCCTGCTGGACTTTATCGATCCCCGTAGATACTTCCTTCTGCCAAACACGGCGGGCTGTTACACCGCGGAGGAGGCAATCCGCGCCGCGCGCCTCGGTCGCGAAGTGGGATTGTCTGACTGGGTCAAAATCGAAGTCATCGGCGATCAGAAAACGCTGTATCCAGACGTGCAGGCCACGCTCGAAGCCACTCGCGTGCTGGTCAAGGAAGGTTTTACTGTCCTCCCTTACACCACGGATGACATTGTCTTTGCGCGTCGCCTGATTGATGCTGGTGCTGCTGCCGTAATGCCGCTCGGCGCGCCGATCGGGTCTGGTCTCGGGCTCCAGAACACGGCGAACATTCGCATCCTCCGCGAATTGATTACAGAGGTTCCCTTGATTATTGATGCTGGCGTTGGCACAGCATCCGACGCAGCACTGGCCATGGAACTCGGCGCTGACGCGGTCCTGGTCAACTCGTGCATCGCGCACGCGGGCAATCCCGTCCTCATGGCTGAGGCGATGCAGCATGGGGTACTGGCCGGTCGCCAGGCGTTCATCGCAGAACGAATGCCGCGCAAGCTTTATGCGATGGCAAGCTCGCCGCTTGAAGGTATCTCACGGTGATTCATCACTGTTGAATGCGAAAAGGCTTTGAGGCACAGGTGTCTCGTCAGTGTCCGGCTTCAGCAGTTCCGGCGAATCATTCCTGACACTGCCGACCGCACGCCCTATCTTCCAGCACCTCATCGCTTCCGAAGCATACGGCCGAAGCAGGTCGGTCGGCAGCCGCTCGGGCAGGCCAGGTTGCAGCCAGCGATCGTAGTCCTTCGTATCCAGAATCACCGGCATGCGTGTGTGAATCTGTTCACCCAGCATCAGCTCGTTCGCTTCGGTCGTCAGGATGGTAAAGCTCTCGACCACAGTGCCAGTAGCAGAGTCTTTCCACGCGTCCCACAATCCCGCGAAAGCAAGTATCTCTGCATCTCGGAGCGTAATTGCAAATGCCTGCTTATTCTTCGCATCCACTTTGCGCCACTCGAAGAAGCCATTGGCCGGTACCAGGCACCGCTGGTTCTTCATTGGTCCCCGGTAAGTCGCGGCAGTGCATGCCGTCTCACTTCGCGCATTGATGGTGCTGTAGTCCGGCTTAGCCGTTCGTGCAAATGAGGGCAGCAGTCCCCAGCGCATCAACACTGCTTCGCGCTTGCCCGTCTCATCGTTAATCCGCACCACGGGCTGCGTTGATTGCGGAGCAATGTTGTAGCTCGCAGCTATCGGAAACCTCACCTCGGCACGGAGCGCTGAAGCAATGTGCTGCTTGTCAGAGTGCCGGTAGTATCGTCCGCACATGGAGCCCCAGTCTATCGCGGCGTCGCATTGCTCCGAGTCCGAAATGTACTTCCGACAGCCGCGATGCAATTACCCGTAAAGGCGCCAATTCTCATGGCACCCGGCTTTAAGGCACCACGGAAAAGGTGTCATGCAACTGCGCAGTAGAGCTGTTGCCTACCCAGACATCAAAGTCGGATGGTTCAACGACCCACCCGTTCTTCGCAGCACTCCAGTAATTGCGTTCGTTTCGCCCTACCTCAAAGCTGACCTGCTCCTTCTGCCCCGGCTGCAGTGTCACGCGTCGGAAGCCTTTCAGTTCACGTACCGGCCGCGATGCAGACCCAAAACGCTGGTGCAAATAAAGCTGCACCACTTCATCCGCAGCCTTCGAACCAGTATTTGCAACCATGACAGTAGCCGTTATGGAGCCGTCGACCTGGGTCGTCTTTGCACTCAGCTGCAGGTCACTGATTGAGAAGGTAGAGTAGCTGAGGCCATAGCCAAACGGGTACAGCGGGGTCGTCGGCAGGTCCCAATAGCGCGAAGTAAAGTCCTTCGAGTCGTACGGCTTATGCGACGTCGTGTGCGCATAGTAGATAGGAATTTGCCCGGCCGAGCGAGGCCACGTCACTGGTAGTTTTCCGCCCGGGACGGCATCGCCCGCAAGCAGGTCGGCCACAGCGCCGCCCGCCTCCGTACCGCCGAAATAGCAGTCCATGATGGCGGGAACGTGTTCGGAAGCCCACGCAAGATCGAGCGGCCGTGTACTGAAGAGCAGCAGCACCACCGGCTTGCCGAGTCCTTGAACCGCTTCAAGAAGCTGTTGCTGCTTTCCCGGCAGTGTGAGCGATGATCGTGAGGCATATTCGAAATCCATTCCGGCCAGTTCACCAAGCGTCATCACCACCACGTCCGAATGGCGTGCAAGCTCAAGCGCACTCTTCATCTGGCGTTCGGCTTCGTCTGCACTCCATGGTGTCTCTACTTTCGGCCCGATGAAGCCTTCAAAGGAGGAAGGGAATTGCTTGGCAATCTGCACCCCCTCTGCAAATTGCACCTGCGCACCTGCAAATTTCTCCTTCAGTCCTTCAAAGACCGTAACGGAATCTTCTGCCTTTGCTGTCAGGCTCCACGGCCCGTTCATATCCCCTTTGCTATTGCCCAGCGGGCCGATGACAGCGATGCTCTTGGTACTGCGGGCAAGCGGCAGCAGCCCTCCTTCGTTACGCAGCAGTACAGCAGTCCGGGTGGCAGCCGTGCGTGCAGCCTGGCGATGTTTCTTCAGCATCTCGGCGTGCGTCTGTACGGTCGCGTCTGCGTAAGGATGGTCAAAGAGACCCAGATGATATTTCGCTGCAAGAATAGGGCGCACCAGGTCATCCAGCCGACCCGTGCTGATCTGACCCTTGTCCACCAGAGCTTTCATACATGTGAGGTACGTTGCACTGCCCATGTCCATGTTGACGCCTGCGTTAGCACCGCGCAGTGCTGCATCCGGCGCATCTTTCGCGAAGCCCTGCGTGACCATGCTGCCTATAGCAAACGCGTCGCTCACGACGAAGCCTTTGAAGTGCAATTCGTCGCGCAGATCGTTTTGCAGTAGTTGGACATTGCCGCTGGCCGGCACATCGTTCAGGTCCATGTAGGCGCTCATCACCGATCCCGCCCCGGCCTCCACCCCGGCACGGAAGGGCGCGAGATATACATTTTGCATTTGCTCTTCTGAAATGTAAGACGCATCGTAATCGCGGCCGCCTTCTGCAGCACCATAGCCGGCAAAGTGTTTCAGCGTTGCCATGAAGGGATGAGGGTTTTCGGCAGTACCCTGGAAGCCGCGCACCTGTGCACGTGCCATCGCGGCGCCGAGATAGGGGTCCTCGCCCGCACCTTCCGATATCCGTCCCCACCGGGGATCGCGCGCTATATCAAGCATGGGCGCGAAGCTCCAGCGCACGCCGGCGTGGCCGGCCTCTTCTGCCGCGATCGCCTGCGCCTGTTCCGCGGAAGCCGGGTCCCAGGAAGCAGCATTTGCAATCGGCACCGGGAACTCTGTATCGAAGCCGTGAATTACATCAAATCCGAACAGGATCGGAATGTGCAGACGTTGTTCCGTCATCGCAATCTTCTGCAGCCGATTGATTTCTTTCGGATCGGTCACGAACAGGAAAGAACCTACCTCGCCGCGGCGCACATGGTCTTCATAGGAGACCGGGTCGCCCTTCATCCCGGGAATCGGCAGCTTGATGTAGAACGGCTGATTCAGCTGACCAATCTTTTCGCCCGTAGTCATCTGTTTCAACAAGGCATCGGCACGTGCGAGATCATCAGCCGACGCAGGGGCCTGGGACTTAGCGGCCGCGATAAACAGGCAAGCCAGTGCCGTCAAAAGTGAAACTTGGAAAATCTTCATTGCATCCTCATGGTGGCTCGCAATCAACAGGCAAAAGCCGAATTGCAGACATGCCACTATAAGCCCCATGAGACGGCTTCGGCTCTCGATTTTTTGCATGTCCCCTTTCGCGCGCATCCGTAATCAGGCACCGATGTATTGAATCAGTGCCAGCAGGCTCGGTGCGCCAGTCACCTCGAATGCCCAAAACCGGGCACGGAAAATTCTCGAGGGTGGCGCAATACGTCCACGCAAGGATGTCGATGTCGTGCATAAAGCGATTTCCCGGCGCAATGCTTTGCTGGCCGAAGCACCATTTCGCCACAGTGACTGACATTTGAGCAGCAGGTTGCGCCGCCGGCGATTAGGATGAAACACGACGGTGAGTCGCTTGAATGATCCAATCGTAGAC
>CAZZYN010000008.1:0-21822 GCA_964658265.1 uncultured Acetobacteraceae bacterium | reverse complement strand
GACGCCACCGCCCGTTGAGCTCAATGACTGTGATCGGGAGCCAATCCATATTCCCGGTGCGATCCAGCCACATGGTGTCTTGTTCGTTTTACAGGAGCCGGATTTAATCATCCTGCAGGCAAGCGAAAATACGCTGAACTTCCTCGGCATCGCAGTCGATGACCTGATCGGAGAACCCCTGCAAAGGTTTCTGGATGATGGGCAGGTCGATCGCGTGCGCTTCGCTCTTGGATCGTCGGAACCATTCGAGAACAATCCCGTCCCGCTCAGCCTCGTGTCCACACACACCGGCCAGATGCTCGACGGCATTGCCCATCGCCACGATGGATTTACAATCCTGGAGTTGGAGCCGACCCCGCCGCCTGCCAGTACACATTTTCTGGACTTCTACAGGAATGTGTCACGCAGTACCTCGCGCCTCCAGGCCGCGACAACTCTCCAGGCTCTGGCGCAGGAAGGTGCCGCAGCGATCCGTACAGTCACCGGCTTTGATCGCGTCATGATCTATCGATTCTCGGGCAGTGGGGAAGGCGAGGTCATCGCAGAGGCCCGCATTGATACTGCCGAGTCTTACCTCGGCTTATGGTTTCCAGCCAGCGACATTCCTGAACAGGCAAGGCGCATGTACACGCTGAGCCCGATCCGCGCCATCCCCGACGTCAGCTACATCCCGGTTCCCATTGTTCCGGTCATCAATCCGGTCAGCGAGCGCCCCGCAGATTTATCCTTTGCCGGCCTCCGAAGTGTTTCGCCGGTCCACTGCGAGTACCTCCGAAACATGGGAGTCACCGCGTCAATGTCGATCTCCATCCTCCGCGATGGCAAACTGTGGGGACTGGTCGCCTGCCATCATTTTTCAAGCAGGTTTGTACCTTATGAGGTACTTAAATCCTGCACGTTCCTCGGTCAGGTCCTCTCCCGCGAGATCGCTCGGCGCGAAGGAGAAGAGAAAGCAGCTGACACCATCCGCTCGATGTACGTGCGGGCGCAGTTTCTTGAGCACATGGCAGCATCGGACACGCCCCTGTTCAGCCTGCTTTCCTTGAGGCCGAATCTGCTCGATTTCATCCGGGCGGACGGTGCAGCCGTGGTGGTCGAAGGAGAAATGCAAAGCCTTGGATCCACGCCTGACGATAGTGCTCTCAGGACCCTGCTCCAGTCGCTTCGCCGTATCCATGCGCCTCCCACGTTCTGTACCAGGTCGCTGCGCAATCATTTCTCAACAGCTGATCTCATGAGGGACACCAGCTCCGGTCTGATTGCATTGGAAATTTCGAGAACGCCTGAGCAGTACATTCTTTTTTTCCGCGCAGAACATCGACAGACCGTCACCTGGGCAGGCAATCCGGAAAAGCCGGTCATCCCTTCAGAAGATGGAGATCGACTCAATCCTAGGACGTCCTTTGCAGCCTGGCAGGAGACCGTTTCTGGCGTCTCCCGCCCCTGGAGTGAGGAAGAGATGCGCGCGGCAGATGAACTCAGGCGGCTGGTCACAGTGGTCCTGATGAAAAATACAACGGCTTTGCCGTTACAACCCTGAGTTGTGCGTGCGCTCGATTCCACCCGCCGGCTCGAAGGGCAGGAAGAGCGAGAAGACGCTGCCCGGACGGTCGCCTGCTGTAGAGCTCCTTACAGAGATAGCACCCCCATGATTGTGGATCAGATCATGCGTGATCCAGAGTCCAAGCCCGCTTCCGGTAATGCCTTTCGTGCTGCAGAATGGTTCGAAGATCGACGCCAGCCGTTCACGTGCAATCCCGGCCCCGCTGTCCGCGATCGTGATGCGCAGTCCCATCTGGTCCCGCTGCCGCCACTCCCGTCCAGGCCGTAGACGGACGATCACCCTGCCGCCGGGCGGGGTGGCATCAAGTGCATTGCCAAGCACATTCGCGACTGCCTGCCGGATCTCTCCCGCCATACAGGTTAGTGGTTCAGTCCGGCGATAATCGCGAACCAGCTCAATACGCGCAGAATTGATGCGCGCTTTAAACAGGACGAGCACCGAGTCGAGGATCTCGGCGATGCGAGCCGGTGCCAGCGAGGAAGAGGACTTGTGAAATCGCAGTGTGTTGGTCGTGATCTCGCTTACCCTTGCGAGTTCCTGCTGTGCAATGCGCACATAGTCGCGCGCGGTGCGGTCCAGGCTGGCATGCGAACCCAAAAGGTAAAGCAGGTTAGTCACCGCGGCTAGTGGATTATTGATCTCATGTGCGACCGTCGCCGCCAGCCGTCCAGCCACGGCAAGCTTCTCGGAGCGTCGCAGCGCATCTTCGGCCAGTTTGCGGTCATGTACATCCGTGGAGCTGCCAAGCCATCGCTCAATCGCGCCATCCGCGTGCAGCACCGGGTGGGCCCGCGCCAGAAAATAGCGGTAAACGCCATCATGTCTTCGCAGCCGGTACTGCCGGATGTACGGCTGCCTGTTCTCGCACGCAGCCTTCCACACCATCGAGGTCTCTTCCTGGTCATCCGGATGTATCAGCTCGACCCACAACTGGTTGATCTCATCAGGCGATGCGGCGCCGGTGTACTCCAGGTACCGCTGGTTGCAGTAGGTCTTCGAACCTGAAGGATTTGCAACCCACACCAGCTGCGGCAAACTCTCGGCCAGCTCTCTGAAGCTCGCTTCACTCCGCCGGAGTGACTCGAAAGCTTGCTTTTCTGCCGTGATGTCGAAGGCTGCCAGGATGCCGCGACGCGCATGACGTTGTGGCGCGTCGCCATCGAAATACACGTCCTTCCTCACCCTGATCCATCGCAGCGAACCGTCCGCTCGAACGATGCGATTATCCATCTCGAACCATCCACTACTCTCCGGATCGAGATGCTCGTTGATCCGTCTTTCAAACTCTGCGCGATCCTCGGGATGAAAAACAGCATGCACGACTTCGCGCGCGACGGACATTGCTGCAATGCCCAGTCCAAACAACTCTGCTGCCTCCGCGGACAGATGGATCCAGCCGCCCGGATAATCAACCTGTGCCAGTGCGAGCCTTGCAACTTTCGCTCCCAGGCGCAATTGTTCTTCACTGCGGCGCAGCGTAGTCTCCGCCATCATGCTTTCGCTGATCTCCTCGAGAGTTCCGCTCAGCTCTGTGACTGCTGCCCCGCTGCGGCGCTTCACTTTGCCGCATACCGTCACCCACTTTTTGTTGCTGCCCGCCAACCTGCATTCCAGGTCGATGCGAAAAGACGATCCGCTGCGAACCAGGCGCTCCTTCGCAGCCACCAGGGCCGCATAGCTGGTGTCTGCTAAGCAGTCTTGCCACCCGTCTATCGAGGCAGGCAGAAGACCCGGCTCCCGCTCAAAGATTCGGTAAATTTCGGCCGACCAGCTCACCTCGCCTCCGGCCAGATCCCACGCCCATGTACCCAGCTTCGCGATGCGTCGCGCCTCCGTCAGCAGGTGTTTGCCACGGGCCTGCGCTATGGCTTCTGCCTGCTGCGGCCGATTTGAAGCGTATGTTGTGGAAGTCAGATCTATATTCACCACCAGCCTTGCGGTTGGCTCTCCACGCAGGTCCCGTAAAAGACTCCAGCGGCTCAATACATCGACCGCCGAACCATCCTCGCGGTAGCGGACAGTTTTCTGTTCCCAGCAGCCGTCCTCCGACAGGGCAGCCATTTTTGTTTCATCCACTTGCGGCAGGCCGTGATTGGGTAAATCGCTGCATCTGCGACCCAGCACCTCGGCATCCGTCATTCCATAAAGGCGCGTCGCCGCCGTGTTCCAGTAGTTGATGACGCCGTTAAGATCAGTGACAAAAATCGCATCCCTGATCAGGTTCAGCAGTGCGGCCTGCCTGCGAAGGTTCTCCTGGTCCCGGACACTCTCGGTGATGTCGATTGAAAGCCCGCCTAGAAAGCGCTGGCCAGCTTCTGACTGGATCGGGAAACGCACGGAAACAAACGTTCGCTGCTCCCCGTTTACCGGCAGGACCTCGATTGTATGCACGGGGCGCGCAGAGTCGATGGCCGCCTCTTCATGCTCGCGAAATTCGCGCGCCGTTCGTGCTGCGAAGAGCTCACGGTCTGTCTTGCCGACGGCATCGGCAAACCGCGGAATTGCCTTGCGCGCAGCCAGGTTATGAAAGATGTGCCGTCCCCCGGAGTCCTTGACATAGACCGGCAGGGGAATGTTTTCGAGAAAGTTATCCAGCACCTTCGCGTCGTGTCGAAGTGCTGCCCATGTATGCAGTGCCGATTCCTTGGCCTGCTTTGCTATCCATAACTGGCTGAGATCTTCCCTGCGCTGCGCCGTGATGTCCCGCAGAACACAAAGAAAGCCGGCCTCGCGGTCATCATCCATCAGTAGGGTTGCATGTATGTCGAGCAGTCTCTCGTCTTGGTCCGGCGAGGTCTGCAGCCTTTCTGCTCTCCAGCTCCCGGTTCGCCGAAGCTCGGCAACCACCTGGTCCTGCAGAAGTTCATCTACCCAGCTCGGCACAGGAGCAGTGACGTAAGCGCCGAAGAGCCGTCGCGCAGCTTCGTTTTGAAAGAAGATGCTTCCGCTGAAGTCGATGGCGAGCATTGCTTCGGTCAGTTGCAGCAGAATGTTCAGGCCGGGTATGGCCGTATTGGCGCGCACGCGATGACCCGCCATTGAAACTTCCTCGTGTTGTGAAACCCTAAAACCGCGCTAAATGACTGCACAGTCTGCGTCTGGCTGCCGAATAGGAAAGAGTAAGTCTGCCCGCGATCCGAAGTCCGTCTGATAAGCGACGGATGAGCAGAATCATGTCGCCGGCAGTGTGCCGCTCCATGCGTGCTTTCGAGCGATAGGAGTGTCCACTGCGAGGTGCGGAGCCGCGCACTCATTCGTAGATCTGGCACCGTCGTTAGCGTGACGCAACCACCCTCGAGTCAGATCACGCGCACGCCTGCATGCTGTGTCCCAGGCCGTCACCACTGCAATGCGAATTACCTTGAGCCACAGAACCAGCGCACTGCCGGTGCGGAATGATGGCGCCGGCAGGGTAGGGAATTCTCGATTTTGCCGGCTCTCAAACACCAGCCAAAGCGACCCGCTTGTCAAAAGCGAAGTCGGTGGGCGCTTCTCCTGCAGCCGAACCTTCTTGCACCATGGCGCGCAGGTGACTGACAACCTGCTGCATCGCCTGCGCCTGTGCGCTGAGTTGCTCAGCCGCCGCGGCACTCTCCTCGGCGCTGGCCGCATTGCTCTGCGTGCCCTGCTCCATCTCTGCAATCGAGCGGCTGATCTGGTCGAGTCCGCGCGCCTGTTCACTACTGCCCACACTGATCTCTTCAATCAGCGTCTTGATCTTCGCCGATTCAGCTGTGATTTCGCGAATATTGACCGCCACCTTCTCCACCTTGAGCATGCCGTCTTCAGATATCCGGATCGAGCCTTCGATCAATTCTTCAGTGTCTTTGGCAGCCTGGGCACAGCGCTGTGCGAGGTTCCGTACCTCGCCCGCAACCACTGCGAAGCCCAACCCGGATTCACCCGCCCGGGCAGCTTCCACTGCTGCATTCAGTGCAAGGATGTTGGTCTGAAATGCGATATCGTCGATGACCTTGATGATCTTCGAAATGGTGCGGCTCGACGTCCGCACACCCTCCATAGCCTTGACCATTTCAGCCAGGGACGCATTTGCTTTCTGAAACTCTGCCTGGGAGCTGCTGACGATACCGGCGGCACTGCTCGAATTTGCAGTGTTGCGGCTTGCCATGGAGTTGATCTCGGCGCTCGCACTTGAAGTCTCTTCAATCATGGCAGCCTGCCTGGAAGAAGCGAAGGCAATCGTCTGGCTGGTAGTAGCAATCTGGTCGGCAGCAGACGCAATCTGGACAGCAGAATCGGAGAGCTCCGCCACACTGTGTTTAAGCTGCTGGTTAAGTTTGCGAATCACGAAGATCAACACAACCCCGACGCCGCAGCCGGCGACGATGAAAAGCGTCATAATCAAACGCCCTGTATGCACACGGACCTGGGCTGCCTCATTATTCTCGGCCATCTGCTGCTTCTGTATCACCATCAGTCCGGTGCCGACATCGTCAATCTTGATCAGCAGGTCGCTGAGTCTCTCTCGATGAATCTGCGCAGCCTGGTCGGCATGACTCGTGCGCACTGCCGCGAGAAAGTTCTGATAGATCGGCGCAGCCTGGTTCAGACGTTGCTCGGTCTCTTCCAGCATCTGCAACGACCTGGCAGAAAGCCATCCGGTCCGCATCGCGGTAATACTCTTCCGGCTGTCGAGCTCGTTCTCCTCGTACCGCGCCACATCCCTGTCGAGATTCCCATGGTCCCCGGTCGCCGCGGCCAGTAATAATCCGCGCTCTGCGGCGAGCGTATCTGCTGAGCTGCCATTCAGCATTCCGGAAGCACTCAACTGCTCCGCCCCGATCCCTCCAAGGTTCTGTGTAGCCGCTCCGAGTTCGTTGATGAGAAGAATAGAGACAGTTCCCATCCCGATGCTGAGCGCAAGCAGCAGGCCGTACGTAAGGTAGAGCTTGCGTTTCACTGTCATTGACTTCATGTGTTGTCTGATCCTTTTTGAAGCTTGCCGTCGATCTTGACCAGTGGCTGAACCCCGAAGCTTCGTTGCACAGGGGGAGTCAGGGTCTCGCTTCTTTCATCGGCGCAGAGGCCGTGAGCTTTAAGTCCCGGCGGGGCGTGGAGTCAGGTCACATGTCAACGACTACTCCACACGCCGCCGCGCACCAGCCCCCATTCCCAGGCCATCCATGCGCACCGAGTATCCAGCCGAGAGCAGGTTGTGAACACCGCTGGCGTCGTTCTCCACGCCAGCACGCACATCGAATTGCGTTCGGCCACGCCTGCTGCACGAAAGGCCGCCATCGATCACCTGTAAAATCCGCGGACCGGGTGACAGTGTCGGCGCATACTCCGCATACCAAGCGACCGTCCTGCTGATATTGCGTTGCTCTTCTTCAAGGGTGCGCTGCTGAAAGACCCTGACAATTTACTCTTTCGGTTCGATGAGCACATGCAGGCACCTTGCCAGCTTCGCTTCAGCTCACTTGCCGACATCACACGTTTGGGCTTCACCATCAAGGCGTTCATCGAGCAGGCCATCGATCTGGAAAACTCAGGAGCCAAGTCGAGTTGAAGAAGGTGTCTAAGCTTGAAGTGCCTGAAGAGCTGCAAAAAAGGCTCGATAAGGATCCCGCTTTGAAGAAAGCATTTGCTGCACTTACGCCCGGCCAGCGTAGCTGGAAGGGCTCAGGTCAAAGCAAGGGTCGATGCCGGAACGCCCATCGGATTACTTGGCTATCTCGGAGGCGAGCCTGTCGCGTGGTGCTCTATTGCGCCTCGTGAAACGTATCGAAGTCTTGGCGGCGTGCATTTGAACGAGACGGAGCGCGTCTGGTCACGGGCCTGCCTCTTTATCCAGCGATCTCACTGCGGGAAGGGATATATGCCACAAATCATCAAGGCGGCAGCGGCCCACGCGAAGGCAAATGACGCGACCAGCCTTGAAGCCTATCCAGGTGAGCGCGACTCGCCTAGCTACCGCTTTATAGGCTTTGTCGATATTTTTGCTTCCGTTGGCTTTTTGGAAGTCGGAAGAGTCGGCGAACGCCGACATGTGATGCGATTGCAGCTTTAGTCGGCTTGCACGAGAAGCGCTCTCACCAGCAATCCGCATGGGTGTCAACATCGCTCGATCGAACTGGACTTCTTCTATGATGTGGATGAGGAGCACGGCTTAGCTATTATGTTCGTGGACAACCTGTTCTACCGCGTCGGCGGCATGTCTGAAATCATGCCACCCAGATAGAGAGCTTCTTGCCAGGCGAAAGGACAGTCTCACAAAATTCAGCGCTGTCAGGGGCAGCGAAGGCAACCAGCCGGGCGCTAGCACAGTCGAATGATCCAATGGCAAATCAAGCGTACCTGGACTTCATGCGAGATCCGGATCCTCTTGCGCGCAGATATGAAGTTTCGACATTTTTCGGACCACACTCAGACAAATATCTCGCACTCTACGATCGCATGTATGCTGTGGCAAATCGGCCCAAGGGCGAGAAGTTAAAGTTTTCTTTCGCGGGCAACGGCTTTAACGCAGCAGCATTCTTTCTGGGGCCTGTCTGGTTCTTCTATCGAAAGCTTTGGGTTTATGCCTGGGGTATTACGGCGCTGATCGTGGTGGTCGGTCTGCTGCCTGTCGGTAACCGTTTGGGTCTACCCATGGGTATTGCCTTAGCTTTGGGTGCTAATCAGCTTTATGTCGGACACGCAATTGCGACGATTGCCAAAATGCACAAAGCGGGCGGCGCTCCGTCTCCCGAACAATTGGCCAAGGCAGGTGGAGTCTCGGCCACCGCAGGTTGGATTGCAGGCAGTTGCTACGCGTTGCTCCTGTTCCTCGCGATTGCAAGCATCGTTCTACAAGCTCACAATCGCTAATCGCCTTGGAGACAATCGGAGTCCCGAATATGACACTTTGGAAAACCATCTTTCTCTTCTCAGCGCTTTCCTTGGAAACACCCTTCGTTCAGCCTCAGACAGATGCCCAAGCGGTCACGCTCATGCAGGACAGAGCATCGCTGGCCTGTGCGGATTACTCAACGGATCGAGCCAAGCCTGGTATAAGCGGTGTACCGGTTGATGCTCTGCGGGTACTTTTAAAGCATAAGTATCTGGTCTGTCCAGATCGTCGTATCTCTGGACAGATGGCGGTCGTGTGGTACCCCAGAGCAGGGGTTCTTTCATGGAGTCCTGCAAGCCCGGCGTCCGTTCACGCACTCGCTCGCATTGCGGACAAGTTGACGCGGACGGAAGACTTTCCTCAGGGGATCACTGTTTGGGATGAAGCCGGAACAGAGCTTCGAAACCAGATTGTGTCAGAATTCCATTTCAAAGAGACTTACGATCCGAGCCGCTAGAGGCAGCTAGGAAAACTGAAAGAGAGGAAAAAGAATGTCTTCTCGCGCAAGGAATGCCGCTATTGGAGTTGGTCTCGTTTTTGTGATCGGTGCCCTTGGTACAGCTGCAGGGGGAGGCATCTACAGTGTTGTTGTCGCCTTGGTTGCCGGTGGGGGCGTGTGGTTCGCGCTGGAGATTCAAGCGAACAATCGTCAAGTAAAAACTGCGTCTGATCAGGAGCGCACCACCGCGCTCGCTTCCCCGCCACCGCATGGGATGGCGCTTCTATATGTCTATCGCGAAGGATTCATGGGAAAGCAACTGGGCTTTGATGTCCTGGTAGATGGCCAGCCTGTTGCCCAGTTGAAGAGTCCGCGCTTTGTTCGCCTAATTCTTGTTCCCGGTGAGCACGCCCTAACTGTGGGAACAACGGGCTTTGCGGCTTCACAGAATAAAGCGGCTTCGACATCTCTGTCGGCGGTTGCCGGCGAGACAGTGATCTTGAAAGCACTCGTCGAGCGTGGCATGGCGCAGAACTCTATCCAACTGAAGCGGGAAGCGGATCCGGCAGCCGCCTTAGGCAAACTGGCGTTGATCCCAATGGTTGTTCCTGAGCAGGAAGCCCAACCAAGTGTTCTGGTTGGAAAATGATCCAACCGGCACCAACGTGCCGGCGTCTTACCGGATAATCAAGCGTTTCAGCTTTTCGGAGGATGTTATGTACCGTTCCATACGTTACTTCGCTGGTAGTTTCCTATTAGTTGCCTCCCTCGCTTCTGCTCAAAGCTTGGCTGAACGCGACAAGATCGCACAGGATAAAGTTCAACTAGCGGAATACGCCAAGCGTGTGAACCAGAACTGCGGAACACACATTCAATTCTCGATCGACTATGCCTCTTACCAGGGTAAGGAGCCTGCCGCTGGTGTTCGTCGCCAGTCCTATACGGAATACTTGGAAAATGCGGGCGACGCGATCATGAACGTTTGCAAGACTGAAAGTGGCAAAGCAGCAGTTGCTGCAAAGATACATTCCGTGGTCGGTGCCTATACTGATGGCGAGGAAGAGTCGCTAGCCGGCGGCGTGTTCACCTATCGGGTGGGGTTCTCGGGAGGGAGCGTCGATCACCCGGAAAAGTTTCTTAAAACCCATCTGTAAAGCCTGATCCATCCAAGGAAGAGGCGGGTTCAGATCCCGCCTCTTTTGTACTTGCTATGGGTTCCGGAAAAGCAGAGATCATTCCTGAAAACGTGAAGCTCTCTTTCAAGCAAGATCATATTTCCATTGATATTGAGCAGAGGAGCAGTGCTAAAGGTCTCAAGTTGTTGGCGCAATCTCTGCAATTGGACTTCCGGCACGTGTGGTGAAAGGCTGGGCCCGATCTAGACCTTAAGGGGGCTATTCAAGGAATGCTGATTCCGGGCAGTGGAGAAGCTCAAACGATCTGCATCTCCCCCAAGCCACTACTTGCCATGGGGCGTAGAAGCTGACCTCATTTCTGTAGAGGCAAGTTGGGCGATGGACCATCCAAGCGTCATATGCAGGAGAGCAGAAACAGAAGGTGTCATAAGGCGAAGGAGGGCAGGCTATCGGTAATATTCACAATAATTTGCATGGTTGGGGTAATTCTTTGGCTCCGGTCTTGCTGCCGATAGCTTCGATGCAGCAGGCATCGGAAAAAGCGTCGGATGCAAGTAGCCGTGCTCCAGACGACCTGCATAGAGTGCGGCTGTCACTTGACGGATGAGTTCTGACGCTCGCTGTAGACATGTGGCGTGCATACATTGCGAAATTGCAGCAAGATCATCCGTATATACAGTTCAGGGTTGTCCGGCCGTATGACGCCGCCTGTATCGCCTGCGGGCAAGAGTACCAATGGACAAACGAGATGAGTGTCTATCAGCCTCTGCAGACTACGCCGCTCGATATTAGATACTTTGTCACCGTTGGCATTCCGATTTCTTGCGAGGATTGTCCTTCGCCCCTAAAGATCAATGCGACGAAGCAATAAGAAAATCATCCAAGTGACACCGTAGAGGATCGAATGAGTTTCCGAGATACAGGTGCCTTCATCCTGTGGCAACGCCTTCCCTTTGTGGATGATCTCGGCAACCCATCAAAGCGGCCCCCCAGGCGCCAGAACGGCCCTTCCGCAACCTGAACTGCATGGGCTCTCCATTCAAAAAGATACGTTGAAGGCTAGTCCACTGGTGCCGAAGGCAGCTTTGACGGGAACCAGCAGAAAACGATTCTACCTAGCCCCGGGATGCGGGAGGCCTGTCTGATTTGCACTCAGCTACACAGCGGTACTGACTAGGGTCTTTGTAGACCGTTTGCTTCGAGAACCTCGTCGATATCGAACCCTTCTACGTCGGCACGATTGATCCACCGTCTTGCGGCTGCCGCATCGACCGGCGTTCCCTGACCAAGCAGGGACATAACGGCCAGGCGGCCGGTGGCAGGGGCACTCCCCGCTTCCGCCGCCCGGACATACCATCGATAGGCTTCTTCATCATTCATCGGAAGACCGTATTTGCCTGTGGCGTAAAAGGCGCCTAGGTTGAGGCAGGCGCGGGGATGGTCTTGCTCGGCCGCCTTCAAGAGGTACGCCATGGCGTCCTCGTACTTTGTCTCACCGGCCAAGCCAAGAAACAAAAAAAGCGACATTTCGAATTGGGCGTCGGCATTACCTCGCTCGGCGGCCTGCGCGTGCAGGCGGAAGGCGTCCATTTTATTTTCCGGCCGGCCTCGGCCATTGTGAGCCATCAGGCCAAGAAGGTAGTCAATCGCTCCATCAGGATCATCGCTCAGCTTCCGCGCTTTTTCCGCCCAGCAAAAGGCTTCGTCATAGCGCTTGAAGTGCCAATAGAGATTATTGGCTGCCATGTAGGCACCGTAATCGGAGCCAAGTTCGCCCGCTTTTTGGTACGTAGCCAGAGCGGCATCGCGGTCCTGCGTTACACCCCAGCCATTCCACAGGCAACGGGCGTAGTCAATCAATGCCGCTGTGTTGCCGCCATCACCGGCAGCAGCGAACGCCGTCGCCACTTTCGCAAACACGGCTTGGTCACCGCGAGCAACGACGGATTCGAATAAAGCCAACGCGTAGTCATGCAATTCTTTGTCGCGTTGGATGCTCTGTGGCATCGCGAGAAGACCGTCGATCATCTCTGAAATGGCCGTGATCTGTGGATTGGTCAAGGGGCACTTTATCCGATCTGGGCTATTTGGAAGCTACATCAGTGAGTCTTTCCTCTAGAAAGCTCGCGGCTAGACTTCCAGACGTATTAACTGGACGAATGCTACTTGCGTCTGACTTGCTAGGATCAACATAGTGCCGGTGCTCAAAAACTGGAGACTCCGTCACTTGAGGCACCCATGGAAACTCAACCAGGATCTTAGTCAACTTTGTGAAGAAAGACCTCTCCAGTTTAAAGTCATTTTTCTTTCATCCCCACACGCAGTAGCTTTTTCCAAGATTTTTTCCGTGCGCTAAACCACGGGGGGCGATGTTTGGCAGCGTTTTCGTACGAGCTGATGCCGACCAGCCAACGCTCCGTTTGAATTTCCCATGGACATTCGTGCCGGTAACTCAGTTCTTCTTCTAGCACCCATTGCCATGTTCTTCTGATCGCTTCACACCCGAAATTTGCGCCACCATTCTCCAGCCAAAGGAGAAATGTGCAAAAGGCAATGAAGGGGCGAAGGCGTGGGTACCTGGCCGTCTCAAACAGCCACACTAGAAAAATGAGAGTCAGCGCAGAAGCTTTGTCTCCCAAAAAGACCGCGCTGCCACTATTTATTCGGATTCGAGCGTGATCGTCACTATGAATTTGGTGGATTTCCTAAGTGAAAGTACTTGCGCGCTTCGACATCGAGGCCCTGCATCCGGGTGACTTCGTTCTGGCGCTTTTAGAGGCATTCCCTGATCTTGTTTCGGAAGCAGCCAGAACCCACCGCGCGAGTCTCCGACGTCCGTCAAAGACAGAGGATGAATATCTCAGTGAACTCGACGCTCAAGGTCTTTCAAAGAGCGCTAGTGTTCTTCGCGATCTAGCCGTCGAGAGTAACCCAGACATCTAAAGCGGTGTGCTATTTCGTAGTTCCGTTCGCCGGTTGATCCTTCGGTCCGACGAAGGCCTCACGGAAATCGGCGAGCTGATCCAGCATCTCCTGGATCTTAGGGCGCATCGCTTCACTGAAGTCGTACTCGACATGACCAACCTACCCGCCGAGGTCTCCTCGAACCACCAAGCCGGCATCCTCCAGCTCGCGTAGGTTCTCGGTAAGCACTTTCTTAGGAGTGTGTCTCGTTCAGTCGAAGCTGGCTGGTCGGACAGGACCAGAGCGGATCGAGCAAAGGATGAAGATCTTGGTCGCTGGCGGCGCAACAGTCCGTGCCCGATGGATGGTGATTGGGTGTTTGCCAGTCCGCCCATGGAAGGGGAAACTACCCTACTGACCGGACATTCTTATGAAGCGGTATATCAGGCCGGTGGCACGTCAGTCCGACAGCACCAAGAGAATCGGCTGGCACACCTTCCGTCACTCTTTCGGCACTCTGCTGAAGGCAAACGAGGAAGATGTGAAGACGGTACAGGAGCTCCTAAGGCACGCGAACAGCAGGATCACGCTCGACTGTATACGCAGGCCGTGAACTCGCATAAACGAGCCGCACAACGCAAGGTTATAAGGATGATGATGCCCGACGTGGGTCATAGAGAGGCTGAAACTGACTCGCTTTTGGCACCCCGGCGGGCGTAATGGACTCGGACCCTGATTCGGTTGTCACTCTAGGACCCATACGAAGCTAAGTTCTTTGCTTTGTATGGCGGGGACGACGGGGCTCGAACCCGCGACCTCTGCCGTGACAGCCTGTATGTATCGTTTGTTTTGATGTACTTACAGGTATTCATGAGTAATCTAGAGGCGCTTAAAGGAACGTAGGGATCCGCGTTAGCGTGTCCCGATCAGTGTCCTGGTCTGATGCCAGGGCTTAAGCGTTCCTCGCAGTAAAACCACAGCACTCGGCACAAGGGCTGGCACCCATCTGGCGAGATCACCAGCAACTGAATCTACGGGTTTCCCCGTATAGCAATCATGTTCGGTATTATCTACGATTCTTTTCAAAAGGTAACCGTATGCTGCGGGACGATCCCTGGTGCTGCGCATCCGCGGCTCATTGCGCTTCGAGCCCACGGCCATCGCGCGGTGGTTGAAGGGGAGGGAAGCAGGATGAAACCTCGCTGCCCGCGTTTCGCCAGCTGCCCCCAGGCGGGGTTTACAGCCGCATCGCTGTTCAGTCTTATTAGGATATATCTCCCGAAAACCCAGTTTCCAGAATTGGTAGGTATGGCTTCTTTGCACTCGTACTGGGAAAGTGGCAAAGTGCACACGCGCTGCCCCGCGTGCAATTGCTCGCGGTTACCCGCGTAGTAGCGGACTCCGCCTCGGTGGTTCAAGAAGGCAGCAGTGGTGGACTGTAACGAAAGCAGTCTCACTCGACAGGCCGCGTCTTTGCTCCTGAACTGGTTAAGTGCAACACGCGGTGTGCCGCGTGCCAAGTGCTGCCGACAAGCGAGTGGGATATTTCTCACCTGCTGCGAGAACATCACTGGTAAGTACCCCATGCGAAAGCCATTTAGCAGATACTTTGGATCAACATAACCCGAGAGGCACTATACAAGCATGGCAGCACGCAAACGATCAACGGTGATAGTCGGGAAACGGTTTGACGCCGGTACGATTTTGGGGCGCGCAGTGGACGACTCAACTGGCGAGACTTGCGCCTTGTTTCAATGCAATGAGTGCCCGAAGATTGGCAACGCACGTTTGTCACAGCTCAAGAGTGGAGTCACGAGAAGCTGTGGCTGCTTACGAAGGAAGGCTTACCGCAACTTCCTCAAACGTGCTGAGCAGCGACTCCAGGTCGGGCAGAGAAAAGCGTGCTACGAAGGTCGAAGCAACAATCGCACTGCTGAGTCGCTCGGCCAGCAATATGGAATCCATCCACACGTTGTGAACCAATGCTATTGGACTCGGCAGGAAGAGATTCGCAAGCTGCCACAGGGCGTACTTAATGCTGCACTTCTGCACGTGAAAGGCCGCCAGTGCAACTTGGCAGAGAAGGACAACTGGATCGAGATCCCAGATGGCGACATGATTCGATTCACCTGTTGCGAACTACGTCAGATCGTTCAGGACGCCGGTTGCATACGGCAGACCGAGTTGAGCAGCATGCAGGCTGCCCGTTTTGTGTTGAATGGCGGGAAAGACGATGACTGCCTGCTATACAGGCTGACCGAGGCACGCGAAGAAGCGCCTGCTCATCGAACCTGGGGTGTTTCGGGTTACTGCGGAGAGTTCTCTCAAGTCATGTTCCGCTGGCTCAAGAATGCGAAGAGCGGACTCAGAGAAGTCGCCGGGGTCTTCAAGGATCTGTATGTGTTGATTGAGAAACACGGCTTGGCCACAATCCGCCAGCTCCTGGGTCCGAAGGTTGGCCACTTGGCTGAGGAATTCCTCAGAGTTTGCCTAGAAACACAGCAAGGCCGCAACGAACGACGCCGGACCGCCGCAAGACGAGCGGTCGAAAAGCAGCAGGAAGGACCCCTGACCGAGTCACGTCTTCGAAGCGAAGCTGAATGGGATTACTGGAACGGTTCATCCCCGGCATTCGCTGAGGCTTTATGCTGCACGGCCTGAAAAAGCACAGTGCTTAAGGCGAACTGCTTGGGTGATAAAAGACCATGCTGTTCAAGTTTTCAGAATCACCAGGCTCGCGATTGTAATGGAGTGAATGCAATGCTCGAAAAGTCACAAGAAATGGCACTACGGCACCTACTACTGCTGCTGTACCGAGAACGCGCTGAACGAGTACTACATCCTCGCAGCCCATTTGACATCCGGCAGCCTTGTTGGATGGATACTGCGGGAACTTCCAGTGATCTGCTGCGTCAGCCCTATACTAGCCAGCCTATGACAGAGGTCTAAATCTGGGAGAAACACGATGCGCGAGAACGATGACATTCCAAGCAACATGATGAACATCTGTCAGGAAGAACTCGCACATGAGCGCCAGCTTCGTGAGTTCTTTAAAGCCCTCATTCGCAAGGCGACTCTTGAAGACGCTCACGACTGGATTGATCGATATACCGTGAATCTCCTCAAAACACGACAGCGAGTACAAAGGCTTACTGCCCGAAGATCCAAACTACTTTCTAAGATGCCCATGAAGTAAATATCCGTTCTTGTTTCGGCTCGAAAGGGATCTCTTTGGCTCGACCGGTATAGTCTGTCACGCTAAATAAGGCCATATGAGTCAGGCAAAGCAGATGATGATGCCTCCTCTAAGAATCTCGCCAAAATCCAGATCCTACGCCCACGGCAAGCTAAGCTCCGCTGACGGCTGTCTATCTGTACTGAAGTGACAGAGTGCAGACGGCGTGCTAAGCGCCCCTTTGTGAGGGAATATCCTGACCAGCTCACAGAATGACAAATGTGTTTATAAATATCTTCGAAAGGAATACCGTATGTCTACTATCAGAATTTCCCCACGAATGCTGGGACGGCAACTGCTTCAGGATTTCTGCGAGCGCTGTTACTGGTATTTGCTGAAAGTGAACTTCAAACTTCCATTTGAATTTGGAATGCCGGGAATTATGTACAACCTGGATATCTTCGAGAAGAAGATAGTAAGGGCATACTAATCTGAGCACGCCCGCCTTCCTGAGTGGCTTTCAGGTCTTGGAGCGGTAACTCCAGTAGACTTCCCAAGGAAGATGGTTGTTTCAATCGAAGAGTTTGACATCGACTTAGTCGGAATGCCTGATGAAGTCTTTGTTAAAGCTGATGAAACTCTTTATCTAGTTGATTACAAGACGGCAAAGAATAAGGAGGGAAGCGATCCTTTTATGCCATTTTATTCTACGCAGCTTTTAGGTTACCAATATCTCCTCAAGGAAAGTGGTATAGGCGATGTAAGCAGTGCGTCGCTTGTTTATTTCTCAAATGGCCTCGAGGCATATAAGGAATGTCCGTTAAAGCTGCTCACCAAAAAGGGCATCAGTGTTCCTTTTGAAGTCTCAATCCACGAGGTCGAGTTAAATCCCGATGATTTGTGGCCGCTATTGCAATGTGTTCGCGACTGCGTCGACCTCAACTCTCCTCCCGAGGGTCTCGAAGGCTGCAAGGACTGCCAAAAGCTCCAGCCTCTTCTGGACATGGAGTATAAGATGCGTGATGCGGAAGAACGATTTCGACAAGCCTCGGACTATGGTCGCATGCAATGGCGAGAAAAGGAACAGAGGCGAGACAAAGCCAAGCTTGCAGGAAGCGATGTTCTGTCCCTGACAGATAGCATCGTGGATGGATATACGGAATATGCACCATATTCATGGGACCTGTAATCGTAGTGCATGCACTCGGAAGAGGTGTGTCCCTACTCATGAACTTCATACGGATGATGTCTTTTGATCGTGGGAGCACATTGTAAGTCACGTCTTCAACCCTCATTTCCAAGTGGTGCCAGTGCTGGTCGGAAAAGAGTACCAGCTTCAATCAATGAGGAACTGATTCGAATAGAGCTGGCTAGACGCCGCAGACTTCATCTGAAGCGTGACTGTTGGGCAACATTCTTTAAATCGAGACCGTCTGCGTGTCAGAGTTCAAGCATTCGAGGATCTAACTCTCAAAACTGCCATGCTAAGCAGGCCAGAGTGGACTTTTTTGACAGGACTATGCCAGCAGGAGGAATACGTGGCTGCACCGCAAATCCGGCGACTCTACGAGGGCGCTGATCTTCCGGGACTGCTCAGACTATCTCAAGAGCAGATCGATTGGCTGGTGGGTACTCGCCAGCTACAACCACTAAGGATCTGTGGGGAGGTGCGATATGACAGCCGCCAGATCGATGACCTAATCAATACGTACTTGATAACGGCATCAAAAAGGGCCCAATAACATGAAGAGCAAAGCTAGTCCTAAGGTCTATATTGCAGGCCAAAAAGCTTGCGACTGCTGTGGTGATCTCATCCAGCGGTTCGTGGGGACCTGGAGTGGGCACACCTTTCTGTGCTGTGATAAACCGGCCTGCGAGGAGGTGGCGCGTAAACGACCTAATGCCCGTTATGTCGAAAAAGAGACGCTTAGGTGCACCGCACGCCTCTGTGATGACCATATTCCGGAAGGATCTTACGGGAAAGGGACCAAGTTCTTCGTCTGCTCCGTGAAGTGCTGGAAGAATCGCGCTTATGAGCACGCGGGAGGCATGGTCAGCTTTACGTGTGATTGGTGTGGAAAAGTTACGTCGGGGCCGCGCAGAGACGGCAATGGTGAACGTCGGTTCTGCAGCACTGATCATTCCGGCAGGTTCAGGCATGAGAAGACACTAGCGAAGTCTGGAATTTACAGATCCGTCTTCGATCTCTATCGGACAACATCCGTATTGGACCGGTACCAAGGATCTTCAGTATCCACACACGAACACGCCGTCGCCACCTTCCTTGGCTTTCTCAACGAGGTTGGAATCAATTCTCTCGATGACGTCAGCCCGCTGACCATATCGGAATACGCAAAGTGGGGCAGGGACACGGGGATCCGGGACTTGCTATATGAGATCTCGCACGTCAAGATGCTCTTTGATTGGCTACTTGCGACTGGAACGAGACAGATTCCAAATCCGGTAGTTAGCTCCATGCACCGCAGACGTAAATCCAAGCGCCGGGCTAGACCATACAGCCAAGCGCAACTCGATCTCATGTGGTCGCTTTTGGACCGGCGCGGCAACAGCCGGCTCCGGGCACAAGCCGCCATTGCTGAAGAGTCTGGGATGCGGCGGGAAGAGATTGCCAACATCCGCCTGGACGATGTTGACCTGTTTCGGCATGAGATTCTTGTTCGGCTTCCCAATAAGACTAGCCGGGAACGTACCAGCCGCTTTGGCGACAAGGCCAAGGCCATGATCTCAGCATGGCTCAGGGTTCGCAATCCGAGCTGCGGTCACGACCACCTGTTCCATAACTCTCACGACAATCCATGCAACGGTATGCAAATGCACCACGAGTTCAGCACGACTCTTTGCAAGTCCTGGGTTGGGAAGAAGCTGCACGACGAAGGGCTTGATTCCTGGTCGATACACCGATTGCGGCACACCATGGCTTCCCGGCTGGCGGCCGGCGGCGCCGATGCTTCGACAATCATGAGGGCGGGCGGATGGACAACTTACACCGCCATGGAGGGTTACACGGCAGTCGATCCAGAGGACGCGCGGCGTGGGTATGAAGAGGCGATGCGGCGTTCCGCTGAGTCTGAGAAGCGCGTGCCGCAGACGGTCACCCTCACCTTGGAGGAGTATCTGAAACGGGCAGGCTCGGCTCCCTAGCCGGGGCAGCTGTCCAAACGTTGCGTGAAAATCGAATTTCACGCAACGTTCACTAGCGTCCCCGATATCACTGAAAAGGTCGATACAAATGAACTTTCAACCATTTCTCAGCTGCCTTGGAACTGAAAGGAACTTTAGCCCCACCACAGTGCGGGCCTATGCAAGCGACATGGCGATCTTCTCAAGGTTCATGGATGGATCCGGCAAGACCAGTATTTTAGAAGTCGATCGCGCACTAATCGTTAGCTTCATTGAAAGCCTCAAGAACAGTTCAGCCGGCCGACTCGGCAAGCAGGGTTTAAGCGACGCTACGATAGCCCGCCGGCTCGCAGTCGTCTCTAGCTTTCTCGATTACACCCGGGCAACCACGTTGCCAGACCTGAGAAATCCTCTCAAGGAGATGAGACGGAAGAACCGCCGGAAGAGAAAATGCAAAGCAGTTGACGACGAGACCCTCACCAAGCTTATCTCCGGTATCACCAGCTCCAGAGACAAGGTTATCTTCGCGCTATATCTTTCAACCGGCCTTCGCCTCGAGGAACTCAGCAGCTCAACCGCGACACTATCACCTTTGATCTGCACGTTAATGACTTAGGACGCGAAAGCATTACCGGCAGTGGCGAAGTCATAGGCAAAGGAAGCAAGCTGCGCAAGTTTTACGTTTCGCCGGAGACGCTACCTCTATATGCGCAGTATCTGGCTACACGAATCGACGACAACCCTGCACTCTTCCTGAGTGAGCGAAGGAGACGGATTTCGGCTAGAGCGATTCAGGACACTCTGTCGGTCTGGTGTCGGAGACTCGGTCTTCCCCACATCCATCCCCATCAGCTCCGTCATAGTTTCGCGACTCGATTAGCCAATGCCGGAATCCGAGACCTACATCTGAAGAAATTGATGGGCCATGCCGACTTCAACACAACACTGAAGTATGTGAAGGTCCGGGACGAAAAGATCGCGCAGGGTTATTTTGCAGCGATGGAGATCTATCGCCCCGTCCCCCGGTGAGTGGGTAACCGTCCCGCTTCTCACTTATCGTTATAACGTTCTATCGTAGTGAACCAAATCTACCGGCGTGTGCTAAGCCGACACTATTGATCACGCAGCTTGTTCTGATGGTCCAACCCAAGCGGTATAGGTCGCGAGGCGAGTCACCAGCCCAAGTCTACCGCCGACAGCTTAGAAGGTAACTCGGAAACAGAGTAGCGTCAGGTATGGGTGTATGTCGCATGACTGGATCTAGGGCTTCGGCGTTGAAAGCCCGTCTGCAGCTCTTGCAGCCCTGAGCACTGACCCTTTGGGATTCCAAGAGGGATCTAGGGCCTCAATCAGCCCGCATTCCAACCCGAGCAGTCGATCTATCGGAAGGCCATCATGCCAAACAAGACGCGCGCCTTTCAAAGGATAGACAAGGATTTGTACAGTTTCTTTATGCTTGCACGACATCAATCCTTTGTGCACCTTCCGGAAGCTCCGGCCAGTCTTGAGCTTAGAGGCATATTCTTCAAGGCGAAGTGAAAGTCGTCGCTCTGACTCGCCGACGTAGTGCACTTTCTCTTGCGCTACAAAAACGTAAATACCTACACCATCCTCGTACTTAGCAATCTCCTTAAAGCCACGTGCCGGATTCCTCTTCCAATTAGCAACGTGAAGAAAGCCGGCCTTGTTAAGCTCAAGCAGACTCGGTGATTTAATGAAAGGCACATCCGCAGCGGGAGGGTTAGAGCTAACGCCCTTCTTGTTATTCCGCATATTCAGCAGTCCTTCCTGGCTCCTCAAGATGTTGTCTCTGCGCACTATACCCACTCAACGTCTACACCGTTCTCTGCCAGCCAGGTCTTGCGAGCTTCGAAATCCGGCATCACGCGCTCAACGCAACTCCAAAAGCTCTGATCGTGATGGGATTGTTGAAGGTGGGCAAGTTCATGTACCACAATATACTCCGCGATCCGTGGAGGCATTTGTATGGTCTTCCAATGAAAGTAGAGGAAGCCCCCTTTACCGCATGAGCCCCAGCGATAGCCAAGGTCTTGGACGCGAAGGCCTGCAGGGCTTATCTGCATTCTTTCGGTATACTCTTGAGCTTTTTTCCATAGCCATGTCTTTGCCTTGGTTGAATACCAATCAATGAGGTGCTTACGACCTTCCGGCGTTAAGTCCCGCACTAGATTAAGGCGGCCGTTTTGAAGCTTGAGTGGAACCTCCTGATGTTCAACCAGCCGAAGTCTATAGTTTCGTCCGAGGTATAGAAAACCTGTTGGCTGATACTCGGGGGTTCATTGGTCATCTTCGCAGGGCAGAGAAAGTACAGGCGGGATCCTGAAGGAGCCGAGAGGGTTTAGGCTTCGGAATCATGACTTGCGTCATTGCTGCGAAGTCGGCTTTTCGGAAACTTGCCGTCACCGATCCTCAAGAGTGATCGAAATGACCGAATTACGGGCAACCGATCTTGCAAGTGTCTCAATTAGGCTGCGGACGAGGAGATATTCGACACTATGCGACAGCCGTCACATTTGAAGTCGAACAGATGCCAGCGTTCGGATAGCCGCCACTCACGCCTGCAAGACGGACACCGACGAGCCGCTTCCG
>CAZZYN010000007.1:0-83046 GCA_964658265.1 uncultured Acetobacteraceae bacterium | reverse complement strand
CTTCCAGGTCGCAGTGGTCGTTGTTGCTGCCGTGCTGAACGTGATCGGTAGGGTCGAAGCCTTGAGATATTCAGACGGAGTGGCCGTAAAGCTCCACTTCTTCTGCGTCAGGTCGAAAGCACTTGCCATCGGTTCAGCATTGGCATCGTTCAGGTTCAACTGGCCAATCCCGAGAATGTCTTCGATCGTCCGCAGCATACTCACCGTCGTGTAACGGCTGGAGTCCACAGAGCCGTGCTTAACGTAGGGTCCGATGATGTAAGCATTGCTGCGATGAGCGTCGACGTGATCGCCGCCATCCTGCGCATCGTCTTCAATCACAAAGATCAGCGTGCTGTCTTTATACGGACTCTTTGCGACTGCCTCTGCAACCATGCCGACGGCATAGTCATTGTCAGCAATCTGCAACTCCGGCGTATTCAGACCATTCAAAGCAATAGCAAAGTTGCCGAAGTGATCGTGTGGCAGCCGGAGCAGTTCGAGGTTGGGCAGGTTGCCGCCCTTTACGTAGCCTTGGAACTCGCGATTCCACTCCTGGAAGCGATAGTAGTCAGGAAACGTCTGATCGAAACCACGGAAGTACTTATCCGTGTGTGGCCGCAGCACAGTGTTGCTTGAATATGCAACCTGGGTTGCCGTTGCACGTGGATTTGTGAGTTCCGGGATGCTGAGAGCGGTATAGGGTGCAGGCAGGTTGTAGCGGGAGATGTCCAGGAAGAAGCCGTAATCACGCACCGACAGGTGCTTCCGCAGCGCTGCATTCCAGAGGTACCCCTCGCCGCGTGCGCCGACAACTGGATTGTCGTCGTCATCGTCCTTGGCAGCATCCGGCGCGGCAACGTTGGCATTGCCAGGCAGTACGTTAGGATCATTGCCGTCCAGTGGATTTGCGGCATAGCGTTTCGTGGTATTGCCGTAAGCAACGTTCAGATTGCGGTTGGTTCCCTCAGAATCATTGTCCGTGCCGCGGCCCGCATAGTTAACCGGGATCTCTTTTTCGATCACGTCCGTACTGCGGGCTGAGGTCGACCACGGCCAGCCGTCTCCGCTCACATCCGACGTGTCGTAGAAATTATCGAAGTCGACAAAGTTCCGAGCGATCGCATGGAAGTTCGGTGTGTTGGCTTCAGGAAACTGGGTCAGCGATGGATCGCCGTTGCCAACTTCAAGATCGCCAAGCACCTGGTCGTAGGTGCGGTTCTCCTTGATGATGTAGATGACGTGCTTAACGTGTGCTTTCAGACCCGCCATCACGGCAAGCTGTTCCGACGTCAGGCCGCGGCTCCAGTGATTGTTCTGCGCCACCTTCTCCGTAAGGGTCTGCAACTCACTGTTGTTCGGTGTCGGCAGCGTCTGGAAGCCCGCTTTGGTCAACTGGAAAATGTACTGGTTCTGCGTGCCACAGCCTTGCACCTTGGTGCTGGCACTGCTTTCGCAGTTGTTCGGGTTCGGACCAGCAGCGCTCTTCCCGTTAACGATGTACAGGAATTTCCCATCCTTACTGGTACTGATGGAATTCGGATACCAGCCCGTGGGAATGAGCCCGGTCACCGTGCTGTTGCCCGCTACATCGCTGAGGGCAACTACGGCAACAGCGTTTTCACCAGCGTTGGTGACATACAGCGTCTTCTCATCCGGCGAGAGCGTAAGGCTGTTCGAATTTGCACCAAGATAGCCGCGCTTATTCGGATAAACGCTCGCCGGCGCCGTCACCTTGATCTCATCTGCCACCGTGTTGTTGGCAGTATTAATCACCACAACCGATTCGCTGTTGTCCTGGGCTACATACAGCTTGTCCTGCGCAGTGTTCAGCAGCATCTTGTTCGGCTGACCTGAGACCTTGATGCGTGCCGCAACGTAGGGCGTGCTCTGCGAGAGACTGGAGATGACGACTACCTGGCGGTCCCGGACGCTCGACACATAGGCCGTGTCTTCCCCTTTGAAGGACACCCAGAACGGATACTCGCCACCTGCGACACCATTCGCATTGGTCGGGTCGATAACTCCCGGACGAAGATCCAATTCGCCGGTCTTGGCCCAGCCCGACTTTCCCAGCTTCAGCACGCTGATGGAATCGTTTTCATAGTTGGCAACGACCAGGACGTCGCCTTTTTCTGAAACAGCAATGCCGGCAGCTTCGGGCGGCGTCTGCAAACCCATGCCGGTCTTGTGACCCAGGGCAACAGCTGTGCTGCTCTCTGCCCAGCTGCCCGCGACCTGCTTGTAGAAGTGAACATTGTCATTGTCACCACCCGACACGTAAAACTCCGCACCATTCAGGTTCCAGGCGATGCCGCTGTAAGTATTCGGAACAGAGATGGCCTGTTTTTGAAGAGCATTGCCGTTCGTGATATCAAAAACGAAAATCCATTCGCTCGAAGCTGCGGGATTCGCAGTGCCGGCTGTACTGCCCTGTGTAAACGTCTCCAGGTTGTAGCCGCTGGTCAGTACGAGCAGCGTCTTCTTATCTGGACTGACGGCAGTCGTCACTGCCTGGCCGACCGTGTAGTTGGGATCGCTGGACACACCGGGATTCAGCGGCTCATACCGGGACTGGCGCGGAGCCAGTGGCGTAATCCTCTGACCGGTACTCAGTATCTGCGGCTCGCCGCTATTTAACTGTGCATATCCTGTTGCATGACTGGCTAGAACTCCAATCGCCACGATGCCGGCAGCAGTGGCGCTGCGGCTTAGGCTGTTAGGAACAAACGCTTTCTTGGTATTCATCGGTTCTCCATCAACACGGTTGGATAGGAGGGGGGACCAGGCAGGGAGCACCCGGCGAGGCAAGAACGCCTTCAGATCGTCTTCATGGAAGGAGCACAGGACTGCTGTCCGGCTCTGCTTCATGCCGGCCAGGAAGGCGATCCGCAGTCGCACCTTTTTCTCACAAGCGCCTACTCCTGCACATGAACGCATTGATGAAAATCTGATGACTTCATCACTTCGCAATCCCACAAGCGGGGCAGCGGGGCTGTTGCCTGCCCTGGCAGACAGTGATACGTCATGCCGCTCTCCTCCAGGACGTTGCGGGTAGTGTCACCGCTACAGCTACATGGGCTGTGGGGACAATCCACGGAGAGTCTGTTGCCGAAGCTGAACTGCCGTAACCTCACTTGCGTTGAGTGAAGGGCTGCTCTGGGATGAGACGGCGCTAGTTCGCTGGCGGGATCCTCGAAATTGCAAGGCGCCCGTCTAGCTGACATACTGGGAAAGCCACTTTCAGCGAGCGCGCCTTTCTTCTCAAGCCTGCATGTCGAACCTGCAGGACAATCGAAAGGCGACAACGGCTGGAAGTCCAAAATCTGCCTGGCGCGCTTTCAGGCGGGAGTAGTTCAGTGGCAGAACGTCAGCTTCCCAAGCTGAATGTCGCCGGTTCGATCCCGGTCTCCCGCTCCATGAAGGCAATATCCTCTAAATAATGTGCAGCACCAGCAGAATGATGAGGATCGCAAGAACGGCGCCGATCCCTCCAGACGGAACATAGCCCCAGTTTCGGCTGTACGGCCACGCGGGGAACACGCCAACAATCAGCAAGACCAGTACAAAAACCAGGATGTCTACTTTCATACTCCACTTTCCTGCTTACTGGATGCCGACTTCCAAAGTGGAAGATGTACACGCCCGTCTGTCACAACGGACTAAGGCCACCTGGTACCGTGCATTGGTATCAACCGTTCCGTCCGTCGTGCATGCATTCGCGCGCCCGGTTAAAAACACCAAGAAGCATTGGCCGTGTGAGCCTCCCGGTGTTGGTGTTCTGCAGCGAAGGATGATAGCTGCCCAGCAGCGTGTTTCCGCCGGCGAGTTTGTACTCTGCCCCGTGAGCAAAAACCATATTCTGGCGTATGCTGCCACTTCTTCGTAAATAGGCGCGATAGCCGTCCCATGCGATCTTCCCAAGGCACACCACAACTTGCACATTTCTGAGGAGTGACATCTCCTCATCCAGCCACGTGCTGCAATTGCGCTGCTCTTCAGGAGTCGGCTTATTGTCCGGCGGCGCACAACGGACGACTGACGTAATCCATGCATCCGTAAGCGCCAGTCCGTCCTGGAGAGAGACGGAGAGTGGCTGCGAGGCAAATCCTGCGTCATAGAGCACCGGATATAGAAAGTTTCCCGAACCGTCGCCAGTAAAGGGCCTGCCTGTCCGGTTGGAACCATGTGCCCCTGGTGCCAGGCCCAGGATCAAGAGACGCGCTTGCGGATCGCCGAACGACGGCACCGGCCGCCCCCAGTAATCCTCATGCTGGTAAGCTCGCCGACGGCGTTCTGCAATGGCCGCACAGTAACTTCTTAGGCGTGGGCAGCGTTCGCACTCAACCAACCGGCGTGTGTGATCATTCAAAGCGTTAAGGGTGGGAATCTTCATTGACGGACAGCTCAGGGTTTCCGCAGGTAGCATGCAGCCCAATGCCGAAGCCTTACGCATGATTTTAGAAGGAATAGGTAGAGCGACGCGCACGGCAGAAAATTACGTCTAGAATGAGGTGGCCCATTCGCTGCCATGGCGAGAAGTACGCCGCAAGGACCGAGGGCGGCAGCAAGTTTACAAAAGAAACGAGACGCAATGAAGATGGTGCAAGCTGGTGGTAAACGTATCCCGCAAAGCCTCGGCTATGCGGCGACAGGGGCGGTACTCGCAGTGTCCATGATGATGACTAATGGTTGCAAAACGGCATCCTCGCCGGAAAGTACTCCTGCCGCTTCGCAGGCAGCCCCCTCTAATCCGCAGGTTGGCGGCAAAGATGTCGTAGTCCTGAAGCGGACAGCTTCCAGCAATGGCGCCAAACCCGAGTTCCTTTCCGCCACCATTCTGCCTGGGCGCGGCATGAACCTCTTTCAGATCACAGCGAATCTTCCAGGTAAAGGCGAGACGAACCTGTTTTTTGCGCCGTCCCTCAGCGAGGCTGCTGCCAAGTTGAACGGCGATGCCAGCGATTACAACGGCAGCAATAGTACGTCCTTCGGCGGAGCATTTTTGCTCCCCTACCCGAATCGCATCCGCGGCAAAGTTTCCGACGACGGTAAAACAGTCACTACTTCCTGGCAGGGCAAGACCCTGACGCTGCCCGCCAACTGGTCCGGCAAAAAGCCCGGCGCTGAGAAACATGCGATTCACGGCCTGATCCTGGCAGCACAGGTGCAGGACGTGAAAGTTGTCGACTCGACCGATGGCCAGACCGTCACCGGTACGATTCATGGCGGCAATTTCGGCGGTCACTGGCTTTCAGAGACCGATGTCGACTTCAAGATTGAACTGAAGAGCGACGCCGTGGATGTGACCATCACTGCCAAGAATGTCGGCAGCGAAGCTGAGCCAATGGCTATCGGCTGGCATCCCTATTTTGCTATCCCCAGCGGTGACCGCACCCAGGCCCGCCTGGAGATCCCCGGCGACAAGCTTGCCGAGGTCAACAACTATGACGACGTCTTCCCGACTGGAAAATTAAAGCCGGTAAAAGGCACGGTCTACGACTACACCAAGTCTGAAGGCGTAGCACTCGACGATCATTTTCTCGATGACAACTTCTCGGATCTCAAGCGCAGCGGCGGCAAAGTAGAGGTAAAGCTGACAGATCCGAAAGCCGGCTACGGCATCAACATCGAAGGCCTGTCACCCGAGATCAAGACCGTGCAGGTGTACGCACCGCCAACCAAGCAGTTTGTCGCAGTCGAAGAGCAATACAACTTCGGCGATCCCTTCAGCAAAGTCTGGCATGGCATGGATACTGGCATGGTCACGCTGAAGCCAGGCCAGTCGACCAGCTGGCATGTGCGTTTGGAACTGTTTACGCCAGGCAAATAGTAATCCGGCTCCTGCAGTGCTCTCGGCCGCCGCGGCATCGAGAAAGCTGCAGGAGCTGCCTTTCTCTGAGAGACTGGCATTCCTGCCGGCAACATCCTCTGCAACTTTGGTTCCCGCTATGCGTCTTTAGTGGCATGCCCGATGCCCAAGGAACCCGCTGCCTCTGTTGTGGATTTCACACACTGGAACAACCGGAGGCGCAGGGTCTCTGCCCCGTCTGCTGGTGGCAGGATGACGGCCAGGATGATGAGGACGCCGACATCGTGCGCGGGACCGTCAATGGGGGCCTCAGTTTATCTGCGGCGCGAGAGAATTTCCGCGCGATCGGGGCCTCAGACAAACGATTTCTGTCGCATGTGCGTCGACCACTCGCCTCGGAACATTCTCGCGCCTGATCGTCTTTCCCGCTTGACCTCTGCTGCACCTGTTGCTGTGCATTGGGCTGTTTGACCCCCTTCCGAAAGCCCCTTACCATAAGGCAGAGCCGGTTTCGCAAGCGGAACGGCTCGATCGCAGTTGAAGGTCCTTGGGGCGCTGCCCTGCACTTGTTCCCGCCGCACAGCCGCCGCAATTCCTTTACAAGCGCGAGATAATCGCGTCCGCGAGACTTTTTTTCTGGAAGGCATCACGTTGAGCACCGAAACTGTCGACACAAGTACTGCAACCGAGAACACGGCGCTGGAAACAGCCGGCACCGATCACGCGGACCATGCCTCGGAAGGTCACGACCACAGTCATGATGGCCACAACCACGGCCCGGCGATGAACCCTGAATGCACCCGGGACGTCGAGGTCACGATTGCCGCGGATGTTGTCTCCAAAGCCTTCAAGAAGGTGATCAAGCGGTATCAGCAGCAGGCACGTATTCCTGGTTTTCGTCAGGGCAAGGTGCCCGAATCGCTGATCCGTTCACGCTTTGGCGAGGGCCTCCGCCAGGATGTCCTCGAACAGGTCATGCCAGTTCCCTTTCGCGAGGCGATCGAAGCCAACGGATTGAAGCCGGTGTCGCAGCCGCAGGTAGTCGACATGCGCATGGAAGACGGCCAGCCGCTCTACTTCAAGGCAGTCTTTGAAGTGCTGCCCGAATTCTCCATCGAGGGCTACAAAGATGTGAAGGTGGACAAGTCGGACACCAGCCTCAAGGAAGAAGAGTTCGACGCTGAACTGGAACGAGCTCGCGATTCGCGTTCCACCATGGAGACAATTGAAGAAGACCGTCCGCTGGCCGATGGCGACTGGGCTCAGATCAGCTTCAAAGGGCAGATGCAGCCGGCTGAGGGCGAAAGCGAGGCACCCGCTCTCGATGAACCGCTTGAAGCCGAAGATGTAGCTCTCGAAGTAGGCGGCAAGAATACGCTTGAGGCATTCAGCAATGTGCTGCGGGGAGCCAAGGTCGGTCAGCCGTTGACCTTCGAGGTCACCTACCCGGCAGACTTTGGCGAAGCTCGTCTAGCCGGCAAGACAGTTGCATACGATGTCGACATCAAGGGCATCAAGAAGCGGATTCAGCCCGAAATGAACGACGATCTCGCCAGGGAACTTGGCGACTACGAAAGCATGGACGACTTCAAGACAAAACTGCGCGAGCACCTCACCGGTCAGAAGCAGCAGCAGGGTGAGAATGCAACGCGGGAGAGCCTGATGGAAGCGCTCACCTCGAAGTATCAGTTTCCTGTTCCGGAGACGCTGGTACAGCAGCAGATCGATGTGAGACTTGATCGCGGCTTACGCGCACTCGCCGCGCAGGGCATGAATCCCGATGACATGCGCAAGCTGGACTTCCAGAGGCTGCGCGCCGCTCAGCACGACTCCGCTGCGGCGGAAGTAAAAGGCATGCTGTTGCTGGACAAGATTGCCGATGCGGAACAGATCGATGTCAGTGAAGACGAAGTCAACCAGGAATTGCAGATATTAGCAGTGCAGATGCGTGAACCTGCAGAAGACCTCAAAGCTCGTTTGACGAAGGATGGGAGCATCGCTAGAATCCGGGAACAACTTCGGAGAGATAAAACCGGAACCATGCTGCTGGAACGCTTGTAAGGGTTTGAACATTTAGACTGGTTAAAGATTGTGGACTGTTCAACCGGCCCTCGGCGCGGTAGACAGCCAGTCACTGAAGCGAAGTACATTCGGAAGTCCACTCGAACCAGAGCGGCTTCGCACACGTTAGAGAAGGAAGAGCATGGCACTGGTACCCATGGTTATCGAGCAGACGAGTCGAGGCGAGCGTGCCTACGACATTTACTCCCGCCTGCTGCGCGACAACATCATTTTCCTCGGTACACCGATCGATGACATGATCGCCAACCTGGTGATCGCACAGATGCTGTTTCTTTCCGGCGACGATCCGGAGAAAGATATCCAGCTCTACATCAATTCGCCGGGCGGCTCGATCACGGCTGGACTGGCGATCTACGACACCATGCAGTTCATCAAGAACGACGTGGTGACGTATTGCATCGGCCAGGCGGCCAGCATGGGAGCATTTCTGCTGATGAGCGGCACTGCCGGGAAAAGATTTGCCCTGCCCAACTCCCGCATCCTGATCCACCAGCCTTCGATGGGCGGATTGTCGGGACAGGCGACCGATATCGATATCCATGCACGCGAGATCCTGCGCATCCGCGAAATCACGAACAAGTTGATGTCGAAGCACACCGGGCAGTCGCTCGAACGGATCGAGCGCGACGTGGAACGCGACTTCATCATGAACGCGAACCAGGCAAAGGAATACGGGATCATTGACGAGATCATTGACCGCCCTCGTACCTGACGGTGGGAGTGACAGAACGTCGTCCCCCTGTCAGCATGAAGGGGATGATGCTCTAAGGGGAGTAGCCGCATGAAAACGCGCACTGGATCCGACGAAACGCTTCGCTGTTCGTTCTGCCACAAATCGCAGGATGCTGTTGCCAAGCTCATCTCCTCACCCAGCGACTATCCTCGGGCTTACATTTGTGACGAGTGCGTAGCCGTCTGCAATTCCATCCTCGAAGATGACCGCGGAGAGACGCAGACGGGTGCAGCACCGGCGCATCTGCCCAAGCCGCAGGAAGTGAAAGCGTTTCTCGACGAGTACGTGATTGGGCAGGACACCACCAAGAAGAAGCTGGCGGTTGCTGTCTATAACCACTACAAGCGAATCCAGATGAACCGGACGCGCGGCAGTGATGTTGAGTTGTCCAAGTCAAACATCCTGCTGGTCGGTCCGACCGGAAGCGGTAAGACTCTTCTGGCGCACACGCTGGCAAAGATGCTGGATGTGCCGTTTGCCATCGTCGACGCGACGACTCTCACAGAAGCCGGTTACGTCGGCGAGGACGTGGAGAACATCATCCTGAAGCTGCTGCAGGCTGCGGATGGGGATGTTGCTCGCTGCCAGACCGGCATCATCTACATCGATGAAATCGACAAGATCGGACGCAAGGATGAGAATCCATCCATCACCCGGGATGTTTCGGGCGAGGGTGTGCAGCAGGCCCTGCTAAAGATCCTCGAAGGTACGGTTGCTAATGTGCCGCCACAAGGTGGTCGTAAACATCCGCACCAGGAATTCACCCCGGTCGATACCACGAACATCCTCTTCATCTGCGGTGGCGCTTTCGTAGGCCTCGAGCGGATTGTTGGACGCAGGGTCGGCAAAAAAGCACTGGGCTTCAAACCCGTAAATGATAAGTCTGCTAAAGAGGACGAAGTACTGCCGGCGCAACGGGACAACGAGTTGCTGCGAAAGGCTGAGCCGCAGGATCTGATCAAATTCGGGTTGATACCCGAGTTTGTCGGCCGCCTGCCAGTCATCGGCATCCTGGATGAACTCGACGAAGTCGCATTGGTTGAGATTCTGACCAAGCCGCGGAATGCCATCCTGAAGCAGTACCAGCGTCTGTTCGAATACGAGGGTGTCCGCCTCAAGTTTGACGCAGCAGCTTCGAAGGCTGTAGCCACTGAAGCGTTGGCGCGCAAGGTGGGTGCTCGCGGACTTCGGATGATTCTTGAAGAACTGATGCTGGATCTGATGTATCACCTGCCCAGCAACAAAAAGATCAAGGATCTGGATATCACGGCTGAAATGGTTCAAAAGCGTGACCTATCGGTGACGTTGCTGGATAAAGCAGGCTAGAGTCCGCATCGGGCTGAATCGAGTCCGGGCGAACGAACGTCAAATACTCAAGAGCACCATCAAAACGAAGAGTTGTTCCTGGAACAAAATTTCGGTATGCATGGTGCTCTTCTCTCTTTGATGTATGAAGGTAAGAGGCGGAAGGAATTCGCGTGAGTCAGCCAAAGGAACCAAAAGAAGTGAAAGAGAAGATCGATAAGAACGACGTCCGCAAATTGCCGATGATGCCCATTCGGGACATGGTCATATTTCCGTACATGATGACTCCCTTTGTCGTGGGCCGGGAATCCAGTGTTCGTGCATTGGAAGAGGCCTTAAACGGCGACCGGAAGATTTTTCTGGCGACGCAGCATGATGCGAGCATCGATGAACCGAAGGCGGAAGATATTTATCCGGTCGGCACCATCGGCAACATCGTGCAAAGCGTGAAAATGCCGGATGGCAATATCAAGGTGCTGGTCGAGGGAATCGAGCGCGCAAAAGCTGTCGATATGAACGATACTGATGGCTTCTTCGTCGCGACCGTGCGCACCGGGAAAGTGCTGCCGGAGATCGGACCGCAGAGCGAAGCCCTGATGCAGCGCGTCACCTCGCTCTTCGAGCAGTACGTGAAACTGCAGCAGAGCCTGAATTACGAAACCATGATTGCGGCTGTCCGCATGGACGAGCCAGCCAAGCTTTCCGACACGATTGCCGCAAACCTGCAGCTTTCCATCGAGGAGAAGCAGGAACTGCTGAATGTCTTCGACCCGATGGAGCGGCTTTCGCGGGTCGCCGATGTCCTCGACGTCGAGATCGAAAAGCTCAACATGGATCGCAGCATCCAGAGCCGTGTCAAGCGTCAGATGGAGCGGGCCCAGAAAGAGTATTACCTCAACGAAAAGATCAAAGCGATTCAAAAGGAACTCGGCAAGCAGGAGAAGAGCGAGTTCGACGAATTGAAGAAGAAGATTGACCAGGCCGGTATGCCTAAGGATGTGCTCGAGAAGGCTATCCAGGAGCTGAAGAAGCTCGAGGCCATGCCGCCGATGTCGGCGGAATCAACCGTCTCCCGCAACTACCTCGACTGGCTGCTCGCCGTGCCGTGGAAGAAGCGTTCGAAAGAAACACGCAGTATTGAAGTAGCCGAGAAAGTTTTGAATGAAGATCACTATGGTCTGGAGAAGATCAAGGAACGCATTCTTGAGTTCCTCGCGGTAAGACAGCTCGTGAAGAATCCGAAGGGATCTATCCTTTGTTTCGTCGGACCTCCGGGTGTCGGTAAGACCTCGCTCGGCATGTCGATCGCCAAGGCGACAGGGCGGAAGTTTGTGCGCATGTCTCTAGGTGGTGTGCGCGACGAGGCCGAGATTCGAGGGCATCGCCGGACATACATCGGCGCGCTGCCTGGTCAGATCATCCAGTCGATGAAAAAGGCTGGAACCAAGAACCCGGTCTTCATGCTCGACGAAGTCGATAAGATGGCTTCTGACTTTCGTGGCGATCCGGCCTCGGCCCTGCTCGAAGTACTCGATCCTGAGCAGAACACCAGCTTCCAGGATCACTACCTCGACGTTGAGTATGACCTGTCGAATGTCCTGTTTGTGGCTACCGCCAACGTTCTGCATACCATCCCTGGCCCACTGCAGGACCGTATGGAGATACTCCGTCTGCATGGCTACACCGAGGTAGAAAAGCTCGAAATTGCCACGCAGTATCTGGTAAAAAAGCAGCGTGAAGGCACCGGGCTTACAGAAGAGAACATTACCTTCACCGACGGAGCACTCACCGAGATTATTCGGGCGTACACGCGGGAAGCTGGTGTCCGCAATCTGGAGCGTGAAATAGGCAACGTCTGCCGCAAGACAGCGCGGCGTGTTGTCGAGAATGGAGCCAAGCACAAGGAAGACATCACGGCCGAAAATGTTCACGAGTTCCTCGGGATCGCCAAATTTCGTGACTCCCAGGTGCACGAGAAGTCAGAAGTCGGCCTGGTCACCGGACTGGCCTGGACTGAAGTCGGAGGGAGTATTCTTTCAACCGAAGTGCAGGTTCTCGACGGCAAGGGCAAGTTGACACTGACCGGTCAGCTCGGTGATGTCATGCAGGAATCAGCGCAGGCGGCACTCAGCTATATGCGCAGCCGATCCCAGCACCTCGGGCTGCCGAAGGATTTCTACCGCAACGTAGATATCCACGTGCATGTCCCGGAAGGTGCCATCCCGAAGGATGGCCCATCTGCCGGCATCACGATCGCCACGGGACTCGCCAGTGCTTTAGCGAAGATCCCGGTTCGCCGCGATCTCGCCATGACCGGCGAAATCACACTGCGCGGCAAGGTGTTGCCGATTGGAGGATTGAAAGAGAAGCTGCTGGCGGCACATCGCGCCGGCATCTTCGAAGCCATCCTGCCCAAGGACAACGAGAAGGACCTGGCTGACCTGCCAGTCAACCTCAAAGCCGCCATGAAACTGCACTTTGTCGAGCAAATGGACGAGGTGCTGAAGATTGCCCTCGAAGGCCCATTGCCCGAACTTCGTGAAGAAACTCCGGAAGCGCTGGCAGGTGTACATGCCAGTGTACCGGCATCCCCTGGCCATGCTCACCAGTAAAGGGTGAACCAAGTACACTCAGAGAAGGGGCTCAATAGAGCCCCTTTTTACTTTTCAGGAAGATCATGAGACCGACGCCAACATTTCTGCTGTCCGCCATGGCGGCGAGCCAGTTCCCTCCCAGCGATGCGCCGGAGGTAGCGTTTCTTGGCCGCTCGAACGTCGGCAAATCCAGCCTGTTAAATGCACTGGTCGGCTCCAAACAGGCGCATGTCTCGGCCACTCCCGGGCGCACACAGGCCATCAACTTTTTCGCGCTGCATGAAGGAGCGCCTGGACGCGAGCCGACCCTTATGCTTGCCGATCTCCCCGGCTATGGTTACGCCAAGATTTCGAAATCAATTTCGTCCGAGTGGCCCAAGTTTATCGAGCCGTATCTTGCTGAACGCGCGCAACTGGCCCTGTGCGTGTGCCTGGTGGACTCGAAAATCCCACCGCAGGAAAGCGATGCGCAGATGATCGGCTACCTGAAAAGCATCCAGCGCTCGCTGCTGGTCGTCGGGACCAAGGCAGACAAACTGTCAGGGAATGAACGGACACGATCCGCCGCAGCCTTGAAAGAAGGACTCGGCATCGATCGTCTGCTGTTGTGCTCTGCCAAAACAGGCCTCGGCATCAAGGAACTCTGGGTCGAGCTGCGCGCCCTTCAGGTTTGAAAATTGCGTCTGCGCTTACCAGCTCGAATAAGGCTGGCCATCACTGCCGGTTTCCGTTGACCCGCTGTGTACATCCGTGATGCCGGGATCGGATTCGTTCAGATCGGTGTAGGCAGTATCAGTATTGGGCACCCAGCTCTCCTTGCTGCGGGTGGTCGGGTCCGTCGGTATCTCGTGCAGATAACCAGCCTGCACCAGGTCATCCAGCGCCTGCGGAGCTTTGCCTTTATCAAGAGTGTAGGAATCGATAGCCCCGCGTATAACGTGGAGATCTTCCTTCAATACGGCTTCGCGCGTCGCCTTGATAGTGCCCAGGTAGCTGGGGATGGCGATCGCAGCAAGCACCGCGATAATCAGCATGACGACCATCAACTCCACCAGCGTGAAGCCCTGTGCGGAGGATCGACGGAGACAGCTTCCGGATTGTGTTTTCTTCTGAAGCATCGTCTTTACTAGAAACATTCAAGTCAGGCAGTGTGGCAAATCAGCCAGCTACCAATCGGCGTACTTGGTCCCGTTCAGCGCAGTTCCCTGCGACTTCGAGTACACATCAAAAACGCTCTGTCCGCCAAACGATGTACTGTTCGGTTCATCCTGCATGGAGCGCATGCCCCAGTCCGGTCGGCCAGTCATCGGATCCGTCGGAATGCGCCGTAGAAACTTAAGCTTCTTACCCTGCACATCGACTCCATTCACAAGCGTGTCGAGATCCGGCGGGTAATTCATGCTGTCGACCTTGGTCTGGAAGGCCCCCTTGTCGGCAGCATCCTTGTATTTGTCGATAGCGTCACGCATCTGCCAGAGATCCATGCGCAACTCCCGCTCCTTGGTCCGCTTTACTTGGAAGCGTGCAATCGGCACTGCCGCTGAAGCCAGGATCGCGAGGATCGCCACTGTCACAATCAACTCGACCAGCGTCAGGCCGGCCGCTCGATGCATCGCTGGTCCGGTGGCGCGAACTGTTCGCGAGGAATGCCGAAGCTGCTGCCGATACGACATCCTGCACCTACTGTGTCACGTGCATGATGGCGCCCGAGGTGACGACTGGTAGCGCCTCCTGCTTGCTGTTCCGCGCCGTGGCCTGTGTGACGTTGATAATGCTGTCGCCTGCTGCCTTCGCCATGAACGTCAGGGTGCATAACTGGCCGTTGCCGCTTATGCCGGAGACACCCGGTGGTCGCGAGAGCGATAATGCCACTGCGCCATTGTCGTCGCGATGCACTAGTGCGGTTGTCTGGCCGTCTTTGCCGAGGAAGTTGCCGGTGTCTGCATTGATCAGCGTCATCTTTGTCGGATCGTATTGCAACTTCATCGGAACCGAGAACACATCGGTGCCGCCGGCGAGGTTCACCGTTACCTGGAACGTGTTGCCGACACGTGGCATGGTTGGTGGGGTAATGACCTGAAGATTAATCGGCGGCGCATTGCTGTTCGCCGCATTGTTCACAGCATCCTGTTGCAGGGCTGCCGCTGCTTGGGGAGTGTTCGCGTTCGGTGCGGGATTTCCAGAGGCCTGCGGAATATTCGCGCCGCTCGGCACCGGCGTAGTCGAAGGGATGGATTTGTCCTGCATGGAAGCCGGTAGTGCGGAGGCCGGAACGCGGATAGGAATGGTGGCGATGCGCCGCACTTCAACGTTCTGCCCGGTACCGGTGTCGATCTGCTGCAGGTTGTTCGGACTGAGCGTGGTGCCGCGAACCACGTGCGGCGTCAGCATGAAGACAATCTCATCTTTCGACACGACGTGGTCGGTCGAAGTGAAAAGATATTTTAGGATAGGGATGTCGCCGAGCCCCGGTGTTCCGGTAGTCGTATTCGTAGTCTGCTGGGTAAGGATACCGCTCAGGATACTGACTTCGCCTTCTTTCAGGCGAATGATCTGGTCCACGGTACGTTGACTGATGATGGGCTCAACCACGCCACTGATGTTCGAAGAGCCATTCGTCTGGGAGACGATGATCTTGAGTTTCAGCGTCACATCGTGATCGTAATGGACGGTCGGCGTAACTTCGATCTCCACACCGACATCGAGATACTGGAATTGGGTATTTACCAGTGAACTTACGACGGCAGTCGCCGCGCCCGTCTGGTAGGACCCCGTGGCGACTGGGATCTTTTCACCCACCTTCAGATCAGCTTTCTGGCCATCCGTCGCGCGGATGCGCGGATTCTGCAGGACTTTTGTGTCTGTGTCGTTCAGCAGCAGATTGGCAGTGGCCTGTCCAACGGTGACCCCAAAGTTGCTGGCACTCAGGCTGCCCAGCTGGTTCAGGCTCAGGCCGTTTGAGGTGGTCGTCGTCGTACCAGTTGTAGAGGTACCCGTGCTTCCACTCGTGGTCGTGCCGCTGGTGCCCGTGGTCGAGGTGCTGTTTGCCTGCAGCGTCAATCCGAAAGACTGAGGAAGAGAGATGCCAATGTTGCGTTCTTTCTGACGGTTTACTTCGAGCACTGCTACATCAACGACTACTTCCGGTCGGGCCTTGTCCAGGTCGTCGATCACACGCTGCGCCAGCAGTAGTTCATCTGGTGTAGCCCGCATCACAATCGCATTCTGACTCGGCACCGCGTACAGTTTTGCGCCGGTCAGCAGGTTCCGCAAGGCCGTCTGGATATCGTTCAGGTCATTCTGCATCGCCGCATTGGCAAGGTAGAAGGTCTGCACTGCCTGCTCATCCAGTTCGGTACGCTTCGCACGGGTATTCGCGGCGACGAAGATTGTATTAGGCGTAATTGGCCGCCAGAACGTATTTGAGTCGAGCCCGGTGATACGAAGCGCATCCAGAAGCGACACATTCTGGAGATCGACGGTGACGCGCTTCGAATTGTATTCGGGGTCAAACAGGACGTTGATGCCAGCGGCCTTGCCAATCGTCTGGTAAACGACCTTCGCATCCTCGACCATGTGCAGACTCAGTGGTTCATTGGACGATGGCCGAAGCTGCACCGGGGCGGACATACCAGCGTTGTCTTCGCTGCCGCCGTGGGTTCCATTGCCTTCCAGGGACGTCTCGCCGCCTGGAGGAGGAGTGTCCATCTTATCGCGGACTGCCCGGATATCCTGCTGTGCCAGCTCATACGAAGGATCAATCTCCAGGGCATGCATGAACTCGGTAAGAGCACCAGTCATGTCTCCCTGATCTCGAAGCTTTTCACCACGCTTTACATAGACCGAGGCAGCCTGCAGCCGTAGCCGTTCGTACGATGTTTTGAAGGTCAGGTTCTTGGGATCGCGCGTGTAGGCCTGGTAATAGTCGTCATAGGCCGTGACGTAATCTTCCTTGGCTTCTGCATCCACGCCGGCTTTGTAGAGGGAAATTGCCCCCTTGCCCTTCGCAGCGAACACCATATCCGGGGAGATGGCCATGGCAGCGAGTGAGAGCGCTGCGGGGAAAATCCATTTCGAAGTACGGCTCTTCATGAAACTCCAGGCCGGCTGCGATTGCACCGGCAAAGCAGGTTTTGCCTCAGAAGTATAGTCGCGTGCAGCAATCATTCTCTCTTCTCGCAATCGTTGGGCGGCTGCGGGCACAGCCTTCTTGCATCCTACGGTTGTCGATGTTGCCGCTGGCAGATTATAGCATCGCGTGGCGATAGCCATGAGAGCGGTGTCCTCCCTGTGCGTGCTACGATTTAGCTTCGCGTCATGCCCCGCCAGTCAAGCCACGCCACAGAGTCCGCTCCCCAGAAAAACAAGCCCCGCGATCCGGTTGCGGCCGGAATGCGCGACGCTGCGCAAAATCGGCAGGCTGGTCATAACTATTTCCTGATGGAGAAGTTCGAAGCCGGCCTCGCCCTGCATGGCACCGAGGTGAAGAGCATTCGCGAGGGTAAGGCGAACCTGCGCGATGCGTATGGAATCGTAAAAAATGGCGAAGCTTTCCTTTTGAATGCTCATATTGGACCCTATTCGCACGGCAATATTGAGAATCATGAGTCGCTGCGCACAAGAAAACTGCTGCTCCACAAGTCAGAGGTAGAGAAGCTGCTTGCTGCCACCCAGCAAAAGGGTCTGACGCTGGTGCCAACCCGGCTTTACTTCCGAAATGGACGCGTCAAGTGTGAGCTGGCCGTCGCCAAGGGCAAACAGGATTGGGACAAGCGCGCTACCGAACGTAGTCGCGAGGCAAACAAAGAAGCCAAGGCAGCGATCGCGCGGAGCCAGCGCAGCGCTATCGACCGCTAGCCAGCACTAGCCGGATCCTGGCGAGGGCAAAGAACTGCCAAAAATAAAGGAGTGTCAACGAATTCTATGAAGACCACCTTGCTGCAACAATCTGCTGCCGCCGTCGAAACTGAACTACTCGTCGTCTTCGCTCTGAATAAGTCAGATAAAAAAGCTGCGGCGGCTAAGCCGGTGCTTGCACTGCTGCATACAGGTAAAGCCGAGAACGAAGCAGCCAGGGTTGCTCTACAAAGCGAAGAATTCAGCGGCACCAGCTGCGAAACACTACTGCTTCACCAGCCCGTCGGATTGAAGGCGCAAAGGCTTTTAATCGTTGGTCTCAGCAAGGCAAGCGTTCATGAGCTGCGCAAGGCTGCGGGCACGGCTGTGCGCTTTGCCAAGCCCCGCAAGATCCGAAACGTCGCACTGCTGCTGCCGGACGCCTCCGTAGAGGGCATGACCCCGGCGCTGATGGCCCGGGCCATCACAGAAGGCGCAGTGATTGGCAATTACGACTCTGACACGTATAAGTCCGATCGCGTAGATCGAAGCCTTGAGAGTGCGCAAATCGTAGCCGCCGGCGGCGAGATCAAGGCTATCGAAGAAGGCATCGCAGAAGGCATCATCGTCGCAGACGCCCAGAATTTCGCTCGTACGCTGGTGAACGAGCCGGGGAACTATCTGACTCCCACGATCCTCGGGCAGCGAGCCGCAGAGATGGCGAAGCAGGTCGGCCTTCGATGCGAAGTTTACGGTGCGGACAAGCTGCACGAATTGAAGATGGGCGCTTTCTGGAGCGTCTCACAGGGTTCGGCCGAAGCGCCCGCTCTGATCGTGATGACGTATGAGCCGGAGGGCGGCGTCAAGGATGGCGATGCTGTCCTGGGTTTGGTCGGCAAAGGCATTACGTTCGACACCGGCGGCATCTCCCTCAAGCCCGGCGACGGCATGGAGAAAATGAAATACGACATGGCCGGCGGGGCTGCCATGATCGGCGCGATGCAGGCGATTGCCGCGCTGAAGCCGAAGGTCAAGGTGATCGGGATCGTCTGCGCTGCTGAAAATATGCCATCCGGAACGGCACAGAAGCCCGGCGACATCCAGACAGCAATGTCAGGTAAGACGATCGAAATCATCAACACGGATGCAGAAGGCAGACTGGTACTGGCGGATGGTCTGAGTTACGCACGGCAGCTTGGCGCCACACACCTGATCGACGCTGCAACCTTGACCGGGGCAGTCGTGGTGGCGCTGGGCGTGCAGAATGCAGGGGTCTTTTCGAACGACGATGCTTCCTACGAAAAGTTTGCGCAGGCACTCGAAATATCAGGCGAGCGCTTCTGGCGTCTGCCGGTCGAGGACGAATACCGCGACCAGATCAAGTCCAACATCGCGGACATCATGAACACCGGGGGAACCCGGTACGGCGGCGCCATCTCGGCCGCCATGTTTCTGAAAGAGTTTGCGGAGGAAACGCCGTGGATCCATCTCGACATAGCAGGCGTAGCCTGGATCGACGAAGGCAAGCCATGGCTGGCGAAGGGGCCAACCGGCGTCGCCGTGCGCAGCATCCTCGAGTGGGTTCGATCCTATTAGTGAGACGCAAATAGCTCAGAAATGAAAAAGCGGGCCATGATGGCCCGCTTTTTTATGAATCACTTCGAGCTAAGAGGCGGCCTTCAGTCGCTGCCCTGCCTGCGAAGCTACTTCAATAATTTTCTTGCTGAATGCCGGAATATCTTCCGGTTTGCGGCTGGTGATCATATTGCCATCGACCACTACTTCCAGATCAACCCAATTTGCTCCCGCGTTCCTGAGGTCCGTCTTGACGGACGGCCAGGAAGTCATCTTCTTACCCTTGACCACGCCAGCCTCGATCAAAGTCCATGAGCCGTGGCAGATGGCCGCTACCAATTTGCCAGATTGCGCAAACTCCTTCACAAAGGCGACAGCCTTCTCGTCGACGCGCAACTTGTCAGGATTGATCTGGCCACCCGGCAGCACGAGGATGTCGTATTCAGATGCCTTTGCCTGCTCGAGTGTCTTGTCGACCTTCACCGTCTTTCCCCAGTCCGTCTGATCCCAGCCCTTGATCTCACCAGACTTGATCGAAACCACATCAGCCTTGGCCCCTGCCTCTTCCAGGATCTTCTTCGGATCGGTCAATTCCGCCTGCTCGAAACCATCCGTGGCCAGAAACGCTACCTTCATACCCTGCAAATTACCACTCATGATTAATCCTTCTTTCTTCTTGTTGGACGGGTCCGATGCATAACGCGTTGCCAGTCAAAAGTTTCAGCGCATCGATGAATCTCTCGTGAATACGCCTGAAATTCATCTCCGGGCGGTCATCACTCTGCAACTCTCATCGTGGAGGATTTCCTTGAACATTACGAAGAACTCACGAGCCCTGCAGATCGCCTTGATGATCGTGGCTGGAAGCACTATCCAGTTGTCCGCGCAATCCCTTGTAGGCGCCGGCAGTACCTTTGTTTACCCGGTCATGACCCACTGGACTGCTGACTTCCAGACCAAGAACCCGTCAGTACAAATCAACTATCAATCCATCGGCAGCGGCGGCGGCATCCAGCAGGTCAAGGCCGGCACTGTCGATTTCGGAGCGTCCGACGCACCCCTCAGCGACACACAGATGGTCGGCATGAGTCCAGTCATCCAGATACCTGAGAGCGCCGGACCGGTCGCCATTATTTACAACCTGCCGACCGTGAAAACACCTCTCAAGCTCTCGCCGGATGTTCTCGCCGGCATCTTCCTCGGGAGCATCACCAGCTGGCAGGACGCAAAAATCAAGGCGGATAATCCGGGCGTCGATCTGCCGGCCACAAATGTCCTGCTGGTGCACCGCGCCGATGGCAGCGGTACCAGCAACATCCTGACCACTTACCTCTCCGCCGTCAGTCCGGATTGGAAGACCAAGGTTGGTAAAGGTTCACAGGTAAGCTGGCCCACAGGCAACGGCGGAAAAGGCAGCGAAGGCGTGACCGGCCAGGTAAAGCAGACACCCGGTGCCCTCGGTTACGTCGATCTGACCTACGCCCTGCAGAACAACCTGCCGACCGCGTCTATCAAAAATCAGGCTGGCAAATTCATTCCGCCGACCGCGGCCGCCACATCAGCAGCCATCGCCAGCTTTGCGCCAGACCTGGCAAAAGATGTCAGGACACCCATCGTCAATCCTCCTGCCAGCGCGAAAGATGCCTATCCCATCTCCGGACTGACCTTCCTCATCATTCCCAAGGATGGCTCGGACGTTGCCAAGCGGACCGCACTGAAGAAGTTCGCAACCTATGTCGTCTCCGACGGCCAGGCTGCCGCGGGCGAACTCAACTACGCGCCTCTGCCCAATGCAATCCGCCAGCAGGATTTGGAAGGGCTCAAACAACTCACAGCCGGTGGTCAGCCCATCAAGTAGTGATGCCGCGCGGGAAGGAGGAGCGGCTGCCTTCTCTTTCCCGTCTTCAGGCCCCGGCATGGCCATTCCCCGGCATGAACGGAGTACTGCTGCGTAGGGTAAACCGATAGATGAAAGTTCTGTGAATGTGCGCGGATGTATGCCTTGGCCGAGGCTTGTATCTGCCAGAATTCATCTGGAGGATTCCATTGGATATCAGGCAAAAAGTTCAAAGTTTAGCGGTTGCAGCCTGTGTGCTGGCTGCTTTGGGTGGCTGCAAATCCGGCTCTAACGGGTCAGGCTCGGTCGCACTTGTCGGCGCCGGCAGTACCTTCGTCTATCCCGTCATGACTCGTTGGACTGCGGACTTCCAGGCGAAAAACAGCAATGTGCAGATCAACTATCAGTCGATCGGCAGTGGCGGCGGCATTCAACAGGTGAAGGCCGGTACCGTCGACTTCGGCGCATCCGATGCTCCGCTGAGTGACGACAAGATGGTCGGTATGGCGCCCGTAATCCAGATCCCGGAAAGCGCTGGTCCCGTCGCCATCATCTACAACCTGCCTACGTTAAAGACCGCGATCAAGCTCTCGCCGGATGTGCTCGCAGGCATCTTCATGGGAACGATCAAGACTTGGCAGGATCCGAAGATCAAAGCCGACAATCCAGGAGTGGACCTTCCAAAGGACAACGTGCTCGTTGTGCATCGCGCCGATGGCAGCGGCACCAGCAATATTCTGACCACCTATCTTTCTGCGGTGAGTGCGGACTGGAAGGCTAAAGTCGGAAAGGGTTCCCAGGTAAGCTGGCCCACTGGAAACGGCGGCAAAGGCTCGGAAGGTGTAACCGGCCAGGTGCGGCAGTCGCCCGGGGCCATCGGCTATGTCGATCTGACTTATGCTTTACAGAACAACCTGCCGACCGCCTCCATCAAGAACCAGGGTGGCGCTTACATCGCGCCAACTGCGGCAGCCACCTCCGCGGCGATCGCAAGCTTTGCTTCTGACCTGGCCAAGGACGTCCGAACGCCGATTGTCAATCCACCGGCTGACGCCAAGGATGCTTACCCGATCTCCGGACTGACCTTCCTGATCATCCCGAAAGACGGTGCAGACAAAGCCAAGCGCACTGCGCTGAAAGCATTCGCCACGTATATCGTGCGCGATGGCCAGGACGCAGCCGGCACCCTGAACTATGCTCCGCTGCCCGACGCAATCAAGCAGCAGGATCTGGAAACACTGAAACAGTTGACTGCTGGTGGACAGCCTATTTCCTAGGCTGCACCAAGCTTTCCTAGGCTGTAGCAAGCAAAGAAAAGGACGCCTTCGATGGCGTCCTTTTCTTTGCCGGCACACCTGTGACCGCTACTGCATAGACTTCTCTGCCGGCTTGAGAGCCAGCCTTGGCTGTCGAGGTTGATTAAGGACTGACTCCGGTTTTACACCCGCTGCCACTTCATCGATCACCTCACTCAGGTATTTCACTGTTCCATGAAGCATGATGTCCGTGAAGCCTGCGATGTGCGGCGTCACCAGCACCTGTGGCAAGGTCAGCAGCGGATTCTGCGGGTCGGGCGGTTCCACCTGCAGCACGTCGAGACCCGCAGCCGCAACGTGTCCACTCTCGAGTGCCGCCAGCAAGGCTGCTTCGTCGATCAGGGTGCCCCGTGCAATGTTCACCAGCACCACGCCACGCTTCATTGCGCTGAAGATCGCGGCATTGATCAAGTTCTCGTTCTCCTTGCTTGCGCGCACGCAGACGACAACAAAGTCAGCGCCCGCTAGGGCTTCACCCAGCTGATCAGCCGGATAGGCAGTGACGTCGCTCGGCGCATGTTCTGGATGCTCATCTGTCGCCCTGAACTTCATGCCGAAAGGCCGCAGCCGGTCAATCAACTGTTCGCCGATCGCACCCAAACCAACGACACAAACAGTCTTGCCGCTGAGCGAGGGCTGGATGAGTGAAGGCTTGGAACCACCTTCACGTGCGGGCTGCAGGTATTGGTTCAGGTGGCGTGCCGCTCCCAGCATCAGGAGGACCGCGAACTCCGCAACCGAGGTCGCATTACCCGTAACGTCAGACGGCGCGAAGGAGACCCAGATGCCGTCGTCCGTTGCGGCATCCTGATCGACAGCTTCGTAGCCGGTACTCGCAGTCTGAATGAACCCCAGCCTGGTTTGGCCTGCAAGCTCCTCGGCGCCGACTTTACCGAGCGTAATCAACAGCTCGAAGTCCTTGGCAGGGGCGGGTTCACCAATGATCCATGAGACCACCTGGTGCTGTTTCTTCGTGGTTTGCAATTCGCGGAGCAGCTCCGCGGTAAAGTCGTTTTCTTTGTGCAGGAATGCAATCTTCATCTTGATTCGTCACCTGATGCTGTGATGCACAGGGTGCGCTTCTCGGTGAACAGTCCGAACTCTTCCTGAAGATGAAGCCGCTACATGGCTTCGGGAGACGCAATCCCCATCATTGCCAATAGCCGCACCAGCTCGCGTTCCGCAACTGCTGCTGTTGCCAATAGCAGCTGCTTTCGATTAGGGTCCAGCTCATTCGCAATATGATGGCGATGGTAAAAATTGTTGAACTGCTGGGCCAGCTGGAAGGCATGCTTGGCGATGAAAGCAGGTTCCGCGGTTGCAATAGCCTGCTGTACTAGCAGCGTCGTTTTACCAGCGCTGACCCATAGATCCCAGACGCCGCTTCCCTCTTCCTCAGCTAGTATGCCGGCTGCAGAAGCTGCGTCGATTCCTGCCAGCACTTCCCGCGAGGCCACTGCCGCCTTACGGAAGATGCTGCGTGCGCGCACAATCGCGTACTGCACGTATGGACCCGTCTCGCCTTCGAAGCTCAGCGCTTCGCGAAAGTCAAAAGCAATGACAGAATTTCGCGTGAACTTCAGCATGAAGTACCGCAGCGCTCCGATTGCGATAGCGTTGGCGATAAAGCGTCGATCGGCTTCGTCCCGCGCTGGATGTCGTGTATCGACCTCGGCCTGCGCAGCCGCGATGAGCTTGTCGATCAGGTCATCTGCCTTCACGCCAAAGCCCTTGCGTCCGGAGACCTCAATGTACGGCCGCTTCTGGTCTTCTTCGGAAACTTCATAGCCCAGGTCCATGGCACAGCGCGGGGTCAGGGCCACCATTTCGTAGGAGAAGTGTGTGTACCGTGCAGCTTCCTCTACGAAGCCCAGGCCGCGCAATGCCTCGATTACATTGCTCTGTGGATCTGACTGACGACTGTCGATGACGTTATAGATCGCCTGCGCACCCCCAAATTCCGGATGCTGCGCGTCACCGTTTTCTGCCGAGATCCAGCACTCGTGATCCGGATACTTGTAAAACGGCAGGTACCCGAAATCTCGTCCCAGCAGTCCGAACTTCCACAGGTGATATGCAATGTCCTTGCCAACATAGGTAACAGTGCCATTCGAGCGCACAATCACCTTGGCATCCTCGTCGACAGCGCCTTGCGCCACTTCAGCACCTGGACGCTTCATCACCCAGCAGCCCTTGTTCTTGCCTTCTGTCTCGAAGTAGAGAACGTTCTTCTGCTTCAGCTGGGCAAATGCGAGTTCCCAGAAATGCAGCCGCAGAATTTCACTCTCGCGCGGGAGAAAGTCGTACTCGATATCGAGCCGCTGCATCGTTTCCAGGTGCCTGCGCAGCACGGCTGTCGACACCAGCTCGGCAATTACAGCCGTATCGTTGTTGCCTTCTTCGAGAGCATGCAGCGCGGCAAATCGTATTTTCTTGCGCGCTTCCACTTGTGCGGGATCAGCGGCGTACCACTGCGAAACGCGCGCATACAGATCCCAGCAGTAATAATCGATGCGCTTGTCCTGCTGCTTCAATGAAACCATCAGTGAGCGAACGTCTTCGACGTTGTAGTGCTCAAGCTCCTGAAGCCCGACAACAACGTCCGCGACCTGAACGCCTGTATTGTCGATGTAATTCTGCACGTCCACCTTTTGTCCGGCGGCCCGCAGCAGGCGCACAAACGTGTCGCCGAGGATTGCGTTGCGCAGATGGCCGACATGCGCTGCCTTGTTCGGATTGATGCTGGTGTGCTCCACCAGCGAATGAAGCCGGGCGGCCGCAGTCGCTGCCACTTCATCACGGGCTATCTCCAACACGGCTGCTGCGCGATCGAGACGCGCATTGATGTAACCGGCACCCGCTACTTCAAAACTGGCGAAGCCCTCAAGTGGCTGCAGGTGCGCAACAATCTCTTCTGCGATCTTTCGCGGCGCTTTCTTCAACTGCTTTGCCAGTTCGAAGGCGATCGGCAGCGCAAACTCCCCCATGCGCGGGTCTTTGGGCTGCTCAATCACCAGCGTGCCGGAATCAAATTGATACTGCTCGATCAACACCTGCTTCAGGCGTTCCCGCAGTCGCTTCTGTTGTTCTAAGTACACTCTGGGCCACCGGCTAAATGAAGCGAAGCAGGGTCTGCGCTCGCTTGGAAATGCTTGATTTTACTGACGATTCTAGCAGACACGTGCGACCTGTTCGGTTGACCTGCCGTGAGCCAGCACCTAAGATGAAGACACCCAGACGGTCACCTGTAGACCCGCTGCTGCCTACCCGGATTACCTGAAGACTCATGCCTGAAGCAGACAAGTTCTACATCACGACGCCGATCTACTACGTCAACGCGCGGCCACATCTCGGAACGGCGTACTCGACGATCGTAACCGACGCAATTGCCCGCCGCAGGAGAGCACTTGGCGCAGATGTTTTCTTTCTCACCGGGACCGACGAGCATGGCCAGAAGATCCAGCGCTCAGCCAAATCGCAGGGGAAAACTCCGCAGGAATTCACAGACGCTGTCTCAGAAGAGTTTCGTGCGCTCTGGAAGCGACTCGGCCTTAGCAACGACGACTTCATTCGTACCACCGAGCCGCGACATAAACGCGGCGTGCAGCGACTATTCATGCTGCTCAAGGACCGCGGTTTCATTTACAAAGGCACATACACCGGCCAGTACTGCGTGCACGACGAAGCGTACGTCGACGGCCCCCCGGGGACGCATTGCCCGGATTGCGGTCGCCTGACCGAAACTGTCAGTGAAGAAAACTACTACTTCAAGCTCTCTGCCTTTGAGAGACCGCTTCTCGAGTTATACGAGCGCGAACCAGATTTTATTCGACCCGAAACGCGGCGGAACGAAGTCATGGTATTCGTTCGCAGCGGCCTTCGCGATCTATCGATAAGCCGCACCAGCTTTGACTGGGGCATTCCCGTTCCCGGCGATGAAAAACACGTCATCTACGTTTGGATGGATGCGCTCGCCAACTACATCACGGCTCTTGGCTGGGGTAGCGATGATCCCGCTGACAAAGCCCGTTTCGAGAAATACTGGCCTGCCGACCTGCACATCATCGGCAAGGAGATCAGCCGTTTCCACTGCGTCTACTGGCCCGCATTTTTGATAGCTGCCGGACTGCCTCTGCCAAAGAGCGTCTTCGCGCATGGGTGGCTGCTGTTCGACCACACGAAGATGTCAAAATCGCTCGGCAACATCGTCCGCGCGGAGACGATTCTCGACGTGCTGGGCGCAGACGCACTGCGCTATTTCCTATTGCGCGAGACCGTTTTCGGGCAGGATGGCAGCTTTACCTTCGACGCGCTGGTGCAGCGCTACAACGCGGATCTTGCGAATGGCTACGGCAACCTGGTGAGCCGGACACTGAACATGATCGCGCGCTACTTCGACGGCGTGATCCCGCAAGCTGCTGCGAACACTGCTCTCCATCAGGCCGCTGAAGATACGATCGCTGTGTTTAACCAGCGCTTCGATGCATTGGAGTTATCCCGGGCTCTCGAAGTTTTGTGGACACTGGTCGCACGCGCCGACGGCTACATCAGTGAGACCGCGCCGTGGAAAGTGGCAGCCTCTTCCGACCCGGCTGATCGCCAGAAGCTCGCGGAAATTCTTTATACTTCCGCCGAGATCATTCGCATCATCACTGCGCTCGTGCATCCGGTATTGCCGGATGCGACGGCGAAAATCTGGGCGCAGCTGGGCCTGGGTGACATTGGGCACGCCGACCTGAAGAACATTGCATGGGGCGGTCTGCCCGCAGGCACGCGCCTGGGCGAGCTTGCACCTGTCTTCCCACGCGCAGAAAAGGACGCAATCGAACGTATGCAGAATATCGAGAATACAAATGCGCAGCCGGCCACTCCCGCCGTAAACAACGCCACGCCGAACCCGGAGCATGCACCCACCACCGCCCCCGAGGCAGCACCCAAGACCACTAATCTGCCCGCGGCATCGCCCGCAGTGAACACCGCGCAGATTCCGGCACAATCCTCCGCGGCGGCGGCAGAGCATGGCACCCCGTCCACGCCAGCTCCCATCGCGGTCGCCAGCGCGAAGGAAGACAGCAAAATCACCATCGATGATTTTGCCAAGGTCGAGCTCCGCGTTGCCAAAGTTCTGGTCGCCGAGCGTGTGCCCAAGGCGGACAAGCTGCTACGCCTGGAAGTTGATCTCGGCCACGAACAACGCCAGATTCTGGCTGGTATTGCCGAGTCCTACACCCCTGAATCGCTGATCGGCCGGAAAGTCGTCATCGTCGCCAACCTCGCCCCACGCAAGCTGCGCGGCCTCGAGTCAAATGGCATGATCGTCGCGGCCTCGGTTGAAGGCGGCAAAGCCGTTCTGGCCGGCTTCCTTGAAGACATCGAGATCGGCGCGAGGCTCAAGTAGCGTGCTGGTTGATTCGCATGCTCATCTTGACAGCGAACGCTATGTAGGCGAGCTGCCCGGCATCCTCAAAAATGCGTGGGATGCAGGCGTGCGAAGCATCCTGTCTATTGGCATCGGAGACGGACCGGAGACCATGCATCGCGCGCTCGATATCAGTCGCGAGTTCGCAGGGCAACCCGAGACTCCGCGCATCTTTGCATCCGCGGGCATTCACCCCCACGAAGCATCGCACGCTGATGCCGTCGCCCTTTCTACACTGGAAACGTTGCTGGCCGAGCCGGAAGTCATCGCTGCAGGCGAGATTGGTCTCGACTACTACTACGACCATTCTCCGCGCGAGAGGCAGCAGGCCGCGTTTGTCGCTCAGATGGAAATCGCACAGGCCCGCCAAAAGCCCATCATCATCCACTGCCGGCCATCGGACAATTCGACCAATGCCTGGGATGACACGCTCACACAGATCGAAGAGCGGTGGGCATCAACCGGGCTGGGTGGCATTCTTCACTGCTTCACCGGGGAGTGGGATCATGCGCGCCGGGCTCTGGATTGTGGGTTCCTTATCTCTTTTGCCGGAAACATCACCTTTCCCAAGGCGCAGGCCATCCGTGATGCTGCGGCGCAGGTCCCGTTGGATCGGATGTTGGTCGAAACGGATGCTCCGTTCCTCGCGCCGGTTCCCCAGCGAGGCAGGCGAAACGAGCCGGCATGGGTCACCCGCGTGGCCGAGCAGGTTGGAACCGTGCGCGGGATCGATGTGGCTGAGCTGGCCGAGCAGACAAGCCGGAACTTCTATCGCTTCTTCAACATCGGATAGAAGAACACTCTGCTGGCGGCCGCCTATACTGGCAAGGCATGCAGTCTGCAAAACGAGGGAATGATGGCAGCAACTGAAAATTCATTTGATGTTGTAAGCAAGGTCGACGTGCAGGAAGTACGCAACGCGATTGACCAGGCGACGAAGGAAGTGAACGCTCGCTTCGACCTGAAAGATTCGAAGTCCGAGATCAAGCTGGAAGGCGCGGACGTAATACAGCTCGCCTCCGCAGACGAGTACAAACTCAAAGCCGTCATCGAAATTCTTTCTCACAAGATGGTCAAAAGGAACGTGCCGCTGAAGTCCCTGGTCTACGAGAAGCTGGAGCAGGCCTCCGGATCGAGCGTCCGCCAGAAAATCAAGCTGCAGCAGGGTATCCCCGGCGACAAGGCCAAAGACATCGTCAAGCTGGTCAAAGATTCGAAGAAGAAGGCCCAGGCCTCCATTCAGGGGGATACGGTGAGAATCTCAAGCAAGGACCGCGACACACTGCAGGAAGTCATCGCGCTGCTCAAGGGACACGAGTTCGGGCTGGATCTGCAATTCACAAATTACCGGTCCAACTAGGGTCAAACGCAGCGAGAGCAGTTGAAAAACGGCAACTTGGACCAGAAACGCCAGAATTGCGACAGAACCTCTTGCATTTCGCCACCTATAAAGGGATTGGCCCTTTATCTTCGTCACACTACACAAACGCCTTAGTCAGGTAGAACCGGAACTTTGGTATGTATAAGGTGCGTCTCATTCCCTTTACACTCATACTTACGGGAGCATAGGTGAGCACACAAGCCATAGCGACGGCGAAAGAAGTGTTCGACCTGCTGCGGGACGACCTGCTTTCCATTGAGCAGGAACTGGTCCGCGATTCCGTGTCCAATGTCTCTGCCATCACCGAGATCAGCGACTACCTTCGGGAGGCAGGCGGCAAACGCATCCGGCCTTCCCTGCTCCTGCTGGCTGCCCGCGCCCTCAACTACCAGGGTCGCAGTGCCACACGGCTCGGCGCCGTCGTCGAGATGGTGCACACCGCGACTCTCGTTCATGACGACATCATCGATGCCGCTGACACCAGGCGTGGCCGCCCCTCCGCCAACACCACCTGGGGCAATTCCAAGTGCGTGCTTGCCGGCGACTGGCTCTACATGCAGGCCTTCCGGGTCGCACTGGAAGAACGGAATCTTCGTGTCCTCGATCTGCTCATTGGCCTGACCCAGCAGATGGTCGAAGGCGAGTTGCTGCAGATGGAAAAAATCGGTCGCATGGTCAACGAGGCAGAATATTATGACCTCATCTATCGAAAGACCGCGTGCCTCTTTCACGTTTCCATGCGCCTGGGCGCCGTGCTCGCGGGTGCCAGTGAAGAAATGGAAGACCAGCTGGGAGAGTTCGGCCGCAGCCTCGGCATCGCCTTCCAGATCGTCGATGATGTGCTCGACCTGACGGCGAGTGAAGAAGTCCTGGGCAAGCCCGTCGCCAGCGACCTGCGAGAAGGTAAAGCCACGCTTGCTGTTGTGCACGCATACGAACGAGCTACCCTTGCAGAACGTCTTGCGATCGACCACGTTCTTGAGGATGAGTCCCTGATCCGCACCTCACACGAAGAAATTGTTCGCATTCTTCACCGGTACGGCTCAGTTGATTACGCGATGCGCACTGCTTACGAGTACGCGGAACTGGCCCGAAAGGCTCTCGCTGCCCTGCCCGAGACAGACGCGAAGCGTGCCCTGCTATGGATGCCGGACTTTGTCGTCGCCCGCGATAAATAGGCTCTGATCCAGCCTGGCGTCCTGACTGATATGCTGGTCAGTCTGTCGAGGACCTTTGCATGCCTGAAAGCCAACTACTGCCTTCTAGACCGCCAATCCGCGTGCTCGTCGCCAAGCCCGGCCTTGATGGTCATGATCGCGGTGCGAAGGTCATCGCGCGCGCCCTGCGGGACGCCGGCATGGAAGTGATCTACACGGGCCTCCGCCAGACCCCTGAGATGATCGTCAACGCAGCCCTGCAGGAGGATGTCGACTGTGTCGGACTCAGTATTCTATCGGGGGCGCACAACGCGATCGTGCCGCGCATCACAGCCATGCTGCGTGAGCGTGGCGCCGGAGACATGCTTGTTATTGTCGGGGGCACAATTCCGGAGCAGGATATCGCCGCGCTGAAGGCTGCTGGAGTGGCGGCCATCTTCGGCCCCGGTACGACGCTGGATACGACCGTCCAATTCATCCGTGAACATGTGCAGCCACGCACGCTGCAGCTCTAACGAAAGTTCCCGAAACAGAAAGCGCGCCTACAATCGGGACTGCATAGTAGAGCTGCGCGCCTTCTGCATCAGAAGTGGTTTCTAGTGAGGACGGCGATGGTGGCGGTGATGACGGTGATGACGGACCGGGTGATCCCGGTGATCCTGCGCCTGCACAACCGTGGTTGCGCCAACGCCGATCATCAATGCGAGCAGGAGGAGTGTCTTCTTCATGGCGCAATTGTAGCGTCTCCCCTCGCCGGTTGATACAAAAGCCGCAGCTACATGCCCCAATTATCACGAAGGTTGCAGATTACTTTCCATCGCAGTCCGCAGCGGAGCAACATACCTGGCGGGAAGCGGCGTTTTCTTCATCTCGCGGTCGACCACCACGTGGATCGTTTCCCCCTCAGCAAGCAGTAGCGAAGATCCGTCGGACAGTGGCTTCAGTAGCCGGTAGCCGAACTTGATCACAGATGTCCGAAGATGCAGCAGGCGTGTCTCGACAATCACTTCATCGTCGTATCGGGCCGGCGCTTTGTATCGACAGGTCACCTCAACCACCGGCAGAAGGCAGCCGTCCTCCCGCTCCATGCTTGCGTAATCGAAGCCGGTGTGACGCAGGAAATCGGTGCGGCCGATCTCAAACCAGACAAAGTAATTGGCGTAGTAGACAATGCCCATCTGATCAGTTTCAGCGTAGCGAACCCGTAGCTTGCTGGAAGAAATATGCATCGTTCTAGACTAACGTGCCTCTGGACCCGGCAAGCCAGGCGATCATGTCAGACAGATCAGCGATCCGGAACCGACGATCCCTGCTCCATCCACCCCATCAGGATGGGTGCACTGACCGGCACAAGGATCATCGCAAACGGCAGAAAAATACGCACCTCTTCTGACATGCCGAAGGTGACAAAGAACCCGAAGTCGATCAGTGAGCCTGCCAGCATCGCGATCGTCCAGCTATCAAGTGCCGACAATCGACGCGCCGCCAGCCACATGGTCAGCAACCATGGCGGCAAGGTGCACAGCAGCACCATCGCTCCAGTCAGCGACCGAAGGTTATCCGGCAGTTGCAGCAGGGCGACTTCCCTCGCATTGTGCGGGAAAACAAAATGGGCCAGGTAGTAAGCCGTACCTAGGGCGAGGGCGAGGGACGCCACACTGATCGCCGCCTGCCAGCCTCTTCCGAGCGGCATTCCCCGGCCAAGAGCCACCATGCAGACCAGCAACATGCCTGCATGGAACGCCACGACCGCATCCACGCGTATGGTCGCTCCGAGCAGTGCTACCAGCAGAAGAGTCAACGCCAGCATGGATCGCGGCACGCGCACATGGCCCGAGCACAGCAGGGCACTACTGGCCAGGATCATGAGCGAAGGCATCGTCTCGGGTTCCTGGAACCAGAGCGTCCAGCCGAGATAAATCTGCGTCAGCAGGAGCGCCAGCAACACCTGCGACCACTGCTGCGCAGGAGAAAGAATCCGAAAGCCTTCTCGTTTTGTCAGCAGAAGAAAGAGGATAGCCAGGCTCGCCAGCAGGCAGACCCCATCGGTCAGCGCAAAAATGTGGCGGAACTGCAGATGACCCATCCGGGCAAACAAGTTTGCCGAATAGTACACCCCCACGCGGTACTGTGCGGGCACAATGCCCTGGCCGGCAGCCAGTTTCTGCCAACTGGACGGATCTTCGTGCTGCACCCTGCTGTAACCCCAGTAGTCCAGGAAGGTGTAGCCCGCTGTCATCAGCAGGATCGCCCACCTGATGAAGCCATGCAGACGCTTTGCCAACAGCTTCAAATTGCCTGGAATGAGGGAAGCAGAGCGGGAAGCTGACACCTCCACACTCTACCAGCAGGCTTGCCCATATAGGGACGTCGGCTGCGGTGTCCCGATCCAGGAAACTCAACTGATCGCGCCTGCGATCAGCAGCCACGATAGCTGCAGACTCCTTTAGGCTGACGATAGATAAAGGGGTAAACAAACCAGAGATGATTTACAGAAATGTATGTGCGGCGCTACTTGCAAGCGCATTGATGACCGGTTCAAGCCTCTCTGGACAAGCCTCCATCGGCTCGATGGCTGAGTTCCGAAAGAATCAGGACGACGGCATTGCAGAATCAGTTCGCCAGAGTCAACAGCGCGCCAGCTCCGGCAAACTGGTCATGGGCTCGGCCCTCCGCAAGAAAGGTGCAACAAAACCCGGCATAGCAGCAGATCCAGAACATCCCGCCGTCATCCGCATCGGCGTGAGGTCGACACAGACCGGCCACGATAATCGGCGCCAGCATAACGTTCGATAGTGAGCGCCAGCCCCTCAAGGCCTGTTGACCCGGCTCAGGGCTTGAGCTTGGAGAACAACGACAGCTTCGAGATGTCGTTGAACATCACGAAGGCAAAGAAAATCAGCAGCCCTACGAAAGCAGCCTGGTAGATTCGCTCCTTAAAGCGCTGATTCAGGTCCCGGCGGATAAGCCCTTCAATCAAAAGCAACAGGATGACGCCGCCGTCCAGGATAGGGATCGGCAGCAGGTTGAAGATACCGAGGTTGAGGCTGATGATCGTCATCAGACCGATGATGGGCTGCCAGCCAGGCTGCTGTGCAGCCATGCCTGTAACGCGGGCAATCCCAATTGGGCCGCTCAGGTTTTGCACTGCCATGTGACGGGTCAACATCCGACGCAGCACTTCCAGGATCAGGCTGGAGTTTTTCACACTGAACTTAACGGATTGACGGAAGGCCGCTGGAAGCGCCATCTGTTCTACCTGAAACGGAGGATCGGACCCCTTAAAACCGATGCGATACCCCTTGGATCCGTCTCCTACATCGGAAACCACGGGTTGCACGGTAAGAACTGGCAGAATCTCACTACCACGCCGGATCGTTACATGCAGCGGCGCGCCACTCTGGTCCTGCAGGTAGCCAAGAATAGCTGGAACTGAATGCAGTTGGTGGCCATCAATGCTCAAAACTTCATCGCCAGGCCGAATACCTGCTTTGGCAGCGGGCATACCAGCCTCAACGTAATCGACCTTCACGGGAGTCGACTGCATCTTCGGCACAAAACCCAGGCTCTCCCAGTTGAAGTCTTCGCTGTTCTTTACACTGCCGATCATCAGGCTGGACGACGCCTGTTGCCCGTTTCGCTGTACGGTGACTGGCACATACTGGCCGATATTCAAGGCTGAACGAATCGAAATCTGTTCCCAATCCGGATTCTTAATCGAGTCGAACTGTATGATTCGATCGCCGGCTTGAATCCCCGCCCTCGCAGCAGCGCTGTTAGCCGAGACAAAATCAACGTCTCCTGGCTGCACACGGAACAGCTCGACCTCGTTGTGCATCATGTAAAAGCCCGTCATCAGGACCAGGGCAAGCAAAAAGTTCGAGACCGGTCCGGCCAGGGCGATCAGGATGCGCTGCCAGCGGGTCTTGGAGTTCAGGTCGCCTGGATCACGCACGGCCTGTCCACTCGCCAATGCCGGGTTGCTGACATCCATCGGCATCATGCCGTCGCCGCCGAGCTCGCCCGCCATCTTCACGTAGCCGCCAAGTGGGAGCAGGCTCAATCGATAGTCAGTGTCACCGCGACGGAAGCCAAAAAGACGCTTGCCGAAGCCGATCGAGAATGTTTCAACGCGCACACCGCATAGCTTGGCTACAGCAAAGTGGCCGAACTCGTGCACCAGTACCATGATGCCGAGCACGATCAGGGTTGAGACAATACTGGTCAAAACAAAAGACATAAGGAAGAGTACCTGGGAAATTAGGGATGCCTGGTTCCAACTGCGACGGGAAGAGCCGAAAAGCCACGAGACTGAATCACGTGCTTCGCTGTCATACGGGCTGCTTCATCCAACTGCAGGACCTCTGCAATTGTGCGAGGAGACACCGCCGGAGTTGCTTCGAGCACTGCCTCGATTGTACGCGGAATGGCCGGAAAGCTGATACGTCCTTCGAGGAACGCGGCCACCGCAACTTCATCCGCCGCATTCAGGGCAATTGTGGAAGCGCCTCCTGATTCTGCGGCTTCATAGGCCAGGCGAAGACACGGAAAGCGCGCAAAATCCGGGGGCTCGAAGGTCAGCGCACTTAGCGCAGCCATGTTGAACCGAAGGTCCGAGGCGATGCGCTCTGGGTAGGTGAGGGCGTAAAGAATGGGCAGGCGCATATCTGTAACGGAAATCTGCGCGAGGATACTGCCGTCGATGTACTCCACCAGGGAATGGATGGTCGATTGCGGATGCACCGTTACCTTCACCGCCGAAGGCGGCAGATCAAACAAGCGGCAGGCCTCAATGATTTCTAGGCCCTTGTTCAGCATGGTGGCCGAGTCGATGGTGATCCGCTGTCCCATCACCCAGGTCGGATGTTTGAGCGCCTGCGCGACCGTGATCCTATCGAAATCAGCGAGCGGCAGAGTCCGGAACGGGCCGCCGGAAGCCGTGAGCCAGATCTGCTGAACTTCTTCCCTGCTGCCACCGCGCATGCACTGGTGAATCGCATTGTGTTCAGAATCGATCGGTAAAATCGCGACACCATGCTCGCGGGCGGCTTTACTTAGGATTTCTCCTGCCGCCACCATTGCTTCCTTGTTCGCAAGGCCAATTGTCTTACCCGCGAGAATAGCCTGGTAGGTCGCTTCGATCCCGGCGACACCCACGATGGCTGAAACGACAAAATCGACCTCCGGCAGTGTCGCGGCATGCACCGTCCCGGCGGTGCCGGAAACGACCTCAGTAGTGAGGCTCCCGGCCTGCCGCAGGCGAAGCTTCAGCTCGTCGGCCAGCTGCTCGTTGGCCATTGAGACCACGGACGGCTGCCAGCGCAGCGCCTGCGAAAAGGCTAGATCTACATTGCTTCCTGCTGCCAGGGATGCGACTAAAAACCGTTCAGGGAAGCTTTCGACAATCGAGAGTGTACTGGTCCCGATCGATCCCGTGGATCCGAGAATGGCGAGTCGTTTCAACGGACGGAACTCACAGCGATGAGATGAAGAGAAGGCATCGGTAAAAGCCTACATCAGCCGGCGTTGACGTGAAGTGCGCGTCCTGTTCGGCGGGGCCGCATCCAGAGACATGGTCAAAACGATTGCTGAAACAGTTCTACAAACCACAACACCGGCGCGGCAAAAAGCAGTGCATCGATGCGATCCAGAACTCCACCGTGTCCTGGCAGCAGGGTACCCGAATCCTTCACGTTGGCGCCACGCTTGATCGCTGACTCCACCAGGTCGCCGACCTGCGCCGCAACATTCAGTAAGGCCGCCAGCCATAGCCAGTGCAGGAGGCTGCCCGGATAATTGAGGATCGCGAAGCCATGCTGCTGCAGGAAGTAGGCCAGCAGCAACAAAAGCCCTGCGACGAGCATACTGCCGACGATCGAAGCAATGCTTCCTTCCCATGTTTTATTGGGACTGATGGCAGGCGCCAGTTTGTGGCGGCCAAACGCGCGTCCGATATAGAGCGCCGCGATATCGCCTGACCATACGGCACAAAACAGGAATAGCAGCAGCGCTGGTCCGCCGTCCTCGAGACTCAGCCTCGGCAGGGTGGTCAACGAAATGCCGCAGTACATCAACGCGAAGATCGAAGCAGCCGTGTCGAAAAGCACCTGCCGGGGAGGCCTGCGAAAACTTAGAAAAAGAAAGAGAAATAAGGAAGCTGCGGCGAGGACGGGAAGCAGCCATTCCCGCTGAAGAAAGAGCGCGAGAAACAAGGCTGCAATCGAAGCAAGCACGAGGTACCGCGGAGTGGAGGCGCCGGACGCATCCGCAAGTGCCAGCAACTCCCAGCATGCCAGCATTGCCACGGCCGCGGCACACACCACCAGCAGCCAGAATGGCCCTTTCAGCAGTAGAAGAATGACGAGGGGGATGAGAACAGCAGCAGTGAGAATTCGCGCCATGGGCTGCCCCAGAATAGCAGCAGAAGGTAAGTGCCGAGTGTTTGGGGCGACAGGCAAAACTGGCAGACCCGGCAGCACTGATCACAATTAACGATCAGCGCATGCCGGGCCCCGGCCCAATTAGACGGCAGCGTGTTCGATGACTTCTTCCCGAACAGCCTCATCGATACTGAGTTCGCTCGCGCTTGCCGGAAGAGCGATCGCAAGCACGTCTTCAATGCGGCTGGCATAGTGAATCTTTACGCCCGCCGTCTGCTCCGGTGTCAGGTCTTCCTCCACACTCTGCCGGTTGTCACGGGGCAAAATCACCTGGAGGACCCCGGCACGTTTGGCAGCAAGAAACTTCTCCTTGATACCGCCGACCGGCAGCACATTCCCGCTCAGCGTGATCTCACCAGTCATCGCGGTTAGCGGATGCACTGGCTTGTCGGTCAGCAGCGAGACCAGCGCCGTTGCCATGGTGACGCCGGCAGAGGGGCCGTCTTTTGGAATACCGCCAGCCGGCACGTGGATGTGAATATCGACATTCTCGGTAAAGTCTTCCGATAAGCCGACCGAAGCAGCATTCGATCGCACCCAGGTCAACGCAGCCTGCATGGATTCCTGCATCACTTCGCCTATCTGGCCCGTCATCTTGAAGCCGCCCTTGCCCTTCATGCGATTGGCCTCAATGAACAGAACATCTCCGCCGACCGGCGTCCATGCCAGACCGACCGCCACACCAGAGCGGCGCGTACGTTCTGCAATCTCAGTGTCGACGCGAACCTTGATGCCACCCAGAAAGTCCTGGATCACATCCTTGGTCACGACCAGCTTCTCGGTTTTGCCTTCCGCAATCCGCCGCGCCTGTTTGCGACAGACTGTACCGAGCAGCTGTTCGAGCTTGCGGACGCCGGCTTCGCGCGTGTAGTGACGAACGATATAACGCACACTCTCTTCCGGAAACTCTATCTTGGCCGCGTCGGCTGCAGGTTCGCTCGCCGACACCACCCCCGTCTCATCCGTTCCGGCAATCTTCGCAGGCTCGGCTGGCTGAATCCCGTTCTCCTTGATCTGGCGCGGAATGAGATAGCGGAAGGCTATATGCACCTTCTCCTCTTCCGTGTAGCCGGAGAGATCGATAATTTCCATCCGATCCAGCAGCGGTGCCGGGATCGGATCGAGCATGTTTGCAGTGCAGATGAACAGCACCTTCGACAAATCGAATGGCTGGTCGAGATAGTTGTCGCGGAACGTATTGTTCTGCTCCGGATCCAGTGTCTCCAGCAGGGCTGACGCAGGGTCTCCACGGAAATCCCGACCCAGTTTGTCGATCTCGTCGAGCATAAAGACCGGGTCGTTTGTCTCCGAGCGGCGAAGCGCCTGGATGATTTGTCCGGGCATGGCGCCGATGTAGGTGCGACGGTGGCCGCGGATCTCTGCTTCATCATGCATGCCGCCCAGCGAAATTCGCTGGAACTTGCGACCGAGAGCTCGCGCGATCGAACGACCAAGCGAGGTCTTGCCCACGCCCGGGGGTCCGACAAAACAGAGAATTGGTCCCTTCATATCCGGCTTCAGGCGACGCACGCTCAGATAATCGAGAATTCGATCCTTCACCTTCTTCAGGTCATAGTGATCCTCGTCGAGAATCTCTTTTGCCTTCAGAATGTCGACTTCCAGACCTGACGACTTCGCCCAGGGCAATACAGCCAGCCACTCAATATAGTTACGCGTGAGCGAAAAGTCGGCAGCCATCGGCGACATCCGCGACAGGCGATTCAGCTCCTTCAATGCCTCTTTCTTGGTGTCCTCCGGCATCCCGGCCTGCTCGATCTTCTCGCGCAGTTCCTCGATATCCTTCTGACCCTCGTCAATCTCACCGAGCTCTTTCTGGATCGCCTTCAATTGCTCGCGAAGATAGTAGTCCCGCTGCGACTGCTGTACCTGGTCCTGTACCTCGGACTGGATCTTGTTACGCAGCTGCTGAACTTCCAGCTCCTTGGCCAGGTGCTTGTGAATCCGTTCAAGGCGCGCGACCACATCCGGTGTCTCAAGCAGCTCCTGCTTGTCAGACGTCGGCAGGAACGGCAGGGAGGACGAAACAAAATCGACCAGCCGGCTGGGATCGTCAATATTCATGGCAATCGTCTGCAGCTCATCGGAGAGAGTCGGCGACGAAGTCACGATCTGCTGAAACTGTGAGGTCACGTTGCGGTGCAGGGCTTCGAGCTCGGCGTTCCGAGTAATCGGCGGCTCCGCAACAATTTCTACCTCTGCCGTCATAAACGGCTCCCGCTGGATAAACTCACCGAGCTTGACCCGCTCCGTGCCTTCAGTAAAGACGAAGAGGCTCTGGTTCGGCATCTTCACTACCTTGTGCACAGTGGCCAGGGTCCCATACATATGCAGGTCGCTGGGCTGTGGCGAGTCCAGTCGCGCGTCGCGCTGGGCGACCACAACGATCGTCTTCTCATCCCCAAGAGACTGGATCAACTGGATCGAACTCTCGCGGCCCACGGTCAACGGCAGTACGGCGTGGGGAAACAACACGGTGTCACGCACAGGCAGCACCGGGACAACCCGCTTTTCTGCAGTTGTCTCCCGCTCTTCCCGCGTTCTTGGCTGGATAATACTTAAAAAGTCGCTAGACATGAGTGCCCTTCTATCAGATAACCATACATAGGATGCAGCAACCCTACAAAAGTCGCAGAGGGTTCGAATTCATCCATGCCGGAGCGTCAGAGTTCTCCGGACGTCGTTCTATGTGATCTTCCCAGCTTATGTATCGGCAGCGGTGAGAGGAACTGCAATCGGCGGATGCATGGTTACAGCCGGGTCCTATTCCGTTGCAGCCTGGTACCGGCCAAGCTCCCGGACACTCGAGCAGTACTGCTTCAAACCCTTCAGGATCTCGTCTGCCGTCGAAGCTTCCGAAACCAGGCAATCTACGTAGAAGACGTAGTGCCAGGGCTGGCCATGGACCGGGCGGGACTGGATCTTGGTCAGGTTGGCGCGGCCCGCAGCCAACACCTCGAGCGCTCCTAATAGAGTCCCGGGCTGGTGTGCCACGGTAAACGCCAGGCTCACCTTATTGATAAGGGGGTTCGACTCGATCTCTTCCGGACGCCGGAGTACGAAAAATCGCGTGTAGTTCGCCGGATCGTCCTCGATCCCTGCTGCCAATACGGCCGCGTCATAAGTAAAGGCCGCCTGCAGACTGGCGATGCCGGCCGCATGCCGATCCCGTAGTTCAACCAGCTGCTTCACACTCCCGGCCGTGTCATAGAACGGAATTGCTTCCATATTCGGATGAGCGGCAAAGAACTTCCGGCATTGGGCCAGCGCAACCGGATGCGAATAGACACGATGGATGCTTTCCAGTTCGCTGCCCGGCAGACCGATCAGATGGTGCTTGATTCGCAAACGGATCTCACGCTCGGCCTTTACCTCGTGCTGCCACAGCAGATCATAGTGTTCAACTACGGAGCCGGCCAGACTGTTTTCGATTGGCAGCACCACCACGTCCACTTCCCCGGCTTCCAGCAGGCGAACGGCTTCAAGAGAAAGCGTGCAGGAACGAATCTCTGCATGCGGCTGAAAATGAAGAGCAGCCTCATGGCTGAAGGAACCACGTTCGCCCTGTATGGCAATCTGCATAGTATTCAATTCCCCCGTATCGGCACCGTTCCGGCAACCTTAACTACTGTCAGCGCAACTTACCACACCGTGCTGGTAGGTATCTGATTCGCAAGGAGAATGAGAGATGCTCTGGACAGTTTTCGCCATTCTGCTGGTCCTCTGGCTGGTCGGCTTCATCGGATTCCATGTGGTCGCCTGGTATATCCACATACTGTTGATCATCGCGCTGGTCGTACTGCTTTTGCAGCTGGTTGGCGGCAGGCGGACTGTTGTCTAAACGAACGAGTCGAAAACAGTGTGTCGCGCCAAGCCGCGGCGCGGCATCTCACTGGTTGAAATCGCACGAATTCAAAAATGTACGTATCGCTAAAAGGAGTCAACTCGATGAACACTGATCAGATTAAAGGTAAGCTGCAGGATGCGCTCGGGCATGTGAAACAGGGTACCGGTGAAGCAGTCGGGAACGACAAGCTGGCGAACGAAGGTCTCGCCGATCAGGTCAAGGGTTCAGCGCAGGAGACCTGGGGCAATGTGAAGGATGCCGCTGCGACCGGCAGTCGGGACGCACACGACGCTGCCGCGGAACGCAGTTCTGAGACCTCTGGGAATACCCGCAACACACTGAGTGAAAAGCTTCACGAAGCCAAGGAAGCGATCAACGAAAAGATCGATGAGTTCAAGGCGAATCACAACCGCTAGACCGATCGGCTTCACCAAAGACCAAGCTCGCTGCAAATACCCTGTCCTGTCTTCCCTGACTTAGGGAAGCGGGACGGGGTTTTAATTGGAAAGGTTAGTGCAGGCGGCGCCAGAGGATCGACGCAGCCACTGCGATAAAGAACAACATCGAGATGATGCCATTCAGCGTAAAAAATGCTGCGTTGAGCCTCCGCAGATCGTGTGGCGATACGATCAAATGTTCGTAACCAAGCAAGGCCGCGACCATCCCCAGGCCGACCCAGGCGACAGGTCCGAAGGCAAATAACTCGCCCAGCCACACCAGGCAAAGCAGCATTAACAGGTGCATTCCGCGTGCGATCCAGAATGCTCCTTCAAGGCCAACTGCCTGCGGAATACTGTTCAGGCCTACCCTGCGGTCGTGTTCTATATCCTGGCACGCATACAGCACATCAAAGCCGCCGGTCCAGAAAAGCACGGCAAGCGTGAGTACCAGGATGCGCGGATCGAGTGAACCGCGGACAGCGATCCAGGCGGCAGTGGGCGCGATCCCCAGCGCCAGGCCGAGGAACAGGTGGGACCAGCGTGTAATTCGCTTCGTATAGGAATAAAGCAGTACGACTGCGAGCGCAAAAGGCGCCAGTGCCAAGGTGAGGCGATTGAGTTGAGACGCTGCCAGCAGAAAAAGCCCTGAGCATGCAATCCAGAAGAACATGACGAAGCGGCGGGATAGCAGTCCAGCCGGGATGGCGCGAGAAGCAGTCCGCACATTCGCTGCATCGATATCTGCATCAGCCCATCGGTTGAATGCCATAGCCGCTGTTCTGGCGGTCACCATGCAAACAACAATCAGCAGCAGCTTGTAGGCAGGCGGCCATCCATTTGCCGCGAGCATGGCTCCGGTCAGCGCAAATGGCAGCGCAAAAATCGAGTGCTCCCACTTGATCATCTCGAGGGTGACTGCAATATTTCGCCAGAACCCGGCCGTGCCTGCCATGCTGCTGCTCCATTGGAAAAAGGGTAGAGACCTAGAAGCCTCTACCCTTCATTCTAATGGCCCGCCCAACTGGGCATTTACTTACGTTCGCTGCTGCTGTTAGCTACCTGCAGGTTGTTGGTCACACTGAAGACTCCGGAAACAGTGTTCGCGCGGATGCCCGCTGCATCCTTGTCCGCCTGGTTAAGCACAACACCAGACAGTATGACGTGGCCGTTCACAACAGTGATCCGGATAGGGGCCGCCGGATCCATTGCGTACTTGTTGAGCGATGGAAAACCATAGACCGCCTGCGCAACTTTGAGCCTCGTGTCATTATCGAACCCTGATAGCGGATCGACCTGGATCTGGTCCACAATATCCCGCACGCCCGGCGTATTACCAACTAGGGATAGCGCAGACGATGCGGCGACCGGGCCAAGCGCATTCCCGCCCAGCGTGGCCACACCATTACGAACCGTCACGGTGATGGCATTGAACGCGTTGCCGTAGCCGACGCGATCATAAGCCAATCCCTTGGCCAGCTTGGCCTGTAGCGCAGCATCTGAAATCTCTGGCGCAGCCACCTCGATGTCGTTCTCGATTGGCACTGTCTTCTTGATGTGATGGGCTTTCTTATCCGCGTCTTCCTTATCCTGGAAAACCGGAACTGAACCAGTCAGCTTGATTGTTCCGTTCTGCACAGTCGCGTGAACATCTTTAAAACGACTGCCCTTTAAAGCTTTCTGGAGGTCCTGCTGAATCTTGGCGTCATCTCCACTCTGCGCAGAGAGCCGGACGCCCGGTGTTACCAGCACAAATATCGCGCCTAATGCGTACGCTGTGATGCTCTTGATCGTCATGGTCGTTCGTCCTTTATCGTGTGCCTGCCGTAGCTTTGTAGCAGACCAACCTCCTGATAGACACCAGGATTCAGGAAGAAGTTGTTTCACCGGATCAAACAAGGCATCCATGTGAAGAATGGATTGTCAGTGGTAACGCTGGTGAATCTTGAAGACCAGGCTAAATACATTCGATTCATCCCGCACCGCTGTCAGCGATAAGGTATTGGTCAAATTCCACTGTGCCTGGATCAGCTGCTGGGCACTGGTATTGACATTGGTTGCGAACATGGCCGTCACACTCTTACCAATATTCTGAGAGACCGTAATCCGGGCGCTCGTATCCCCCAACGCCCCCTGGTAGGTCGGGTCAATCTTCACGCTGCCGACGCCAAAAAGTTTCTGAATGCGGCTGCTCACCGTCGCATTGACAGCGCCGCTCAGCAGCGCATCTGTTGTGCCATTCACACCAGCGGCAGATTGCTCCTGGGAGTAGATCGACTGTTCATTCTGAGTGCGCCCAGAAGCCAGCAGCGACACGACGTCGGCCTCGGGCAATGGCGGTTCTGACCGGAATGTCGGCTGCAGATTCGCAGCAGTTCCGTGCAGCCCGATGGTCACGTCATACTGCTCTACCCGCGTAACCGCATCGATATCGATTGAGGGCTCGATCCGCACCGGATTGGTGAAGTAAATGTCTCCATGCTCCAACTGGTACGTCGTGTTCGCAAAGGTTGCTGTTCCTTCCGTGATCGTCACATTGCCCAGCACGGATGGCTGCTCCGCAGAGCCGCGTATGCGCAAATCGACAGCCCCGGCAAGCTGCGCATAGGAATTCTGAAAGTCCAACTGTGGGGACGAGGTGACATGCACATCGAGTCGTATCTTGTTGCCGAACGCCGTGGGGTTGGGGGGAGGAGCAACAGCCCCAGAACCAGCCAGGGCAGCGAAATCCACGTTCGGGCTAATGACAAATCTCGTCACAAGCACGTTCCCGCCGACCAGGAAGTTGTCCTGCGTTCCCTGCATGCGAATGTTCGCATCGGCAGTGGTACTGATGCCCAGGTAGCGAAACCGGACATTGCTCGCCGTCAATTTCAGATCGCCATAAACACCCTGGAGAACCGTGACATATCCAGTCAGCTTGACCTGGCCGCCGCCCGAAATACCGCTGACATCTTTAAAATCAAGCCGATTCTGGTTGAAGGTCAGGGTGCCGTTTAGCTGGCTGATTCCGCTTGGAAATTCCTGGTAGGAAACACCGACATTGGTGAGCTTAACTTGTCCGGTTAGATCGGGTTCCTTGATACTGCCGCCCGCATTCATGCTGAAATCGATCTTGCCGGTGGACAGAATCTCCGCATTGAACATCTGCGCGAGCTTTACGTTCACCGAGCCCTGCGCCTGCATGTCCAGATCGCCTTCGCCAAGAATGTCTGCCGTACCCTGCGCAGTAAAAGTCGTGTCCTGCCCTTCGATCCGCAACGGATCCAGTGTCACGATCCCGGCGCGCAGCGAAGCATGCAGCGGTGCCTGGCTTGCGAGTGTGAGGTTCTGCACTCCAACAGAGAACTGGCTGATGCGTGCATCGCCTTCCAGCAGCTTGGGCGTCTTGAGGGGCCCGGCCACGTTCACTGTTCCATCGATGATGGAATGGCCCTGAACGCCCTGCACATTCAGCATCTGCATGATCGGGTTGATATCCAGATGCGAGAGACTCAGCTGCGCTTTCGCGTCGAAATCATTTCGCGGTACTACCTGCCCGGCCAGCACCAGTTGTGCATTTACAAAGTTCGAGTGCGCATCAAAATAGATCGTCCCATCCGTCGTATGCGCATTCAGCAGCAGCGCCCCAATCTGCTCGCCGCCCGCCTCGATACCATCCAGCTTGACGGTGCCATTGACGCTTGGGTTCTGCGCAGATCCTGAAGCATGCAGATCGAAGGTCAGCGCACCACGGGGATGCAGCGTCTGCGTCTCCACTGCCGCGAAGTTAGCCAGCTGGAAACCGTTGCCCGCTATGTTCGCGCGAAACGTACTGTTTCCGGTGTCATAGGTCGCGTTACCGTCGGCTTTTCCACCAGCCAGCAACAGTGTGAACTGCGAAACTCCCACCTGCTTTCCGGCGAACTGCAAATCTGCATTCAGGCTTTGATAGGGCTGCCCGTAAGCAGCGCCGCCGACCACGTTCAGGTGTCCCCCGCCGGCAAGGTTACCCAGCTCACCGTTGACATGCGCCTGAAGGTTCAGCGTTCCCGTGACGGGCAGATTTTGTCCCGCGATACTCAGCAGGTCCGGAATGCCAGCGTTCTGAATCTGTGCCGTCGCCGTGATGGGTGAAGAGTTGTCAAAAGCCAACCGCCCACGCGATAGATGGTGCGCCTGCAGCTGTCCTGCGGCATGGATCGTAGTCTTGCCGCGGGTCAGCGTAGCCTGCTGGATGGAAACCATCGTCGGCGCATATTCAAGATCGACCTCGAGATCGTCCCATTGCACGCTCTGCCCCGTCGCGGCTGGCGTGGGCGCGGTCTCCTCTGCCACAACAGGAACCGGTTTCGCAATCAGGACCGTTTTGCCATTGCGGGTAGTCCGGACGATTTGCACATGCTGCTTCACTTTTGGAGGCGCCGGGGCAGGAAGCGTAGTGCTGAATTTCGTCGCACTCAAATGACCTTTGACATCAGGCTTCAACAGCGAACCAGTGAGCCCTCCATGGAAACCCGCCTGGCCCTGCAGACTTACCGGCAGTGCGGCCACACCCTTCTTGCCATTCGATGAGACACCGGCTGCTGTCAGGGCCCGATTGAACTCCGACAGATCTGTCACCGTCACGTCGGCTTTCAGTGTCGCCGGACCCGTTGCCGGGTACACACCAGCCTCCCCTGCTACGTGTATCGAGGAGCCTCGAGTGTGCACATCTAGCGTCCGGACAGTCAGGCGCCCACCATGGTTAACGTAGCTGGCGTCCAGCACTCCGTTCACCGGGACGTCACCAGGTCCTGGAGGCACAGGTGGAACCAGCGCCAGCTTCACGTCACCCGTAAGATCAGCGATGGTGCCGGTCCAGGCGACATTCGCAGTCCCACCCAGGCTGGTGTCGAAGCCCAGATCTGCATACCTCTGGGCCGCTGCCATCTCAAGCAATGTCTGTAGACGAATGCCGCTCAGCTTGAGCGCGAGCTTCGCCTGCTGCTGCTGGGGACCAGGGCCTTTCGTAGCGATCGGCCGCGTCGTCTTTTGTGCAGCCGTCGCGGTCGTGGCCGGTGTCGGCGCCATCCAGTGAAGCACTTCGGCGCTGCCTTCAATCTGGCCGCCCTGGCGAAGCTTTACTGTCAGATCAGGAATGACGATCTGGTCCTGGGTTGCTCGAAAGCGCGTGGCTGCGTTCAATCCGGAAACCAGCACAGAAGACGTGTGGTAGGTAGCGTCGTGGAGAGCTGCGTTTCCATTAATGTCGAAGAGCGTAGACCCCGCGCCCTGGCCTGAAATATTGACAACGGCATTACCCGGTCCCAGGCCAGCGATATCGCCCAGCGCTGCTACTTCACGTAGATCGATTGCGCCCTTTGCGGCCAGGCGCCAGTGAGGATTGTCAAAGTCTGTGACGTCTGCAGAAGCTTCCAGCGTGGAGTCACCCGACTTGAAATGAAGTCCGGTAAGTTTGGCTTCATTCCTCGCCAGGTCCACGTTCAGGTCGAGCTTTGAATGCACTCCTGGAGCCTTGCCCTGCTGTGCCGTCAGGTCGGCAATGCTCAGCGAGCCGTTGTAGTGGCCATTCGAATAAACATAGTTCACTACTGCCGAAAGGTCGTTGGCAGAAGCATTGAAAGGAATCTTCTGCTGATTAAGGATCAACAGACCGTTATCTACCTGGGCATGATCCGCTGCAAGGTCGAAAACTTCATCCAGCACAGGTTTGCCGCTGCTCTTCGACTCGGTCTTTGGCGTCGGCTGGTTCGTCGTGCCATTTGGATAAAGGATGAGGTGAAATACCGGATGTTCTGCCTGCAGCAACCGCAGACCGATCTGTGCGCGAAACAGCGAAATGATCTTGGCGCGCACCAGCAGCTTGTCGAGGTGCGCGTAGGGCACCTCGCCTGGACCCTCGAGTCCATGGATAGTCAGGCCGTCGACCTCGGCTTCAAGCCGGGTCAGGTGCCAGCTGAACCGCGCAAGTTCGACTCGCCCGCCAGTCGAACGTTCCAGGACATCGATCACTTCGACGCGCACACGGTTGGCAAACTGTGCCGAAGACGCATACCAAAGCGCAGCACCCACAACAACCACTACGACGACCAGGAAAATGATGACAGCGCGCAGGGTCGTTGCCATGCGCGAGCGCGATGGCTGCGCCGGTTGAATAGGGGGCGTGCTCACTGATCATCTCCCTGGCCCGCGTCGCCCGGTTCTGCCACAGGCTGCCCTGGCGGTTCATACCGTGCGTCGAGAATGGCCACGCTGCCCTGGTCCTTCAGACTGGTCAGCCATTCCGCAAGCAGTCCGTTGACATGCTGCTGCAGCAAAATCTCGTCAATCCGCGCAGACACTGTTGCCAGCGGCGGAGGCGCCAGCTTCCGGTTCTTGAACTGAGGCACAAAGTCGGAGTTGTAGTAAGCCTGAATCTCCGGCTTGGAGATACGAATGCCCGGACGAAATCTCTGCTCGATGAAGCCAAGCACCAGCATGCGTTTTCGCCACCGCTCGCTGAATTCCTCCTCAGTAAAGCCATGCGAAGACAGCACCGACTTCCAACCTGCTTCGCTCTCACACTTGCCGGCAGCGCAGACCGGCAAATGCTTACGCAGATCATCCAGCTGCTTCTGAAGCTGCAAATCTGTGACCTGCACCGGGTTCTGCTGTTCTTTCAACTGCTGCAGGATCAGCGTGCGATTGACGAGATGCTGCAGTGCCTGCTGTTCAGCTGTTCCTTCGCCCTGGGAACGGTACGGCTGTAGCTCAACAAAGTGCTCCTCTTCAACAACATCGCTCTGCAGAATTACGTCGCCATTGATCACGGCGACCACGCGATCCAGCAGCACCGATCCGGGAGCAGGCTTCGGTGCCATTACGGGAGCGGACGGAGCGTAGCCACCCTGCTGGGCATTGAAGGCCCCGGGCGACAGCGATCGCTGCGCAGACAGGGCCACTGGAGAAAGAATCAGCAACGCGAGCAGGGCTGATGTTGGTGCACATCGGATTGGTCTATTCAGAATCATCAGAACATCTGCCCTATGCTGAAGAAGAAATTGAAGTTCGATGCAATGCCCACGTGCGGTGCGACCGGGTTCGTAGATGTGCTGGTGTAGTCGTAGCGCACTGGATACACGGGTGGGTTGAGATTGTAACTTGTATCAATACGAATCGGTCCAATCGGCGTGTGATACCGCAGGCCGAGTCCGACGTCATGATTGAAGTAGGCGAATGAGCAGCCGCCCTGCTGCCCCGTCGCGTCGTTTGCACCGGCCGTGACGTTCTGCACCGAAAGATCACGGCAGGCTGCCGGGGTAGGCTGCGTAACGCGCAGAAAACTCGGCCAGATGTCAGACGCACGGTCGAACACATTGCCCATGTCATGAAACAAAACGAATCCAAGCGCACTGCCGACATACGGCAGATGCGGCGACGGTGTGCGTAGTTCCAGGGTGTTCACGAATGCACCTGCGCCGCCGATCGGGTAACCGGTCGAGGGATCGCGCGGACCAGCCGCATTAAAGGAAAAACCACGCAGTGATTGCGCGCCCCCGGCGTACAACCGCTCAGGCAGCGGAATCGATTCCTGCGTGGGGGTTCCGAACGAGCGTTCGATGCCGTAACGGGTCTGGCGGGCAAAAACCCATCCGGCGCCAAACGGGTAGTAAGAGGCATTAGAGAAATCCAGCCTGCCGAAATTTGCCTGCGAGCCAAGCTTGGAGGTGGAGAAGAAGGTTGCTGCCGTGTTGAACGTGCCGCGATGCGCGTCAAGCGTGGAATCGCGCGTGTCGCGGATCCACGTGAACCCCGGCCCCGCCACCCGCACCGGCTGCGTCAGCAGCGGAATCAGCGCAACGCTAAGCTGCGCGCTATTCGGATTTACCTTCACGTCACGATAGGCAAGACTGTAAAGTAGCGTCGTCGCCTTGCTAACGCGTTCACTCACGCGAATCGATGCTCCCAGCACAGATGCCTGGTAAGTCGTTACATTCTGGCTGCTGGTGTAGCCGCCGGACAGGCTGAAGTTGAATTTTGGATTGCGAAGCAAACTTGGATTGGTGTACGTCACCAGGGCGATTTGCTCGAGGGTGCCATAAGAGGTTTGCAGAGTAATCGACTGCTGCGTTCCGAACAGGTTAATGCGCGAAATATTGAAGAGCACTTCCGGGCTGGCTCCTACACGGCCGTTCGGCGAGCAGAAGTATGAATTGGGATTGATTCCCTCCGCGATCAGCTGCGTTGGCGAAAGGCAATTGCGCGTTGGCGTGCCGGTCTGCACCTGGAAGCCGAAGCCATAGGTGATGTCCCATCGCCTCGCCTCAGTCAACTGCAGCAGAACATTCTTCTTGAGCTGCTCGCCTGCTGGATTTTGAATGGCCGCATTTACCTGGTTGAATAACGCGAGGTTATACAGCTTGCGCTGGGTCGCCAGTAGTGCAGATTCATCCAGCGGCTGGTCGCGCTGAATGGTGATTTGCTCATCGATCGTCGCCGGCTTGGTGAAGCGCGTACCGCTCACCAGCAGCTTTCTCACCTGGAACTGCTGGCCTTCATTGATATTCATCGTCACGTCGACCAGGTCGTGATTGGCCGGGTCCGGCTGCTGGAAGAGCGTGACCTGCGCCTTATCGTAGCCATGAGCGAGGTAATAGTTAAACAGGACGTCGCGATCGCCAACGATGTTGAGCGAAGAATATGGCTGACCCACCTGCGTGTTCAGCATGGAAGTAAGAGTGGCAAGCTGTACCGTGCTTGCTCCCTTGATTTCGTACTTTCCGATCTTCTGCTGATCGCCTTCAACGATGTGGTAATTGATCGACAGCAGTCCCTGCTGCTTCGGCTTGTTCTTATCCTTGATACTTTTAACTTCAGGTGTCACCTTGACCGTGCTGAAACCATTGCCCTGGTAGAGCGCCGTGATATTCGAAACATCCGCCGCAACCATTGCCTGGCTGTAGCCGCCGTTTCGATCCGCAAGATTCGCCGGATACACACTGATGTGCTCCTTCAGGATCTCGGTGTTGAAGTATTTATTACCCGTCACGGTCACTGCATCCACGCGGTGATGAACGCCGAGTTCCGCTACGTATTGCAAATCGATCTCGTCTTTGGCACGACGAACCGGTCGCGGCGCAACCGTCACATCAAAATATCCCTGCCCTTGAAGATAGTTGCGGATGTTGTGAGCGCCCTCATTGATGAGATCGAGATCGACCGCGCCCTCTTCATAAATCGGCACCAGCTTCTCGATCTCGCCCTTGCTCATCTTGGTCCCGGCCACTGTAACCTTCACCTGCGGTCCCTGGTCCACGTTGAACTCGTAGTTCAAGTACTGACCCTGCGCATTATAGGTTTTGGAAGCGAGTGTGACAGAAGCCGCGAGCCGTTGTTTCTTCTGGTAAACCTTCTGTAAGGCGCTGAGCGAAGTTGATACTGTGTTCCGGCTGACCCGCGAGTTGTGCCGAAGGTTACCCTTCCGGCGGAACTGCTTGAGTGACAGCCCGCTTTCTCCGTCCACAGTAATGTCGCCAATGCGCGCCAGTGTTCCAGGCTGGATGGTGTAGTGCACATTGACCAGCCCGTTCATGTCGTCAGCATCGAGAGTGCGGGTAATTCTGCCTTCGTAGTAGCCGTTGTCCTCAAGCGCCTGCTTCAGCAGCGTGTCGGTATCAAGCAGCTTGGCTTCTGTGTACACGGTGCCGGGATTCAGCTTGGTTGAGCCGTTCAGTTGCGCGGAGAGACTGTCATTGCTCACGCCGTCGATCGAGACGCGGCCAATGAACATTTTCTTGGTGCCGGAGAAGATGATCTCCACGCCATTCTCGTTCGGGACAGCGAGCACTTCAATCGTGCGATAGAGGCCGGTAGCGTACAGGGTTCTCAGACTGTCGCGGACATCATCCGTGTTAAGTGGCCTGCCCGCCTGCAGCGGCAGCTTTTCCTGCAGCGGAGCGAGCATCGAGTTTTCAACTCCATCAAAGGAGATGCCGGTAACCGTCTTGCCCGCAAAACGACTGAACTCTGGCGTTGATCCACCGCGATCGGCTACATCTCCGTTCGCTGCGGATGGAGACGCAGCACTCGTTGTTGTATTCATGGTCTGCGAGGGCACATTCTTCTGCGGAAGCGCAGGTGCGGAACCCAGAGGCGCCGCGGTGTCCTGTGCAAACAAAAAACTTCCCGTCAGTATGGGAAACAGTGCTGCCAGCAGCAGCGATCGACCAGGGCAGGGGAAAGGCTGCGTCGCAACCGTGTTCAATGGATTTCTGTACCGGGATGCCGCGCCGCCGCTTTGACCCAACTTCAAATACCCTCGCTTGGTGTGTGACTGCCCCGGCCGATCACTAAATATTTCGCGGCCTTAGCGGTTTTAAGATGCACTCGATCCGTCATCCGCCTTCTACGAAAACGTATGTGCGATAGCGTGTGATGAAGCATGCCATCGAGACTCTTTATACTAAACAGACACACGCCATGGCCGTAAGTTCCTCGCAATCGATGTTCACAGAACGATTCTCGCGCCAGGTACTCTTTCCCGGCATAGGCATTGAGGGACAGGCACGACTCGCGGCGGCACACGTTGCAATTGTCGGCTGCGGAGCGACCGGTGCTGCTGCAGCCAGCCTGCTCGCACGCGCGGGTGTCGGCACCCTAACACTTATCGATCGCGATTTTGTGGAAGAAAGCAATCTGCAGCGGCAGGTGCTGTTTGATGAACAAGACGCCCTGCAGGCGCTGCCAAAGGCTTTTGCAGCAAAGCAGAAAATCGCTCTCTTCAACAGTTCAGCCCGCGTCCATGACCGGGTAGCAGACCTGGTGCCAGAAAATATCGATTCTTTGCTATGCAACGCCTCGATCATCCTGGATGCGACTGATAATTTCGAGACTCGCTACCTTATCAATGACTATGCCGTGCAGCAGCAGCGCCCATGGATCTATGCCGCAGCGGTCGGCAGCTACGCAGTCACCATGAATATCCTTCCTGGCGAGACCGCCTGCCTGGCCTGCATCTTTCCCCATCCGCCATCGGGCACCGTCGAAACCTGCGACACCGCCGGGATCCTGAACAGCGCCGTAAACTTCGCGGCGTCTATTGAGGTCACGGAGACTATCAAGTTTCTTGTCGGCAGCAAGGACCGCATGCGGCGAACCCTGCTCTCCTGCGATCTCTGGAGCAACGAACACTCTGAAATTTCTTCGGCGCATGCTGATCCGCAATGTTCAGTTTGTTCCGGTCGGGATTTCCAGCACTTGCGCGGTGTTGGACGTCCGCACATCACCTTGTGCGGACGCAATTCTGTCCAGATTCATGAGCACCATCGACCGGTTGATCTGCGCCAGGTAGCGGAGCGTCTCAAGCCGCTGGGGGAAGTGCGGGTAAACAGTCTGCTGCTTCAGTTCCGCAGAGGGGAACACACCATCACGCTTTTCGAAGATGGAAGGGCGGTCATCCAGGGCACGACTGACATTACCCTGGCTCGCGTACTTTATGCGCGGTTCATCGGCTCCTGATTCAGAAACACCCTCAGCAGCGTCAGGCAACCCGGGCAACCCTCTATGCTTCTGAGTTGGTTAAGCCAAAACAGCAAAAATTATGACAAGCGCCACCCAAGCAAAACCTTCCCTGGAAAAAGCAGAAACAAGTCCCGCCCAGTCTGTCGCCAATGGCTTGTTTACGCCAGGCAAAGATGGCGCACTCAGCAATCAGCCCACTGAGGCAAAAGCGCCCAATCAGCATCTACGGCGCAACCCTCCCATCGCCGGCGAGGCCGAAGCCATCGCCAAGGCTCAGGCGGGTGATGCTCCATCGTTTGAAATGCTGTACGCACTGCACAAGCGTCGCGTGTATTCGCTCTGTCTGCGCATGCTCGGCAACGTCGCGGAAGCTGAAGATCTCACGCAGGAAGCATTCCTGCAGCTCTATCGGAAAATCGGCACCTTTCGAGGCGACTCTGCCTTCTCGACCTGGCTGCATCGGCTGGCCGTCAACGTGGTCCTGATGCACCTGCGCAAGAAGGGGCTGCCGCAAGTCTCGCTTGAGGAGACACTCGAACCTTCACAGGAAGACGGGCCGCGCAAAGATATCGGCGCCCGCGATCTCGTGCTTTCAGGATCAATTGACCGTGTCACCCTTGAACGTGCCGTTGAAGATCTTCCTCCCGGCTACCGCCTGGTGTTTGTACTGCATGATGTGGAAGGCTACGAGCATAACGAAATCGCTGACATGCTCGAATGTTCGATAGGCAACAGTAAGTCTCAGCTGCATAAGGCTCGGATGAAACTCCGAGACCTCCTCCGATCAGGGCAGCGAAAAGAAGGTACCCAGAAATGACGGTGGAGACTAGAGTGGCAAAACCAGTACAAACATGCTCCGAATTTCAGGCTGACCTACCAGAGCTGGCCGCGTCCGGCGAAGAGTTCCACGGGTTGGATCATCTGGAAACCTGTGAGAAATGCTCCGAACTGGTGCGTGAGCTCGAGTACATCGTGCAGCAGGCGAAGCTGCTTCTTCCCCTAAGAGACCCGAGTCCGGAAGTCTGGAACAACATCCAGAAGAAGATCGCCGTCGATCCCGCAACGCGATAAGTGCTGCAGTCTGCCCCCGCAGACTGCAGCAGGCTCGGAAGCATGTCGCTTATTATGGCTCGATGCCGAATCCAGATAAGCTGCCCAATCCCGGCATCACCGGAACTGTACGTCGAATCTACCTGACTGGATTTATGGGTGCCGGGAAGTCCACCGTCGGCCCTCTGCTGGCGGACATACTTAAGTGGCAATATCTGGACGTCGATCAGCAGATTGAGCAGCAGCAGGGACTTCCGGTCTCAGCTATCTTCGAACAACGCGGCGAAGCTGTATTCAGGCAGATCGAAGCGCAGGCGATCGCGCAGGCCCTGAACCTCGACCATCTCGTCCTGTCGCTGGGTGGCGGCGCGATCGAGAGTCCCACCGTCCGAGACGTCATCGCCGAAGATCCAGCCGGCCGGATGGTCTACCTTGAAGCGCCACTGCCGCTTCTCCTGCAGCGCTGCGAACAGCAGGGCGGTCTGGAAATGCGCCCTCTGTTGCAGGATTCGGAGCAGATCCTCCGCCGCTTCGAAAAACGTCTGACGCATTACCGGGAAGCGCATCTTACAGTCGCAACCCAAGATTCGAAACCGGAGGAAGTCGCAGCCGCGATCTATCAGTACATGGCTGCGTTGACATAATGGAGATCGTTCGACCTATACCGACTGCACACCTGGAAGTTCCGCCGGCCGAGCAGCAACAGCCCCGGTCTCATCGCGGAGACATTGTCTTCACATTCGCCCTCGCTATCAGTCTCTATATGGCTTTTCGCGTACGCGATGTTTTGATCCTCCTGTACGTCAGTGCTCTCTTCGCAGTCGTCTTGACCCCGGTAGTCAACAGCATCTCCAGGCTCCGCATTGCGGGCCGCAATCCCGGCAAGGGTATTGCCCTGCTCATCCTCTTTATTGCTGTCGCACTGGCGACCGCTTTATTTATCGGTTTCGCCCTGCCCCCTGTTCTCAGGGACCTGTCTACTTTCGTCTCCGATCTCCCTACCCGTGGACCACAACTGCTGGCGCGCCTGAAGCAGTTGCCTATGGCCTCGCACATTGACGTCTCCAGCTTGAATGAGAAGCTGCAGGGCGCTGCCTCTGGGATCGCAGGTGGCATTTTTGGCTACCTGAGCGGCTGGGCCAGCGGACTTGCTCGCATCATCACGGGCATCGTACTGACGGTGTACTTCATGCTCGAGGGTGAAGGCGCTTACCAGTGGATGCTCTCCTTCTTTCCTCAGCCGCAGCGTGACCGGCTCGACCGGACCCTGCTCAAAGCCGATGCCCGTATGGGAAAGTGGCTGGTCGGCCAGGCATCCCTGATGCTCATCCTGGGAGTCTGCAGCACCATCGTCTTCGCACTAATGCACGTGCGTTATGCGTATGCGCTCGGAGTGTTGATGGGCATCTTCAACATCATTCCCGTAATTGGCGCGCTCATCTCGATGGCCATGGTGATCCTTGCCGCGGCCAGTGATTCGTGGGGCAAAGTCGTTGGCGTCATGGTCTTCTACCTCATCTATGTGAACATCGAAAACTCGTACCTGACCCCAAAAATCATGAAAAGCAGTGTCGATCTTGCCGGACTCGCCGTCATGGTCGCCCTGCTACTGGGTTCAGAGTTCGAAGGCGTGCTGGGCGCCATGGTTGCCGTTCCCACAGCCGTGCTGGTCGCCGTCCTGCTCGAGGAATATGGGCAGCGCGGCAGTGCACGAGCCTGAACTCGCCGGATAGTCTGCTGGCCTGGCTGGTGAACCGCCGGGCCACGGCTCCACGACTTACGATGACAGGACGCTGATCCACCGCCACTGCGACGCTGACGAAACTGCGGGCCGATGGTTGCACTGCCACGGTAACGCACATCCGGCGGTGCCGCATTCTGTTGCTATCATCAGAGTGTCCGCAGTTCTTCGGATCACTGCCAATGACGCTTTCCTCATCCTCTTTTATCTCGAAGGTCTCCTGCCGGAATTGGCAGCAAAACGGGCGCGGTCGATGGGCATGATTTCGACCACGGCCGGCACTGCTTCCGAGATGCAGCCACACCCACTCGATCCAGGCCTGGCTCTCGATGTCGGCGTCGACCCGCTGATCAGGCTCCGGGAGACTTCACCCTCCCGCCATAGCCTTCTTTCGGACTACAAAGAACTCTTCAAAGTTCGCGTCACCTCGATGGTGGTCCTCACGGCGTGGGCCGGATTCTACCTGGGCTCGCTGCAGTCAAACATTCCTACGCTGCACCTCGGTCTGCTTGAAGCGCTTGCCGGCATCGCCCTCGTTTCCGCCGGTGCCAGCGCGCTGAATGAAGTACTCGAACGCAGATCCGACGCGAAGATGCTCCGGACAGCAGATCGTCCACTAGCTTCCGGCCGCATCGGCCTGGCCCACGGCGTCATCGCGGGCATGCTCGCAATCATCAGCGGCACATTCATCCTGACGGTTTTCACCAACCCGGTCACCGGGCTGCTCACCCTGCTTACGGCCGTCACCTACGTCACCATCTACACCCCGCTTAAACGCTTCACTACGATGGCAACCTTTATCGGTGCATTTCCAGGCGCGATGGGTCCGCTCCTGGGTTGGACAGCGGCGCGTGGCATCATCGAGTGGCCCGCTGTGGCTCTGTTTGCTGTCTTATTCGTCTGGCAGTTTCCGCACTTCATGGCAATCGCCTGGCTCTACCGCGATGACTATGCGCGGGCCGGCATCCGTATGCTCCCGGTTGTCGAGCCGGATGGCTGGTCAACCGTCATTCAGGCCCTCTTCTACGCCGTCATCATGGTGCCGGTGAGCGTGCTTCCCTGGTATCTGCACATCACCGGGAAAGTGTATGGCGTGACCGCTGTCCTTCTCAGTCTCGGCTACCTCTACTACACGATCCGTTTCGCACGGATACCGCGGACCAGGAGCAAGGTCGAGTCGCGACAACTCGCTCGCGAGCTCCTCAAAGCAAGCGTTATCTATCTGCCACTGCTCCTCATCGTGATGATGCTCGACGCCGCGGCAGGAGGAAAGTAAGTATGGCCACCCTCAGTGAACATGCTGCCGTCCGCACAGCCGAACAGCCGGAGGCACCGCACTTCTATCCCATCCAGCTGGAAGGTCTGACCCACGACTACGGCACTCGCCTCGCACTGGACCATCTCAGCTTCCATGTGGGCGAAGCAGAGATCTTCGGCTTACTCGGTCCGAATGGCAGCGGCAAGACGACTCTGTTCAGGATCCTGTCGACTCTCATGGTCCCCAGCGGCGGCAAAGGAAGTCTGCAGGGTTTCGATGTCGCCCGCGAAGCCACCCGGGTCCGTCAACAGATCGGCATCGTCTTCCAGGCGCGAAGCCTTGATCTCAAGCTGACGGTGGCCGAAAATCTACGGCATCAGGGCCATCTTTACGGGCTCAGCGGTAAACAGCTTTCCTCTCGCATCGACCAGGTTCTGGAACGGGTCGGCCTCGCTGATCGGGCAAAGGAATACGTCGAAACGCTTTCCGGCGGAATGCAGCGCAGGGTTGAACTAGCGAAGGGCCTCATCCATTCGCCCTCGGTCCTGCTGCTTGATGAACCTTCCACCGGCCTTGACCCAGGAGCCCGGCGCGACCTGTGGCTCTACCTGCGCAGCCTTCGGGATGACGAAGGCGTAACTGTCTTTGTGACGACTCACCTGATGGAAGAAGCCGAACACTGTGACCGGCTGGCTATTCTCAGTAATGGCAGACTCGTCGCGCTTGGCACACCGTTCGAATTGAAATCTGCGATCGGCGGAGATGTGGTTCTCTTTGAGACCGCCAGCGAAGAAGCAGCCAAGAATCTTGCCAGCCGCATCACCCAGCATTTTGGCGCCGACCTTGCAGCAGCATCACCTGTAGTTCTCGGGTCGACCGTCAGACTCGAGCGCGAAGATGGCCATCGCTTCATTACACGGGTCATCGAAGCATTCCCAGGTGAGATCAACGGTGTATCTGTCGCGAAACCAAGTCTGGAAGATGTCTTCATCCAGCGCACCGGGCACCGCTTCTGGACAGAAAAGACTGATGCTGAGCAGGCTGGACCAACTACCGGCAAGCGGAAGGGACACTGACGAATGGCGACCATTGCAGTAACCGGCACAACTTCTAAAAAAACTACTGACGCCCGACAGCATTCGCATGTGGCGAATCCCGGCTTATGGCTGCCCGCGCTTTCCCTGTGGCAGCGCGAAATTGTGCGCTTCTACCGGCAAAAGGCTCGTGTCGTGGGCGTGATTGCCTCGCCACTGCTCTTCTGGCTGGTATTGGGCTCAGGCTTTGCACACAGCTTTTCGAGTGGGACGGGCACTGCGGCAGACACTGCATCCAATCACTACTTCGGCTTCTTCTTTCCTGGATCGATCGTGATGATCGTCCTGTTCACCGCAATCTTCAGCATGATGTCGCTGATCCAGGATCGCAACGAAGGTTTCCTCCTCTCGGTCCTCGCGTCGCCTGCCAGCCGCTCCTCGATCGTGCTTGGCAAGGTCCTTGGTGGAGCGACACTGGCCGCCATCCAGGGCATTATTTTCCTGATTTTTGCGCCTCTTGTCGGTGTCCATCCAAGCGTGGCCGCCATTGCGCTCAGCATCCTTACCATTCTGCTGATTAGCTTTGAACTCACCGCGCTGGGTTTCGCGATTGCCTGGCCCATGGACTCAACCCAGGCCTTTCATGCTGTCGTCAACCTGATCCTCATCCCGCTCTGGCTTCTCTCGGGCTCGCTCTTCCCCGCCAGCGGCGCCTCCGGCTGGATGCGCATCGTAATGCTGCTCAATCCGCTGACCTACGGCGTCGACATGCTCCGGCACGCCCTCTTCCCGGCTGCACAAACCAGCTTCAGTCTGCCGGTCAACATGGCTGTGACCCTCGGCTTCTGCTTAGTCGCCTTTGGCGCCTCCTGGGCCATTGTCAACCGGCGTACCAACCGGCCCGCAGCCTAGGAAACCCATGGAACTCACCCAGGAAACGCGAACCATGCAAGACGACGCGCCCGCCGGGAACGGTCGTGCGGTCATCGCCGCCATCCTGGCTATCAGCGTTGCTGCCTCGGCATTCCTTTTCTGGCTGGTCTATGTTCACCAGGCACCTGCCAGCTTTGCACACCGGCTCAGCTTTCTTCCCGCCCTGAATGCCGGCTTCAACGGCCTCAGTGCCATCGCTCTTACAGTCGGGTTCACGTACATCCGTGGCCGGCGCATCCAGGCGCATCGCAATGCCATGATGACAGCCTTCGTCTTCTCGACACTTTTCCTGGTGTCCTACATCACCAACCATGCTCTCCACGGGGATCAGCTGTTTGCCGGACGCGGCGCCATTCGCACCTTCTATCTTGCGATTCTCAGCAGCCATATCCTGCTCTCGGTAGTGGCCCTGCCCCTGGTCCTGGTCACCTTTTTCTTCTCTCTCAGCAGTCGCTTCGCGCAGCACAGGAAGATCGCCCGCTGGACCTTTCCGATCTGGCTCTACGTCTCCGTAACTGGCGTGATTGTTGGCGTCATGCTGATGGCATGGAAGTAGCCGTGGCACCGCAGCCTGTGCGCCCGCCCGGCAACAAAGCTCCCGGCACAGCGCAGTACGATTCCTCCAGCGACGGCACCCTGCCGCTGCTGAAAGGGGGCGTCTGGACACTGGCCACCGGCATCCTTTGCGCCGTAGCGATCCGCCTCTTTTTTGGCGGGATGGGCGAGCATGGACCCCATACAAACATGGGCTGGCTGCTACTCATCGTCGCCATGATGTGCCTGCCCTTCGGGTCCATGATTTTCCTGCTCGGCGGAGCCAAATGGCTTCGCAATCGCCGCCTGAATCGCTCCTAAGCCTTTCCCCGCCGGTTCGTTCCCTGAGGATTACCGCGCTCCCCGCAGTCCTGCTATCCTCGATTTCTACGGAGCAAACGAAATGGCAAAAAGCGTAAACAAGGTCACTCTGCTCGGGAATGTCGGTAAAGACCCGGAGTTCAAAGCTACCGCCGGCGGTCTGACCGTCGCCAACTTCGCACTCGCTACCAGCGACCGGACCAAGGATAAGGACGGCAATTGGCAGGAGCGCACAGAATGGCACAATCTCGTCGCCTTTCAACGTACAGCCGAAATCGTCCGGGACTATGTCAAGAAGGGCTCAAAGCTCTACGTCGAAGGCAAGATCCAGACACGGTCCTGGGATGACAAGACCAGCGGTGAAAAGAAATATCGGACCGAGATCATCGTCAACGACATCAGCCTTTTATCGGGTCGTGGTGACGAAGGTAGCGGCGGCAACAGCGGCGGCTACTCCCGCCAGAACACCTCCTCCTACGATCAGCGCTCGTCGAATCAGGCTCCATCCGACGACTTTGCCGAAACCGGCATTACTGACGACGACATTCCTTTCTAGCCTTGATGCTGCACCGGGTGCCCGGATCAGTCATTTTCCGGGCGCCTCGGTGATCGCCGGATCCTTCGTCAGCAATCCAAGGTCGCGTAGCCACTGCTCCAGCAGCACCGGCCATAAATCCAGCGCGGCATCTGCCATCCCGAGGCCCGAACCATGCTGCCCATGCCGGAAGATGTGCATCTCAACCGGCGCTCCCGCCTTCAGCATCGCGTCGTAATACTCGGTACTCGCCCGCACTGGCACCACAACATCATCTGTCGTTGAATAAATAAACGTAGTCGGCGTCGAGGCCGTCACATGCAGCTTCGGCGTATACGGCTCACGCAGCGCAGCACACTGCGCTGGATTCAAGACTTTGATCATCGAACAATACGTAATCTCGCTCTTCTGTGCCGGCTCCATCGCGTTGAGCCACGGGTAGCCCAGCACCACGAAGTCGGGCCGGCTGCTTACCTGGTCGACTGGATCGGCGGATCCCGTTACCGGAGCATCTGCACTCACAGACTCCATTGCCGCCAGGTGGCCGCCGGCAGAAAATCCCATGATGCCGATCCGATTCGGCGAAAGGCCATATGATTTCGCCTGGGACCTTATCAGTCGGACCGCACGCTGTGCATCCATGAGCGGTGCCGGATACAGGTTCGCAGCGCCAAGCCGATATTTCAGCACAAAAGCTGTAAATCCTCGCGCTGTAAACCAGTCCGCAACCTGCCTGCCTTCAAGATTGCTCGCCAGTCCGATGTATGCCCCGCCTGGCGCAATCACAATGGCACTGCCTGTCGCCCTTCCATGCTGTGGCAGAAACACCGTCAGCGTTGGCTCACTTGCCGCATCGGGCGCAGAAGCTTTTGGCATCGCGCTGTACAACGGAATGGTCGAGATACCCAGCACGGGATCGAGCACAGGCGCAGTCTGCGCCCCTGCCGCTGCCGCATAGAAAAACATCAATGCCACGAAAACCTTCATCAATCCTCAGCCTCCGATGGCAGCGAAGGCGCACACGCCAGGGCTGCCGCGTCAACGCCGCCATCATAGGGCTTCGTACTTGTCCCCGTCACCTACTTCAACCGAACCGGGCTCGCTGCAACCTTGATGCGAAACAGCTGGTAAGGCTTCTGCCTCATGTCCTCGCCGTTGTGCATCGTGGGCTGGCGATGCAGCTGGTTCGCCGTTACGTACAGGTAGCCGTCATCCGACAGGCTCATCGTGTCCGGCCACAGCAGGCGTGGATCATGCACAATCGTCTCCGTCATGCCCGTCTTCGTGTTAAAGCGATGGATCGAGTTCGTCACCGGATCCGTCAGGTAGACCATTCCATCCGCATCGGACTCAAGCCCGTCTGATGGCATCTTGCCCGTCACTACGCGCACCGTACTCTCCACGCGGCCTTCGGAAATTTCCTGGTTGCGCAGTGCTTCGGTGCTGACCCCGTACAACTTAGTCGAACTGATCGGACAGTAGTAGAGTTCCCGGCCATCAGATGAAATCGCGATTCCGTCGGCAGCAAACAACACGGCTTCCGCAGGCTTGCCCGGCAGCGTCTGATACACCGGCTTCCCTTCCGCGAACATCAAGAATCCCGGCTCGCCCAGAACACTCACGTGCTGGTTCAATCGCCGAAAACTCTTGCCCGTCGCGAGGTCTACCACCACGATGGCATTCGGGCCCGCGCTCGATGAATCCGTGATGTAAGCAGTCCCATGGATGTCAGGCGCAGAGGGTCCCGTAGGCTGTCCGGGTGTACGTGCCGCAGCCGGATGCGCCGGATCCATCGGCGGGGCCAGCGGATTTGGCGCTGGGCGACTGCCGACCATCGTCTGCGGATCCTGCGGTGCTGCTGCACCCGATCGCAGATCGAACCGTACATCATTCATATAACTGTTCGGACCGGCTGATTCCGGCGGCAGCAGGATGGTACGAATCACCTGGTTCGTCTTCAGGTCGATACACACCAGCTTCGGTCCGCCCGGCACAATGTTCTTCAACATCGGCGCGCCGGTATCCAGGGCCCACAAACGATCTTCCGGGTCGACGACCACCGACTGCACGTTGACAAAGTGCGTCTGGTTCGCCTGCTCGTCCATAAATGCATTCGGATTGGGCAGCTTACGACCAGGCCAGTCGTTGATCTGGGCATTCGGATAAGCAACAGGAGTGCCGTTTACAATCTCGGCCACGGTGAATGGCACGTCGTCGCCCCAGCGCGGGAAGTTTACAAAGATCCGGTTGCCGTGGGAGACAGTCACGCCCGTAGGCATGGGACCGTTGAAGGTTGCAACACTCTCCAGTTGGCCGACCGGCTGGTCGGTAGCGGCCTGTTGCGCGCCAAGGAACAACGGTGAGAGTGCAATCGAAGCAGAGAGCAGCAGTGCATGACGAACGTCCATAGCGGGCTAGGATGCACCCTCGAAGGAGCCATGCTCCTTCTCTCACCGCATTGGTGTGACCCTACGGAAATTTGGCGTGGAGTCACGAAAATGTGCCTCCCGTCTACCGTGAAGGCTCGGATTGTTCCATCAGCCGGCGAAGATTGTCCTTCCAGATCGCCGCCTGAGTATGTGTGCCGTGTCCCCGCGTCGCATCCGTAATTGGCAGCAGCACGAATCGCGCTTTCGGCATCCGCTTGGCCATCGACTCCGCAATACCCAGCTCGGGAGGATTGATAAAGTCGTCTGCCGAATTCATATACAACACCGGCACAGTGATCCGCTCAAGGTGCGCACTCGGATCATAGTTGCGGCTTGCATTGAAGTAGTAAATAAAGTCATTGGCATCCAGTCCCGTGCTGGCACGCTTAAGGTATTGATCGACATACTGCTCTGCCGCAGCACGCGTCGGATACTGCTTCTGCATCTGCAGCGGGCTCGAACCCATGATCAACACCATCTCCGAAGCAGTGCGCAGACCTTGCAGCGGCTCCTGCTGATACTCGCCGCCCATCCATGCCGGGTCATCTTTGATCGCCTGTATCGCCATGTAGCGCATCATCCGGTTTCGTCCTGCAATCGGCACCGGCAGACAGGCGAACGGAGCGAGAGCATCCGCGAAGCCCGGGTACATCTCGCCCCACGTAAACGCCTCCATGCAGCCCATCGACGTGCCGAGAATCAGGCGCAGATGATCGATCTTCAGATCAGCCAGCATAGCCTTCTGACTCCGCACCATGTCGTCGTAGTCATAGGCCGGGAACTTCATGTGCATGCCATCCGAAGGCTTCGAGCTTTCGCCATGGCCAATATCATCTGGCAATATCAGAAAGTATTTCTGTATATCCAGCACCGATCCAGGACCAAACAACACGTCGGAGAAGACCGGGTTCATCAACGAATGTGCATCGCCTCCTGTGCCGTGCAGCAGTAACACTGCATTGTCGACCTGCCCTCCAGTATTGCGGTGCGGCTTACCGAGCGTCAGGTAATGCAGTTTCAGCTGCGCCAGCGTCTCCCCGCTTCCGAACTTGAAGTCGTGCAGGATATCTGTTCCATCCACCGCCGGCCACACCCTCGTCTTTGGTGTAGCATCCGGCATCGTCATCGTCTTCTGCGCAGCGACACAACAAGTGGGCAGAACAAAGAAAAGAGCGGAAAGCAAGCACTTGGCAAAACGCATCGTTATGCAATCCCCGGGTTCAATTTCAGAGATCTTTAAGCATACTGCTTACTCGCTGCTGCCACAGGCAGCCGCCGTGTCCAGGGAAATCTGTTGGCTTCCTGCGATAGGCTGCTAGCGTAACCATGAGAGAGGAATGCTCTCGGGAAACACCCTCACCCGGTCACCATCTACCGCCTGACGATCTCACCCGCAGGCATGTTCTCGCGACTGCCGACGACAGTAGCCTGCCGCACATCGGCCTGGTCGGCCACACCGGAAGACATGTCACATAATTATTGTCACCCGCCTGAAACCGCTGTCAACGAAAGGAGTAGCGCATGAAAGTTCTTGTCTTTGGTGCCACCGGCAAAACCGGGGCTCTTGTTGTCGAACGAGCACTGTCTAAAGGGCATGACGTAACCGTGCTTGTAAGGAGTGCAGCCAGCTTCAACAAGCCTGGCGTGCGCGTGCTGCAGGGAGACGTGACGCATGCAGCCGATGTGCTGCATGCTGTTCAAGGTCAGGATGCCGTCATCGAAAGCATCGGCGGAACCACACCTTGGAAGGCGACCACGCTTGAAACCGAAGCAGCTTCCAACATCGTGAAGGCAATGAAGGCCGAGAGCGTGCCGCGCCTGATCACTGTCTCCATGATGGGTCTGGGAGACAGCCGTTCCCAGGCGCCCTTCTGGTACAAGTACCTGCTGATGACTACCTTCCTGCGCGGATCGACCCGCGACAAGGCTGGCAAGGAACAGGCCGTGATTGCAAGCGGCCTCGATTATGTCCTCGTGCGCCCGCCCATCTTAAAAGACGATGCCGAGACCGGGAAGACCGTCGTATTGCCCGCCGGCATGATCGGCCATGCCATCACCCGTGCCGACCTTGCAACCTTTCGTGTCGATCAGCTGCTGACGGATCAATACCTTCACCAGGCCGTGACCGTCGTCAATCATTAGGCCGAAGACGATCCAGTCTCACAATCAGCCGCTGAGGTGATTGCGCAGCCCGCATACCCTTCACTTCCGCATGCCTGCACCCGGCGCCAGATAGCTTTATCCAGCGCAACGCAAGGCCTGCCGGTGAAGATATACTGTGTGGTACCGCAAGCATCTCGGCCCGGCAGGCTGCCGGCAGAAGATAGCCCACCGCGAGTGAGTCTATGAGCACAAAACTGGCTGTCCCCGCCCCTCAGGATCTGTCTCAGGAAGTAGCCGAGTGGATTGAAGCATTTGATGAAGTCATCGTTGCCGAGGGGCCGGAACAAGGCGGCCAGTTGCTGCAGGCCCTTCGTCAGCGCGCCCGCGAGGCCGGCGTCAGCACGCCTGGAGAAACTGTCACTCCGTACCTCAATACCATTCCCAGGCATGAGGAAGTTCCATATCCCGGCAATCGCGATCTGGAAGATCGGGTCGAAGCTCTCATCCGGTGGAATGCCATGGCCATGGTGCACGGCCAGAACAAGAAAGACGCCGGCATTGGCGGCCACATCTCTACCTACTCCTCGCTGGCGACACTGCTCGAAGTCGGCTTCAACCATTTCTTCCACGCCACTTACCCCGGCAGTGCCGGCGATCAGCCTGGCGACTTCATTTACTTCCAGGGCCATGCCTCGCCGGGCGTCTATGCTCGTGCTTATCTCGAAGGTCGCTTTGATGACGATCGCCTGCTTCATTTCCGTCATGAGCTGCGTGGCAAGCCTGCCCTTTCCTCCTATCCGCACCCCTGGCTGATGCCGGACTTCTGGCGCTTTCCCACTGTGTCCATGGGTATTGGCCCGCTGAACGCGATCTACCAGGCGCGCTTTATGCGCTATCTCGAGAATCGGAAGCTCATCGAGAAAACGCCACGCAAGGTGTGGGCTTTTGTCGGCGATGGCGAGACCGACGAAGTTGATACCCTCGGCGCAATCGGCGTGGCTTCCCGCGAAAAGCTCGACAACCTTGTCTTTGTCGTCAACTGCAACCTGCAGCGTCTGGACGGTCCGGTTCGCGGCAACAAGCGCATCATCGACGAACTTGAAAGCATGTTCCGCGGCGCCGACTGGAATGTCATCAAGGTCATCTGGGGTGCGGACTGGGATCGTCTCTTCGAACGCGATCACACCGGCCTGCTTCTCAAGCGCATGGAAGAGTGTGTTGACGGCGACTTCCAGTCCTTCAAAGCCAAGGGCGGTGCCTACCTGCGCAAGGAGTTCTTCGGCAAATATCCCGAGTTGCTCGAACTGGTGCGGGACATGTCAGACGACGAACTCGCGGCACTTCACCGCGGCGGCCACGATCCACTCAAAATCTTCAACGCCTATAAGCGTGCCACCGAACACACTGGCGGACCTACCGTCATTCTCGCCAAGACCGTCAAAGGTTTCGGCCTCGGCACGACACAGGCTCGCAATGCCTCTCACCAGGAAAAAAAGCTGACTGATGATGGCCTGGCTGCTTTCGTCAAGCAGTTCAATATCCCGGTCCCGGAAGAAGCTGCCAAAAACGCACAGCCCTGGCGCCCCGCCCAGGACAGTCCGGAAATCGTCTACCTGCAGGAGCGCCGTCAACAGCTCGGCGGTTACATCCCGCAGCGCAGCGTGCCGACACCCACCTTCAAAGCGCCGGACCTTAGCTACTTCGGCGAGTGGACTGCCGGCTCAAAAGGCCGTGCTGTCTCAACCACAATGGGCTTCGTCAGCATCCTGCGTCACCTGTTGAAAGATCCCGAGATCGGCAAACTCATCGTACCGATTGTCCCCGATGAAGGACGCACCTTCGGTCTGGAATCCGCAATCCGCCAGGTCGGTATCTATGCCAGCGATGGTCAGAAATACCAGCCGCATGACAATGACATGCTGCTCTACTATCGCGAAGAACTGGATGGCCAGATTCTCGAAGAAGGTATCACCGAGGCAGGCTCGATGGCATCATTCACGGCGGCCGGCACCGCCTACTCCAACTACAAAATGCCGATGGTGCCCTTTTACATGTACTACTCCATGTTCGGCTTCCAGCGTGTCGGCGACATGGTCTGGGCCTTCGCCGACTCACGCGGCAAGGGCTTCCTGATGGGCGGTACCGCCGGACGCACGACCATGCTCGGCGAAGGACTGCAGCACCAGGACGGGCACAGCCACGTGCTCTCAAGCACTGTGCCGACCTGCATCAGTTACGATCCGGCGTACGTCTACGAACTCGCCGTCATTCTGCAGGACGGTCTCCGCCGTATGTACCAGCAGGGCGAAGACTGCTTCTACTACATCACCATGTACAACGAAGACTATGCGATGCCTGAGCTTCCGAATGACGGCCGTAAAGACATCACGGAAGGCATTGTCCGCGGCATTTACAAGTTCAAAGCAGCAGCCAAGGGCAAGGCTGTCGCCCAACTCTTCGGCAGTGGTCCTATCCTGAACGAGGTGGTGCGCGCCCAGTCGATCCTTGCGGAAAAATATTCTGTCCAGGCCGACGTCTGGAGTGTGACCAGCTACAACGAGCTGCGCCGTGATGCCCTTGCGACAGAACGCCGCAATCGTCTCCATCCCGCCGAGCCGGAGCAGCAGCCATACATCCTGAAGGCCCTCGGCACCGCAAAAGGACCCATCATCGCCGCCAGCGATTACATGAAAGCACAGCCGGATTCGCTCGCGCCCTGGCTCTCCTCACGCCTGGTTTCGCTCGGCACCGACGGCTTCGGCCGCAGCGATAATCGTGAATACCTGCGCGCCCACTTCGAAGTCAACGCTGAATCGATCGTCGCCGCAACACTGTCAAAACTGGCACGCGAAGGCAAGTTCGACAGTGCGCGCGCCCAGGCCGCCTTTAGTGAACTGGCAATCGACACCGAACGGCGGGACCCGGCCATCCAGTAGCGACTCTTTGCGACACCATGTAACTGGTGTCGCAAATTTGCATGTGGATGCGAGACTTGGACGTAGATTCAGGGTTCACTCATCGAGCTAACTAACAGGAGACCCGAGGTCTCTACTTCTTTCATCCTGTGGCAGTGCCAACCATTGCCATACGTGACGCAGCAAGCTTGGTTATTCCAGGCAGACGGGTAGCACGATTGCACAAAACAACCCGATACGGCCTGCTGCTGCTGCTGACACTCGCTTCGTTCTTCGCGAATGGCTATCACTACGCCACGGATGATGGCGCGATCTATCTGCCTGACATCCTGCAGCGCCTGCATCCGGCAATGTTTCACGCGAATGCCGCCTTCTTTCATGCCCACGGCAGTCTTTCCATCTTCCCGATACTGGCCGGTCTGCCAGCAAAATGGCTCGGCGGCTCTGTAGCCTGGAGCGTCCTGCTGTGGCAGATCTTCGGTCTTTTCCTCCTGCTGGCCTCGGCCTTCCGACTCGCGGAGCACATGTTCTCTTCCAGTCGCGCCGCTTGGTCCGCTGTCCTGGTGCTCGCTTTTGTCCCATGTCTCTTCGTTGCCGGTACGTCGATCCCCATCATGGATCCCTACTTCACGGCGCGCACCATCTCGACACCGCTCACGCTCGTCGCCTTCGTCAGCGCTGTGACCGGAAAACGGATGATCGCCCTGGCGTCGCTCGCACTCGCGTTCACCGTGCATCCCCTGATGAGCGTCTTCGCGACCATGCTGATTGGCGCCTACTATCTCTCTGAACTCACCATCCGCATCCCCGACCGGGTTCCCGTCTACGCCTCAGCCTTGCCTCTTGGCCTCGCATGGGGTCGCGTGCAGGAGCCTTACCGGCAAACCATGCAGAGCCGCACCTTCTTCTTCGCCTCCCGCTGGACCGCAATCGAGTGGGCTGGTGTCTTCATTCCGCTTGCCATCCTGTTTTATCTCTGGCGCGTTCCGACACGGGCGACGACTCCCCTGTTACGACGCGTCTGCGGAGGAGCTTTCTTCTGCGGCAGCCTGGCAACCATCTTCTTCCTCATCATCAGCCTCATCCCCGGCTTTGAGTCGTTCGTTCGTCTCCAGCCCATGCGCGGGTTTCAATTGATCTACATCGTCCTCTTCCTGCTCGTCGGCGGCTTCCTCGGAGAATACGTCCTGCGCGCTCGCACCTGGCGATGGAGCCTTGTACTGCTTGCACTGGCTGCCATGGATGTCACCATCGACAAGGCTACGTATCCGGAGAGTGCACATATCGAGTGGCCGTGGGCCCAGACCGGCAATGCCTGGCTCCAGGGCTTTGAGTGGGTCCGGAAGAACACTCCGGAAGATGCTCTGTTTGCGTTGCCACCCGAATACATGCACGCTCCGGGTGAGGACGCTCACGGCTTTCGAGCCATCGCCCAGCGCAGTGCTCTGGCTGACCAGATTAAAGACAGCGGCGTTGTCTCCATGTTTCCTGAACTGGCTCCCGAATGGAAACGGCAGATGGATGCACAAGCAGGATGGAGTGCATTCACGCCCGCAGATTTTCATCGTCTTGCGCGCGATTACGAAGTGAGCTGGGTCATCGTGCAGCTGAAACAAAGTAGCGGCCTCGACTGCCGCTACCACAATGCCAGCATCGCCGTCTGCCACGTCGGCTGACGTGCTGTCAGCCTTACGCGGTGCCGGGAGTACGCGGCGCCGTCATCTCGGAAACATCCCCGATCCGTGAGAAACCTCGCAGCACCTGCGCGATCAATGCCAGCCGATTCCGTCTAAGTTCAGGATCGGGTGCCATCACCATCACCTTGTCGAAGAACCCATCGATCACAGGACGCAGAAGCGCAGTCTGCTCCAACGCAGCACGATAATCACCGATCGATTGCAGCCGCTCCACTTCCGGCCCCAGGCGCTGCGCTGCCGCATACAGTTCCTTTTCTTCCGGCTCCTGCAGTTGTGCGTTGTCAACGCTGTCGGCCGAGAAGTCGGACGACTTCTCCGCTGCCTGCCGCAGAATGTTCTTGATGCGCTTGAATCCAGACGACACTGCTGCAAAATCTTCAGACCCGCGCATCGCTGTCAGCGCCTCGGCGCGTGCCAGCACATCCACCACGTCGTCCGCGCCAGTCGCCAGCGTTGCATTCACCACGTCGTAGGAACACCCGCGTGCCTCCCGCAGGTGGAACTCTAGCCGCTCATGGAGGAAGCCCTTGACCGCCGGACTTGCCGACTCTGCATTACCGCGGGCTGAATACTTCACAGCAGCAGCGATCAACTCGGAGAGCTTCAAAGGCAGCCGCGACTCAGCAAGAATCTTCACCACGCCGTTTGCCGCACGTCGCAGTGCAAATGGATCCTTCGACCCTGTCGGCTCCAGCCCGACAGCAAACATATCGACGATCGTGTTCATGCGATCGGCAAGACCCAGCAACTGGCCTTCAACCGTCATCGGAATCGCGTCCTCCATGGATGCCGGCTGATATTGCGCGTAGATAGCCCTCGCCACAACTTCGCCGTGGCCCTGGGCCCGCGCATAGAGGCCGCCTACCACGCCCTGCAACTCGGTGAACTCCTTCACCAGCTCGGCAGTCAGGTCGGCCTTGGCAAGCCGCACTGCAAGCACTAGTCCTTCACGATCAACATCAACACCCCTGGCCGCAATCAGTTCTGCAAGTGCCGTAGCCAGGCTGCTGTTTGCCTCGGTTTTCTGATAATAGCTGCCGAGATCTTTTTGGAAAGTGACATTCTTCAACCATTCGACGCGGGCATCCAGTGACTGTTTCTGGTCATAATCCCAGAAGAAACGTGCATCATTGAAGCGCGCACGCAGCACCCGCGCATTGCCGTGGCGAATAATCGCACTTCCTTGTTCATCGACCTTCGTGTTCAGTACAGCCAGGAAATGCGGCGCCAGTGTGCGGCTGGCATCTTCTACCGCAAAGTATTTCTGATGATCCCGCATCACGGTCACCAGTACTTCTTCCGGCAGCGTCAGATACTCTGCTTCAAAGCTGCCCAACACCACGGTGGGCCACTCCGTCAGGTGGGTCACCGTCTCGACCAGGGCTTCATCTTCACGCCACCGTGCCCCCGCTACCGTGCGCGTAACCGCATCCAGTGCCTTGCGGATCGTGTGTCGCCGCGTCGCAACATCCGCCATCACAAATGCATCGCGGAGCTTCTCCTGGTACTCCGACGGCAGCCCGATCGCGATCGGCGCACTACCGTGCAGAACACGATGGCCATATGTAACCTTGCCTGCCGCCACACCAGCGAACTCGACCGGCACCAGCCCTTCGTCGAGCAGCGCAAGAAGCCACTGCAGCGGTCGCACAAAGCGCTCCGGCTTTCCTGGACGCCAGTACATACTCTTCGCCCAGTACATTTGTGCCAATTCTTTCGGCAGCTGTTCCACCAGCAGGCTGGCCGCAGGCTGCCCCTTATTCGCCTTCACGGCTGTTACGTATTCGCCTTTTGACGTCACGACCGTCGTCAACGCATCGATCTCGACGCCAGCTTTTTTTGCAAAGGCATATGCCGCCGGCGTTGCCTGGCCGTCTTTGTAGGCAATCCTTACAGCAGGCCCCGTCAATTGTTCTTCACTGGCCGGCTGCCGCTCGCTGATGCCCGTCACCCGTACTGCCAGTCTCCGCGGCGTCGAAAAAGTCTCTGTCAACGATGCATCATCGCGCAGCTTTGTCCGCGACAGCAGGTCGTTGACTCTTCGACCAAGTTCCTGCTCGGCACCGGCAATCATCCGCGCCGGCATCTCTTCCAATCCAACTTCCAGTAAAAATGTAGCCATGCTCTACGTGCTTTCTTTTTGCATCAGGCCGGGGTCAGTGCTTCCTGCTGCTGTGCTGCATAGGCCGTGGCTAGACCCACGGCCAGGTTGCGGATGCGCGCAATCACGCCCACGCGTTCAGTCACCGAAATAGCGCCGCGTGCATCCAGCAGGTTGAAGAGATGGGAGCATTTCAGGCAGAGATCGTAACCCGCCAGGATCGGAAACCTGCGGCGTTCGCGGTCATCGGCATCTTCCTTGATGATCGCGAAACGCTTCAGCAGCGCCTGGCACTCTTCCTCGTACAGCTTCAGGTGCTGCCACAGCTTCTCGACATCGGCATCTTCGAAGTTGAAGACAGAAAACTGCACTTCTTCCAGCTGCCGTACCTCGCCATAGGTAATGTCCCGGCCAGGCTTGCCAACAGTTTCCGGCTCACGCGCCCAGACGATGTCGTAGATCGAATCAACATCCTGCAGAAAAGCTGCAATTCGCTCCAGGCCATACGTAATTTCAGCCGAAATGGGATCAAGATCGATGCCGCCGCATTGCTGGAAATAGGTGAACTGCGTGATCTCCAGCCCGTCCAGCATCACCTGCCAGCCAATTCCCCAGGCTCCCAGTGTGGGCGACTCCCAGTTGTCCTCTTCAAACTTCAGGTCATGCTGCCGCAGATCAATGCCCATCGCCGCCAGCGACTCGAGATAGATCTCCTGCACCTTCGCCGGCGGCGGCTTCAGAATCACCTGGAACTGCGTATGTTTGAAGAGGCGATTCGGATTTTCGCCATACCGGCCGTCTGCCGGACGTCGTGACGGCTGCGCATACGCTACCGAAAAGGGCTTCGGCCCCAGCACCCGCAGAAAGGTTTCTGGCGACATGGTGCCTGCACCAACTTCCACATCATAAGGCTGCTGCAGCACGCATCCTCGCGCTGCCCAGAAAGTCTGCAGATTAAAGAGAAGCTGTTGAAAGGTCAGTGCGTTCGGGTTGGACACATCGCGATTTTAACCCGAATCCGACCGTCTGCCCCGCCTCTCTGCATTCGACCCGCTGACCGCGCACCCCTGATCTATTCCGTTCCGGACAGGGTGTCGAATGGCAGGACGTTGCCCGCCGCTTCATCGCCACCATTGCTGGCATAGCGCAGAGCCGCACCCTCTTCCAGGCTGGAGGCAGCCACTGCAAGCGCATTGCTCTTCGGCGGAATCGTTCCAGCCTCGGAGAGTGAGCCGGAAGAAAACAGACTGCGCACACCGGATCCACTCGGAAGCGCAACCGCCTCGCTGGCCGGGTTGAAGCGCCCGCGCATTAGATAGTCGGCAGTCAGGCCGACCGCAACCAGCGGCTGGAAGATTGCCACCGGCACGACGTACTTGGTCTTCAGGAACGATTCAATGACGCCATCCACTGGCTTGCTCCGCCCGACCGTACCACTCACCTGCGGCAGCACATACATACGCAGATTCAAACGCTCATGGCGCGCTCCGTATTGGCGAAGCGAGCGAGCCAGCTGCTTCGGCGTTGTCAGGCCGACATCTGCAGTCATATTCCGATGCACGCTGTGCGGGTTATAGAAATTGAGAATGGTTCGGGAGAGATCAGCGCAGTTGTTAAAGAACAGATTGAAGTGGCTTTTGTTAGGCCGGCTGTTCAACATTGCGATCAGCGCCTCATCGCTTTCAGCCTGCGTATCGAACTGGTAGACATAAATCTTGCGGTCGTACAACGCACCCACCAGCTGCGGCCATTCTCCACCTGGAGTCGTGCCATCCGCATTATCAGGCGCGAGTGACTCAAGATGCGCACGCCTGTACGCATCGCGCAGTTCAGCTTCCGACGCCGGCGAGACACTCACTGGAACCTTTGAAAGTGAATCCAATGCATAGAGATAGGGCACCAGTGGCATCGCCAGCCAGTCATACCCGTCAACATGGTGATAGCGGCTGATCACGACCCCCTGCTCGCCGCGTTCACAACGGCGCAGGTGCGTAGGTGTCTCGGCACACACATCCGAAAGATAGATTGCCGCATGTCCTGTTGGGTTCAGATAGCCGAACGTGCCGAACGGCTCTTCCAGCAGCAACGCTGCACTGGCATGCGCCAGGCTCGGCACTGCTATCAGCCACAACAGCAGGATCCAGATTTGTACTACTGCCTTCCTCATCATCGAACGTACTCTCGCCTTGAACGCAACCTGCGTGCGTACAGCCCTGCAGCGCACGCTGCACTCGGTGCCGCTTCCCTTTATTTGACCCGGTTCCTGAAGAAAGGATTCGGCGCAGGTGCAAGCCGTTGCATATGCTTTGCGCTTGAACGAAGATAAGGCTGTGACTCAGCTGACTAATACATTTCTGCGCAGAAGGTTGCTTGCACGGTTCCTGATTTCGATGGCTTTTCTTATCTCCGCCTCGATCCTCCCGGCCTGTGCTCAACTTGCTCCAGCCGGAGAGGCGCAGCAAGCCGCTACTCAGGATCCAGCTGCGATTCCGACCATCACCATGACTGGTCTGCGAGGGGAGCAGGTGCCTGTCACTGCCGCCGACATCGCGATCATGACGCGCCACACCATCGCGGTTTTCAACACGCATACCCAGGTCAAAGAGAATTACGGCGGAGTATTGCTGAGCGATGTCCTGGCAAAAATCCAAGCTCCCTTAGGCAAGGACCTGCACGGCAAAGGGCTGGGTATGTACTTGATCGCGGAGGGAGCTGATCACTATAAAGCCGTCTACTCCCTGGCTGAGGTTGATCCTGCATTCCATCCAGGTTCGGTCCTGATCGCCGACACTCTGAACGGTCAGGTCCTGCCTGCGAAGCAGGGGCCGCTTCAGCTGATTAACACTGAAGACAAACGTCCGGCACGCTGGGTTCACCAGCTCACCGCGATCCATCTCGTCGCTATCGAATAATCCTCAACGGCGCGGCTTCGGGGTACTCTCCACAGTCGCAACACTGCCGCCCTGTCTGCAGACCGCACTGTCCTGACCGCCGGCAATACCCAGCGCCTCATCCTGTGCACGGCACAGCCTGGTCTGCATCGCCTTCGCTGCCGCACCATCCAGCGTGTCGATCACATCTTTTTGTGTCCACTGCGTCAGGTGATAACTGAAAACATAGTCGCTGTCGCGCCGCTTGCGGCCCGAGTAGTGCTGCCATGCCCCCAGTGTCGCGCGGCCGGTGTCATCCACCATCAGCGCATACACCTGCTGGCCGCCATTTGCTTCCTGTCCTTCGGAAAACAGCGGTGCTCCTGCCACTGCACGCGGCCAGCGTGATTTCCACTCCCGCGTCTTCCCATCAAGATAAAACGAGGTGAAGAAGGTCGTCTTCTGGCAGGCCCCTGCGCAATCCTGGTACGTCGCCACCAGCTCCGGCTGGTCTTCCCTCGTAAATCGCAGCCATCCTGCAAAGCGCAGGCCCGATCCGGTCATCAGTAAAGTAGATGTTTCGTACTTCAGGCTCAGGTCATATACCGAGATGGTGGACTCACTCGGCAGTGCCGTGACGCTGGGCCGCTTCGACACGATCGCCAGCATGTGCGCATCGTTTCTCAGTAGCGCCGAAGCGACCGGAGCCGGGCCCAGCGGCACCGTCGTCTCGGCACCGTTTGCTGCAGGAGCAGCCGAGGACGCGAGGTAAGCGACTTCAACAATCGAGGTGTAATCAACCGCCTGCAGTATGTGCGCGACCGATTCCATCGTTGCCGTATCCGTCTTCTGGTTCACCCACGTGAAGCCGTCCAGCACCTGTGCTCGCGCAACACTGCATACCAGGCCAAGCAGTCCGGGCACCACCAGTAATCTCGCTCTTCGCAGCATCGTCAGCAGTTACTCCAGACCCAGGTTTTTCCAGATCGCATCGATCCTCTGTTTGGTCGTGCGATCCATTTCAATCATCGGCGGCCATGGTCGCGTAAAGCCTTCTGCAGCCCACTTGCGCGTGGCGTCGATGCCCATCTTGCTGCCAAAATTCGGGAGCCGCGATGCATGATCCAGTGAATCAATCGGACCCAGCGTAAATTGAATATCCCGTTCGGGATCGATATTGTTGGTCGTCCGCAGCGTCACTTCACCCAGGTCCTGCACATCGCAATCCTCATCCACCACCACGATGCACTTGGTAAACATCGCCTGGCCCAGCGCCCAGATTCCGTTCATCACCTTACGCGCCTGGCCTGCATAACTCTTCCGGATCGAAACAATCATCAAGTTGTGAAACACGCCATCCGCCGGCAGATTGATGTCGACAATCTCCGGAATCGTCAAGCGCATCAGCGGCAGGAAAATGCGCTCGACGGCTTTGCCCATCCATGCATCCTCCATCGGCGGCTTCCCGACAATCGTCGCAGCATAGACAGGGTTTTTGCGATGCGTAATACAGGTGATATGGAAGACCGGATAGTCGTCCTTCATGGTGTAGAAGCCGGTGTGATCGCCGAACGGGCCCTCGCTCCGCAGTTCATGCAGATCGACATAGCCTTCGAGCACAATCTCCGCGTGCGCGGGCACCTCGATGTCCACCGTCTCGCACTTCACCAGCTCCAGCGGCTCCTGGCGGAGAAAGCCAGCAATGATATATTCCTCCACCTCGGGAGGCGCAGGCACAATCGCAGAAAATGTGGTCGCGGGATCAGTCCCGATCGCAACAGCCACCTCCATGCGATGCTCCTTCACAATCCCATACGCGACAGCGTTACCCGCCGGCTGCCCCATGCCCAGCGCCGACAGGCTGGCCGCCGCAATCGTTCCGCCAGCTGTCTCCGCCATCGCCTGCACCCGCGCTGCTACCGGGTCACCTCCGGCATTCTGCTCAGCTTCGCGGCGCAGACGGTCCCGCACATGTTCGGCTGCCACTTTCTGCCGCTGCCAGTGCATGCCTGTCGTCCGGCTGTCATATACCTGCATGCGATACATGCCCATGTTGCGCTTGCCATGCACAGGATCCCGCGTCACCACCAGCGGGAGTGTGATGTAGCGGCCGCCATCCATTGGCCAGCACTGCAGCACGGGAAAGTCGAGCACGTTGAAGTTTTCCCGGAGTATCACTTCTTTGCAGGCAGCCTGCTTAGCCGGGATCGTCTTCGGGAAAAATCTGCCGACCTCGGCGAGCCGTGGTAACAGCTTCAATTTGTCCAGCAGGCTGTCCGGGGATTTCTGCTGCAGCAGCGCCTGGATGCGACCCGCCACCTGGTCAAGAGATTCAGTCTCAAGCGCCATCCGCATGCGGCGCTCACTGCCGAACTGGTTCATCAGGACGCGCGCGCCTGGATAGCCCTTAATACGCTCAAACAAGAGTGCCGGACCTCCCGCGGCGTATCCCTTCACACCGCCCTTGCGGCCCGCTTTCGATACACGATCCGTAATTTCGGCAATCTCCAGGATCGGATCAACTTCCTCGCGGACACGCTTCAGCTCCCCTTCGCGGTCCAGCCTTTTGATCCACTCCCTCAAATCTTTGTAAGCCAATTTCGTCTCCAGTGATCCCGCATGCTCAATCGAATCAGGTGCATGCCGGTGTCACCATGTTAGTCGACAGCCTGCGGCGATCAACTTGCCTCCGCCGTCTCCTTGGAGCGCAATGAACTCTCTCGCGATCCTGTCACCGCAGCGTCAACAGTGCCAAGACGCACTGCAGGCACCGGATTCTCACCACGCATCCAGCGGTCCATCATGGTCTGCGCGCAACGCGCGCCGCACAGGTGCTTTACTGCCAGTGATTGCGAGAGCCTGGGCGTCCACGGCGTCAGCCGGAGCATTGGCTGTGTCGGTGCATCCGCGCCGGGATCAATCGCCTCCGACCAGGCAAGCCACCAGTCACCGGCATCATTGCGGGGGCTGTTGCAGACATCACAGTGATAGCTTTCGGTCCACGCCATGGTCATTCCTCAGCTGCTTCGTCATGCCAATGGTAACCGCAGCTGACTCCGTGCCTGCCTACACAAAGGTGGCATGGCGGCTTTCAGAAAGAGCAACAGCAAAGCTCAAACGCTCCGATCACGCGGCGTTGTGCCCGGCCTCTTCATCCAGGTGAACCAGCGGATATCCCAGCTTCTTCCATTCATCGAATCCGCCTCGCAGCGGCCTGACCCGGAAGATGCCCAGCTTGCGCAGTCGCAGCGCTACCTTGCCGCTGGTCGCATCACTTGGGCAGGTGCAGTACAGGACCACGTCGCGGTCGCGCGGAATCTGTTCGGAATGCGTCGAAATCGACTCGGGCGAAAGTCGTAGCGCCCCCGGTAACACGCGAGGGTCCGGCAGGTAGTCCAGCGGATGACGAAGATCCACGATGAACATCTCACGGCCCGCATCCATCATCTCTTTCAGCTCTTCAGGCTCGATCTTGGCGCCGCGTACGCGCTTCAGGAAAGCCTGCTGCTTCAACACCCTGTACAGAAAGAACCCCAGCAGCAGCAGGATGAACAACACACCTGCAAAATGTCCGAAGACTCCAAGAACATGCGGGTCTTTCTCCAGCGCATCCCCGAAAAACCTGCCGGCAAGCGTCATCGACAGCGACCACAGCAGCGCACCACCCATGTCGTACGCCAGGAACGTCGAATACGGCATATTTGTCTGCCCCGCAATTGGTGCCGCCACCGTGCTCAGGCCAGGAATAAACTTGGCGATCAACAGCGCTTTCGAACCATGCGATGTGAAGTAATTTGTCGTTTTACGCACGCACGTAGCCGATTCCAGCGAAAGCCGGCACAGCATCTTCACCACGGACCCGCCATACTTCTTGCCCAGCAGGTACCAGATTGAGTCACTGATCGCGCATGCCAGCATCACTACCAGCAAAACCAGCGGAAGATGCGCCTTGTGCGTCCCCGTCAGCGTGCCAGCAGTCAGCAACAACGGAATACTGGGAATGGGCATGCCAAGCTGCTCCGCCATTACCCATAGGAAGAGAATCAGATAGACGTAATGAAGAAAGAAATCAACAGCGATCGGCATGAATTTCGAAGCCCTGGAACGTTTGGCTGCAGTATAGATGAGCCACGGCGCTGCTTTGATGCCGAATTCGTGTCTTTCGTCGTAAACGACGAAGAGCCGGATCTCTCCGGCCCTTCAGTCAACCCTCAATAAACCAGCCAGAATTACTTGGCGAATACCAGCGGCATGTCCACCAGGTGCTGGCTCACGAACCAGGTCTGCAGTTCATTGGTACGCAGCACATTGCTGACCAGCATATCGTTCGTACCGGAATCCTTCACGTCCTCGGCTTTTTCCGCCAGTTCCCGCGTCGTCCTCAGGATGAAGTCGTGTGCTTCCAGCAGACGCGAAATCTGCACCGGTACCTCTTCACGATCGATCGGCGGCCGGTCAAGACGCGTGTTCGCCGCCACGTCGTGCGCCATGGCGATGCTTACGCCGCCCAGCAGCTGAATCCGTTCTGCAATCGTGTCCACCAGCTCACTCTGCTCGCCGGCGTGCTTGTCGAACAGCAGGTGCAGCTGGTAAAAGGTCGGTCCGGCTACCTGCCAATGCGACTTCTTATAGAGGTCGCGCAGGGTAATCGTGTCCGCCAGCAGCAGGTTCAGCTGGTCGACCATCTCCTGCCTTGTTTCCGTCGGCAGGCCGATCGGAATGTTTTTCACCACCGTGCCGTACTGTTGCGTGATTTTGGCGCTCTGCTTCCAGTTCGGGGTAATAAGGTCGGGACCCTTGGTCTGCCGTGTCTTCAACGCACTATTGTTGCTGCTCATAATTCCTCCTGTTCATCCATTAAGATGCACGCGACGAGTATGGTCGCTGAGGCACAAAGGAAAAAGCAGGCCGGATCTTTAATCCCACACCAGCCGATTCCTTACGCCCGCCTGCTTGCGCTAGTTCTTGACGCGCACCGTCGGTTCGACGGAAAGTCCGGGCCGCAGAATATGGTCCTGGTTCTCACCCTGGTCGAGATCAATGCGTACCGGTACGCGCTGCACCACTTTCACATAATTGCCAGTCGCATTTTCCGGCGGAAACAGGCTCAGATTCGAGCCCGTCGCGCCGCCCACCTGGGTCACGCGTCCGTTATAGTCCCTGCCATAGGCGTCGACGTGAATCTTGACCGCCTGCCCAATCTGCATATGCCGCAGCTGGGTCTCCTTAAAGTTGGCCGTGATCCAGATGTCGTCCAGCGATACCAGCGTTGCCAGGTTCTGGCCGACACTCACGTTGTCACCGATCTCGACGCTCTTCTTGGTGATGATGCCATCTGCCGGCGCCACGATCTTTGTGTAGGTCAGATTCAGCCGCGCCTGATCCAGCTCGGCTCTCGCCTGCTCTACCTGCGCCGCCGCCTGGTCAGCCTTCGACTTCTGCGCCTTTACCTGGTTCGGTCCGTTCTTGGCGTTTTGCAGCTGTGCAATCGACTCCTGCTTCTGCTGCTTGGCAATCGCAATCTGGTCTTCTGCCGCGATGGCACTTGCCTTCGCCTGCTGCAGCTGCGCCTCGCTTGCCCGCGCCGTCGCTACATACTGGTCATACTGCTGCTTCGAGATGACGTCCTTCTCGACCAGGGGTGTGTACCGCTGCAGATCCTGCTGCGCCTTGATATTGTTAGCCTCGGCCTGTGCCACCGCTGCCTGCGCCTGCTCGAATTGCCGCTGCGCCCTGTGGATACCGGCATCCGAACCCAGCACCGATGCACCCGCCTGCGAAATATTGCTCGTCGTCTGGATATTGGTGATCGGCACATTTACCTTGGCGGACTCGTAATTCGCCTCGGCAGCTTCCAGGTTCGCCTCGTCCTGCGACACCATGATCTGGTAATCGTGGGGATCGATCTCGACCAGCACGTCGCCTGCCTTTACTGACTGGTTCTCGGTAAAGTTCACCTTCAATACGTGATTCTGGATACGCGGGCTGATCTGGATCAGGTGACCTGCAACGGACGCATCATCTGTGTCTTCGTAGAATGTCGAATGCCACCAGAACAACAGGGCTATTACGACCAGCAGCGCCACAACACCGATAATGATGAAACTGCGACGCTTCTTCTTCTGCGCTGGTTCCGGCTGCTGCTGGTCAGAGTCTTTATGGTCCTCCGCTACCGCCGTGCCTGGTCGCCCTGACTCTGGATTCTGTTCGGCCACAGTTACTTTCCTCCAAGAAATTGCTGATACTTCGTTCCAATTACACCCATCGCCCGGGCTAGCTCCAGCTTGGCCACATTATGCTGGTACAGGCTCGTCACGTACTGACTATTCGCCTGCGCCACGGACGCCAGGGCCTGGGTCACGGCAAGATTGTCAGACACGCCGCTCGCGTACCGCTGCTGCGCGTCACTTAGCTCCTGCGTAGCCAGCTGCACATTGCTGCGCGACACTTCTACCTGCTTCGCTGCTGTCTGAATGTCGTAGATGCTGTCAGCCACATCCGCCTGTACCGAACCGCGCAGGTTATTCAACTGCGCCACTTCCTGGTCGAGCTGTGCCTGTTCAATCCGCGCGTCGCCACGCAGCTTTGCCTCTTCGAAGATTGGCACACTCGCCGTACCTACTGCTGTGAAAGTCCCGTGCGAATGACTCAGATTCTGACCGATATCGCCGAAGTCGCCACTGAAGGCAATCGTCGGGTACCGCTCGGCAGTCGCAGCTTTGCGGTTCTCCCCGGCGCCCTTCGCAGCCTCGTTGGCGGCAGCGATATCCTGCCGTGTTTGCTGCGCCTGTGCCTGCGCCGCCTTTTCGTCTACTTCCTGCAGCGGCACATAGCTCGGCAGGTCTGTCAGCTCGTACTTCTGGTCCAGCGGCAGGCCGATGGTCCGTGCCAGCGCAATGCGATCTTTTTCATACTGGTTCTGTGCACTGATCAGATTCTGCTGCTGGGTCTGATAGTCCACCCGCGCGCGCAGCTCATCGAGCAGCGGCGCCGTACCTGCCTGGTGATTTGCAACGGCCTGGTCAAGCGAGACCTTTGCCGTATCGACCTGCGCCTGGTCGTTTCGGATCGTCGAAGCATCCGCAACGCAGACCAGAAACGCATTGCCTGTCGTCAGGATCACCAGGTCCTTGGCGTCGGCAAGCGTCAACTGCGTTGACTGAAAGTTGTGCTTCGATGCCAGGTATTTCTGCAGCGATGAGATATTCAAGAGGGACCACGTTAGCGAAGCCCGCACGTCTTGGTAGCCGTAGGGTCCGATAATCGTCGGAATGCCTGGGATGCTCAGCCCCTGCGCCTTGAGATTGGTCTGCTGGTCCGCAATGCGGAAATCCGCGGTGATCGTAGGCAGCAGGTTCTGCAATTGCTGCAGCCTCTGACCGCCGGCCGTGCTCACATTGACATTCGACACGATGAGACCCAGATTGTGCTGCAACGCCAGCGCGATAGCCTTCTCAATCGATAGCGGCAGAACCTCGTTCGTCGCCTGCGTGGTCACCACGCTGCCCTGGTAGGTGCTGCTGGCAGCCGGCTGCGGCACTGTTGGCCCCAGGCTGCTCGCGCTGCTGCTGCCTCCAGAACCCGCGTTACCGGCAGCAGATCCCGAGGCGGATGACGACGAACTCGAAGACGATGAACCGCTTCCAAAACCCTGCCCACGCAACTGGCCAGGATTGGCCAGTGCTGTGAGAACCAGGGCTGTTGCCAGACCGCCCGCCAACTTCTGTGGCCGCCAGGATGGTTTCACTCGTTTGCTCGTTCGCGTCACGCTGCTGTTCTCTCCCGCATCTTCCGGATCTTGAGCTGGTTACGTGCTTTTGGATGCCCGTGGCGATGGAAGGACTTTAAAGTTTTGCGGAATCGTGCTGAACAGTGGCAGCCGAATCTTTCACCCTGTCGAGGTGCCAGGGATCCAGCCCGGTATCTCCTACACCGGCATAGGCGACTGGACCAGTGAGCTCGCCAGCGAGCATAGTGCCTCGCGGAATACCTGCCCCACCTGTTCAGAAGTCCAGCCCGGCTTGACGACCGTGCCGTCAAGCGCTGCTGCGACGGCAGCACTGTCTTTGCCGAGGATCGCCCGCAGCACAAAAATGACCCTGGCCGCTGGGCGGAGATGCTCAAGCCAGTCCCGCAACCGTGTTCGTCCTGTTCCTGACACCACCTCTGATAGCTGCTCTGAAGTAAGCCCTGTTGCCGCCCAGTCATCTGTATCCAGGCAGACATCGCTCGCTGCCGCCATGCCCTGTGGTTCAAACGCATCAGGATTGAGAGCGATCGCCCGTGCTACCGCCAGCTGCGTCAGCACTTCGCGGGTGCGCGTGAACGCAGTGGCCGGATCCGCGCAGGGATCGATATCGCTCGCCGCTACGGCCCGTTCAAAAGCAGCGATTGCCTCCGCCTGGTCTGCCAGAATCAATGCTGCTGTTTGAAAAAGCTCCTGTACTGAGTCGGTCTTCCCGGGGCCCGTCGTCCATTTGCCTTCGCTCATAATCATCCCCATCCGTATGTCTGCTTCTTCTTAGTTTATCCCGCGCCTCGGTCGAGGAGGAAAAACGGACCCTGTATCCACCGCAGGGCTGACCAGTGGCGCGCACTGGATCCGCCTGCGCAAGTAGCCACGTCGCCAACTCTGTCTGTTCAGATTTTGCCTTCCATTCATATGCAGTGCGCCCTACCGTGATTGAATGGTCACGCTGCTGACCAATCACCGTACGATCTCTATCGAAACGGCGATAATGGATGTTCACTATGACGGTAAGACCTACCAAATCACCGACCCGGACCTCCGCGCGCCGCAGCAAAACTCCCCTCGCCGCCGAGCCGATCGCCCGCCATCAGCTCTTCTTCAATCGTGACCAGTCCTGGATGCGCTTCAACGGCCGGGTCCTGCAGGAAGCAGAAGACGCTACCAATCCTCTTCTCGAACGCGTCAAGTTCCTCTCCATCACCGCCAGTAATCTGGACGAATTCGTGGAGATCCGCATCGCCGGGCTGCTACAGCGTATTGAAGATGGCTTCAAGGAAGTAGCCCCGGACGGCCGTACCCCGGAACAAACCCTCGAGGAAGACGTAGCCGAGATGCACCGCTTCGTCGAGTCGCAATACGTCTGCTGGAACCAGCAGCTGCGGCCCGCCTTGCACCAGGCCGGCATCCGCGTGCTCGATCTCGCCGATCTCCATGGCGCCGCACGCCAGTACGCCATCGACTTTTACCAGCGCGAAGTCGATCCGCTGCTGACACCGATCACGATCGATCCGGCGCATCCTTTCCCG